>JBHJHD010000141.1:0-11987 GCA_050331115.1 Elainellaceae cyanobacterium
CGGCGTGCTCAACTCGCTCGACGCCTGGTCCACCACCACGCCGACCAAATCCGGACCGAACGACGGCGTGAACTACAGCGACCTCTCGTCGGCTTAGCCGCGACTGAATCAACTTCAGTGTCTTCCGAGCTTTTGCCGAAATAGGATACCCCTGCTTCAGCGCCAGCTCAAACGCACGGCTGTACTTCGCCTGCTTTTGCTTCCGCACAGCATAGGGCTTTTGCTGCTCCTTGAGGATTTGCAGCGCCTCCTCCTCCGACAGCTCCAGCTCCTCTCGCTCAATCTCAAGCCGAAAGGTCTCTAATTCATTAATCTCCCCATCATTCTCCTGCAGCACCTCGGCTACAATCTGCCGGTATTCCACCTTCGGGTCCCCCTTCGGCGCTCGCGCTACCGGAATACCATACCCCTCTCGCTCCACCACAATAATCTGCGGCTCCATTGCCGCCGCTAGCTCTGTCTGGAACCGCTTGCGGGCATACTCATGCAAATCCTGAGCAAAGATCCATTCTTGCTTGCTGCGCCGCGCCGCGCCCGTCTCAATACCTTCTACTAAGTATTGTGTATAGAGTGACTGCGCCACCTCAGCGCCCGCCCCGCCCTTCGTCTGATAGGACACCTCAAACGCGCTGCAAGACGCCAGCATCACCGTCCCTCGCGCCTTTAGCTGCTGCAGGTTAACCGCGCCCTCCCCCTTCAGCAGGTTCGCCGCCGCCCCGCTAAAGCAGCAGTCCAAAATCACCACCTTCTGCTGCGACTTACTATTCACCAAATACCGATGCAGCCGCGCCGCCTCCACCGCACTCGACTCCACCAGCCGCTTATTATCCTTTCGCGTTTCCCTCGTCGAAAGGTAGAGCTGATTGCCAACATAGGGGTCCAGCGCACCGTGGCCCGAAAAGTAAAATAGCAGCACGTCTTCCTTACTGCGATCGCCAAAGAACCGCTCCATCTTTTCGCGCAGCTGCTGAGCATTAGGGTTGGGCAGCATTTCCACCGCAAACCCGCCCATCTCCCGCTTCCCTAATACCTGCCGCATCCGCTTCAAATCCGTGGCGGTACCGGGCAGCGGCTGGTAGCCCTCCCCGTACTCACTCACCCCCACCAACAGCGCAACGCGATCGCCCATGCCTACTGCTGCTTCTGCTCCTGAGACTGCTGAATCTGAGCAACGCGCTCCATAAAGGCCGTGGCGTCCTGCATCGTCGCCGCTAAGTCCTTTTGGCTGTTGCCCTCAAACTCAAATTCAACGGTATCCGGCCCGCTTCCGTACTTTATTCGCGCTTTCGTCGATCGCCCTGCCACTCGTTGATACAGACAGCTTGCCAGCTTTTGGATATTGGCGAGGTTCACCTCCATCTGCAGCAGTCCAGGCTCATTCTCGTCCCCCTTTTCCACCACGTTGCCACGAGTTACCCTTGCAGCAGGCACCCGCTCCACGGCTTCCGCAATGCCAGAAATCTGCTGCTGTAGGCTTTGCGTCAAAGCTTCTAATTCTCCAGTGTCTAGATCTGCGTCTTCGAGCACCAGATCTAAGGAAATATCAGTCGCGCCTGCCATAGAGAAATGCTTTTGGAAAAATCTATCTCCCAGTCTAAGCGACGCAGCCAGTGATACCAGTGATTGCGATCGCTAAGGCTTGAGGTCGTCCGGCAGGTCCTCTACCGAGCAGTCCAAGATTTGTAGCAGCGCCTTGAACTGCCGTATCGTCAGCTTCGGCTCCGCTCGCCCCACCTCCCAGTTGCTCACCGTCTGCACTGTGATTCCCAGCGCATCTGCAATCTGTCTCTGTGTCAGATGCCGCGATTGCCTCAATTTAGAAAATGCAGACTCCTGATCGCGCACGTTTAATCTAAACTAATTTATATAAAAGAAGTTCACAGCAGACTCTAAATCAATTTAGATAGAGTGGTCAGCTCAAATACATGGCTCAGCCAGCAGACGGCTCTGCTGTGCTGCAGTCGATCTTCGTCTTTCCAGTGTCTCACCTCTGAGACACGATCTGGTTCTTTATTCGCAGTAGACAGCGTTCGCGTGGTAGAGGCATCGCCTCTATCGCATCCTGCTGCAAAATTTCCGCCTCTTTGGGCCTCTGCATCTGCGAGGGCAAATTTTTCGATGTCAGATTTTGGGCATACGGCCGTATGCCCCTACCGTTGCCTGCACATATTCATCATCTACAACCATGTCGCACTACCGAACCCAACTCCACCCCTGGTGCATCATCCGTCTCCTGCCCAACGCACAACGCATTACGGTGGCTCGCTTTCGCAAACGCAACGACGCCGATGCCCACGCCCGCACCCTCAAACGGCTAGTGCCCCAAGCGCTCTTCGTCGTCATCTTCGAGCCACCTCAAACGCCAGAGGAGCGATCGCCATCGACTACGAATCTGTACCAAACACCTGCGCCATGAAGCATAGCGTTTATCGCCATTCGCAACCCGCCATTCCCTCCGAATGCGCTCGCGCAGCGGAAGCGTAGATTCCATCGCGCTATAGCCTGAGCCTATTATTCGTATATCATTGTGTCCGTCCACCACGGCATCGCTCAAGATGTCCTATGCTGGAGGCTTGACGACCACAGGCATTTTCAGCCTGAAGCGCTGCTTGTAGCGCCTCGCCCATAACGGTTTCAAACAAACGTCGCTGTTAGACGTGCGCCATCGAGGTCACCTGTTCCTACACTGCACATTGCATCAAAGCTAGATTGCCATGCTGAATCCAAACCTGGACGACGTCCAGCTTTCCCGCGAAGAATACGAGCGCTTCTCTCGCCACCTGATTTTGCCAGAGGTGGGCCTAGAGGGTCAGAAGCGCCTCAAGGCCGCCAGCGTGCTGTGCATTGGCACTGGTGGCCTGGGCTCCCCGCTGCTGCTCTACCTCGCCGCTGCTGGCGTCGGGCGGCTGGGCATCGTCGACTTTGACGTCGTCGATCGCTCCAACCTGCAGCGCCAGATCATCCACAGCACCTCGGCTGTCGGCAAGCCCAAAATCGAGTCCGCCAAAACCCGCATTCTCGAAATCAACCCCTTCTGTCAGGTCGACCTCTACAACACCCGCATCTCTTCTGAGAACGCCCTGGACCTGATGCAGGGCTACGACGTGATCGTCGACGGCACCGACAACTTCCCCACCCGCTACCTGGTCAACGACGCCTGCGTGCTGCTGGGCAAGCCCAACGTCTACGGCTCTATTTTCCGGTTTGAGGGTCAGGCGACGGTGTTTAACTACGAGGGCGGCCCCAACTACCGCGACCTCTATCCTGAGCCGCCGCCGCCGGGTCTGGTGCCCTCCTGCGCCGAGGGCGGCGTACTGGGGGTGCTGTGCGGCATCATTGGCACCATTCAGGCCACCGAGACCGTCAAGATTATTCTCGGCCAGGGCAACACCCTTAGCGGGCGGCTAATGCTCTACAACGCCCTCGACATGAAATTCCGGGAGCTAAAGCTGCGCCCCAACCCCGAGCGCCCGGTGATTAAGGAGCTGATCGACTACGACCAGTTCTGCGGCATTCCCCAAGCTAAGGCAGCTGAGGCCGAACAAAAGGCGGCGATCGCCGAGATGTCGGTGCAGGAGCTGAAGCAGATCCTCGACAGCGACGCGGAGGACTACGTGCTGCTGGACGTGCGCAACCCCCACGAATACGACATCGCCCAGATTCCAGGGTCGGTGCTGGTGCCGCTGCCCGACATTGAAAACGGCGACGGCGTGGCAAAGGTGAAGGAGATCGTCAACGGCCACCGCGTTATCGCCCACTGCAAGATGGGGGGGCGCTCGGCCAAGGCGCTAGCGCTGCTCAAGAATGCGGGTATTGAAGGCACCAACGTCAAGGGCGGTATCCTGGCCTGGAGCCGGGAAATCGATCCTTCGATACCGGAATATTAGGGGCGCTTTCGGGGGCGCTTTCGGGGCGATCGCTCGCGGCAGGGGCGTAGCACAGTATTTGATTGGCGCAGCCATGGCCCCCATCCCTAATTTGGAAGAGGGGCCAACGCCATCCTGACCGATTCGGCTGCAGGAGCGCGTAGCTTCCAAGGGCCTAGGACCGCAAGCACTTAGGCTACTCTACAGGCGCGACCTGCAGGCGGCGGGTCGTTCCGGCGATGCCGTCATCCCGCACGACGATAGCAGATAGCCACCGTTGACCCGGGGACTCGGGGGCCAGACCCTCCTTAAATAGTCCGCCCGAGGTCAGCAGATCGAACTCAATTGTCGCGGGCGCAGCATATCCCGTTGAGCTGACTTCTTCCTCAAGGGCCATCCCCAGCAGCAGTCGCTCTCCTAAAGGCTCTAAGACGATAGCATCGAAATAGAACTGCTCTCCCGTATCTACCTGCTCCGGCAGATTGATATCCAGCTCTGGTGGATTGCTGCCCGCAGCGACGCTGCTCTCTTCATCCAAAATGTCCTGGCTGATAATCTGGCCGTTTGCCATCTCCTGGGTCGCGGTCAGCGTCGCGGTGAGCATTAGGCTTTGATCCCCTAGCTCTCGGGTACCTGTGATGGTGGTAACGGTCTCTGAGGTGTAGCCGCTGGCGGTGTCCTGCCAGTGCGTAATATCTGTCTCGTAAACAAGGTTGTCGTACTGCTCCCAAAACTGGACCAGCGCCGCCTCTAGCTCGTCGTAGGTCAGCCCGTCGCCATGTACGAGGTTAGGGCTGTAGGCCTGCATCACCCCCGAGAGATCTTCCTGGCTAGCGGCCGCGTCGAGCTGCTGCACAAAATCAGTTAGCTCTGTTGGGGCTTGTGCATAGGCCATAGGAGCTGTAGAGCTCGCAGCGGCTAGACCGACCAGCGCAGCAAGGCAAGATTTAGACTTAAGCATAAATGATACTGTCAACTTATGTATGAGGATTGAAGACCAGCGTCTATGACGCAATGTGTCTATGACGTAAGGTATATAGAAACCGTGCGGCGATCGCTCTAAAACGGCTGTTAATGTAACTGTAGTAGACGCAGCGGTGAATTGACATGGCGATATTAACTCAATCTACTGCGGGCAACTGCGTAATACGGACAGTTTGAAGCGCAAGGTATACCGTTTGAGGCGCAAGGCATAATGACAAGTGCGAGACGGCAGATGCGATCTGGCAACCGTAGGGCAGCGAGCGCAATAATCGCAAATGCAAAAAAGTAGTGACGGGATGTAACTGTGGCTGAAACGAAGAAACTGCTGGTGGCGGCAAGTGGCACCGGAGGGCATCTATTTCCGGCGATCGCCACAGTAGAGCAGCTCTCGGACTACGAAATTGAGTGGTTAGGGGTGCCTAACCGACTAGAGACGCGCCTGGTCCCCGAGCAGTACCCGCTGCACCTGGTTGACCTTGAAGGGATTCAGACCGCATTAGGACTAGGCGGCATCCGCCTCTTCTTTCGACTTTTGGGGTCAGTAAGACAGGTGCGCCGTTTGCTGAGCCAGGGCAAGTTTGACGGCGTATTTACGACTGGAGGATACATCGCCGCCCCCGCCATCATCGCCGCCCGCTCCCTGGGCCTACCGGCCATTCTGCACGAGTCCAACGCGCTCCCCGGCAAGGTGACCCGCTGGCTCAGCCCCTGGTGTACCACCGTTGCCCTCGGCTTTTCCGCCGCCGCCGCCCACCTCCCCAAAGCTAAGGCGGTCTGCGTCGGTACTCCCGTACGTCAGGCCTTTCAAGCTCACAGCGACGCACCCGAGCTACCCGGCCTAGAGATTCCCGCCGATGTACCCCTGATCGTGGTTGTGGGCGGCAGTCAGGGGGCCGTCGCCGTCAACCAGCTCGTGCGCCAGAGCCTCAAGACCTGGCTGACTGAGGGAATATGGGTGGTTCACCTGACGGGGGACAATGACCCCGACGCCGACGCCGTGAACTACTCTCACTACCTACATCGCCCGTTCTATGACCATATGGCGGCCCTGCTGCAGCGGGCCGACCTAGCCATTAGCCGGGCCGGGGCCGGGACTCTAGTTGAGCTGGCCATTACCCAAACGCCCACCATCCTCATCCCCTATCCCTTTGCCGCAGAAGACCACCAGACCTTCAACGCTGCTGTGTTTGCGGCGGCCGGGGCCGCCCAGGTTCACCAGCAGGCTGATTTGGATGCTCAAACCTTAGAGCAGAAGGTGCTGGCGCTGATTCAATCTCCCGATCGCCTCAAGAAAATGGCGATGGCGGCTGAGTCGCTAGCGGTCTCTGACAGCGCTGCTCGTCTGAGCCAGCTCATCGATGAGCAGCTCCGCAATGGCTCCTCTAGAGCCGCGCGGCGGGGCCCCAAAAACGGGGGCTAGCTTGAGGCTAGCGGGGTGGCTAGTCGGGCGGCAGATAGTCTAGTCGGGGGCGAGGAAATACTCGCGTCTGCAGCGTCAGGGCGGAAGCCGTTGACCCAGTGCGGCCTGCGGCGGGCAGGTGGCCCCGCAGCGTCAAAATCACCTCCTGATTTTCGCTAACGCAGCCCAAGACGCTGTCCACCTGCGATAGGACCGCCGCTGCCGCCGTGGGCCGATAGCCTGCAGGACAGGCGGCTAACTGCGGCGACCCCACCGAGAAATCGATAAAGTCCACGAGCGGCACCGGGGCGCTGCCCTGCAGTGACGGACGCTGCGTCTGCTGATTTGCTAGCGCAGCGCTGCCGCTGTAGTACCAGGGCCAGGTCCGGAACTGCTGGCGTCGGGGATTGACGTAGCCTGGAACGGGCGCGCCGCTCTGGCGAAACTTACTCAGTTTGTAGCGCAGCAGCCTAGCCTCCCCCTGCCAGAGGGCGCTGTCATCCAGGGTGCTGATCACGTACACCACGAGGGTATAGGCCTGCTGCGACTGGCACTCGGGGGCGGCTAGGCTGCCCCGGCGGCAGCGCTGCATCAGGGTAGCCGATAGGGGCGTCGGCCGCCAGAAAGCCAGCACTGGGTAGCGATCGCGCTCTGGCGTCAGGGTGCTGGGCAGGTGATTGGCCAAGCCAGGACAGCCGGAGGCGGCGACCTGGCCGCCTCCGGGCCCTAAGCAGAGGCCGTCATAAACGTATACGGCCTGCTGCAGGTCTTCGGTCATGTAGTTGAGCGATCGCTTTAGGTCGGTATGCACCTGATCGCGGCGCATGTGGCGCTGGTTGGCGCTCAGTAGCGTAGTGGCGAGGTGCAGGGTCACCGACGCGATGCCGCCCGCCAGCAGCATCACCACCAGCAGCTCAGCGAAGGTAAACCCCGCTTGGGTCTGGCCCATGGCCTTATGTCGGGCTATAGCACCGCGTAGGGCGCTGTGGATGGTCATCCCTCTGCTCACGGCCCTATGCAACCCTATTCAGCACAGCGCTGCCCGTGGTAGCACAGCAGCGCCCCGGGCGCATCGCTAGGGGAAATCGTGGTGGTGATCACCGCTAGGGGACGACGAGCTGCGACCTGACCCAGCCCCACGGGGGCGATTTCGGTCTGTAGCGCCGCAAAGTCCTGATTTGACGCGGCGTAGACCCGCACCATCACCTCAAACGGCGCGCGGGACACGGAGCTGCCGCTGCGAAACCGCTGTAATACAAACTCAGGGTCGCAGGCCGTATCGCCGTCTATGTCGATGCCGATCGCCTCACCCGATAGCGCCCCCCTGCCGGCGCGGCAGTGCGCATGGGTAGACTGGACGGCTGCGATCGCCTGAGGCGGGGGCTGCTGCGCGAGCTTGGCCGCAGCGCTGACGGGCGGCAGGTCGCTTGGGGCTGATTCAGTAACCGCAGACTGGCGCACCAGCGATCGCACTCGGTCAATTTCAGCCTGGGCGAGGCGCTGGGCCTGCTGGGTACGCTGGGCCTGTATCTGGGTAGCGCTGGCGAGCAGCAGCGGTGGCCCAACGAGGGCTCCCGCTAGCGCTACCGTTGTGAGAGACACCAAGCATTCAACTAGGGTTAGCCCGCTCTCACGGGTAGTTATGGGAGGGGTCTGGGGAACGGGCTGCCCCGCTCGACATCGAGACAGGTAGGCGCTCCAAGCGTCGCTTAACCGCTGTCGTCGACCCGCGTGTCTGCGGCCCCACCGCCCCCTTCTTACTCCCCGACGCATGCGCTACCCTCACCCTTGTACCTTGCTTACGGCGCTAGGTTGCCCAAGATTGGGCTAGGAGGAACTTCGTGGCGTGAGACTTACGCTGTTCCTTCGCGTTTCTGGCACGCTTTAGAATAGAGGTGCAACCCAGCAGCGTGAGGTCAAACCATGACGGTGCAGGCTCTTCCTGAACATAAACCGCTATCACTTCAGCTCCCCAATGAAATTGCGCTTCGGGTCACTCCTGAGCAGTTTGTGGCCTTGGCCGCTGCAAATCGAGATCTTAGACTTGAGCGGACTGAAACGGGAGAGCTGATTGTGAACCCACCCACGGGAGGAGAATCGGGGAAGCGTAATCTGAGCATTAGTGGTCAACTGAGTACATGGTTTGAAGCCAACGATACGCTCGGTGAAGCCTTTGACTCGTCAACTGGGTTTGCGCTGCCGAATGGAGCCCACCGTTCTCCTGACGCATCTTGGGTTCGCAAAGAACGCTGGGAGGCGCTAACGCCTGAGCAGCGGCAGGGATTTGTCCCCTTGTGCCCAGACTTTGTGGTTGAACTGCGCTCTAGGACGGATAGTCTTGAGGCTACCCGCACCAAGATGCAGGAATACCTGGCGAATGGTGCGCAGCTGGGCTGGCTAATTGACCCCAAGAATAAGCGGGTGGAGATTTACCGTCAGGGTCAGGCGGTAGAGGGTTTGGACAATCCGAGCGCGCTGTCGGGGGAGGCGGTTTTGCCGGGATTTACGCTCAACTTGAAGCGAATCTTAAATTGAAAATTTAGCCTCTAATGTAGCCTATAAGGGCGATCGCAGGTGGGGGCGTGGCTGCTGGCGCAGTTTCAGAACTAAAGCTAGCGCTGAAGAATCTTATGGCCGCGCACTCCTATCGCCCCCGTTGCTCTAGTGGCTTTAGCTTAACGGCTTTGGCTTAGCGGCTTAGCCGGGGAGCGGGATGCGCTTGGTGAGGACGCGCATAACGTCGTGGGGCGTCAATCCGCGCAGGATGCCGCTGCTGCCCGCTAGAGGAATGGGGTCGCACCATTCGTCGGCAGGGGCGTAGCCGAGTTGATGTAAGCTGTCGCGGCAGTTGTTGACGGCGTAGAGGGAGCCGATCGCTATCAGCCGCAGGGTGTGGTAGCCGCTTTCGTCTTTGTTGCCGATGCGGTAGTCGCCGGTTTGGGGGTTGATGCCTAGGGCGGCGTCGCAGGCGGCAGCGTCCTGGCCGAGGCCAGGGGTATGGATATTGAAAGTCATTTGAGGTTGTCTCCTGGTTTTGAGGTAGGAAAACAACCCAAAGAGATAGCCACCGCGCTTTTCATAGGGCAAGGTGGCTACTCCGGTATACTCCTGAGTAGCACTCGCTGGTCTCGTCAGCGGGTGTAGTCCCCTGGTTAGTGTTGGTAGCACTGCCAGGGGGCGCTAAATCTTTGGCGTTGTTGAACGTGTGGATGCGGTGTAAGTTGCATCCATAGCTTGGCATGGTAGCGGAGTCTTGGGGCTAATGCAACCGTATTGGAAGGATTTTGGGCGAGGGAGCGAAAGCGCCAGGCGATAGGCATTAATGTGATGTCTGCGAGCATTGCACAGCAAAAGCTTAGCGTTTATCGCATCGACGATGATTGCTGTGCGATGATGATTGAGCTGATGCATCGCTCTTCCAACTATCTATCGTACTGCTTCCTCATGACTAGTTTCTTTGTAAGCTATAACAGCGCAGATAGCGCATGGGCTGAGTGGATTGCCTGGATATTGGAGGAAGCAGGTCACGAGACTATTATTCAAGCATGGGATTTTCGCCCTGGCGGAAATTTTGTGATGTATATGCAGCGAGCCGCAGCGGAAACCGATAAGACAGTACTAGTCCTGTCAGAAGACTATCTCAAGGCTGAATTTACACAATCTGAGTGGGCAGCTGCTTTTGCGGATGACGCTACAGGTCTAAAGCGCAAACTTATCCCTATTCGAGTGCGACAATGCAAGCCTAGAGGAGTGCTACGCCCGATCGTTTACGTGGATGTAGTTGGGCTGGAGCAGGAGGTTGCCCGTCAGGCAATTTTAAGTGCTCTACCGGAGCGAGTGAAACCGACCAGTGCTCCCCCATTTCCGATGGTTGGCAAAGATAAATCAGCAAACCGAGTAGTTCCTGAATTTCCTGACCATAGCCAATTTGAAGAAACTGCTCCAATCCCCGATGACATCCCCGTAGACCTGCCAGTTCTAAATTCTATGCTTGTTGGCCGCAAGAATGAACTAGATCAGGTTCATCTTGCGTTACAAGACCATGGACGAGTCGCGATGACCGGGATGCCTGGTGTAGGCAAGTCTCTACTAGCACTGCAATATGCTGATAGTTGTATACAGGCATACCCCGGCGGCGTGTTTTGGATCGAGGCAGGGCAGGAGGACAGCAGTGCGGATGGTATTGCCCTTCAAATTGTCGAATTAGCGATTAGCGAGGGTGTCACCGTTCCCGAAACCATTCCTATACCTCGGCAGCTAAGACACTGTGCTAAAAATTGGCCTCGCGCACCGTACCCTGTGCTTCTTGTCGTCGATAACGCTAGCTCAATGAATACTTTGGGACTTTGCCTGAAATGGCTACCGCCAGAGCGCTTTAAGCTGCTTATTACCACGCGATCGCAGGCGGACTGCCAACACAGCCACAGTGTTGAGTGCGTCCGGGTTATGCCTCTGAAGGGAGAAGCCACATTGGACTTGTTTCGAGCGGTGCTTCCCGATGGCGATCCGCGCTTGGAGGAAGAACAGGCTGCGTTACTGCAACTGTCTAATGACATTTTGGGGGGACTACCGCTGGCGCTTCAGGTTGTAGCAACCTCGTTAGCTAGGAAGCCTCACCTCAGTGTGTCTGCGTTCAATGAAAACTTAAGAAGCACACGCGGCTTGCTGCAGGGGAATATTCTAACCGATGTAGAAATGGCAGGGATGCTCGACAGGACTAAGCAGGGTGTTGTCGCGGCCTTTGAGTTCAGTTGGCAGTCTCTTGCTGAGGAGGCGCAAATCCTCGGAGCTTTGATTAGTTTATTTGCGCCTAGCCCTCTGCCTTGGCCTTTGGTTTTGGAAGCTGCTCAAGGTATTCCTGACCTTAAAAATCCGGCGGTGGCCTGCAGCAACCTGCAGCAAATGAGTCTGCTACGGCAAACGGATGAAAAGCTCGGTCAGTACCAGATGCACCGCTTGTTACGTAGCTTTTTCCGGGTCAAAGCTGAAGAGTTTCAGGTTTGGACTCAATAGGTAGAAGCACATCGTGATGCCATCCTTAAGGTGTGCGGTGAGGTTCCTGAGCGGTGTACGCCGTCGCATATTGACGCCTTTGAGGACATTGAGCCTCATGCTACTGCCTTAGTTGAAGCGGGCACGGAGTCAATCGAGCCGTATCAAGCGCTTCAGTGCTATTACCTTGGGCGCGGCTTATATCGTCAGGCGTTTCAGTGGGCGGAGCGGGCGATCGCCTTTAGCATCGCTACGTCTGGTCCCGACTCGGAGCAAACGGCTTACTTCCACAAGCAAGCTGGAGAGCGAGCGCTGCTTGCTGGTATGGCGGGTGAAGCCTTGGGGCATCTGGAGCAGGCGTACGGGATTTTGGAAGGGCGACCTGCCTCTGAGCTGCTGGCGAATGTGCTGATTATTTTGGCAGCGGCGCAGCGCGGGTTAGGCGATATCGATTCTGCTGAGGCGACAGTTGAGAAGGCTATAGAGCTGGCAAATCAGTACTTCTCTATGGATAGCCTGGAGATGGCTGATGCGAAGCTGACGCTAGTGACGACTCGCTATGTGCGGCTGAGGCAGCAAGGTGAGCCCTCTGATGAAGACCTTGAGGCTTTGGAGGCTCAGGCTCAGGAAGTTTTGGAACTGCGGGAGCGGCATAGCCCGGAGGATGGCAGTACCCAGGCGGAAGCGATAAACATCTTGGCTAAGATTTGTGAGTTGAGGGAGGATGACGATAGGGCGGTTCAGCT
>JBHJHD010000142.1:0-18606 GCA_050331115.1 Elainellaceae cyanobacterium
GAACGCGAAACTACCCCCGAATACAAAGCAGAGTATGCCCGCCGTGCGGGGATAGAAGGAACCTTATCGGAGGGTATCCGCGCCCATGGATTACGACACGCACGTTATATTGGCATGGCCAAAACAAACTAGCAACATCTAATGACCTCAACGGCGATCAATATCAAGCGCATCTATACCTGGCTGCAGGAAACGCCCCAAGCAGCAACACGCACATCTCAGTTCGCCAAGCTGATGGCGCAGGAAGCCTGAGAACGAGATCAAGAAAGGAGCCGTCAATTTAATTGACTCGCAACGTATCCATTCGATCGCCAGTAGACTTCGGCAAAAGGGGCTTAAATCGCCACTTAAAGATGAAGCAATATTTCGCCACCAGTATCAAAAGTGACACTACTGCATCGAGATGCCCCCAACCATACGACCATCCTTGCTTCCTAGCTCCAAATGCGCTGGGTTCTCACCCTAGAGTTGCACGGTAGCAGTTCATTTCCACTCAAGATCTTAAGTCATAAACGAGTTCGTTTGACGCATTGACATAGCGGTTGCGGCATAAAGGCCATGGCCCTACAGGTAAATGGAGCGATCGCCAACTCTCATCCTTGTGGCACAGAGTGTTGGTGGGCAATGCCCACCCTACCTGGCTACGTAACGGTGCCGCTAGAGCGCTGGGCGCTAGTCATTCCAGATAATCCACCCATGCGAATGCGCTGATAGATGGCTTGGGTGGGAGCCAACCACACCGTCCCCGTCCCACGAAAGGTTTGCAACAATCCCTCGCCGCTGGTAACGCTACCTAACAATCCCTTGGTAGATCTTTCCACAGTAAAGTTCAGCCGCCCCGTGCGCATAATGGCGAAATTGCCGTCCACCTTGAGTACGTCGTTTTTCAAGTCAACCCGCCTCAGTTCATTCACCGGAACCGGAATCTCAAAGACACACAGCCCTCTCCCTTGCACGCTCACTTGAAAAAATCCCTCGCCCCCGAGCAAAGCCGATGAAATATTTTTCTGGGCCGCGACCCCTACCTTCAGATCACCACTGCCGCAATAAAACAAGCCTTTGTCAGCAATAATTTCTTCGTTGCTGAGCGGGTAAATCATGTAGAAGCCGAAGCTGGGTTCCAGATATAATTGCCCGGATCCTTCGTATCTTGGCGTAAATATACTCTCTTGAGCCGTAAGGTTCTTCAGAAACGCTTTGCCCAATCCGGCCATACCACCGACATTACTCGTCGTCTCAAGCCGACCTTGAAGATAGTGGAGCGCCCCTGCTTCGGTAATGGCATTGCTATTCTCCAGGGTTATCCTGACCTGTTTGAGTCGTAAACCAGCTTGACTGGCAAAAAATAGATTCGCAGCGGTGGATGGATCTCGGCTACCGCCTAAGTTTCGATAAGCGAGGACTTCGATGGTCATGGAACCATCGGAGGCCGAATCAATGACGTCCCAGGTGTCTTCGTGGGGGACCGCTGGGGGCGCTGGGGGAACGTCTGCTTTGACCGCGACGGATTGAGTATTTTCGGATTGAGCATCTTCGGATTGAGGCTGGGGCGACAGGAGCTGGGCCAGTCCGTTGATGTTAGAGGCAACCTGCCAGTCGCGATTTTCTTGCCGAACTAAAGTATCTGGCGTAATGCTCCCTTGAGTCACAGCTTGCTTGAGCTGGGGAGGCGTTAGGGGGCCGATTACCTCGTCTCCCAGCCGGTAATACCATCCTAGAGTGTTCATTGGGGCACGCTCCTAAACGTCCTCGTCATCATCGAGGGCGTTCTCTATGGCGTTGTCGTCTATGGTGCCATCGTCTAAAGCGTCATTATCTACCGCATTCTCGTCTACGGCATCCTCGCTCTCCTCAACTACCGCAGCGCCGCCAGCACCTTTACTCTCTTCAATCGGGGCCCGGTTCATGAGCTTAATGGCCCAGCTGGCGCTCTTCTTAACCGATCGCGGTAGGTGAGGCATGTGGGGCAGCTGGGAGAGCAGGTCCATCGTGCGCCTCAGGATACGCACAATGTCCCCCTCGTCTAGGCTCGTGTTGGCGCAGAGCTCGTTCCACTCCGTCTCCAGCACCCACTGCTCCACCAGGCCAACAATCTCATACTCTAGCCACACCGGCAGCGCCACATGACGGCGACGCTGCACCTGAAAAATTTGCCGCCGCAGGTTGCGCAGGCCATTGAGGGCAGATTCAGTGTCGGAGGAAGCGCTGTATTTAATCCAGGTATCAGGACGCATGTTTTCGGTCACCAGGGCAGCGCAGGCGCCGGCCAGGTGGTGGGGCGCGAGGTCGTCAAACTCCCCAGACATCAGCGCCAGCCCGAGCCACAGCTCATTGTCGCCCCGAATGGCGGCGGCGGCCTCTCCTAGGGGGGTCGGCTCTACCTTATCCAAGCAGTCGAAGTGCCGCAGAATTGAGATCAGGCTGAGGAAATCCTGCCAGTAGTGGTGGACGCGCTGGCTTAGCTTTTGCTGGCGATCGCTGATCTCCGCCTCAATTTTGGCAACCCGCTGCTGACGCTTGAGCAGCTTACCCGGGTTGCCCCATAGCTGGGCCTGGTGGTTGATCAGCCGCTCCTCCACCTCGGCAATCTGAGCCGCCTGGGCCTGCACCTCAGGCGGAATGGGGTCTTCTGGCACGTCAGGGATCTGAGCCGCCACGGCCTGGGCCGTCTCATCGCCTGGCTCAAATTTACCCGGCTTCACGAGCAGATCTGCCGGCGGCTCAACGGATGTAATGACGCTCATCAGCGGCAGCTCGTTGTATAGCCCCACTACGTCTTTGACCGTGATCACGTACCAGCGGTTGTCTTGGGTGAGCGCCAGCAGGTAGGGCGCTTGACCCGGACTTGGCAGCCGCATGGCCAGCACCGCCGGCAGGGCTTTCCCCTGGGGTCCATTGACGTGCACGCCGCGCAGCGCCAGCACCGTTCCCAGAGGCACGTCCTGCATAGCGATAGAAATCTCCTTGGCCCGCACCTCTCTGGCCTGCTGCTGCAGGGTTTTCAGCAGGCGGCGCTCTTCTTTCGCGCGTCCTTTGAGCTTCTCGAAATCGGCCAGCACGTCAAAGTCTTCCACCTGGGAAAGCTGATCGAGGTGGTGGTTGAGGTCTTGCTCTAGGTTGGCGATCGCCTTTTGCTGCGGTGCGAGGTGCAGGGTTGCCAAATATTGCCCGAAGCTTCGCTCCACCAGGTCTCGGGCTTCCTCTAAAGTGTGAATCTGCAGCAGGTTGAGCACCATGCCGTAGCTGGGGTTAAACTGGCTCACCAGCGGGTCCGGTCCGGAGGTGATTAGGTAGGAGGCTTCCCCCGGCCCTTCAAAGCGGGTCTGTACCGTGATGGCGTAGCCCACCTCATCCATGCCCCGTCGCCCGGCCCGGCCCGCCATCTGCAGAAACTCCGAGCCGTTGAGCAGCCGGTGCCCCCGATCGGTGCGCTTTGAGAGACTAGAGATCACCGTACTGCGGGCGGGCATGTTAATGCCGGCGGCCAGGGTCTCGGTGGCAAACACTACCTTAATCAGTCCCTGCTGAAATAGCTGCTCCACGAGCCCCTTCCAGGCGGGCAAAATCCCGGCGTGGTGGGCCGCAATGCCTCGGTAGAGGGCGTCTACGGTTTCGCTGTGGCCGATGTCGGGGTTTTGCGCCAAAAATTCGTCGATCTGCCACTTGAGGGAGGCGGCCTCCTCGGCTGACACTAGGGTCTGCTGCGCCATGCTGGCCACCGCTTTATCGCAGCCCCGCCGACTGAAAATGAAGTAGATAGCCGGCAGCATCTGCCGCTGAATCAGCTGGCCAACCACAAAGGCAATGGGCGGCGGATTTTGCTTCTCCCGCTGCTTACGGCGCTGCCGCAGACGCGGATTGAGCCCGGTGCCCTTGTCATTGAGTAGCGGAAACAGGCCTTTGCCGTTGCAGTGGTAGTACTCCAGCGGCACCGGGCGGTAGTCTGAATAGATGAGCTCCGTGGGGCCGTGCACCTGGGAAATCCAGTCGGTGAGCTGCTCACTGTTGGCAACGGTGGCCGACAGCCCCACCAGCTGAATCTCCGGCGGCGCGTAGATAATCGACTCCTCCCACACCGTGCCCCGCTGGCGGTCGTTCATGTAGTGGCACTCGTCTAGCACCACGGCCTCCACCGCGTGCAGCGAAATGCCCACCTGACCAATGGCGGTGCCGTAGAGCATATTCCGGAAGACCTCCGTGGTCATCACCACGATGGCGGCGTTGCGGTTCACCGACAGGTCCCCGGTGAGCAGCCCAACGTTCTCTGCGCCAAACTTCTCTCTAAAGTCCCGCAGCTTTTGGTTCGACAGCGCCTTGAGCGGGGTAGTGTAGAACACTCGCCGCCGCCGCGCCAGCGCCCGGTAGATGGCATATTCTCCCACCAGCGTCTTGCGCGAGCCCGTCGGCGCGCAGACCACTACCGATTTCCCCGCATCCAGGGCCGCGATCGCCTGCTTCTGAAACTCGTCGAGCTCAAAGGGAAACAGGGTTTCTAAATTGATCGTACCGGCGGCGATCGCCGCCGCAGAGGCCGGGGGGGAAGTGTTCACGTGACGCTTGAGTAAATTACGAGGGCTAATGGACGTTAGGGCTATGGTGTCAAAGCTGTGCTACGGCACCGAAGCGCAGCGGTTACAGCGCGCAAAATCATAGCACAGACTGCCGCTCTACCTTCATCCTAACCCTAGCAGCGTTCGCAATTGCTGGGGCTCAAAGCTGCGCGGATCTCGCCTGCGGCCCGAGCGATCCACGGCCTGGTGGGTGGTGATGCGCTCCTGGGAGACCGGCAGCTGGGCAATTAGCCAGGCCAAAGAGCGGTACTGAGCGTCGGTATAGCCGCTGTGGCGAGACTGGTTTCCTCGGCCATCCGACGGGCTCTCTAGGGATGTGTGGTAGGCAAAATTATTGACCGAGGGGGGAAACTCCGGGTTGGTTTGCACTGCCTCTGGTCCGTTGGGCCCCTCAAAAACAGAGTTGCCCGCCCCAAAGGCGCGCATCTGGGGATGGACGAGATGTACAACTGTGCCGTCCCGCTTGATAAGGCTGTGGTAGCTGACCTGGTCTTGGTCTTGGGGGTGATACGTCTGAAACAGGTTGATGGCGCTGCTGGCTGCCCCCACCGTTTCATGGAGCACCACAATCAGCGGGTAGAGGGCTGGCTGCCCGTAAACGTCGGTTTGGTAGCGGGGACCATAGTTACTGGGATCAGCCGGAATGATTTCCTCTCTAGGCACGTAGCTGGTCGACGAGGCGAGCTGCAGCCGCGCCGTAGAACCCTTCACCGCGCTACTGCGCCGGTAGGACCAGTCGAACTGCGCTGTGGCCACCGGCGCTAGAATGCTGACGCTGGCGGGCTGCGGATGGGCGGATGGACTGGAACCCATGGGTAGGGCGATCGCCAGCGCGACGGCGGCAACCAGCGCCACCCGCAGGGACCAGCGGAGCAACTTGATAGGCGACATTTGGGTGGCAACAGTTAAGGAGGGGCAGGGTCGAGGGTGGTGGCGTCAATAACGACGATATGCCGTCACTGACTAAAAGTTATCTAAAACGCTTGTAAAGTGGCTATAGCACAGGCTTTGAGCACCTTTAGACAGCAATATCTAGCGATATCTATAAGCTTAATTACAAAAACCATATTACACGCAGTTTTTCCGAAAACTGTGAGAAACTCTTCGGACGCAGTTCTTGGTGGTCCGTAGGAAACCTTATAGACTGGCGAAGCTTGGTAATTTAGGTTCACTCGATAATTTAGGCCTATAAGAGTCCAATGGGAGCGATCGCGGGCAAAATCGTTTCTTTTGGAGGAGAATGCCACAAGACGACGGAATTATCCATGAAGCAACGCAAAGGCCACATTGCATTCATCGCGATTGGCGATGACAGCCCAATTGAGCTATCGGGGCAATCTGCAGCGAACGCTGCAGAAGCGAGACCAGTAGACGCCGGCATCAGCTACAGCCAGGCCGCCTGGAATTTGGCAGAGCAGGGCTGGCACGTCGATGTCTTCGCCCACCAGTCTAAGCCCCGTGAAGTTGAGCATCCCCGCTACCGCGAAATCTTTTTGCCCATTACCCTCGATGATCAGATCGATCGGGTCTTAGAGTCCCTAGACGCCGCTGTGCAGGCCTTCATGCGCTATCAGGGCAGTCAGGGGGTGCTCTACCCCATCATCCATACCCACTGCTGGGCCTCTGCCTGGATCGGAGCCCGCATTAAGCAGCATCAGCTCCTGCGGCTCGTTCACACCTATCAAGGACCAAGCTGCCCGACTAACCCGACCCATTCCGCTGGCCAGCCCGCTGCCAGCCGCGCAGCAGACATCGAGCGAGGCTGCCTGGGCACGATCGATTGCTTGATCGTTACCGATGCGGCACTGCTTCCCACCGCGACCGACGTCTTCAGCAGCGACCTGACCGACAATCTGTACAAGCTACGGCTGATACGCCCCACCGCAGCTGATCTGACTAGCGCTCAGTTCGTCGAACAGCTCAACGTGGTTTATCGCGAGCAAATCGACCTGCTGTGTCACCAGTTTTTCTTCACGTCTTCCGGGCCCTACGAGTCTCAGCCCGTTAGGCCTGCCGCGGTTTCACAGGAGCCAACCCCTGGGCCAACCAGTCGATAGTGCCCACAACGTCTAACGTATCTAGCACTCCGGCCTAGAATCTCCGGCCTAGAATTAAGAAGAATTGCGCAGCCGTTCTTCATGAAGCCCCCCTCGACCCCCCTCACCCAGGATCTCGTCTTGATTGGCGGTGGCCACAGCCACGCGATTGTCCTCAAGCAGTTTGCGATGAACCCACTGCCGGGGGTGCGCCTGACGCTGATCACCGACGTCTCCCACACCCCCTACTCGGGAATGCTGCCTGGCTACGTTGCGGGGCTCTACACCTTTGACGAGTGCCACATCGATCTGTGGCCTTTGGCTCGCCTAGCTGGAGCGCGGCTGATTCTAGACCGAGCCACCGGCCTGGATTTGGCCCATCAGCGGGTGCTCTGCGCTCAGCATCCCCCCATCGCCTTCGACACCCTCTCTATCGATATCGGCAGCACCCCCTCCACCGCCAATGTCGAGGGTGCGGAGCATTTAATCCCCGTAAAGCCGATTTCAAAGTTCTTGGCGCGGTGGGACGCGCTGGTCGCAACCCTCTCAGCGCAGCCCCACCGATTAGCTGCCCCCAATCCCCCGCTGAAGTTCGCTGTCGTTGGCGGCGGCGCGGGCGGCATTGAGCTGGCCTTTGCGATTGAGGGCAGATTTCAGCGGCTGCATCAGCAATCTCAAAAGGCGCAGGGCATCGAGATCCATCTGTTCCAGCGCGGGGATCAGATCTTGCCCAATCGATCCGCCATGATGCGCCGCGCGGTGCGGCGGCAGATGCGGCAGCGGCCCATGCACCTCCATCTCGGACAGGCCGTGACGGCGATCGCCCCTGCCGCAGACGGCGCGTCTCGGCCCCTGCGGGTGCTGACCGAAGGGGATTCGCTGTCCTGCGACGCGGCATTTTGGGTTACCGGAGCCGCCGCCGCCCCTTGGATTGTGGACTCCGGCCTCAAAACCGACGGCCAGGGCTTTATCGCCGTCAACCCCTGTCTCCAGGCCTCCCACCCCAAGGTGTTTGCCGCTGGGGATGTGGCTACTATGCTGGCGCATCCCCGCCCCAAGGCCGGCGTCTTTGCGGTGCGTCAGGGCCAGCCCCTCTACGAAAACCTGCGGCGATCGCTTTTGGGCCAGCCGCTGAAGCCCTTCACCCCGCAGCAGCAGTTTTTGATTTTGGTGGGCACGGGAGACGAGCGGGCGATCGCCTCGCGGGGACCTGTTGCCCTGGGCCCTTTCTCGCTGCTGTGGCGCTGGAAGGACCGCATCGACCGCAAGTTTATGGCCCGGTTCGCTCCTGGCGAGGATGGGGCGATGGCGCTGCCGCCTCGGTTTACCCCCCTTAGTCCCCCCTTACTAAGGGGGGAAACCAGAGTTCTCCCCCTTAGTAAGGGGAAGTTAGAGGGAGGCAGCCAAGGCGTCGCCCCCACAGCTGCAATGCACTGCGCCGGCTGCGGGGCCAAGGTCGGGGGCGACGCGCTGCGGACCGCCCTAGCGCGAATCCAAGCAGACCAGCCTTTAGCAGTCTCTACCCAAGACCGCGCCTCTAGCATCGTCATGGGCCTGGACGCCGCCGAAGACGCCGCCGTCCTTCAGCCTCCCGTAGGCCAGCTCTGGGTGCAGACCGTAGACTACTTCCCCGCCCTGATCGACGACCCGTTTCGCCTCGGGCAAATCACCGCCCACCACTGCCTCAACGACCTGTGGGCCATGGGCGCGTCTCCCCACAGCGTCCTGGCGATCGCCACCCTGCCCTATGCCACACCTGCCAAGCACGAGGAGCTGCTCTATCACCTGCTCTCTGGCCTGACTGACGTGCTGCAAAAAGAAGGCGCAGCGCTGCTGGGGGGCCATACCCTAGAAGGGGAAACCCTGGCCCTCGGCCTCACCTGCAACGGCACTGCCCCCCCCGATCGGCTGCTGAAAAAGTCTGGCCTAAGGCCCGGGCAATCCCTCATTCTCACTAAAGCTCTGGGCACCGGTACCCTGTTCGCCGCCGAGCAGCAGCGCCGGGCCAAGGGCCGCTGGATTGAAGGGGCGATCGCCGCCATGACCCAGAGCAACGCGGCGGCGGCGGCTTGCCTGCAGGCGCACGGGGCCGCCGCCTGCACCGACATCACCGGGTTTGGCCTGCTGGGGCATCTGTTGGAAATGGCGACGGCGACGGCAGACGCGGGCGAGCCGGTGGGCCTGACCCTGAAGCTAAGCGCTCTGCCGCTGCTGGACGGCGCGGCCGACACGATAGCCGAGGGCCTGCTCAGCTCCCTACAGCCTCAAAATCAGCGGGCCGAAGCCCGGCTTCAAAATCGCCAGCAGGTGCAGCGGCTTCCCCATTATCCGGCGCTCTTCGACCCGCAAACCTCAGGCGGTCTACTGGCGGCGGTCCCCCGGGAGAAGGCGATGTCCTGCTTGGCGGCGCTGCAGCAGTTGGGCTATGCCCACAGCGCCATTGTCGGCTGCGTAGACCGGCCGGCGGATCGCCCGAAGGACAAACCCGTTAGGATTGAGGCGTAGCCTCGGCTCGTTTCAATATCCCCTGTTTTAACCCACTGCACCCCACCCATGCTCTCCGTTGACGAGTTTCTACAGCGCCCCGGACCTATCCTCGACGTGCGCAGCCCGGCTGAATTTGCCCAGGGCCACCTGCCTGGAGCGCGATCGCTGCCTCTATTTAGTGACGATGAGCGGGCCGAGGTCGGGACGCTTTACAAGCATCATGGCCGGGATGCGGCGGTGGAGCTGGGACTGGAGCGGGTGGGGCCGAAGCTAGTCACCTTTGTGCGACAGGCTAAGGCTTGGGCGAGCGCCGAAGGGAGCGACGGTCAGGTGCGGGTCCACTGCTGGCGGGGGGGCATGCGCAGCAGCAGCATGGCCTGGCTGCTAGAGACTTCAGGGCTCTCCACAGCGGTGCTCAAGGGCGGCTATAAAGCGTTTCGCCGCTGGGTGCGCCAGACCCTCAGCACCCCAAAGCCGATTTTAAGCCTGGGCGGCATGACCGGCACCGGCAAAACGCTAGTACTGACGGCTCTAGCGGACCAGGGGCAGCAGGTCTTGGATTTAGAAGGGCTCGCCCACCATCGCGGCAGCAGCTACGGTAACCTCTGCCTGCCGCCCCAGCCCACCAATGAGCAATTTGAGAACCGGGTGGCGGCAGCCTGGTCCCGGTTTGACCCCCAGCGCCCGGTGTGGATTGAGGCGGAAAGCCGCCGCATTGGCACCTGCCGCGTGCCGGACGAGCTATTTGACCAAATGATGCAGGCCCCAGTCGTGCAAATTACGCGATCGCCCGCCGAGCGCATCGGACTGCTGGCCGAGGAATATGGTGACGCCGACCCCGCCGACCTCGTGGCCGCCACCGAGCGCATCCGCAAGCGCCTGGGGGGCCTGCGCACCCAGCAGGCCATCGACGCCATCCATCGGGGCGACCTTCAGACCGCGATCGCGCTGGTGCTCTCTTACTACGACAAAACATATCGCTATGACCTAGAGCAGCGGTGCGCCCCCATTCACGTGGTGGATGTGACCGGCTTGAGCCCCAGGCAGGCGGCAGCGCGACTGCGCCAAGCCGCTGAGTCGACCGATGCGACGGTGCCAATTTCTGATAGGGTAATCAAAGCAGGATAATCCTCTTGGGCTGCGCTGGTTTTGTCTACGCCGGGGAGCCCAAAAGCCGTATTTTTGGGAGCCATACTGACGATGCTAACAATCTTGTTTCAACTCGCGCTAACCGCGCTTATTGTGCTTTCCTTTGTGATGGTGATCGGCGTGCCGGTCGGCTACGCAACGCCTCAGAACTGGGAGCAGTCGAAGCGGCTGATTCTGCTGGGTTCAATTGCGTGGGTGGCGCTCGTTTTAGTGGTGGGCGGCCTCAACTACCTGGTGGTATAGTCCTCGTCTCAGCGTTATGGTGGTGTCTAGCGCTGTAACCAGTAGACTTTGGTGAGCAAGGTAACACTCGGGGACTATGGCTGTATTTGAAGGAACGTTTTCGCAGGCCGGCTCGATGCGGTTTGCCATTGTGATTGGTCGATTCAACGACTTGATCACGGATAAGCTTCTAGGGGCCTGTCAAGACTGCCTGAAGCGCCACGGCGTTGACCCCAATCCGCAGGGCACTCAGGTCGATTATGCCTGGGTGCCGGGCAGCTTTGAGGTTCCGCTGCTGGCCCGGCAGCTGGCGTTGACCTACCGCTATGACGCCGTCATCTGCCTAGGTGCCGTGATTCGCGGCCAAACGCCCCACTTCGACTACGTGGCGGCTGAGGTGTCTAAAGGCGTGGCTTCGGCCAGCGTGCAGACCGGCGTGCCGATTGTGTTCGGCGTGTTGACCACCGATACGATGCAGCAGGCGCTAGAGCGGGCGGGCATCAAAGGAAATCTGGGCTGGAGCTACGCCATGTCCGCGATGGAGATGGGCAGCCTGATGCGTCAGATTAACGGGATGGTTCCAAAGGGCAACCGCGATAGCCTGCCGGCGGCTGCGTCTCCCGCACTGCAAGCTTCAGCGCAGGAAACGGAGCGGGAGGGCTAGGCTAAGCTGTTCGCCTGAACCCTCAATCTGGCGATCGCTTTGGACGTGAAGCCCAGTTTATCGTCAGCTTAGGTTGACATAGGGTCTAGACTCCGTCATGATATTGAATAGTCTATTTTGCGGGTATAGCTCAGTGGTAGAGCGTCACCTTGCCAAGGTGAATGTCGCGCGTTCGAATCGCGTTACCCGCTTTTCTAAGCTTCCTTTTCTAAGGCTCTCATAGGCTTACTGGACCAGCTCTGCGGATGTTCTTTTGCCTAATTTTTGGGCTACTGGGGTTGAGCCGCTCGCCTTCGCCGGCTGCGCGCGATCTTAAAAAATCTCAACAATCTAGAGAATCAGGCTGCTGCTACCCTGCGCAGAGGTTATTGTGTAAATATTGCTGTAGCTGATGTGCGGTGGCCTTCCCCTTGCATGTCCGCACCCGGCCAGCCCTAGCCATCCTGTTGAATTGACGTGTTCTGGCAGCGCCTGTGCAGATCCAACGCCATAACAAGATCAGCTTTAGCACCGACTACCCCTGCCCCTGCCGGCGACGGGGACGTCTGGTTCCGATTACCCTGACGGAGGCCTTCGGGTGCGATCGCTGTCAGCAGATCTTTGTCGTTCACGAGAACGGCGAGGCGATTGAGCAGCTTGCCGCCACCTACACTCAAAAGAAAGTTTGGCGCTGGACGGGGAAGCAGTGGAGCGTGGCCCGATCTACCTTAGGGCAAGAATTTTTACCTTTAGCGTTGATGACCCTGCTGGGGCTCGTTATCGTCTTTTTGATTGCGACTTTAAACGCTGAGGTCGGTTTGCGGGTTGGTGTTGTTGCGGTATTATTTGCGATGCTGGCACTCGTTCTCTGGTTTGCCTACAGGCGCTAGATTTAACCCCTTGACTACAACAATAGACTCCGTTATCCATGCATCCCGGCAAGTTGCTCCGGTGCTCAGGTCCGCTCCAGCAGAGTTGCGGAGTCGGGTCATCTCTCGCATGGCAAAGCGAATTGAAGCCAGCCGCGACGACATCTTGGAAGCCAACACCCTAGACCTAGAAGCCAGCCGCGAGATGGCTGTTCCCAACCTGATTCTAGAGTGGCTAAAGCTCACGCCAGAGCGGCTAACGGCGGCGGTGCAGGTTTTAGAGCGGTTAGCTCAATGCCCGGACCCGCTCAATCAGGTGTCTGCAACGCCCTATGTGGTCAGCCAGGGGCTGGTGGTGGGTCAGTCGATGCCCCTAGGCGTCGTGGCGCTAATTTACGAATCTTTTCCGGAACTGAGCGCTATCATGGCCGGATTTAGCCTCAGAACCGGCAACGCTCTCATTCTTAAGGGGGGAGCGGAGGCCAGCAACTCGAACTTTGCCATTGTGAACGTCCTGCGGGAGGCCCTGCAGGAGACGCGCCTCCCAGAGGGCAGCGTGCATCTGCTGCCCTCTGATCAAGGTGATCTCGTGCGCGAGCTGGTGACAGTTAACCGGGCAGTTAATTTGGTTATTCCCTACGGACGACGCGGTTTGGTGGATCAAGTGGTTGCCCAGGCTACAGTGCCGGTCTTAAAGACCACGATAGGGAATTGCTACCTCTATTGGGGCAGCTCGGGCAGCGCCGAGCTGGTGCATCATATTGTGGTCGACAGCCACGAAAGCGAGCCCGACCCCGTCAACGCCATCGAAAAGGTGCTGGTGGATCAGCGCTGCGACGATCGCCATACCCGCGAGCTAATCGATAACCTAGCGAAATCGGGGTTCAAGCTTATGGGGGATACGGTAATGGTGGCGAAGTTTCCTGAGCTAGCGACCGCCGACGAGGAGGGCTGGACGAAGGCCACCCTAAACCGGACCGTGACCTTCAGAATGGTGGAGAACGTGGATCAGGCTGCCCAGTGGATCAACCGCTACAGCAGCGGTCACGCCGACTGCCTGGTGACCGACTCCTATTCGGAGAGCCGCCGCTTTACCACCGCGATCGCCAGCGCCACGGTCTACGTCAACACCTCCTCTCGCTTTAGCCGCATCTCTTCCCAGGGCTATCCGCTGTTTCTGGGCATGTCTAACGACCGGGGCCACTACCGAGGCCCAATTACCTTGGGGATGCTGACGACGCTGAAGCAGGTGCTGCAAGGTCCGGTGTAGGCGGTCTGCCATGAAGGTTTCCATAATTACGGTCTGCTATAACGCTGAGGCCACGTTAGAGAAGACGATGCAGCAGGTTTTGGCCCAAACCTACGCACCGCTGGAGTACATCGTGGTGGATGGGGCCTCGACGGACGGCACCCCCGCGCTGATCGAGCGCTACGCCGATAAGATTACCCAGGTCATCAGCGAGCCAGACGACGGCCTCTACCAGGCGATGAATAAGGGCCTTGCCCTGGCCACTGGGGACTGGCTGTATTTCGCCAATGCCGACGACTACCTGCTGCATCCCCAAGTCGTGGAAGCGGCGATGGCGTTTGTGCGATCGCACCCCGGCTGCGATTTTGTCTACGGCAACCACGAAACCCGCCACGGGGGCGGCGATTGCCGCGTCTATGTGCCGGCCCCGCCGGAGGCGATGCTGGCGGAGCTGGTGTATCTAGGCAACTGCTTCATTCAGCCCGCCAGCTTTTTCAGCGCCAGGTCGTTCGAGCTGCTGGGGCCTTTCAGCGATCGCTACAAAATCGCGGCGGACTATGAGTGGTTTTTGCGGCTGCTGTCTCACCCCGAACTAACGGTGTGCTACACCCCTCAAGCTATCGCCTCCTACGCCCAGGGCGGCGCGTCTAGCGACATCCGCGCCCTGTTTGCCGAGGTGTTTGAGATTCAAAATCAGGTGCCGGTCTACCAGGAGCCGGAGTGGCGATCGCGGCGTATGGCGATGCTGCAGGCGCAGTTTACCGATAAGTACGCGCGGCTAGAGGAGAATCACCGAGTGGCGATCGCTAGGGCTAAGCGCATCCAGAAGCTGGAGCGCCAGGTGAGCCTTCTGGAGGCGAGGGCTGGGGAGCTGGCTGGGGAAATAGAGGCTATGAAGACGAGTAAGTTTTGGAAGCTGCGATCGGCTTGGTTTGGGGTGAAGCGGCGGCTGGGGCTGCCGGTGAATTGATTAACCTGTAGAGCCCAGAGTTCTTTAAGCACCTGGGCTCTGATGACCTATAGGCTACTGCAGCCCGAGCTGACCAGGCGAAGCACTCCCGAGATGGAAACACCTCAAGGGTAAATAGATGATGGGCTACGACTTCGATCGCCAGCGCCCCATGGGCCAGTTCATCGTCGACCTCTACTGCAAAGCCCTCACCCTCGCCATTGAAATTGATGGCTTCTCTCACGACAGTCCAGAGGCTCAAGCCCGCGACGACATCCCAACCTGGGTTACGATCTGCTCAGAGGAGCCAGGCTGCACCTGCTACAAGCCACCACTGCTTGGAGGTTCCAAAGGAACTCTAACAGAGTATGTTTACCGTCATCTCTCCTGAAACCATCCAGCTCCCCGCCGGGGGTGTGGTTCGCCTGCCGGCAACCTGGCAAGACTACCAGCAGCTCGCCCAGCAGCGGGGTGACAGCGCCCTACCCCGCATTAAATATCGCCCCGGAGAAGTCTTGCTCATGTCGCCGCTTCCCAAACACGGGCGAGACGTCAGTCTCATTGCCGACGTGATCAAGGCGCTGCTCGACCACGCAGAGCGAGAATACGACGCCTTCACCCCCGTCACCATGGCTCTTCCTGAAGAAAGTGGTATCGAGCCAGACTACTGCTTCTACATTGACAACTGGCAGGCGGTCTCAGGAAAAGAGCGCATCGACTGGCGATGCGACCCATCCCCTGACCTCGTGCTAGAAATTGACGTGACCAGCTACACTGACGTCAGCGACTACCTCCCCTACCGGGTGCCCGAAATCTGGCTAGTGCGAGACCAGGCGCTTTCAGTCTATAGATTGCATAACGATGCCTACATTACCCAGCACCAGAGTCAATATTTTCCGCAGATCGACATTGCTGAGGTGATTTCTCAGTGCTTTCAAGCCGCCTACGATCGCAACACAAGCGCGGCTATTCGAGCGCTGAAGCAGCGGCTAAACGTAACCTAGGGCTCCTTTTTCGACATAATAGTGAGGCTGAATTTAGGCCTAACCCATGGTGACATGGCACCCCGTCAAAGACTACGAAGATATTCACTACCACAAAGCTGGCGGCATCGCCAAAATAACCATTAACCGCCCCCATAAGCGCAACGCCTTCCGCCCCAAAACCGTCTCCGAAATGTATAGCGCCTTCCTCGACGCCCGCGAAGACCCGCACATTGGCGTCGTCCTCCTCACCGGCATGGGTCCCCACACCGACGGCAAATACGCCTTTTGCGCAGGCGGTGACCAGAGCGTCCGCGGCGAAGCGGGCTACGTCGACGACCAGGGCGTCCCTCGGCTCAACGTGCTGGACCTGCAGCGGTTAATTCGCTCCATGCCCAAGGTGGTGATTGCTCTGGTGGCGGGCTACGCCATCGGCGGCGGCCATGTGCTGCATGTCGTCTGCGATCTCACCATCGCCGCCGACAACGCCGTGTTTGGTCAAACTGGGCCAAAAGTAGGGTCCTTCGACGGGGGCTTTGGGGCCAGCTACCTAGCCCGCAGCGTAGGGCAAAAAAAGGCGCGGGAAATTTGGTTTTTGTGTCGCCAGTACGGCGCTCAAGAGGCGCTGCAGATGGGGCTGGTGAACACCGTGGTGCCCATCGAGCAGCTCGAGGCAGAGGGGGTGGTCTGGGCAGAGGAAATTCTGCAGAAAAGCCCCATCGCCATTCGCTGCCTTAAATCGGCCTTCAACGCCGACTGCGACGGCCAGGCCGGTCTGCAGGAGCTCGCGGGCAATGCCACGATGCTCTACTACATGACGGAGGAAGGCCGCGAGGGCAAGCAGGCTTTTTTAGAAAAGCGCCCTCCTGACTTTAGCGACTACCCCTGGCGGCCTTAGGGAGCGTATACGGCGCTACCGGGAACGCGCTAATCTGGAAGTAGCGTGGCGATGCGACTTAGATAAGGAGGATGTAGACGATGGCCGTAACCGAAGTGAGCGATCCCCAGTTTCAGCAAGAGGTGGTTGACGCCAGTCAGCAGCAGCCGGTGCTGGTGTACTTTTGGGCACCTTGGTGCGGTCCCTGCCGGCTGATGAGCCCAGTGATGAACAGTCTCAGCGATCGCTACGAAGCGCTAAAGGTCGCCAAAATGGAGGTAGACCCCAACCCCCAGTCGGTGGCCACTTGCGGCGTAGAGGGCGTGCCGGCCCTAATCTTATTTCGCGAGGGCGAAAAGGTGGAGGCGATCGAGGGAGCCATTAGTAAGGATCGGCTGACCAATTTTTTGGATAGCCATTTATCGGCGACGGCGTAGGCTTGCAGCATGCTGCAAGCCTGCAGGTACGTTTCGGCCAGAATAGGACAGTATTTTTCCAGGAACAATAAGGTATGAAATTTGCGGAGCGACTGAAGCCGCTTCAGCGGAACGTCTTTGCCGACATGGACCAGGCCAAAGCCGAAGCGCGGGCCATGGGCCAAGAGCTCATCGATCTGTCCCTGGGTTCCTCAGACCTGCCCACCCCACCCCACGTGCTGGAAGCGATCGCCCGGTCGCTTCCGGATGCCGCTACCCACGGCTACCTTCTCTACCACGGCACCCAGCCCTTTCGGCAGGCGGTGGCGAAGTGGTATCAGCGTAAGTTTGGCGTAGCGGTTGACCCCGAGACCGAGGTGCTAGCGCTGATCGGCTCGCAGGAAGGCACGGCCCACCTACCGTTAGCGGTGCTGAACCCTGGCGATGTCGCGCTGCTGATGGACCCCGGCTACCCCTCCCACGCGGGGGGCGTGCATTTGGCCAACGGGCGCATTCACACCATGCCGCTGCTGGCAAAGAACGACTTTCTGCCGGTGCTAGAAGACGTTCCTGCTGACGTCTTAGCCCAGGCCCGGATGATGGTGCTCAGCTATCCCCACAACCCCACCACCGCGATCGCCCCCCTCCCTTTCTTTAAGGACGCGGTGGCCTTCTGCCAGCGGCACGACCTAGCGCTGGTGCACGACTTTCCCTACGGCGATATTGTGTTTGGTGAAGGGACGTTTGGGGATACGGTAGCGCCTTCAGTGCTGCAGGCCGACCGCGATAAAAGCGTCTCCATCGAGTTTTTCTCCATGTCCAAGTCCTACAACATGGGGGGCTTTCGCGTCGGCTACGCCGTGGGCAACGCCGGGCTGATTCGCGCCCTGCGCCAGGTGAAGGCGGCGGTGGACTTCAACCAGTATCGCGGTATCTTAAACGGGGCGATCGCGGCGCTTGAGGGGCCGCCGGACTCGGTACAGGCCGTGGCCGACCAGTTCCGGCAGCGGCGGGATGCATTTGTGCAGACGCTGCAGTCTCTGGGCTGGGCGGTAGAGACCCCGGTGGCCACCATGTACATTTGGGCTAAGCTGCCCTCGCCTTGGGACCAGGACTCGATCCGCTTCTGCACTGAACTAGTCAAGGCAACGGGGGTGGCGGCGGCTCCTGGAGCTGGGTTTGGCTCCCATGGCGAGGGCTACATTCGCCTAGCGCTGGTGCATGAGCCAGAAACTTTGGCGATCGCCGCCCGCAGCATAGTGGCTTTTTTGCATGGCGCTTAGCAAGACCCAGCTCCCGCGTCAGCCAAAATCACCCCTGACTCACCGCCGATTTTCAGTCCAAAGTGGGGCGTCGGCTAGAGATGAGGGGTTGAATTCAACAATCGCCGTGGTGAGCATTGCGCTACCGACGTACACCAAAATCACTGCAAGAATCGGGGCAATGAGGTAGTCGTCGTGAATTTTGATTTTGGCGTGGTCTGTGGTGCCGGCAGGAGTCCCCGACGTGGGGGAGGGCGCGTCGCTATCGCTTTGCGGCTTCTGATGGTTGGAGCGTCTTAGGGAGGCAGCGATGTATTTGAAGTTGGGGAATGTCATCGTAAAATGTCCTTCAAACTGAGATCGGGGATGCGGTGAGCGATTAAACAAGAATTTAAAGCGCGGAATGGTTCTGCAGCACTTTGCCTTCATAAATAGTACGTTTGCCCAGCTGTTTAGGATCCCTCGAGCGGCTCAAACCTTCGGCGTTTCGTAGGCAGCCAGGCGCGCAAATGTCCTCCACCCGTATTCGCGTAACGAGTGCTTTACGCTTGATAAAATGCGCGCTACTGCAGGCCTAGTTAAGCGCCGGCTGCTGCGATCGCGCACCAGAATTTGCTTCAGCATCGCTATCCTGCGGTCCTGCTTCCGAGCCAAGCTGGTCGAGCATGTCGATGATTTCTCGCTCAAAGGTGACCTGAGCCCGGTTGGTGCGGCCCCCGACAAACAGGCGATCGCCCTCCTGCAGCGCCCAAACTTGGGAATGAGACACATAGCTCATGATCACCCCAATCATCAGCAGCCCAAATCCGAGGTAGACCACCGGAATGCCCGGATCAGCCTTGATCTGCAGCCCAGTGCTGCCCACGACTCGGTCGAGATAAAGGGTGACGTCG
>JBHJHD010000143.1:0-19665 GCA_050331115.1 Elainellaceae cyanobacterium
AGTCCGGCAGGACCCTGCCAGGGCTGTAGCCATTACGAACCGCGGGACGCCTAGACCCTAAACCAGCACCGTTCCCGCCGCGAGTCGATTCCCGTTAACGAAGTCCCAGCCCGACTGCGATCGCTTCCCGGCCTGCTGCACTTGCTGCAGTAAAAGGGGTCCGTCCCCGGTTTGTACCACCGGCCCCTGGTTTTTAACCACATCAATCACCGTACCAGGGACTTGAGGCGCATCAGCGGGGGGAGACCACGCTTCGGCAAGCTCAGCGGACTTGGCAAGCTCAGCATGATTCAGCGGCAGGGTGCGAAATACCTTTAGGGCCTCACCCTGAAACCCGGTGAAGCAGTTGGGGTAGAAGCCCCGCACCTGGTTGTGAAGGGCGATCGCGGATCTAGACCAGTCTAGAGCGAAGTCTTCCTTGGTGAGCAGCGGGGCGTAGGTCGCCTCGGTCTCAGCTTGAGGCGTCGGAGTAATCTTTCCCTGCTCTAGGCCCAGGAGCGTGTCAACAAGCAGATGTGAGGTCAGCTCAGCGAGCCGCTCCGCCAAGTCGGTGGCGTTGTCCACTAGGTCAATGGGGGTAGTTTGCTTCAGCAGCATGGGGCCGGTGTCCATGCCCACGTCCATCAGCATTGTCGTGATGCCCGTCTCGGGCTCGCCGTGATAAAGACTCCACTGGATTGGCGCTGCCCCCCGATACTTGGGCAGCAGGGAGCCGTGGCCGTTGATGCAGCCCAGTCGGGGCATGTCGAGAATGGCTCGTGATAAAAGCTGGCCGTAGGCGACCACAACGAACGCATCGGAACCTGCCTGCCGCAGATAGTCTAAGGCTGCGGGGTCCTTTTTAAGCCGCGGGGGCTGAAACACCGGCAGGTCACAGGCGATCGCGCAGGCCTTGACTGGGGAGGGAGAAGCCCCTCGCCCCCGCCCCCGCCGCTTATCAGGCTGGGTCACCACGGCTTGAACCGCAATGTCGGGGTGGTCGATGAGCCGCTGAAGGCTAGGGACAGCGAACTGCGGCGTGCCGAAAAAGATGACCTGCATTATTGGGGCGTGGCTGGTGCGCTTTGGGGCGTAGTTTGGGGCGTGCCACTCCGACTGAGCCGCTGCTCTAGTGCAGCAATGCGGGCGTCTATTGGCCGCGAGGACGGGGTGATGCCCACCTGCGTCTCAAGCTGGGCGATCGCCTGCTCTAGGGCCTGGCGCTCCGTCCGAAGCTGAGTAAGCTGCTGCTGCAGGACGCGCTGCGCTTCGGCGGAGGCCGCTCCGGTGGAAGATTCTGGCGTCGCGGGTGATGCGGCTCCCTCAACACCTGGTTCTGCTCCTTCTGCCGGAGGCCGGCTGGCCGATCGATCTTCTGGCCGTTCCGGTACGTCTTCTGCAGCCGAATCCGACTGCGGCTCCGGCTGCGGCTCCGACTGCGATATCGGGGCCTGGCCGCGATCAGACGCGTCTGGGCGGCTTAGTTCGGCGCGATCGCCCGGCTCTAGCCCCCCCGGCTGCGGTTCTAGCTGTGGCTCAGGGTACGGCGCGCCCCGCAGCCGCGCGACACCCCGCAGCAAATTTTCGAGTACGGGGCGCTCTTCCACCGAACCAGGCACAACCTGGGCGATGGCAATGCCGATAATCAGGGCTACAGCGCTGCCAACGCCCAGCAGAAGCAGCCGAAATATGAGCACGAGAATTGGCCGCAACGGGGATGTTGCTTTCCTAGGGCGGGTAGGCGTTGCCAATTTGGTGGTCTCTGTTGAGGGTTCTGTCACGGCGTGACCCAATTCCACTTTGTGATGCTATCGCACCTTTGAGCCAATGTGGATAATTGACGAATTAGTTTGCTCTGAGGTTGCCGGCGACGCGCTCTCGCAAAACGGGTAGAACATCGACTGGCCGCTAACCCAGCCTTGATCGGTCTTGAACCAGTCGCCCGCGCTGTTTTGCGTCACCTCAGACGGGAAGACAAGCTCCCCACCCTCTAGCCTATCCTCTACCGGAATTTGATACGTCGCTGTCGAGTGAACGGTGGTGCCTCCCGCCGCCACTACCAGCGGCAAGAAGCCGTTGAATTTGATGCAGGCCGGGCGGAACAGGGCCTTGCTGCTAATCCAGCCGCCGCCGCTGTAAAACCAGACGCCGTCGTTGTAATAGCGATCGCCAGCCGCAATGACGCTACCGCCGTCTAGCTCCTGCAGCACATCCGCCGCCGCGTCGGGCTGAGCATGCACGCTGCCGCCTCCAGGCAGAACGACAAACGGGCGACTGGTGCTGCCGTAGGCTTCAGAAAAATTGACAAACTTGCCCTCGACCCAGCCTTCTGAGTCGCCGCCCTGAGTGTAGTACCACACCGATCCGCCCGGGGCGCGCTGAGCTTCCAAAACCTGCAGGCGATCGCCGTCCGCCGCTGAGCTAACGGCTGCCGCACCGCTGGAGGGCTCAACGCGCAGCACGGCGCTCTGGCCGTCTGCCGCAACCAGCTTTGCCCGCTCTCCTGAGGGCTCGGGTGGGGGCGCTTCCGAGGCCGTGGGGACCGGCACCAGGGAGATCGGCATCGAGCCTGGTGATGACGTATCCGCCGCCGGGGCGTTCTCGGTGGGCCAGGCAGGGATATCGGGCGCTGGGCTCTGCTGACAGGCTGCTAGCCCCATCAGCATCGCTACCACGCTGCCGCGAGCTATCGCCATCACTCCCAGCGTACCCACAGATAAGCCCGCCATCGTTAGGATAAGACCCGCAAAAACTCTAGGGGCAGCCCGTCCGCATCCGCCAGAAACGCCACCTCGTAGACGCGATCGCCGATCATCTGCTGACAGGGCGGCAGCAGCACGCTCAGGGGGGCCATCTGGCTGGCCCGGGCCTGGGCCTGGAGCTGGTCTATCCAGTCGGGTAGGCTAGCCGTAGCCTCAGTAAGGTCGAACGACAGGTGGTAATACCCTGTGTAGTGCTCATCGCTAAAAGCGTCCGCCGTGGGCGCCGGCTGAGGAACCTGCAGCAGCTCGATGCGCCCCCCTAGCCCCTCCATCCAGCACGCCAGGGTAATTCCGGCGGTAAAACGCTCGCACACCTCGAAGCCCAACAGCTCATAAAAGGCGATCGCGCGGTGAATGTCGGCAGTGCGAATGGAGGCATGATGCATGGCAGAATTGGCTGGGGATTGTGCACGTGGGGGCACAGCATGCGTTGCCCGTACAGAATGGAGATTGGAAGGAAATTATTCAAACAATCGAAAATAGGGATAGCGCACCGGCGCGCCGGGCTCCTTATCCAAATTGAAATTGATTATCTCCCAGTGGGGCTCGTCCTCCGACTCGGCGCTAAACTCAACCGGCAGACCGTACAGCCGCGGCTTCGTCATCTCCGCCTGCCCCCGCCAGGGGGTGCTGCGCTCCAGGTAGGTGCTTACCAGCTCCTTGTAGCGGCGGGCGATCACGACCCGCGTGGCGCGGTAGCCCTGGGTATACAGCCGATCTAACGCCTCGTGAATCTCAAAACGGATGCCGTCTGGGTGCGTGTGCTGTCGGTACCAGCGGTCTTCCCAAAGACGCCAGTGCCGCCCAGACTGCAGGTGCACCAGCTCGTTGGCGTCGGGCTCAGCTTCAAAGGCCCCGTGGCGCGGGCAAAGGTAGGTGTCTGTTAGGGTAAGAGCCTGGATCGTCTGGCGGCAGTGGGGGCACTGAATCTCTGGCCCGAAGATAGGATACTGTAGATTAACCATAGTGCTATATCAGCAGAACCTGCAAAAAACTCTACAGCCAACCGTTGTGTGAGTGTGGTTATAAGCTTGGCCATACGGTAATTTTAAGCGCATGGTATGGTGCAGACCAGAAAACTTTGAGCATTTTTCAAATATGGCCCTACCCTCCGAGTCATTAGGTTTACCAGACGCGGCTGTTCGACCTTCGTCTATGGTAGATCAAGCCGCCTTCATTGCCCCCAACGCTACGATTGTGGGGGACGTGCGGGTTGAGGCGGGGGGCAGCGTTTGGTTTGGCGCGGTGCTGCGGGGCGATGTGGCACAAATTTACGTCGGGGCCCACAGCAATGTTCAGGACGGTGCGGTGCTGCACGGCGATCCGGGCCAGCCCGCGGTGCTCAAAGACTTTGTCACGGTGGGTCACCGGGCGGTGATTCACGGCGCTTCTATTGGGCGGGGCAGCTTGGTGGGCATTGGAGCAATCGTGCTCAACGGCGTCACGGTGGGGGAGGGCTGCATCATTGGGGCTGGATCGGTGGTGACTAAAGACGTGCCGGCGCGATCGCTCGTTGTCGGCATTCCGGCAAAGGCAAAGCGGCAGCTCTCGGCTGAAGAGGTGCAGGACCTAATCGAGCACGCCCAAAATTACGAGAAATTGGCCCAGGTCCACGCCGGTACGGGGCAAGACCTAGGGTTTACGTGATGCACTTGTAGATGACGCCAGATGATTTCAATTTAATTAATATTGGCGCGGTTATCTACCCGTAGGGACATGCCGTAGGGACATAGCACTGCCATGTCCCTACGAAACTATAGACAGGTAACTTACACCCGGTGTCACCGCGATCGCACGAACGATTTACGCGTCGTCCAGGGCCGCGATGCCAGGCAGCGTCTTGCCTTCCAGCAGCTCTAGGCTAGCGCCGCCGCCGGTGGAAATGTGGCTCATCTTGTCGGCCACGCCCACCTTCTCAACCGCCGCCACCGAGTCGCCGCCGCCGATGATAGTGGTGGTACCACTGCCCGTCAGCTCTGCCAGGGTATGGGCGATCGCCTCAGTACCTGTGGCAAACTTGTCGAACTCAAACACGCCCATCGGCCCGTTCCAAATCACCGACTTGCACTGCTTGAGGGCGTCTTGGAACACCTTTACGGAGTCAGGGCCGATGTCGAGGCCCATCCAGCCGTCGGGGATGTTCTCAACGCTCACAGTCTGGTCGGCAGCGTCGGGGGCGAAGTTGTCCGCCACCACCACGTCGGTGGGCAGCAGCAGGTCCACACCCTGCGCTTTGGCCTTCGCTTCTAAGGACTTCGCCAGCTCCAGCTTGTCGTCTTCCACCAGCGACTTACCGACGTTCAGGCCTCGCGCTTTATAGAAGGTAAAGATCATGCCGCCGCCAATCAGCAGCTTATCGACCTTGTCGAGCAAGGTTTCGATGACGCCGATTTTGCTGGAGACCTTAGAGCCGCCAATGATTGCGGCTAGAGGCTTCTTGGGATTCTCGATCGCGTTTTGCAGGTACTGCAGCTCTTTCTCGATTAGGTAGCCGGCTACCGAGGGGCTTAGGTAGTGGGTCACCCCTTCTGTCGAAGCGTGGGCGCGGTGGGCCGTACCGAAGGCGTCGTTGACGTACAGGTCGGCGTTCGAGGCCAGCTGCTTGGCAAACTCAGCGTCGTTAGCCTCTTCACCCGCGTGAAAGCGCAGGTTCTCCAGCAGCAGCACGTCGCCGTTGGACATCGCCGCCACCTTTTGCGATACCCCATCGCCGACGCAGTCGTCGCATTTGGTCACCGGCTTGCCGAGCAGGTCCGACAGGCGAGCCGCTACGGCATCTAGGCGCAGGTCCTCTTTCACCTGGCCCTTAGGGCGGCCCATGTGGCTGCTGAGGATTACTTTGGCCCCTTTATCAATCAAATCGTTGATAGTGGGTAGGGCAGCGCGGATGCGCGTATCATCGGTGATGTTGCCCTGATCGTCTGACGGAACATTAAAATCGGCCCGAACAAATACCCGCTTTCCGGAAACGTCCGCGGCGGATAGGTCGGCTAGCGTCTTCTTAGACACGAAATCCCTCCCAATAGGTATATCTACTTACTGCGCATTGTTCTTCAAGATGCGGCATTTAAAAGTCCCCCGTAAGTTCTTAAGGAGGGTTAACGCCGACCATCTAACTCCCCTGAGCCCGTCTTGAGGCTCGCTAGGCGCTATGATTCAAAACAAGTAGCTTAAACAGCTGGTTCAAAACCACCCACATCTTACCGGAGTTTGTACCCGCTCAAGAGGTGCCGCTTATGTTTAAGACCGTTCTCTTCCCTATCGATCAAACCCGCGAGTCGCGCCACGCGGCTGAGATAGTGACTAGCCTTGTGAAAACCTATGACAGTAAGCTAATTCTGCTCTCGGTTGTCGAGTCTCCTGAAGATAGATTAGGAGACTCTGAACCGGAGATGACCTCTCCAGAGGCGATCGCCAAGCTGCTGGAGACGGCCAGAGCGCTGTTTAAGGATGAAGGCATCGAGACTGAGGTGCTGGAGAAGCAGGGCGTCCCTGCCTTTGTAATTTGCGATGTCGCTGATGAGCTAGATACTGACCTAATTGTGATGGGCAGTCGCGGCATTGGGCTGACCGACGAAGGCCTATCGGATAGCGTCAGCAACCGGGTGATCAATCTATCTCCCTGTCCAGTGCTGATCGTGCCGTAGCTAAACTGCGCCACAGCTAAATTGCACCGCAGCCAAATTGCACCGCAGCCGTGCTGCCCCTTAGTGGACTTCAGTAGACTTCAATTTCCCATGACTGCCCCCGACATTCAGTGGTATCCCGGCCATATTGCTAAGGCCGAAAAGCAGCTCCAGGACCAGCTTCAGCGGGTAGATGTGGTGCTGGAGGTGCGGGACGCCCGTATTCCCCTAGCGACCCATCACCCCGATGTAGATCGCTGGGTGGGGGACAAGGCCAAGGTGCTGGTGCTCAACCGCGTGGACATGGTGCCAGACGACGTTGTGGCCCTGTGGACCGACTGGTTTAAGCAGGCGCGGCAGGAGCGGGCCTATGGCGCAAACGCCCAGCATGGGAAAGGGGTGAAGGCAATAGCCCAGGCAGCTCAGACGGCAGGCCGGGCCATGAACGAGCGGCGGCGGCAGCGGGGCATGCGGCCCCGCCCGGTGCGGGCCGTGGTGATTGGTTTTCCCAACGTGGGCAAGTCAGCGCTGATTAACCGGCTGCTGCGTAAGCGGGTCGTGGAGAGCGCCCGCCGCGCAGGGGTGACGCGTCAGCTGCGCTGGGTGCGAATTTCGGATGAGCTAGAGCTGCTGGATGCGCCGGGGGTGCTGCCCTCGCAGCTGACGGATCAAGAGGCAGCGACCAAGCTGGCGATCTGCGACGACATTGGTGAGGCGTCCTACGATAACCAGCGGGTGGCGGCGGCGTTTGTGGACGAGCTGAAGGTGCTGCAGTCGCGAGTGCCGCAGTTTGTGCCGCCGGACTTGCTGGGGGAGCGGTATGGTTTGGCGGCGGATGAGTTTACGGGAGAGGGCTATGTGGTGGCTCTGGGGGAATATCGCTACCAGAATGATTCGGAGCGGGCAGCCCGGCAGATGCTGCGGGACTTTCGCAAAGGGCTGCTGGGGGCGATTCCGCTAGAGCTACCGGTGAACGGTCTGGAATCTCAGCCCTCAGCCCCGCCCTCAAGCCTATAGGTCCTATTCGAGCTTTACAGCGCAGCTCTTAAGCTTTGTTGTATGGATCGTACTCAGACAGGAGGCGCTCCAGCTTAGCTTCATCGGCTCGATTGACAAGACGCTTGGATTCTTCTACATCCCGAATTGTTTTCGATAGGTTGATGGTTGAACTAATCGTAGACAGGACACCCATGCCAAAGTAGCCCTTAATCCAAGGCTGTACGGGTAGAAAGAGTACGCCTCCCGCAATGGCCGACACCGACAAGATAAAGGCCAACCAAGTGTGGGTGATCCAAGCGCTAGAGTGGGGACTCGCTGAGCTGGCGGAAACAACTTTTTGGTTTGACATCGCTACCGTTCTCTAGGATTTAGACAGTTGAGCCTATCCTAGGTACCTCTGCCATGAAACTTCAATGAGCCGCCACAAGCACCTTGAAGCCGGTAGACAGGGTGAGAACTACCCTGAAGCAGGGTGAAGTAAGCGGGTGTAGATTGGCTATCGCTTAGGACAGGGCTCTGGGCTCAGCCCCCAGGTGACATAGGCGATATCGTGTTGACCCAGTTGCTTGGGCCAACACGATTGGCTCAAAGCCTCGACGTTTGTAGGCAACTGGGCGCGCAACTGGCCGGCGCAATGAAATTCCACATAAAAAAGGCCGCCAGCCCTGCTCGCAAGATGCTGGCGGCTGGCGGTAAAAGCATTAGGTTTTAGCGGCAGGCTGAACGCGCTGCTAATTTAGCGCGCTGACGAACCTCCCACTGATAAGTGCAGAGGCGCGGCTAGCTAGGGACGACCTGAACGACAAGCGCTCGCCTGTCGAAAGACTGAACTTTGCCAGCTTCCTTCAGGTCTTCAATCACGCGTTCGAGGAGCTGAGCCGCGCGATCGCGGTGCTGGTGCTCTCGGCCCCGCAGCCGGACCTGAAACTTGACTGAGTCGCCCTTGTGGAGCCATTCTGTGGCGCGGTCGATGCGAATGCTGTAGTCTGAATCGCCTACGTTAGGGCGCAGCTTTACCTCCTTCATCGAGGTTCGGCCCGTGCTTTGCTTTTGGCGCTTTTTCTGCTGATACTGATGCTTACCGTAGTCCAGAATCTTGACGACGGGCGTCGCTTTCCCATCCGAGACGACTACAAGGTCAAGTCCAGCCTCTTTAGCGATGTCGAGCGCCTCGCGGGTCTGGGTTAGGCCGCGGTTGTTGCCTTCGTGATCGATAAGCAAAACCTGAGGGGTTTTGATGTTGTGGTTTATGAGTGGTTTCTTAGCGATAATACTAGTCTCCTAGCTTGTGGGTTAACGTCTAGATATTCAAGGTATCCGATATCAAGCGCTATCCACCTGAATATGGTCAGTACCTTAATATTTATCCTAAGATTGTAACGCACATCACTCAGTTGCTTCTTCGGCCCAGAGAGGGTAATAACCGATGACGGTCTTGCGCCACGCTCACCCCTCAAAATCCTGCATGCTCCCAAAGATGTCCTCAAATGCCCTAGATTAAATGCCCTAGATTCTGAGCAAATCTAATCGGGTTAAGCTGTATTCGCGGCGTCTGTATTTCATGGCGTCCGTGGATTGCACAATGTCACCTCAGGCAGGTACTATAATGGACTGTGCTAAGAATTGTTGATGACGGTCCTAAAGCTCCATAAGATAGATCCATGCCTAAGCTAAAAACTCGTAAAGCCGCTGCTAAGCGGTTTCGCCGCAGCGGCAGCGGCAAAATCATGCGCCGCAAAGCGTTCCGCAATCACCTGCTAGAGCATAAAACCACCGCCGTTAAGCGCAAGCTGGGCAAGATTGCTGTGGTGAACGACAGCGACGCTGAGAACGTAGAGCTCATGCTTCCTTACCTCTAAACGCATTAGTTGCCAAGCGCATCGCCAGCTCAACTCACGGCCAGCTAGACGCACGGCCAAACTGCTTGTTGCCCCACTAATTTCCCACCGTACGGAGAACAAAAGTCATGCCACGTGTAAAGCGCGGTAACGTTGCCCGCAAACGCCGCAAAAAGGTTCTTAAGCTTGCCAAGGGGTTCCGCGGCTCCCACTCAAAGCTGTTTCGCACCGCCAACCAGCAGGTGATGAAGGCGCTGCGCTACGCCTACCGCGATCGCCGCAACCGGAAGCGCGACTTTCGCCGCCTCTGGATTGCCCGCATCAATGCCGCGGCTCGCGCGCAGGGTATCAGCTACAGCCAGCTGCTGGGCAACCTCAAAAAAGCGGATGTGCAAATCAACCGCAAGATGCTCTCCCAGATGGCAATTCTCGACCCCGACGGCTTCACCAAGGTGGTTGAAGTCGCCAAAAGTCAGCAGGCGTAGGCTCGGCGAAGTTTGACAGGCGAAGGTTATGGCGCTAAAGGTTAAGCTCGGCCTTGCTCTAGGTCTATTGGCCCACGCAGGCGCTGCCGCGATCGCCCCATTAAACAGTTCAGCGGCCGATCTCGACACGATACGGGAGCGCGGCCGACTTGTGGTTGCCGTCAAGGCCAACGCGCCGCCGCTGGGCTTTCGCGGGGATAGCGGGCAGCTGCAGGGCCTAGAGATAGATCTGGCGCGTCAGCTCGCAGCGACGCTTTTGGGCGACCCGGCTGCGGTTGAGCTGGTGCCGGTGGCAAATACCGCTCGCATTCCGGCCCTCCTCGACGACCGGGTGGACGCCGTGATCGCCCGCTTGACCGTCACCGAGCGGCGAGCGCGGCTGGTCAACTTTAGCCATCCCTACTACTACGACGGTGCGGCGCTAGTCACGCGCCGACCAGAGCTGCAGACCTTGGCCGATATTGGTGCCGGGCCGGTGGCCGTGCTAACGGGCTCAAACACCATAGATGCGCTACGCTGGCATCTGCCCGCTGCGGCTCTGGTCGGCGTCGCCTCCTACGAAGAAGCCCTGTCTCTGTTGGAGTCTGGCGAGGCGGTAGCCTTTGGCGGAGACGCCAGCGTGCTGACGGGTTGGACGCAGGAATACTCGGGGTATTGGCTGCTGCCAACCCTGCTGTCTACCGAGGCGCTGGCGGTTGCGCTTCCCAAAGGGCTACAGTATCAGCCGCTCCATCAGCAGGTGGACAACGCCATCGAAAACTGGCGCGAGACCGGCTGGCTGCGCGATCGCATTCAGCACTGGGGGCTACCCTTCGATGAAATCGGGGTTGGGGACAACCTTAACGAATCTGGATCTCTGCCGTGAGGGCTTAGGGTTTCAGGTAAGCTGGAAAGACGATCGTAATGAAGGCGGCTTAACTGCGCTATGGACGTTGATCTTCCAATTATTTATCTGATTGTACTGGTCGGACTGCTCATCACGGCGGGCGTACTGCTGTTTCGGCAGGTGCGCAAAACACGTCGCGTAGAGTCTACCCTCTCTCGCTTAGAAAACAAGCTAACCAAGGAAAAAGGGTCTGCCCAGGACTACTACGAACTCGGCACCATTTATCTCGACAAGCGCCTCTACGCCCAGTCGTTGACCCTGCTCAAAAAGGCGCTCAAGGCTAAGGACCTAGAAGGCTCCGAGAACAAGGCGCTGATTCAAAACGCCCTCGGCTTTACCTACGCGGCTCAAGAGCAGTACGACCTGGCGATTCGGCAGTATAAGGAGGCCCTTGAGGGTCTGCCGGAATACCCCACAGCCTTCAACAACTTGGGGTTCGCCTACGAGAAAAAGCAGCTCACGGCTCAGGCGCTGGAGGCCTACGAGCGGGCCTTGGCGATAGATCCAAAAAACACCACCGCTAAGCGCCGCGCCGACTCCCTCCGTAAGCGGCTCGTGCCCTCCACTTAGCGGAGCAGGCTTTTCTCACACCGGAACCACATATCGCCATGGGACACCATTTCCGCCTTGACGAGCGTCGACCCTTTGAGCTACCCGGCGCGCACCCGCACTACACCCCCGATCGCCCTGGGCAGGTCAACCATATCAGCCTAGATTTGGCTTTAGACATTCCGCAGCGGCGCTATGGCGGGTGCTGCACTATTCTCCTTAACCCCGTGCGCGACGACATCAGGCAGCTCACCCTCGATGCGGTCAACCTGACCATCCGCGAGGTCACCGTCGACGGCGTTGAACAGGCCTTTGACTACGACGGCGAGCAGCTCCAAATTCACCTGGCGACCGCCCCCCAAGTTAACTCGCCCATTGCGGTGGCGATCGCCTACAGCGTCGAGCAGCCCCAGCGCGGTCTCTATTTTGTGGGCCCTAGCGAACATTACCCAGACAAGCCGGTGCAGGTGTGGACCCAGGGCGAAGACGAAGACTCGCGCTACTGGTTTCCCTGCTTTGACTATCCTGGGCAGCTAGCCTCTTCTGAGATTCGCGTCCGCGTTCCCGAGGCATTGACGGCGGTGTCTAACGGGCGACTGGTGTCGGTGGAGTCTGAAGGAAACGAGAAAATCTATCACTGGCGGCAGGACGAGGTGCACCCCACCTACCTGATGACCCTGGCCGTGGGAGAGTTTGCCGAGCTGCAGGACCAGTGGCAGGGCAAGCCCGTCACCTACTACGTGCAAAAAGGGCGAGAGGAAGACGGTCGCCGCACCCTGGGCAAGACCCCCGCCATGATCGATTTTCTCAGCTGCGCCTACGGCTACCCCTACCCCTACCCCAAATACGCCCAAGTGTGCGTCGATGACTTCATCTTCGGCGGCATGGAAAACACCTCCACCACCCTGCTCACCGATCGCTGTCTGTTAGACAAGCGGGCGGCGATCGACAACCGCAACGCCGAGAGCCTGGTGGTGCACGAGCTGGCGCACCAGTGGTTTGGTGATCTGGTGGTGATTAAGCATTGGTCCCACGCCTGGATTAAGGAAGGCATGGCTTCCTATTCCGAAGTCATGTGGACCGAGCAGGAGTACGGGCTCGACGAGGCGGCTTACTATCGCCTCAGAGAAGCCCGCAGCTATATCGAGGAGGACGGCTCCCGCTACCGCCGCCCCATGGTCACCCACGTCTACCGCGAGGCGATTGAGCTGTACGACTCCCACATCTACGAGAAAGGGGCCTGCGTCTATCACATGATCCGCGCTGAGCTGGGGGATGCCCTGTTTGAGCGGGCCGTGCACCAGTTTGTGCAGGACAACGCCCACCGCACCGTGGAGACCGTAGACCTGCTGCGGGCGATCGATAGAGCGACGGGCCGCAACCTACAGTTTTTGTTCGATCAGTACGTGTTCCGAGGGGGCTATCCCCAGTACAAGGTGAGCTACAGCTGGGACGCCGAAAGTAATTTGGCCAAGCTCACGGTGACCCAGACCCAGGTGAAGCCAGGGGCTGCGGACGCTGCGGCAGCGCCTGACGCTGAGCTGTTTGACCTCAAAATTCCGGTGGGCTTTGGGACGCTGTCGGGCGAGGGGCAGGTTGAGATGACCCAGATGCCGGTGCGCATCAGCCAGCGGGAGCAAACCTTCTACTTTCCGCTGCCCACTAAGCCCGCCTTTGTCAGTTTTGACGTCCGTAACTGCTACCTAAAAACCGTATCTCTAGAGATGCCGCTGGCCGAGCTCACCGCCCAGCTGGCTCACGACCCTGACCCCGTCTCCCGCATCCACGCGGCAGCGGCGATCGCCAAAAAAGGGGGCTTAGAGGCCGTGCATGCCTTAGCCCAGGCGCTGCAGTCGGACGCCTTTTGGGGGGTGCGGGCGGAGGTGGCCAAGCAGCTCGCCAAGGTGAAGCTGGATCAGGCGGTGGAGACGCTGGTGACCGCGCTAGACGATCCCGACGCTCGCGTCCGCAAGGCCGTCGTTCAGGCGGTCGCGAAGACGAAAACCAAGCCGGTCTACAGGGCGCTAAAGGCGATCGCCCAGGATGGCGACGAGAGCTATTACGTAGAGGCCGCAGCGATTCAGGGTCTGGCCGCCGTGGTCACCGGCAGCGATTTGTCGGCTAAGCAGGAAAAGGTGATTAAGCTGCTGGCCAGCATCTTAGAGAAGCGGGCCGGCTGGAATGAGGTGGTGCGCTCGGGGGCGATCGCAGGCCTAAGCAAGCTCACGACCTCTGCAGAGGCGCTGCAGCTCATCTTGGAGCATACGGCCTTAGGCATCCCCCAATCTCTGCGGCTGGCAGCAATTCGAGCCTTGGGACCTGCCTCAGTTGGGCAAGACAAACCAAATTTAGAGCGCATTTTGACTCGACTCGACGAACTCTCTAGCGAGACCTTCTTTTTGACGCAGGTGGCTGTGGTGTCCGCGCTTGGCAAAATGGAGACCCCGAAGGCGATCGCGGTGCTGGAATCTTTAGCATTCCAGTCTAGCGATGGGCGGGTGCGCCGTCGTGCAGAGGAGGCGATCGAGAAGGTTCGTAAGCTAACCCAGTCTGACGAAGCCGTCAAGCAGCTGCGCAAAGAGCTCGAGCAAATGAAGCAGGCAAATCAAGAGCTGCGCAGCCGTCTGGAATCATTGGAAGTGAAGATTAAGCAGGGGTAGTAGCGCGCGCCAAGGCTTCAGCGCGCTGAAGCCTTGGCGCATGAGAACTTCGCGCATTGAAAACGGGGTCTAAATACAGCAGCGACTCGGAACTTTTCGTTTCCGAGTCGCTGCGTTTGAGCGATAGGCGGCAGTAAAGCCAGCTTATTCTGCGAGGTTTACCACAGGCCGCGCACCGGTTGGCTGGGCGCTGTTGTTGCTGCCGGCTGAGTGGTGGTTGTGGTCTGGGTCGTCGTGGTCGACTCCATTTCAGTTTCCATCATTTCGGAGTCTGACATCATGTCATCTTCCGTCATGTCATCTTCCATCATTTCGGAATCTGACATCATGTCATCTTCCGTCATTTCGGAATCCATCATGTCATCCTCCATCATTTCGGAGTCCGACATCTCGTCATCCTCCATGTTGACAGCCATCATCTCGCCGCCGCTCGTGATGCCAACCACGTCATCGCCAACCACCAGCAGCGTCACGTCGTCGCCAGGATTTAGTGCTAGAGACGAAATCTCAGACGTGCCAACGTTGATGACCTCTAGCCCGCTCGTGTCTTCTCGGTCAACGCGGATTTGACCGAAGTCAGGGTCGATCTCACGAACAGTTCCAGACACAAACATCCCCATAGGAACCGAGCTCGCCTCACCGATCGGACCGCTGTTGACGGACATCATCATACCGCTCTCGCTTTCAGAAAGGCCGACGACGTCACCGTCTCTGATGATCAGGTCAACCATGTCGCCTTCTCTAAGGGTCGCAACGTCTTCCTGACTCACGTAGATGACCTCTAGCGTACCTGTGTCTTCCCGGTCAACGCGGATTTCGCCAAAGTCTTCATCGACGTTTCGGACCGTTCCAGAGACGCTCATCATTCCCATGTCTGTAGAGGCCTGAGATACGGTGGATGGCGCTGTTATCCTCTCTGCACTAACAGGCGCTTGCGCAAACGCAGGCGCAGCTAGAACCGATGCCGCTGCTGTAGAGGCGAGTAGGACAGAACGTAAAAATGTCATGCAAAAACTCCTGTAATTTCTGGATTCGAAAGGGATGTGTCTTTTCTCAAAACCATCCCGCACGCATCACTGCAATATATATTTTCATTTCTTCAACTTGCGTATACCCTAGGTTAGAAGCTGTGTTGTACACCGATGACCTATAGTGGGAAGCTGCGCGCAAAAGAAAAAACGTCACTAGCTCGTAAAGGCCGGATGAGCTCTGCTTTGAGCGTGGGGTAGGCTATCGTAAATTGAAACGGGTAGCGCAACCTCAACGGTTGTTCCTAAGCCTAGCCCATCACTGCGCAGCATAATAGTCCCTCCCATCAGCTCAATCAAATTTCGGGAGATCGCTAGCCCAAGCCCGGTACCCTCGAACTTACGGGTTGTGCTGCCGTCTACCATAACAAATGGACGAAACAGCTTGTGCTGCTGGGCCGGATCAATCCCGATCCCCGTGTCTGTAATAGATACGATAATCCACTGGGGAGCGGCCTGGCTGGCTGTGGAGGGTGGGGGCTCATGAAGGCTGCTGCTAGCGCTGCTCTCTACGCTGCTGTCAGTCTCGTCAAAATGGTTGGCAACCCGCGCACCGAGCTCAATCCCCCCGTGATCGGTGAACTTAATCGCGTTGTAGATCAAGTTTAAGAAGACCTGCTTCAGCTTAGCCCTATCGGCCTTCACCTGCACGGCGGGGATGTTTGATGCCTTCAGCCACAGTCCTTTTTGATGGGCTTCAACAGTTTGTAAATCCACGACTTCCGCCAAGAGTCTGTTGAGGTCGATGTCCTCGAAACTCAGCGACAGCGTACCGGCCTCGATCCTGGCAATGTCGAGCAGGTCGTTGATGATCTTCAGCAGGTGAATTGCCGCCTCGTCCGCCCGATCTAAAAAGTCGATTTCTTCGGCGCGGTCGTCGCAGCAGTCGTCTTTGACCAGGCGAATACAGCCGATGATGGCGTTGAGCGGCGTACGCAGCTCGTGGGATGTATTGGCGAGGAACTCACTTTTGAGCTGGTTAGCAGTCTCGGCTTCCTGCCAAGCCGACTCAAGCTCTTGGGCGCGCTCCTCTAGCCGTCTGACCATGTGACCGAGAACTTCCGCAAGCTGATTTAGCTCTCGAATTTGAAAGTTGCGCGGTACATCGCTAGCGTTGCGCTCGTCGATGCGGCGCGCAAACTCACCGAGCTGCTCAATCGGGCGGGCCAGATCCCGGGAGAGATAGAGCATGCCGAGCAGTAGCGCGAACAGTAGCCCTGTGGTCAGCACAACAAGGATACGTTTAATATCCACTAGCCCGTATAGGGCATTGTCTTGACGCGTTACGGCGATGACAATCCAGGTTTGGTCCTCAGCTGGACCTATGGCGACGGAAGTGTCGCTATAGCCTGCTAACCACTCTGCGCGATCCTCGGAAAAATGGAACAGGCTTTGAACGCCCTGCCGCCCCCGCAGAGCATCGTTGATTAGATTCTGAAAGCTAATTTTGTCTGCCGTATCGTATACGCTTTTGCCCACTTGACCCGCAATGGGATGAGCCAAAATCTTGCCTGATTCATCAATGACGACGGTGTAGCCGACGAGGGAGCCGGGGTCGCCGCTCTCAAGCTGAGTCAGGGTGGCGTAGGCGCTCAAGATATAGCGCAGGTCACCTTGGGTATCGTAAACCGGCGTGTGGGAGATTAGGTTAAGCTGACTTTGAAGGGATGAGGATGAGGGCGCGTTAGGGCTCAGATCAATTGATAGCGATTGGACATAGAAGCGGTTGGCGACCAGCAAATCTCGGTCTCGGGGCCAGAGCATGTCTGTTGTGGTCACCGACTCAGCGATCGCCTCGGATTTAGAGCTGCAGACGCTGCTGACGAGCTCTTGAGTATCCCATTCACGAAGCTCTAGGCAGGGTGTCTCTACGGGAATCCGCAGCGCGAGCTCTTCTAAAAACGCTTGCGAAGCCTCCAGCGACTCGGTTCGCAGCGCCAGGGTTTCGCTAGTGGCGACCAGGCTGGTCTGCAGGGCCTCAACTGAGGTCTGTATGCTCTCTGCTTTCCGCTCAGCGCTCTCGGCTAGGTTTTGCTGGGCCGTGTAGAGCAGCGTCGTTCGGGCCTTGCGAAAGGCAACGGCAACGCCAATCAGCAAGATTGGAACGCTGATCAGAAGAATCCGTAGGAGTAAGATGCGGCGAAACGACGGCTGCTTGGAAAGCTTCATACTCATGAAAGGGGGAGGAGCACAGTGCAGGCGCATGAGCAAGTTAAGTCGCGGCTAGGGGAAAGTCTCGGAACCTATGATATCTGACATTATCTACGTCAACTGACCGATATGCCGGGGAAAGCGTTAGGCTTCAGTAGTTTTTCATACAATCACACAAGCGGGATGAAAAATGAGTATTACTAACGATACGGTAGGGAAAAGCAGACTGCACAGACTGCCCAAACGTTCCTCTCCTTGTCTGTATCGTTATAGAACGTAGCACTACGTTTCGATAACTTCGTCGCTGTTGCTATATTTGTTTCTCTCCATTATGGTCAATCAACCCAATCCTAGCTATTCCGTTTCCTGGGTGGGGCAGATAGCAGAGATCCCGAGACAAGCTTGGGATGCCCTAGCCCTGCCCCTAGCAACGCCGTTTTTAGAGTGGTCTTGGCTGCATGCGCTTGAGGCCTCGGGTAGCGCTACAGCCAAGGCTGGGTGGCAGCCCAACCACCTGACGATATGGCGAGACCGCGAGCTGATCGGTGCGGCTCCGCTCTACGTTAAAGGCCACAGCTATGGGGAGTTTGTCTTTGATCACCAGTGGGCCGACCTAGCCCAGCGGCTAGGCGTGCAGTACTATCCTAAACTCTTGGGCATGTCTCCCTTTACACCAGCCGAGGGCTATCGATTTCTAATCGCGCCCGGCGAGGATGACATGGCGGTAAATGCCTTAATGCTGGCGGCCATCGACGATTTTTGTAAGCGCTACCGGATTTCGGGGTGTAACTTCCTTTACGTTGACCCTCAGTGGCGATCGCAAATGGAGCAGCTCGGGTTCACGGCCTGGCAGCACCACAGCTATATCTGGAGCAATAACGGCTTCGGCAGCTTTGACGACTACCTGAAGCAGTTTAACGCCAACCAGCGGCGCAACATCAAGCGGGAGCGCAAGGCCGTCGAGAAAGCGGGCTTTACCATGAAAGTGGTTACCGGAGACGATATTCCCAGCGCGCTGTTTCCCCTAATGTACGATTTCTACGCCGACACCTGCGACAAGTTTGGCTGGTGGGGCAGCAAATACCTCACCCGGCGCTTCTTTGAGCAGCTCGACACCTGCTACCGCGATCGCGTGCTGTTTGCAGCCGCCTATTCTGCCGAGGCGGACGCCAGAGGGGACGCTGAGCCCGTGGGCATGTCCTTCTGCCTCTACAAAGGCGATAACCTATATGGGCGCTACTGGGGCGCGAGCAGCGACATCGACTGCCTGCATTTCAACGCCTGCTACTACGCCCCCATCGAGTGGGCGATTGACCACGGCGTGCAGACCTTTGACCCCGGCGCAGGCGGACGCCATAAAAAGCGACGGGGATTCCCCGCTTCGGTGAACCACAGCCTGCACCGGTTCTATAACCCAAGGCTGCGACAGATCTTGACGAACTACATCGATGAAATCAACGCGATGGAGCAGGAAGAAACCGACACCATCAACGAGAGCCTGCCCTTTAAGCAGGGGGAGCAGCAAGGGAGCTAGCCTCTGGGCTAGAAGCCTGAGGTGGGTTCTCTGGTGCAGCGTTTTGGGGTGCAGCGTTTTGGGGTGCCCTATTCTGGAGCTGCTCCACCTGGGGCGGGCTGTCGGTGAGCCCAAAGCGGTTGAGCAGGTTGATGACGCCTACCGACAGCAGCGCGCCGATCACTAGCCCGACAACGAGCAAGATGAGAAAGAGCCGCTTTAGGGTTTGCTTTCGCTGCTCGATGCGTTTGTCTTCGGGGGAGGGTTGGGGAGACTGCATGTGGGTGGCGTGAATGGAGGTGGCGTGAATGGGGGACTATTGCCAGGGCCGCTTTAATTTTAAGACAGGCGACCCAAAATTTGGCGATCGCCGCTAGCGCTGTCGAGATAGACTCACTAGTATGGTGATACAACGGCGATCGAGACGTTGCAATTCCCACGCTGTCCACGAGCAATAACGTCCATGGCTGAAGAGAACAAAACCAACGAGACGGCTGATAAGTCAGGCAATACCTCAGCCGATAAGAAGCCCGATGCCAAAGCTGCCGCCGCCAAAAAAAAGAAAAAGGAGAAGCTTGAAGACAAGCCCTTCAACGAGTTCATGACGCAGCACTTCATGCCCAATCTAGAGCAGACGCTCGAGAATCAGAACCTTAGCGATCTGAAGCTGGCGTTTGAGCAGTCTCCCATCCCCGTTGAAGGATATGGCAACGAAGATTACTGGCAGGTGGCAGGACGCTGGGGCGATGGACGGCAGTTTCGGCTGATCTTCCAAAAAGAAGACATCACTGGCCCCAAGTTTTACGCCGCAGCGGATGCCGGGTCGAGCCCGACAACGCTGGAGTCGTTCATGATTGACGAGCGCCGCGTGAACCTAGATCTGATGGTGTTCTACGTTGTGCAGCGTCTCAACGGGCAGAAGTGGCTGAGCGGTAATTAGTCGTTACGCCTGAGATCGCCCCACCGACATTGGAATATACCCCAAAAATGCGATCGCTCCGCCGATGTTGGAGTATACCGTAGGGGCACACGGCCGGGCGACCTCAGTCGGGCGGCATATCCCCCGAAATTGGTATACAAACCAATTGGTTGGGCCGTTTTACCGGTTAAGGGCGTACGGCCGGACGCCCCAACCGGGGTTACCAAATTTTTGTATCAATAAAACACCCAAATTTATACGCGGCTTAGG
>JBHJHD010000144.1:0-23347 GCA_050331115.1 Elainellaceae cyanobacterium
ATGGGAAGCCCTAGAATCGCGATTGCTTACCCTGAAGGGCTTAGAGGCATAACTTTCTTGATAGCACCAGCTTCGGTAGGTTGGGTTGAGGAACCGAAACCCAACAGCGACAACAATAGTTTCGTTGGGTTACGCTAGCGCTCCAATCCAACCTACAGCCCGTGCGACAATGGTCAACACATCTGTAGGGCTTCCCACCATGACCCTCACCCGCTACAAATGGACCTGCGATCGCTACCACACCGCGATCGCCGCTGGCCTGTTTGACGACCAGCCCGTCGAGCTACTAAAAGGAGACATCGTCCTCATGGCCCCCGAGCGGGAAGCCCACGCCTGCCATAGCAGCGATAGCGCCGAATACCTGCGTCAGCTTCTAGGCTCCCGCGCCTCAGTCCGAGAAGGCAAACCCGTCACCCTCCCCAACGACTCAGAGCCCATCCCCGACATCGCAATCGTCGAGCCACCCCTGCGGCGCTATCTCGATCACCACCCCTACCCTGTAGACATCTTTTGGCTAATCGAGTACTCCAACACCACGCTGACAAAAGACTTAGGCCCTAAAAGGCAAGTCTATGCCGAGGCCAAGATTCAAGAATATTGGGTTTCAGACCTGAAGCACCAACAGCTCAAGATTTTTCGAGACCTATCTAAAGGCCATTACCAGAGCGAACAGACGCTAACAACAGGTGCGATATCTCCCCTAGCGTTTCCAGAAGTCGCCGTCGATGTGCGACGGTTGTTTAGTTGACGGTAGCGGAGCGGGAGCAAGATATGGCCACCCTTAGCCTGTGCATGATCGTCAAAGACGAAGCCGAGCGGCTGGCTGCCTGCCTCAAGAGCGCTCAGCCCATCGTCGACGAAATTATCATTGTTGACACCGGCTCCACCGACGCCACCCCCGAAATCGCCCAGCAGTTTGGCGCTAGCGTCCACCACACCCCCTGGAATAACGACTTCGCCGCCCCCCGCAACCTGGCGCTGCAGCAGGCCACCCAAGACTGGGTGCTAGTGCTTGACGCCGACGAATATTTGACTCCAGCGGCGATCGCCCAAATTCCCAAGGCGATTACTCCTGAAGACCGGCTGGTAATTAATCTGGTGCGCCAGGAGATAGGCGCAACCCAATCGCCATACTCCCTCGTCTCTCGGCTATTTCGCCGCCATAGCGACCTCTGCTTCAGCCGTCCCTACCACGCCATGATCGATGACAGCGTCAGCGATCTCATGGCGCGGGAGCCCCACTGGCAGATTGCTCAGTTGCCCAATACCGCCATTGCCCACGACGGCTACCGGGCCGATGCGATCGCCCGTCTCAACAAGCTCGAGCGGGCGCAGCAGGCCATGGAAGCGTTTCGGGCCGATCACCCCTCAGACGCCTACGTGTGCGCCAAGCTCGGCGGGCTCTATATCCAAAAGGGGCAATTTGAGCAGGCCGCTGAGCTGCTGAACCAAGGACTATCCCTAGAGCCTGGCCCTGCTGAGGCCTATGAACTCTACTACCATATGGGCATTACTCACCGGCAGCGGCAGCGCGTGCCAGAGGCGATCGCAGCCTACGAAAAGGCGATCGCCCAGCCCGTTGACCCGCTGGTCAAAATTGGTGCTTGGCTCAATCTTGGCTCTCTCAAGCAGGCTCAGGGAGACCTAGAGGGGGCGATCGCCCAATATCAAGCGCTGCTGCAGGCGGACCCCAGCTTCGTCAAAGGCTACTACAACCTGGGGCTGACGCTGAAGCAGATGGGTCGGCTGCCCCAGGCGCTCGCCGCCTACCAGCGGGCGGTTGCCCTAGAGCCCGAGTTTGCGGATGCCCACCAAAATTTGGGGGTAGCCCTGCTGAATCTAGGCCTGATTGACGAGAGCCTCAAAGCCTTTCGTCAGGCGATCGCCATTCACGAGCGTCAGGGCAACCCCAGTGAGGCGAATCGACTACGGGATACTTTGAAATCTATGGGCTGGACCGTTTAAGAAATTCGGGCCTTGCCTACCGCCTCATCTCCTGCCTTCACCACCAGCGTATCAAACAGGCTCATGTCGGTCCCGTCAGGGAAAGAGACGTTGAAGGTACCGCTGGCCTCAGGCAAAGTCCCTAGATCAATGGTGCGCTTTGACCGGTTGCCGTTGATCGTCAGCAGCGCCTGTAGGTCTCCCTCAGCGTCTGTTTCGAAGTTTTGAAACGTAATCGTGCCGCCCACGCCCGCAATCACGGCGATGCCGAGGTTGCCCGTAGTCGTGTGGCCGTTCTCACCAGTAAACATGCTCATAAGTCTTAGATATTTTAGGTTTAAATAAAGGAGGACCCAGTAGCTATGCTAAGCCATGTTTTTGGCCCTGTCCCCAGACAGGGGTCCTAAGAGAGATAAGCTCCGTATTATGCTGATGACAAGTCCGCCTGCACGACGCCTACGGGGAACATGCCTAACCACCTCGCCAACGCCAAAAGCCTCTATCTGCGCAAGCATGCTGATAATCCCATCGACTGGTGGCCCTGGTGCGACGAGGCTTTATCCCTAGCGGCTGAAGAAAATAGGCCGATTTTCTTGTCCATCGGCTACTCGAGCTGCCACTGGTGCACCGTGATGGAGGGGGAGGCCTTCTCAGACGAGGCGATCGCCAGCTACATGAACGCTAACTTCGTGCCCATCAAGGTCGACCGGGAGGAGCGCCCTGATTTGGACAGCATCTACATGCAGGCGCTGCAGATGATGGCAGGGCAAGGGGGATGGCCGCTCAACGTATTTTTAACCCCCAGCCGCGTGCCCTTCTACGGCGGCACCTACTTCCCTGTGGAGCCGCGCTACGGACGGCCCGGCTTTCTAGAGGTGCTGCAGGCGATTCGCCGCTTCTATGACAACGAGGCGGACGAGCTGCGGGCTATGAGTACCCAAATGCTGACCCAGCTCCAGCGGCTCAGCCAGCTTTCCGCAAGTTCAGCGTCAAATTCAGAGCCAGCAGTGGCGCTCACGGCAGAGCTCCTAGAATCGGGCCTAGACTACGGCGCTGGCGTACTCTCCGCCACCGGCCCTGGCCCCCGCTTTCCCATGGTGCCCTACGCCGACGCAGCCCTGCGGGGGGCGCGCTTCGACGAGCGCCAGAGCCGCTACGATGCCGCTGCCCTAGCCCAGCAGCGGGGCCTAAATTTAGCGCTGGGGGGCATCTACGACCACGTGGGGGGTGGGTTTCACCGCTACACGGTTGACCCCACCTGGACCGTGCCTCACTTTGAGAAGATGCTCTACGACAACGGGCAAATTACGGAGTACCTGGCTAACCTGTGGCGCGTCGGTGAGCAAGAGCCGGCCTATCGCCGCGCCATTGAGGGGGTCGTAGCCTGGCTGCAGCGGGAGATGACGGCACCGGAGGGGTACTTCTACGCTGCCCAGGACGCCGACAGCTTTACTGCACCCGAGGACGTCGAGCCCGAGGAAGGGGCGTTTTACGTCTGGGACTACGCGGCGCTGGCGGCTCAGCTCACCGAAGACGAGCTGGCGCTGCTCTCGGATGAGTTTGACATTACGGAAGGCGGCAACTTTGAGGGGCATATCGTGCTGCAGCGTCAGCGGGGCGGCGAGCTTGACCCCGGGCTTCAGCCCGTTTTAGAGGCCCTGTTCCGCCAGCGCTACGGAGTACGCCCAGACGAGCCGCGCTTTTCGCCGGCCCGCAGCGCCCAGGCGGCGAAGACCCAGACCTGGCCGGGACGCATCCCGCCGGTCACCGACACCAAGATGATTGTGGCCTGGAACAGCCTGATGATATCGGGGCTGGCGCGGTCGGCGGCGGTGTTTGAGCGGCCCGACTTCTACGCGCTGGCGGCCCAGGCGACGCAGTTTATTTTGGCCCACCAGTGGCAGGAACAGCGCCTCTATCGCCTCAACTACGGCGGCGTCCCCAGCGTTCCGGCCCAGTCTGAAGACTATGCCCTGCTCATCAAGGCGCTGCTGGACTTAGATCAAGCTGCGCTAGCGCTGGGCCAGACTGCAGATTGGGCCAACGAGGCCGATCGCGTCCAGCGGGAGTTCGACCAGCGGCTGGGGAGCGAAGCGGGGGGCTACTTTAACACCGCTGAAGACGTCAGTGACGATGTGCTGGTGCGCGAGCGGAGCTACACCGACAGCGCTACCCCATCGGCCAACGGCGTGGCGATCGCCAACCTGGTCCGCCTCGCCCTCCTGCAGGAAAACCTAGACTATTTAGACCAGGCCGAGCAGGGACTCAAGGCCTTTGCCCCGGTCATGGCGCGATCGCCGCAGAGCTGCCCGACGCTGTTCACGGCCCTGGACTGGTATCAGAACCACACCCTGCTAAAAACGACCCCGGACGCCGCGGCGGCGGCAGTCGGACAATATGCCCCAACCCTGGTGGGGCAGGTCTCGCCTCTGCCGGAGGGCGCAGTGGGGCTAGTCTGCCAGGGGCTGAGCTGTCAAGAACCCGCCCAGTCGCTTGAGCAGCTCAGGCAGCAGGCCGGGGCGAGCCAGCGCCGGAGCCTTTCGGCCTAGGCCCCGCTGCCGTTTATTGTGGGAGAGGCAGCGACAGACTTGGCGAGGCCAGCGGGGCTTGACGCGACCTCCCGGGACGAGAATCGTCCCAGCGCTCCGTAGCTGATTAGGCCTAGATATTCCCGAGCGATGAGAAACTTGGTCTGCGACTGCCGCAGCGTTTCTGGCAGGGGCGTGACGTAGGGCATCGCGTCAAACCCCAAACTGCGAAAGGTCAGCAGCGATCGCAGCATATGGGGGCCATCGGTAACTAGCACGATGCGTCTCACGCCTTGGGGCTGCAGGATGCTGGCGGTGTACTGGGCATTCTCTTCGGTGGTGCTAGAGCAGGGCTCGCCATCGACAGCGCCTGCGGGCAGGCCCTTAGCCCTCAGCTTTTGAATCATTGGAGGGGTGTCGCCGCGGCCGCTCACGAAGACTTGGGGTGCGACCTGGCGCTCCCAGAGGGCGAAGGCTGCGTCCGTGCGGGCATCTCGTAAATCCGGCCCTCGACCGAGGAGCACAATAGCTTCTGCGCTCAGGTCCTCTGCTTTGGGAGAGGCGAGAAACTGGGTCAGACCTTGAAACCCTAACGTTGTAAGCGCGGGCGATGCGGCGATCAGATAGAGCGCCAAAAGGCCGAAGCTGAGGCCGCGAAGCCAGTGCCTGAGGGGCCGCTTCACGAGCCAGGACAAACCAGCCAGCGTCAGTAGAACCGTTACGACGAATTTGACGTTGGTGAACCAGCCAAACGAATGCCAAGTAAAGTTAGCCCACAAACCAGCAGAGGTTTCAGGGCAAATAGCGGGGTCGATCATAGCGGTATGGGCTCACAAAAACGGCAGCAGTTTGACTTACGGATCAATTTTTCCAGTCCAATATAGCGATTGCCATAGCAAATGTCCTGATGCATTAGGACATTTGCGCTGCTTCCTTAAAATAAGGCGCGAGGGTCGAAGACCGGTTCCGATGGACCATCGCCCACACGCTTTATATAAAGAGGATTTCGCCATACCCGACCTAAACAGTCGGGTATGTTTGACGATGATTTTTGGCGCGTGATACAGTTTCACCACAACAGAAAAAGTGCAGCTCACAAAGAAAGATAGAACGCCATGACCCAGTCCCTCAATCGCATCACCGATCCTCGCCTCAACAGCGCCACCTTCACCGCGCTGAAGTGCAAAGAGTGCGGCACAGAATACGAGCCTAAGGCCCTCCACGTCTGTGAAGAATGCTTTGGTCCCCTAGAGGTGAGCTATGACTACGACGCCATCCGTCGCTTGACGAGCCGCGAAGTCATCGAGGCGGGTCCCCACTCTATCTGGCGCTACCGCCCCTTCCTGCCGGTGGAAACCAACACCCCCATCGACGTTGGCACTGGGATGACGCCGCTGCTAAAGGCCAACCGTCTAGCCAGCCGTCTGGGCCTCAAAAACCTCTACATCAAGAACGACGCCGTCAACATGCCCACCCTGAGCTTTAAGGACCGGGTGGTGTCTGTGGCCCTGACCCGCGCTCGCGAGCTGGGCTTCTCAACCGTTTCCTGCGCCAGCACCGGCAACCTCGCCAACTCCACAGCGGCGATCGCCTCCCACGCTGGTTTGGACTGCTGCGTGTTCATCCCTTCTGATTTGGAGTCGGGCAAGGTGCTGGGCACCCTAATCTACGGCCCCACGCTGATGGCCGTTGAGGGCAACTACGACCAGGTAAACCGCCTGTGCTCCGAGGTGGCCAACACCCACGGCTGGGGCTTCGTGAATATCAACCTGCGCCCCTACTACTCCGAGGGCTCCAAGACTTTGGGCTTTGAGGTGGCTGAGCAGCTCGGCTGGCAGCTCCCCGACCACGTCGTTGCGCCCCTAGCCTCCGGCTCCCTCTACAGCAAAATCTACAAAGGCTTCCAGGAATTCATCAAAGTTGGCTTGGTGGACGACAAGCCCGTGCGCTTCAGCGGCGCTCAGGCCGAGGGCTGCTCACCGATTTATCAGGCCTACAAAGAAGGCCGCGACTTTATCACCCCGGTGAAGCCCAACACCATCGCTAAATCGATTGCGATCGGTAACCCGGCGGACGGCGTCTATGCCCTAGATCTGGCCCGCAAGACCAACGGCAACATCGAGGCGGTCAACGACGCGGAAATCGTAGACGGCATCAAGCTGCTGGCGGAAACCGAGGGCGTGTTCACCGAGACGGCGGGCGGCACCACGATCGCCGTGCTGAAGAAGCTGGTAGAGGCGGGCAAAATCGACCCCGACGAGACCACGGTGGCCTACATCACGGGCAACGGCCTCAAGACCCAAGAAGCGGTGCAGGACCACGTCGGCGAGCCGTTCTTGATTGAGCCGAAGCTCGACAGCTTTGAGCGAGCGTTAGAGCGCGCCCAGACCCTGGGTCGCCTAGAGTGGCAGCAGACCATCGTGTAGACTGCAGCCTGTAGTCATCTGTTCGATGCTCTGTAGGGATACAGCGTTGTACCTGTTTAGCGTGCTCTTCAAATTCTGTTTGCCGTCACGCGGTTTGCCCTCTCCCCCAACCCCTCTCCCAAGCCTGGGAGAGGGAAGTCTAGTTCCCTTCCCTCAGAATTGGGGGGAAGGGTTAGGGCTGGGGGCCTACCAGAACGCTAAACAGATACACAGCACTGTCGTATCCCTACCATACGGTTACGCCCTAATAAATTCCCTTCAAATCCATAGATCCCATGACCGTTAAAGTTCTTATTCCCACCCCGCTGCAAAAATTCACCAAAGACCAGGCCACCGTTGAGTGCGAAGGCAGCGACATTTCCTCTCTCCTCGATTCTCTAGAGCAGCAGTGCCCCGGCATTAAGTCCCGCCTGTGTGACGACGAAGGCAAGCTGCGGCGCTTCGTCAACTTTTACGTCAACAGCGAGGATATCCGCTTCTTAGATGGGCAGAGCACCGCCCTAAGCGAAGGGGATGAAGTAAGCATTGTGCCAGCCGTTGCCGGGGGCTAACCCCAGTTGAGCGCCGATCACGCACCAGCGTGCTCCAATTCGAAGGTGAAAAAAAATCCCGGCAGTAAAGCCGGGATTTAGAGAGACGAGCTGTGCAACACTCCCCTCTATTGTGGACCTTGAGTTACATAGGTCACATAAAATCAGAGTAAATGTACGGAGCCGTGGGTAAAGTTTTGGGTAAGCCTAGGTGCTTTCCAAATTGGCGGTCTGTACCGAGATGCGGACAGACTGCTCTCCCCGGCGCACTTGAAGCTGCAGGTCTTGGCCCACGCGAGTCGAATCAACCTGCGTCTGCAAGTCTGCTGCTGACGTCACGGCCTGATTGTCCACAGAGACAATCACATCGCCCCGACGCAGCCCTGAAGACGCCGCTGGCGTTCCTGGCTGAATTCCCGTTACGAGCACGCCGTTGACTTCGGGCAGCACCACCGTTGCGTTGGGATCGCGGTTGTTATCTTGGGCAATACGCGGCGTCAGCGTGGCAATTTGGACGCCGATGTAGGGATGGTCGACCTGCTCACCTCGGGCCAGCTGGGGCGTGATCTCCTTCACTTTGTTGATCGGAATCGCAAAGCCGATGCCGTTGGCGTTGGCGCGGATGGCGGTGTTGACGCCAATCACGTCGCCGCGATCGTTGAGCAGTGGTCCACCCGAGTTGCCGGGATTGATGGCGGCGTCGGTTTGGATGAACTCTAGTCGCTTGTCGGGAATGCCGACGGCGCTGCTAGAGCGATTGAGGGTGCTGACGATGCCCAGCGTCACGGTGTTGTCGAGCCCGAGGGGGTTACCGACGGCGATCGCCCAGTCTCCAACCTTGACCTGGCCCGAATCGCCCAGCGTAGCTACGGGAAGGTCGGCGCTCCCCGTAATCTGCACTACAGCCAGATCGGTAATCTCATCTGCGCCGAGCACTTCGCCATTAAAGGTGCGGCCATCCTTGAGCCTGACGCTGACCCGATCTGCCCGATCGACGACGTGGGCGTTGGTCAAGACGAGCCCGTTGCCGTCGATGATAAACCCCGATCCCTGACCCCGCAGGCGCTGCTCGAAGGACGGGTTTGGCCCCGTCTGCTCGCCGAAAAACGGCCGGAAGAAGGGGTCGTCAAATAGTGGGTTGCTGAAGCGGCGGGTCACCGTTCGCTCCGTATCGATGCGGACGACGGCTTTGCCTACGGCCTCGACGGCGCTGGCCACAAAGTTCTGATTTTGAGGGACCTGGGCTAGAAGAACGGGGCGCGGTGCCGGTGCGGCCCAAGCTGTGGATACCCCTATGGGTAACAGCAGCAAGGCGCTGAGCACCACGGTAAATAATCGGGTCAAACGTGTTTTCTGCATTGCTTTGGTATCTAATCGCAAGGGGGTAGGCTAGAGCGCCTACCCCACCAATTTTAGCGATTCTGTCTTCGGTCACTCCGCCATGCAGTAGACGGCTTTCCGTACCGGCCTACTGTGGCGCTGACCCTGTAGCGTTAGCCGTACCGCATTAGAACAGTCGCACCGAAACAGTTGCGATGCTTCTTTGAGCTAAGCGCTAATTTGACCAAGCGCTAATTTAAAAGAAAAAAGCCTGGTCTATGATAAGCCCCCAGGAAGACCAGGCTATTTGGCTTAAGTACACATCCGGCTATGGCTTCAAGCAACAATGCCCCCTCAGTTGCTTAGCCGCTTGGATGTGTTCTTTAGCAGTTACCCCTATTGTGCCCTGTCCCGACCAGCCGCACTTCGTTGGAATCACTGAAATTATTGAGCGAGATTGCTGAAAACTGCAGGGTTGTTTGCGTAAGTCTTTACGTGGGATCACGGGGTGCGGTCCCAGAGTGCGGTCCCAGAGTACGGTCCCAGAGTACGGCCCCAGCGCCCTTCTACCGCTCACCATTGCTGAAGCTGGTAGCGCTGCGCTATGGTACTGATATACCAAATTCCTATAGATTCAGCTCTCGAATGTCTATCTCCCTGTAAGCCCAGAGCTTAGGTTGCTTGTGAGTTTATGATGCATCGGTCTCAGCAGTCCTCTCGTTCCTCAGCTTGCGCGGAGCCTCTATCCGGCGCGTCTCGCTTCGGGTCAGACCGTCCCTCCGTGCGGCTATTTTGCTGTCTACTGCTGGCTACCGCCGTTTTATTGCTGAGCGATCGCCGCCCCCCTACGCCTCGGGTCAAGCCAAGGCCAGAGGGGTCTACCGTCGCGGCTGTGCCCCCTACCCCGCTCAGTCAGCCGGCGGCACCGTTGGGCCAGGCGCCGCTAGAAGCTCCCCAACCTCGTAACCTGCCCCCTAATAATGCACCCCAGGGAATTGAGGCTTCGCCTGCTGTACCGCAAGCTGAGCCTCGGCCTGATGCCCAGCGCTCCTACTCGCTTCCGCCCGACGCCTTTCAGCCACCGGCTTCCATTGCCGATATGGTGGAATCTATTAGCCCTGCCATCGTTCAGGTACGGCCCGCCGGGTCGCACCAGTCGGAGCTGCAGCCTTCCTCAAGCGTTTCAGGGTCAGGAATGTTTGTGGACTCGGACGGACTCGTTTTGACCAATGCCCACGTCGTGGGCGCTAGCCCACAGGCCCAAGTTGTTCTGCAGCCAGGGCGTCAGCTCACCGGTCAGGTCATTTACCGCGACCCCAGCCTGGATGTCGCCCTTGTTCAGGTCAGTGGAGGGAGCTATCCGACCGTTGCTTTGGGCGATTCTGACCGCTTGCGTCCGGGAGAGTGGGCGATCGCCATTGGTAGCCCCATGGGTCTGAGCAACACCGTTACAGTGGGAATCATTAGCGCCATCAATCGCCAGGGAAGGGAGCTTCAGCTCGCCGACAGGCCGGGTCCCTTCATTCAGACCGACGCTGCCATCAATCCAGGCAGCTCCGGCGGGCCGCTGCTCAACGCGTCGGGAGAAGTGATTGGCATCAATACAGCAGTGCTGCAAGGTGCGCAAGGCTTAGGGTTTGCGGTGCCCATCAACGCAATTCGCCCCGTTTTGTCGGCCAGAGCCAGTGCGGGCCCTTAATATTAAAGAGATAAATCTAGCACCCTTCCCCTACTCTGAGCCCAAATCCTATGTCTACCCTTGCCTGGCTGCTCGCCGGACTGATCGCAGTCCTCAATCCGACCTTTGTGCTGCCCAGCTCCACCCCGGGGCCTGACCTAGCCCATATCGGCGTCCATCAGGTTCAGCCGCCAGCAGCGCTGCCTGGCTTTAAGCAGGTTTTTGCCGGCACCCCTAAGCAGATCGGCCTTAAAGGCGGAACCCTATCGCCCTGCCCTGACTCACCCAACTGCGTCGTCAGCCAGACCGCTGACCCTGACCACGCGATCGCCCCCATCGCTTACCAAACCGATCGGGAGACCGCCTATGCGACGCTGCTCGACATCCTGTCGGTGGTGCCCCGCACTGAAATTATTGAACAGGACGACAGCTATATCCGCGCCGAGTCCAGCAGTCGGCTGATGGGCTTCGTCGACGACGTTGAATTTTACCTCCCCAGCGAGCAAAACGTGATTCACATGCGCTCGGCCTCTCGCCTGGGGGAGTCTGACTTGGGCGTCAACCGGCGGCGGCTTGAGCAAATCCGTCTAGCGGCTCAGGATCTGGGGCTTTAGCGCCAGCGTAGACTTGCTATCTTAAAGATCTAGTCCGAAGATCCAATCTTTAGAGACCCATCGGCGTCTCTAGGCAACCCCCAAAATACTCCTATGACTGACTCCGCATCGTCTCCCCGCATCGTGATTTTAGGCGGCGGCTTTGCTGGCCTCTATGCCGCTCTGAAGCTAGACGAGCTGGCCTGGGAGGAAAAGCCCACTATCGTGCTCGCCGATCAGCGCGATCGCTTTGTGTTCGCGCCGCTGCTGTACGAGCTGCTCAGTGGCGAGCTGGAAACCTGGGAAATTGCTCCCCTCTACGTCGATCTACTCGCCAACACCTGCGTTCAATTTCAGCAGCTCTCGGTCTCGGGGGTAGACGTGGATAACCGCATGGTCTATTTCAACGGCTCAGAGCCCCGGCCCTACGACTATCTGGTGCTGGCCCTAGGCGGAGAAACGCCGCTGGATATCGTGCCGGGCGCGTCGGAGCACGCCCTACCCTTTCGCACCGTAGATAACGCCTACCGGCTGAAGCAGCGGCTTCAGCAGCTCGAAGAGTCCGAGCGCGATCGCATTCGCGTGGCGGTGGTGGGCGGGGGATACAGCGGCGTCGAGCTGGCCTGCAAGCTGTCGGATCGTCTGGGAGAGCGAGGCCGCATCCGCATCATCGAGATGACCGATCAGATCCTCGGCTCCTCGACCGACTTCAACCGCGACGCCGCCAACAAAGCCCTCGAAGCGCGCCAGGTGTGGGTCGATTTAGAGACGACGGTGACCCAGGTGGAGGCCGAAGCCATGTCTCTGGAATACCGGGATCAGGTAGACTCAATTCCGGTGGATGTGGTGCTGTGGACCGTGGGCACCAAGGTGACCGACGTGGTGCCCCATCTGCCGCTGGAGAAGAACGACCGGCAAAAGCTGCTCACCACGCCAATGCTGCAGGTTCCCCACCACCCCGAGATATTTGCCTTGGGCGACGTCGCTGAAATCTACGATGCCTCCGGCGATCGCGTCCCCATTACCGCGCAGGCCGCCCTGCAGGAGGCGCAGTTTGCCGCCTGGAATATTTGGGCTTCGGCAACCGACCGGCCGCTGCTGCCCTTCCGCTACCAGCACCTCGGCGAAATGATATCCCTTGGCGTAGACAACGCTACCCTCACCGGTCTGGGCGTTACCCTCGATGGCCCTATGGCCCATGTGGCTCGTCGGCTGGCCTACCTCTACCGGATGCCCACGCTTGATCACCAGGTCAAGGTCGGTCTAAACTGGGTCACCCGTCCCATTCGGGACTTGCTTGCCCAGTAAGTTACCCTACCCGTGGTCACGCGACATGGCTTCTCTCGGTCCGGTTCGCCCTGCACCCCAAACTATCTTCCTCGACGGCGTTGGCACCCTCTTCGGCGTCAAAGGCAGCGTGGGCGAGGTCTACAGCGCGATCGCCCGCTCATTTGGCGTCGAGGCTGACCCTGAGGCGGTCGAGCAGGCCTTCTTTCAAAGCTTCGGGGCAGCGCCCCCCATGGCGTTTCCCGATGCTGAGCGAGCCGTCATTCCAGAGCAGGAGTTTGTTTGGTGGAAGCAGGTGGCCCAAGACACCTTCGGGCGGCTCAATCTGCTGAATGACTTTAGCCAGTTTGACGACTTCTTTGACGATCTCTACCGCCACTTCGCCACCGCGGAGCCCTGGGTAGTCTACCCCGACGTGCCCGTTGCCCTGGAGGCCTGGCAGCGCCAGGGCGTAGAGCTGGGGGTAATCTCTAATTTCGACTCCCGCCTTTACCACGTGCTGCCCGCTCTAGGTCTAGACCGCTTCTTTGACTCAATTACCATCTCCACTGACGTGGGGGCCGCCAAACCCAGCGGCAGCATCTTTGCGGCGGCGCTCAAAAAGCACGGCTGCCCGCCTGAGAAGGCTTGGCACATCGGCGACAGCGCCATGCAGGACTATGAGGGGGCGATCGCTGCTGGCATTTACGGCATTTTGATCGAGCGGTAAGTCGTCGCTGATACCTCTCGTACTCCACGTAATTGAAAATTTATATATTCTATAATTTAATAGTCCGGGCAATTTTCCAGTCAAGCGCTGAAAAGAATCAAGTAGTTATTATCGAATCACGCAACTTATTATGTTTGATGCTTTAGGTAAGTTGCCGTTTATGAAGTCGAAGAGTGTCGGCATTGAGATTGCCCCAGACCGGGTTAATGTGGCTCAGCTGCACCGAAAGGGACAAGCCTTTCAGCTGACGGAGCTTGCAACTGCAGAAATCCCAGAAGAAATTTTTCAGGAAGGGCAGATCTTAGATGCCTCAGCAATGGCAGAGATCATTCAGTCAATTCTTACTGAGAAGAAAATAAAGTGTAAGGTGGCGGCAACGGCAATTTCAGGAGGCGGGAACATAGTTACGCGGATCATTTCTGTTCCTGCTGAACTGGATGATAGAGAACTTCGGGAAATGGTTCTCAATCAAGAGGCAGGCCTCTACCTACCGTTTCCGAGAGAAGAGGCTGATATCAATTATCAGAAGCTTGACCTTTTTGTTGATGAAGATGGGATTGAGAAAGTCCAGGTGCTGTTGGCCGCGGCTCGAAAAGAGGCGACCGATTCATATCTAGAGACTTTTCAACAAGCGGGACTCAGTATCAGCACCATTGAAGTCAGCGAGTTTTCGCTGATTCGAACGATTCGCGAACAGCTTCGCCAGCTTACTCCCCGAAAAGCGGCAGCGCTCGTGGATATCGGTTTTGAAAGTACAGAAATTTCCGTTGTTATTGATGGTATTCCTCACTTTTCTCGCTCCATCCCCATTGGCACGTTTCAGATTCAAAGTGCAGTGAATCGGGCGATGAATCTGCCACTTTCCCGCAATACTGACTTGCTACAGGGCATGACGGTACCGACGATACCCAGGGATGCCGTCGGATCACCCCAGTCCACCGCTGGAGACGCTTTTGATCCGGGCGCGGCAGTGATGTTACGGAGTTTAGAGCAGTTGTCTGACGAGCTGAGTCGCTCGATCAACTTCTACCTTAATCAAGGTGAAGATCGGGCAGTTGACCAACTGTTTTTGGCAGGCCCAGGGGCGACAATTGGCCAATTGGATAAGTTCTTCACTCAACGATTAGGGCTTCTGTGTAGTCGGGTTAATCCAATTGAAACCTTGGGACTAGAAGTATCAGACGAAATACCGCTGACTCGGCCATCTAACTGGGGTATTGTTTTGGGTCTAGCTTACAAGCCGTTAAGAAGACCCGATCTTAATATTAATTTTTTGGAGAATCAATCAGAACACAGGCTAGCCAGAACTAGGCATACTCAAGGACGCAAACGGTTGTCTACTCCTTTATCTAAAGACGTGGCCTCTTTGGCGGACCTCGATCCCTGGACTCAAAGCCTAATTGGTGTAATTCAGCTAGATACAGAAGAGCCTATGGAGTCATATGTGGATCATCTCGAGGAGAAATACCGTTGATCCGGGTGATATTTGACACTAATGTTTTGCTTGATGTTCTAGCTGAACGACGGAATTTTTATATTGCCTCTGCCCAAGCATTAGACACGGCAACCAAACTTCAAGTGCAAGGGTATATTGCAGGTCATGCTGTGACAACCCTCTACTATCTTTTATCTCGTCAAGTGGGCAAGAGACCGGCACGTAGGCATTTATCAAGGCTATTGCAACGTCTTCAAGTTGCTAGTGTGACAGGTGAGGTCATTGAGGCTGCGTTGCAAGGCCCCATAAAAGACTTTGAAGATGCTGTGGTCAGTGAAGCTGCAAATGCTGCGGGAGTAGAAGTTATTGTGACTCGAAATATATCTGATTTTGTTGCCTCTGCCATTCCCGCAGTATTGCCAGAAGAATTCTTAAAAATGCCGTTGAAGTAAGCTCATGCTGCTGTATGGTGACTTTGAAATTGCGTGAGGTACGGATTTGAGAGCGGCGGAGACCTCGACGGGTCCCAGCCGAAACTAATCCTTGACCGAAGACAGATTGACGAATTCCTGTGACCTGTCCATCGTAGTAGTGTGGCGAACAGTCCATCCCCTTGCCTTGCAGGTACGTTGCGATTAGCGCTGCACCTATCCCGCGATCGCCATCTAGGAGTTCCCATGAGTCGCCCCGTTATCAATCGGCAGCTGCAGCAGTACCGGCAGAGGCTAGACGTCCTGCTACAGGATCTCCAGACCCTCGCGATCGCCTTGGAGAACGGCGAGCTGCAGGGTACCGTTAAGGGGCTACAGCAGACCATCAGCGAGCCGTTTTTATTCGTGGTGGTGGGGGAGGTGAAGGCCGGGAAGAGCAGCTTCGTCAATGCGCTGCTAGAGGCAGAGGTATGCGGGACGGATATTGAACCCTGCACCGACACCGTGCAGCAGATCATCTATTCAGATGAGCCCTTCGAAACGTCGGTGGGAGAGCGCCTGAAAAAGATTGGTCGCCCCATCGAGATTTTGAAAGACATCTCGATTGTGGATACGCCAGGTACGAACACTATCGTTGAGCAGCACCAAACGATTACGGAGAGCTACATCCCCAACAGCGACCTGGTGTTTTTCGTGTTCTTCGCCAAAAATCCCTATCAGCAGAGCACCTGGACCCTGCTGGACTACGTGAACGCCGACTGGCGCAAGAAAGTCGTATTCATCCTGCAGCAGGCAGACCTCGTGAAGCCGGACGACCTGCTGCGCAACGTAGAGCGAGTCAAGGATCTGGCCCGCCAAAAGCAGATTGCCGAGCCCACGGTTTTCGCCACCTCCGCTGAGCAAGAGCAGGAGGGCGACAGCGATCGCAGCGGCTTTGTAGCCGTGCGGGACTACATTCACCGCATGGTCACCAGCGGCGAGAGCTACCGCCTCAAGCTCAGCTCCACAAGCCGCACCGCCGATCGCATTGTGGAGCGGCTTGCTGAGGATGTGGCCCTGCTTAAGGAGCAGCTGGTGCGCGATGAGCGGGCGGTGGAAACCATTCACAGCAAAATCGAGACGGCTAAAGCGCGATCGCTCTACGAGGTGGAAAGCCTGGCCGACCGGCTGCTGGCCCGCTATGACCGCATCGCCGTGCGCATCAAGCAGGATTTTCGCGACAGCTTCTCGGTGCTAATGCTCACCAAGCGATCGTTTCTCGGCATCTTTAATAAAAATCAGTCTATTCAGGCCTGGGTAGACGAATTTAAGACCTACTGCCAGCAGCAGCTCTCCTCGTCCCTGGAGGAAACCTCTAACGAGGGGGCCAAGCACTTTATGGACGGCATCTATCAGCTGCTAGACGGGCTGGCCCAGGAGCTAGACGAGCTGCAGACGCGGCAAAAACTGGTGGGCGATCGCATCACCATCAAGGTGCTGGAGCGCCGTCAGGAGGTAATTGAGGACATTCGCCGTAAGCTGGACGACCTGCTCACCGACGAGCGGATGATCAACGCTTTGGTCTCTGACGCAGACGACATCGCGGTGGAAATCGTCGGGGGGGCGTTTGCGGCAGTGGCGGGCGTGATTCTACACGCGATCGAGTTTGCCATCGGCGAGGTGATTTTGAACGCGATCGGCATCGCCTTTGCGGGGGTGGGCGTGCTGGTGCTGGGCATGGGCCTCTTGTGGCAGCGCAATCAGGTGATTCGAAAGTTTGAGCGGGCGTTAGACAACGAGCGCAGCAAGTTTAAGGACGATATCTACGATCGCCTGACGGCGAAGCTGAACGTGGTGTATGAGGAGATTGAGCGGCTGTTTGTGCCGTTCTTTGAGGACGTAAAACAGGAAAAGGCGGCGGTGGAGCCCATCAAGGCGCAGTACGAGGCGGTGAAAGCCTCGGCTGAGGAGCTAGATAAGTCTTCGGTAAAGGTCACATAGACGGCAGGATAGCCAATTTATAGCTGCGATCGCCCTTGACGTGGCTGTTGGGGGCGATCGCAGTTTTTTGATGTAACTCCAACTCAACGACGGTCATCGCTGCAAGCAGCATATTTTGACCGATCGATGACCGGCTTACGCCCGTAAGCTCTGGGGAGCTTCTGTATATCTCCGTACAGAAATATGAAATTTCTGCACGGCAGATTGTGGTGTCTCGCTCTCCCCGTGGGCATATATAAAGCGGTTGCCATGTTTACACTGCGCATCTCTGCCGCGGGCGACGCCGGCAGGTCGCCAGTTTTCTAAAAATTTTTACAGATCAAGACTGTGCAACTTCGCGATCGCGCTCCTCAGCGAGGGGTTCAAGCTTCGTGCCTATCGGCCTTTGAAACAATGAATCTTCCTAACTCAACATCCATGCTTACTACCAAATCTGCGCTCGTTATCATTGACTCCGCTGTTGAGAACTACGACGTTTTATTGGCGGGTGTCAGCCCCGAAGCTTGGGTGGCCGTGCTAGAGCGCGATCGCGATGGCGTGGCCCAGATCACGGCGCTGCTGCAGTCGTTGCCAAACGTGGGCGAAGTGCACATTGTGTCCCACGGCTCCCCCGGTACGCTTTACTTGGGCAATGTAGAGCTGAGTCTGGCCACCCTTGAGCACTATGGCCCGGTGCTGGCGCTGTGGGGCGTGCCGTCACTGCTGCTCTACGGCTGTAGCGTTGCAACTGGTGATGCAGGGGAAGAGTTCGTTGCCAAGCTTCATCACCTCACCGGAGCTGAGATTGCGGCGTCCTCCAGTCTCACTGGCCATGCGGATCGCGGCGGAAACTGGGAGCTTGATGTGGTTCTGGGAGGTAAGGCCCCAGCACTAGCGATCGCCCCTGAGGCGCGGGAAGCTTACCCGGGCGTGCTGGCGAGCCTGGTGTTTCAGAATCAGGTACTGGAATCCGGCAGCGACCTGCAGGCGGGTGCAATCTATCGCTACAGCAATGTGACCACTGGCCTAGACGCCTTGGTGACCATTGAGGCCATCAACAACGGCGCAGTTCTCAGCATTCTTGACGACACTAGCTTTGGCGACCTCAACGCTTTTCAGCCCGAAATTGGCGGACCGACTGGCTCTAGCGTCGATTTCTCAATTGCCTTTGTCCAGGCGGGAACCAATACGCCCACCGCTGCGCCCGATTTTCTCGCCACCTGGGTAGATCTAGACGGAGACCCCAGCTTTCAGGAGTTTGGCGAACTGAGCGGCTTTACCGATCTCACTGTCGAATCTAATACGGCGCTGACGGTTTCAGGTGCGGGAGGCTCCCGTCAGTTTATTGGCGCTGACTTCACCATCGACGGCATTAGCACCACCAGCACCGAGGTGATGGCCACAGCCAGCTATACCGGCGTGACAGGCTTCACCCTCCGGGCCGGCATTAATGGCGGCACCTCGCCTAACCAACGGCTGTTTTCCCTCAACTTTGATGAAGGGCTGCTTAACAACTATGCTGACCCGCAGACAACGACGGTAGTTGATACCGATGGCGATGGGGTTGAAGATGCGATCGACCTCGACGACGACAACGACGGCATTTTGGATCGGGATGAGGGTCTAAGGGTGGCGCGAACGGGCCCGTGGGACGTCTCTACCCCTAACCAAGCCTCAGCCACGCTAGACCTTGGGAATGGCGTTACCGCGGTTGTTACCAACACGGGCAACAACTTTACTAATGGACAGCTCAACCCCGCTGGCGACGACGTTGCCGCTGAACAATTTTGGACCGAACCAGACCTAGCCGGGGCCAACAGCCTTCAAAACGTCTACAGTTTTGACCCTGCTCCCGAAGTCACGACCTTCTCTTTTGTCGACAGCACCACAGGTGACCCAATCTCCGTTACCGATCCAATCATTCACGTGGACCGGCTTGGAGGCTTTGTCAACGGGACTGCCAACTCTGCGACGGTTACTTTGCTGGGGGGCCTGACCTGGAGAAAGCTTGCAGGCACGCTTGACTTCTCTACCACGTCTACAACGGCAACCGATGCCAGTGCCGGACAAGCACAAGCAAATCCATCAGAGTCCAACTGGCAGGTTGCGGGTGGGACCGCGTCTGGCAGCTTGCAGGTTCAGGGAACCGTTTCGAGTTTCCAGCTCCAGTTTGTCCCTAATGGTCCATTGGGTATCGGAGATGGTATCGAACTCGTCTTAGACGTTCCAGGGATTGAGGGGGTCACCGGCCAAGATACCGACGGCGATGGTATCGCTGACCACTTAGACCTCGACAGCGACAACGACGGCATCAGCGACCTCACCGAAGCCCTTCCCTCTGGCACGGATATCGCCGTCGTCGATGGCGATGGCGATGGCCGCTATGACCTCGCAGGCACTCAAACAACTAACCCCAACGTCGACGATAACTACACCGCCGACGGTGTCGCTACCGCTGCCAACGCAGGCGCGGGCAACACGCCCGTCAACAGCGATACCGATGGCATCAGCGATGTCACCGACCTAGATTCCGACAACGACGGCATCGCCGACGCAGTAGAAGCTCAGGCCACCGCGGGCTATACCTCCCCTGCTGGCCCGCAGGATGCCAATGGCGTCAACGCCACGAGTCTATTTACCCCCGTCGACACCGACGGTGACCTGCTGGCCGACTACCGCGACACCGACAGTGACGACGACACCCTGACAGACAGCGCCGAGTCGGGCCTCACTCTCAGCGGCACCGACGATAACGGCGACGGCATCCACGACGACGCCTCTATCGGCGCGAGCTACGCCGACCCCGACGGGGTGGTGAACGCCCCCATCAACGACTTGGCGAACGCCGACACTGACCCCAGCGACGCCGATTTCCGCAGCCTCAACAACGATGCACCCATCGCCGAAGACGACGCCTTCACCACCGATGAAGACACCGTCCTCAGCGGCGACGTCCTTGTCGCCAACCCCACCACCGCCGACAGCGACCCCGAGGGCGATACCCTCACCGTCACCGAAATCAACGGCAATGCCGCCGACATCAACACCCCGCTCCCCCTCGCTTCGGGGGCGATCGTCACCCTCAACAGTGACGGCACCTACAGCTACGACCCCAACAGCGCGTTTGAAGGACTGGGCGCTACGGAGACCGCTACTGATTCATTTGCCTACACCCTCTCCGACGGCAATGGCGGTACGGATACGGCCACCGTCACCATCACCATCACGGGCGCTGACGATCCACCGGCTCTAGACTTAGACGACGACAACGACAGTGGTGCGGTCGACCCGAACAGCCAGACGACCTTCAACCCCCGGCTGAGCCTGCTCGCCGCCAGTGAACCCGTGGCGATCGCCACAGACCCGGTAATCACCGACATCGATAGCACCAATATCGAATCTGCGACGATTACCCTCACCAATGCGCAGGCGGGCGACGTGCTCTCTGGGGCCGCTCTGCCGGGTGGAACCAACATCTCGGTCAACCCCGCCTCTACTGCGACCAATATCCTCCTCACGGGGTCTGGCACCCTGGCGGAGTATCAGGCGGCGATTGCGGCGGTCACCTTCGATAACCCCAATCTATTAGTCGACCCGACGACTCGCTTTATCGATGTTGTCGTCAACGATGGGACTACGAATAGCAATGTAGCCACGACGGCGATCGAGATCATCGACGCTGATGACCAGCCCACCGCGGTTGACGACACACCAACGGTAGATGAGGACGCTGTCCTCACGGGCGACCTCTCGACGAACGACACCCCCAGCAGCGACGGCGGTAACGTCTGGAGCTTAGAAACGCAGGCCGCCAACGGTACGGCGGTTGTCAATACTGACGGTACCTACAGCTATACGCCAAACGCTAACTTCAACGGCAGCGATAGCTTCACCTACACCATCACCGACTTCGATGGCGACACCTCAACAGCTACCGCTAATGTCACCGTCAACCCTATTAACGACGCCCCCGTTGCCGAAGACGATGCCTTCACTACCGGCGAAGACACTGAGTCTGCACCCATCGACCTGCTGGCCAACGACACTGACCTCGATGGCGACACGCTCGCTGTAGAGGCGATCGCTGGCACCGCGCTAACGCCGGGTACAGCGCAAAACATTGCTGTCGCCAACGGTACGGTCAACGTCAGCGATGCAGGCGTCGTCACCTTCACTCCTGACGCCAACTACAACGGCCCGGCCACGTTCGACTACGTTGTGACCGATGGCATAGAAACCGTCACTGCCAGCGTCAACGGTACGGTCGACCCAGTCAACGATGACCCAATTGCAGCAGATGACGCCTACACCGTCACCGAAGACACTCCCTTCACTGCGACCCTAGGCACTGACGACCTGCTACAGAACGATAGCGACCTCGACGGCGATACGCTGACGGTGAGCACCACGCCGGTTACTGCCCCAGCTAACGGCGCAGTAGTCCTCAACGCAGACGGTACCTTCGAGTACACGCCCAACGCCGACTTCACGGGCACCGACAGCTTCGTCTATGAAGTGAGCGACGGCAACGGCGGCACCGCTCAAGCCACAGTCAACCTCACCATCGACCCGGTCAATGACGCTCCGGTTGCCGGTGACGTGGCCCTCACTGTAGACGAAGAAACCATCGGCACCGCCCTCGGTCTCACCGCTCCCGCAGACGCCGACGGCGATACGCTGGCCGTTACGGTTACCGGTTTGCCCACCTTGGGCGTGGTCACCCTGGCCGACAGTACCCCCGTCACCAATGGTCAGCCCCTCACCGTAGCCCAGCTAGAAGGGCTGCTCTACGACGCCCCCGACGACTACGATGGCGCAGCCGACCCCGGCGACTTCACTTACTCCGTCACCGACGGCACCGAGACTGTCACCGGCACTGCCGATATCACCGTCAATCCCATCAACGATCCCCCCGTTGCCAGCGACGTGGCGATCGCGGTAGATGAAGAGAGCCTGGGCACGCCCCTGGGCCTCGCGCTTCCCACCGACGCCGACGGTGACGCCCTGATCATTACGGTCACGGGCCTGCCCGCCCTGGGCGCAGTGACCCTAGCCGATGGCACCCCCATTACCAATGGCCAAGCGCTCACGGAAGCCGAGCTCACCGGACTGCTTTACAACGCCCCCGACGACTACGACGGCGTGACCAATCCGGGTGAGTTCACCTACTCCGTCAACGACGGTGCTGAAATCGACACGGGTGCCGTAGACATCACCATCAACCCCGTCAACGATGCGCCAACTGCCGGTAGCGCCGTGGCTACGGTGGACGAAGAGAGCCTGGGCACTCCCCTAGGCCTTGCCGCCCCCACAGATGCCGACGGTGACGCCCTGACGATTACGGTCACCGGGCTACCGACCCTAGGCGAAGTGACGCTAGCCGACGGCACCCCCGTCACCAACGGCCAAACGCTGACGCCGGTAGAGCTGACGAATCTGCTCTACAACGCGCCCGCCGACTACGACGGCGTGGCCGACCCCGGCGACTTCACCTACGACGTCTTCGACGGCACGGACACCGTTACCGGCACGGCTGACATCACGGTTAACCCCGTCAACGACGCGCCGATTCCCGGCAACACCATCATCACGGTGGATGAGGCAAGCGCGGATACGCCCCTCGCCCTGACGGCCCCCACGGACGCCGATGGGGATGCGCTGACAATTACGGTGAGCGGCCTGCCGACGTTGGGTGAAGTGACGCTGGCGGACGGCACCCCCGTTACCAACGGCCAAGTCTTGACGGCAGTGGAGCTAGAAGGGCTACAGTACGACGCCCCTGCCGACTTTGATGGCACCACCGACCCCGGCGACTTTACCTACGAGGTCTTCGACGGCACCGTGACGGTCACCGGCACTACCGACGTGGCCATCAACACACCGCTCAACGACCCACCGACTGCCGGTGACGGAGCGGTTACCGCCGCTGAGGAGAGCGTGGGCACGGCCCTGGGTCTCGCGGCCCCAACTGACCCCGATGGGGACCCGCTGACCGTCACGGTTACCGGCTTGCCCACTCTGGGCGAGATCACCCTCGCCGACGGCACTGCCCTCACCGACGGTCAAACCCTAACGCCAGCGGAAGTTGCAGGCCTGCTGTATGACGCCCCCGCCGAGTATGACGGCGTGGCCGACCCCGGCGACTTCACCTACTCGGTGTTTGACGGCACCGACACCGTCACGGGCACCGTCGATATCGCCGTCACCCCCGTCAACGATACCCCCGTCGCCGGGAATGCGGCGATCGCCGTCAATGAGGAGAGCGTCGGTACGGCCCTGGGTCTGGTTGCCCCTACGGACGCCGACGGAGACGCGCTGACGATTACGATCACCGGTCTGCCTGCTCTGGGCGGGGTCACCCTAGCGGACGGCACCCCCGTCACGGGCGGCCAGACCCTCACCGAGGCCGAGCTGACGGGTCTGCTGTACAACGCCCCCGCCGAGTATGACGGCGTCACCGACCCTGGCGACTTCACCTACTCGGTGTTTGACGGTACTGACACGGTC
>JBHJHD010000145.1:0-25482 GCA_050331115.1 Elainellaceae cyanobacterium
AATGGCATCTCCTAAAGGCTATAAGTGCCAAGGCGATATAGAGCAAAACTACCGAGGTGCAGAGACTGCTTGACGTGTTATATGCAGCTTTACAGAATGCAATAGATGGTAAAGGCTAGGCTTTTGAGCGCAAGATGCTTCAAATAAATTAATCTTTGGCGATCGCGATAGAGGTCCGGTTGAGAATTAAGTCAAGCGTTAGATCAAGCCTGAGTTTCTGCCAATTTGGCCACACTTTATTGATATTTCATCCAATACTAGTGGCTTAGTAGCGTAATCCGTTAACTCGCCAAGACTAAGATCTAAAGCTAACTAAGGGAAGATAGTTCTAATGTTTCAGCGCGAAGACGTCAACCTATTCCCGGTCAAGAGCAGCTCCAGCAGCTCCAGCTTCGTGAGCGATTCAGGCGCAGGGAGCTCCGCCACCGCCACTGCCACTGCCGCCAACGGTCAAACCAGCCGCAGCAGCGACGCTACATTTGCGCCTGGGGCAACCTCTAGCTCAGGTAGCGCAAAGGCTCAAGCTGACGAGACGACAGCGACCGCAGCCACAGATGTCGCTACGACAAATACAGCCCCAGCAAGTGCGACCCCAACAGATACGACCCCGACAAATAATGCTACAGCGGGCGCAGCCCCCCCAAACCCGCCCGCGACTAGCGCTGAAAATGCCAGCAGCTCTAGCAGCTCAACGTCTCACGTGAATGATAATGGCGCAGGCGGCAGCAGCAGCGCTACCGCAACTGCTCCTAATGGCAACAGCAGTAGCGCTGACTCAGCCTTTGTGCCGGGCGGAGCCTCGAGTTCTGCTCAGGCCGAGGCAATCGCCACGCCTAATGGCGCTGGGAGCTCCGCTACGGTTACTATCGATGAGGCTCTGACGCCTGCCCCCATTCTTATCTTTCGGGGCACGGCTCGTAACGATACGCTGCAGGGCAACGAGGGCAACAACCGCATTTTTGGCGGTGGCGGACGCGATCGCATTATGGGCGGTAAGGGCGACGACTTCATAAGAAGCGGAAAGGGGAGAGACCGAATCTTTGGTCATGCGGGGAACGATCGCCTCATTGCTGGCGGCGGCGGCGATAGGGTCCACGGCGGAGCCGGTGACGACACGATGCGCGGCGGCGGCGGCAGAGATATTTTAGTTGGCGGTCGCGGCGATGATCTTCTCTATGGCCAGGGCGGCAACGATATCCTCAAAGGCCGCGCGGGACGCGACTATTTCCACGGCGGGGCTGGCGCTGACCTGTTTCTGCTGAGGAGCCCAGCGCAAACGATTGAAGATGCGGATGTGATCGTAGACTACCGCGAGCCTCAGGGCGATCGCATTAGGCTACACCGAGGCATTGACGCAGATGATATTCGTCTCAAGGTGGTCAGCGGCATTGACGGCAGCTCAGAATTGTCGACGGCGATTCTAGATGGGGAAAGCGGCAATATTTTCGGGGTTATTTTAAATTCTGTAGATTCTTCTGGTCAAACCGTTCTCGACGCATCACGATTGGGATAGGGCTTGAGCAATATCAGAGGAAGCAAGATTCTATATTCAAAAACGTACCTATGTTAACGATGGCGAGCCTGGAAAGTGTCGAATTTGATGCTGACAAAATTGTCAACTTTCTTAAACGGCAGATGCAGTTTAGGGGAATTTGCCAGCGCATTCTTTCTCAAGAAGTTATTGAGAGGACAGCTCAGGAGCAGGACGTCGACGTAACGGCGGATCAGATCCAGGCCGAGGCCGATCGCCAGCGCCGCGAAATGCAGCTGGAAAACGCGAGCGACACCCACGCCTGGCTGGCAGAACAGCAGGTGACGCCAGAGCAGTGGGAAGCCGGCATCCGCGATCGCCTGCTCGCCACTGCTGTTGCTGAACATTTATTTGCTCAAGAGGTAGACACCTATTTTGTAGAACACAGGCTTGAGTTTGAGCAGGTGACGCTCTACCGGCTTCTGGTTCCCTACGATGCCCTTGCGCAAGAGCTGTTCTACCGTATTGAAGAAGACGAAATCAGCTTTTATGAAGCGGCGCATCTCTACGACGTAGACGCGGGGAGGCGATTGAACTGTGGCTATGAGGGGCGCTATCACCGCTGGGCCCTGCCGCCACAAATTGCCGCTGTCGTCTTCAGCCGGGAGATGGGAGAGCTCATTGGCCCAGTCAAATCGGAGCAGGGGTACGAGCTCCTGTTAGTAGAAGATCGCGCCCCCGCTGAATTAACCGATGAGATTCGTCAGCTCATTCGCGATCGCCTGTTCCAGTCGTGGCTGTCCCGCGAGATCTCGGGTTAAGGGTAAAAACTGTACAAAGGTAAAGTAAGGCACCCAACTCATAATGTCTACTGACATAATGCCGACGTAAAACTTTGGCAATTTACTTGAACTATGCCTTAGTGTGGATGCAAGCTAAGACTATAGTTATAGCGAAAGCATAGGTCTATGCCCCGGCGAGATTCAGCGAAAAACAATTTGAATCGGGCTAAGCGCGTCGCGCTGCGTCCTCAAAAGCAGGCCTTCAAGGACTTTGTCGGCCAAAACGACCGCGACGACCTCTATCGATTTCGGGCTAGCAGCAGCAGCAGCGTTCGACTCAAGCTCAAAGGCCTGCAGGACAATGCAGACCTGCAGGTTTTTGCGCCTAAGCGCAGCCTCCGCCAGATAAAGCGCCGCATCGGCTCCATCGATTTCAGCGAGCTCAAAAATTCCCAGGTTCGCCGGTTCTTGAGCCCTGTCGCGGGCTCTCGCCGCGGCGGAAAGCGCAACGAAGCGATCGCGGTAGACGTCGAACCCGGGACCTACTACATCCGGGTTTCCCCTAAAGGTTCAGCCAGTACAAGCTACCGGCTCATTACCCGCATCAGCGAGATTCCGGCGCCGACGCTGCCCCCAACGCCCATAAACCAGACGCCTTTCAATCCCACCCCCGCTGACCCCGTTCCTTCTAACCCTGTCGCCACACCAACCTCGCCGCCCTCTGGCCCCACCGCCCCAGCGCTGCCGCCTTCAACCGAGGTAAACGACGACATTTTGGTCACCAGCCTCTACAGCGGCATTGGGCTGCCGACGCAGCAGGGCGCGCTGGCGCTCGGGCAAGTTCCCGTTCCCTTTTCCGACATTCCTGCTAATCTGCAGCCGCTTCTCCCGCTGCTGCCCGCTGAGGCCGCAGAACTGGTGACCCCCGCGCCCTTCGCAACCCAAACGGCGATCGCCGGCGGCGTAGTGCTCGACACCCGCAGCGGCGCTGACCCCAACGCGGGTTACGCAGGCTACTCCAACTACACCGTTGACGCTAGCGGCGTGAGCCTCTTCAACCCCACCAACATCAACTTCACGCCCGTTGACCCCGGCTTCCCGACGCTTGACAACACCACTGGGTACAGCCTCAACTTCGATTTGGCGATTAATGCTGAGTCCAGCGTTGCCAACCGCTCGGGCTTTAGCCTGCTCGTCGTTGGCAACGACGGCCGGGCGATTGAGCTAGACTTCAAAGCCAACCGCATCTTTGCTCAGGCAGCCGCCTTTGGGGTCGCTGAAACCGTAACGCCCGGCTTTAGCTTGGCTAAGCGCAACAGCTATGCCCTCAACGTTTCCAACGGCGGCTACGAGCTATTTGCCAACGGCTCGTCGATTCTGTCAGGCTCGCTGCGCACCTACAGCTTCGACCCCGCCGCCAGCGACCCGCCGCTGCCCGTCAACCCCTACGCGACGCCCAACTTTGTGTTTATGGGTGACCTCACCGACGGCGGTTCTGTCCGGGCCACCCTAGGGTCGGTTTCGCTCTTTACCTAAATCCGAACGAGCTCTGGATACTCTGCGACCACTTCGTCAGCCGTCAGCGTTTCCCCGTCCGCTTGAGGGGTCCACAGCACCTCTAGCGCCACCATCTCGTTGGCGGAGACAGAGCCCACCTGGCTGAGCGCCTGGCGCAAATCTTGGGTTGAGGAAATTTTAGGTAGATCCAGCTTTCGGTGGGTAGCCACTAGCAGCGTCGCTACAATATATTCCCCGGATAGCTCAGATTCGACGATCGCGCTATCGGTTTCGGCCTTATCCTCGGCGCGGCGCAGCTGGTTGTTGACGTTAGAGACCGACTCGCTGGTGAATTTGCTGCGCTCCGTCAAAGCTAGCCGGTTAAACTTCGCTTCCGCGCTCTCAAGCCGCGCTTGCTCAGATTCAGCCGCCGCATAGATCCAGTACTCCGGATTGCGCAGCAGGGATAGGGTTGACTCTTGAAGCACCTGCGCCAAACCGGCGGAGCTGCTGGTATCTGCGCTCTCAGCCATGCGGTTGAGGTCCTGCTGCAGGTAGCGGGCTTTGGCAAGTAGGCCGACCTGTACCCTAGCTACAGACAGCTTGGGGCTGCTGAGGCTAGAACCGTAGTCTTCCTCGACGCCAGCAGCGCGGAAGCTGCGCACGATGAAGTTGGCCACGGAGATGAAAATTAGGATGGTGAACAGCCCGCCAAAGCCGCCGCCAAAGCCGAAGAAAGGCAGCAGGAAGGGAAAGCCAAAGCCGCCGCCGCCGTAGCCATAGCCTCTGCCGGCGTAGGGTGCTGTACGAGGGGCACCGTAGCTGCGCGGGGCAGAGTAGCTACGAGGCGCAGAACGGAAACTGCCGCCGCCAATTCGACCTCCGGCGCGAGCCGCTAGGGCTGAATTAGCTTGCCCAAATACCAGCACTGCGATCAGGCTCAGCGCTAGGAGTCCTTTAGTGAGCGCCTTGAGCCGAGGCGAAATTGCATTGAATAGTTTTCTCATAGCAGTCATGTAACGGTCGTTCTCCAAAAACTAGCTGTGGCAAGAGATTCTGAGCCGCCGGGCAGTATCCTGCTCTGATGACGCCTCGCTTGGGCAGTTCCTCACTGAGACAGCGTCTCGCTCAGAAGTGCGCTACTCGAAAATGTCTCCCAGCGGTACTGAAGGCTATTGCCCCAACTAAGTCTTTTGTTCTACGTTAACGTCTTGGCGGCGATCGCGCGTCCGATTTAAGACTGATTCTAGGTGCGATTACCGCACCTCGGCGCGAGCTGTCTCGAAATCCGCCCTAGCGGAGGAGAGCGATCCTCCCCCCACAATTGTGACAATCTCTAGGCGATCGCCTGCCTGCAGATGCGTTGTGTCCCAATACTGACGGTGTAAAATTTCGCCGTTGTACTCGACGGCTACCAAACGTGGATTGAGTCCGATAGTGGGCAGCAGCAGGGGCAGCGGAGTGCCGGCCTCGCAGGTCTGGGGCTCGCCGTTGACCTGAATTTGGATGGATGTCGCCATAGCGTTAATTTTAAATCTAGACGCACAACTCTAGATGCGAGGTTTGCACCCAGAACCTGGGCCAGAATTTGAGCCAGAGTTTGAGCACGAAATGAGAAGCGCCGAAGCATAGAGCCCCGACGCTAAACAAACACTTACCCTAGGGTAAAGCTAATTGCTAAAGCAAAGCTACGCTACCACAGTCCGCGCACCGGCTCCGACGACGCTGCGCTAGGCGTAGTAGTCGTTGTCGTGGTGCTAGATGAAGACTCAGTGCTCGAAGTTTGGGTCGCTTCTGGCTCTGCAGCCTGCTCTACCGACACCGACTCTAAAAGGGCCTGCACGTCGGACATCGCAGATTCTGGGACCAGGACGGCGTCAATCACGTGGATAATGCCGTTACTCGCCTGAGCATCGGGCTGAATCACCGTAGCCCCATCGACCGTGATGGTGTCTCCCACCTCTACCGTGAGCGCATCTTCTGACAAGGTAGGCACTGAGCCCGACGTAACCGCGCTTGAGGGCACTTCGCCCTCAACCACGTGGTAGGTCAAGATATCCACCAGCAGAGGACGGTTCTCGGGCTGCAGCAGGGCTTCGACAGTGCCGTCGGGCAGCGCAGCAAAGGCCTCATCCGTGGGGGCAAATACGGTGTAGGGACCTTCGCCAGAGAGTGTATCTACAAGTTCAGCCGTTTGTAGCGCCTGGACGAGCGTATCGAAAGCGTCGCTGCTAGCGGCAAGCTCGACAAGGGTCGGCCCTTGAGGAGTTTCCGCTGCTGGGGACTCAGGCTCTGCAGGATCTACGTCTGGAGTCTCGACGTCTGGAGTTTCGATGTCAGCTTCCACTTCTGGGGCTTCCACCTCAGCCTCGACTTCTGGGTCTTCGATTTCTGGGGCCTCAACTTGCGCAAGCAGCATTTGCGGCATCAGGGACGCAAACTGGGCAGTTGCCGGCTGGTTAGGAAACAGCGACACTGCCCCACCCAGAATGGCGCCGGTCAAAACGAGGAACTTCTGTGAAGAGAGATGCATAGGCTTACGGGTTTTTGTAAAGATTTCATGAATGGACTTGCTCGTAGCATAGTCGTTAATTCTTCACGTTAAGTTCCGCCTTCTGCTAAATTTTGAACTCAAAACGGCGATCGCTGCGCGCCGCACCGTTTGGTAAGCCGCTTAGAATGGGCCACCTGGAGGTTTTCGCCCTGGGTTTAATGTGTCTAGGCTTCATCCCATCGCCTTGACCTTCTAAGCCTGACCGTCCCAGCCTAATCAACTAAATCTGACCAATGGCGAATCAGCTCAGCCACCGACCAGGCTGTGGCGATCGCCCCCTGGGCGTGATGGGGCGGGTCACCGTCAAACAGCTCTGAAATTGAGCCGATGCCGCCCTCGTAGTGCAGGTGCTGGATGAGCGGCTCTAAGCTTATGGGCAGCGGCTCATGGGGCAAAAAGCGCTGCCACGCCCGAATGAAGGGACCCAGCAGCCAGGTCCAGGCCGCCCCTTGGTGATAGGCGCGGTCTTGCTCCGCGAAGCTACCGGCGTACTGACCTCGGTAGCTCGCTTCCGCAGGGTCCAAGGAGCGCAGCCCGTACGGGGTCAATAGGCGATCGCGGGCCAGCCGCAGGGCCGCCTGACCTTGACTAGCCGTAAAGCTACAGTGGCTTAGAGATAGAGCCACAATCACGTTGGGGCGGATACTCTCGTCTGGGCGATCGTCTGGGCTAATCACATCGTAGAAATAGCCCCGTCGGGGGTTCCAAAACTTTTGCAGCGCGGCGCTCACCTGGTTAGCCTGCTGCTGATAGCGCCTCGCCTGTCGATCTAGACCAGGCATATCGGTGTGGGTTTGCAGCCACAGGGCCCAGCGGTTTGCCCAGCGAAGACTGGAGTACCACAGGACGTTGATTTCGATGGGTTTTCCCTGGCGGGGCGTCACGGGCTGGCCCTGGACGACCGCATCCATCCAGGTCAGCGCCACGCGGGGGGCCTCCCAGGTGAGCAGCCCGTCTCCTGCGTCAACGCGAATGTTGTGCAGCGTGCCGATGGTCAACGCCTTATAGATTCGCTGTACGGTGACGTACTGCTCAATCAGAAAGTCCCAGTCCTGGGTTGCGTTGAGGTACAGGCCCAGGGTCTCAATCCACCAGAGAGAGGCGTCTAAACAGTTGTAGAAGGGATGACCTCCAGCGTCGGGAAAGCTGTTGGGAATGAGGCCATAGCTGCAGTAGCGGGCAAAGGTGCGCAGCAGACCCTTTGCTAGGGCAAACTGCCCCGTGGTCAGGGCGAGCCCCGGCAGCGAAATCAGCGTGTCTCGTCCCCAATCTCCAAACCAGGGGTAGCCGGCCAGCACCGTCGGCCCTGCCACCGATCGCCGGTAGACCACAAATTGGTCACCCGCGAGCAGCAGGTGACGCAAGGCCACGGCCCCAGGGGATACAGGAGAGCCCGAAGAGACGGGACCTACACCCGCCGGCTCAGGTGGCGCTTCGCTCCGCCCCAGCGCATCAGACGCCGCTTCGAGCCCCGAGCTAAGCGCAGAGCCAGATTTCCCGAAATTGGACTGGTCTAGCGCTGCCGCCAGCTTTGAATTTGAGGCCCGAACGCGCTCAACTTGCCCATCGAGCCGAGCTTGTTCCGCAGCTATGGCGGTCTTAAAGCTGTAGGCCTTGAGGGGCGACAAGCCGCTATTTCCAAGACTGACCTCCAGCGTAACGCTCGCCCCGGGCTCTAGAGGCATGACCAAATAGCCCGGACTGTAAAGGTCTTCGCGATCGCTTAGGCCCCGCTTTGTTTCCTCGGGGTAGCAGTAATCCCAGTACCATACGCCTTCAGGGTAATAGTCCCCCTGGGTCCACCGCAGCGCCCAGGCCGTACCCGCCTGCTGGGGACGAATGGCCTGCAGCAGTACCTGGCGATCGCCCGTAACCTGGGAGAACTGGAGGTCTTCATCGGCGGACTGCTGATGATGGAAGCCGCGATCGCCAATGATGGGCCGCAGGGTAAGGACCGCCGGAATGCGGCCCTGATATTGGTAATTTACGAGAAGCCGCTGCCTCTGCACGGCAGCCTCCATGGCTAGATCGTCTGCAGCAGGGCCGCCCAGGGCAGGCGCTAGGGCGGGCAATGAATTTATTTCGTCGCCCTTCCAGGCATAGGGCATGACTATCCGACGCGTTAAGCACCAGTCTTCGCCGCCCCAGGTCCAGGTCGGTATCGGATAGCGCTGAAAGGACTGCAGCCATTGGTAGCCAGACGGATTCACATCGCCGCTGCCCCAGTAGTTGGTGCTGAGGTCGTAGCGGCAGCGCCGATCATCTAAAGAGGCTTCAATGCCGGCGAGCAGCAGCCGGCGCTGGGTGGGTGGGTCTAAGGCGGCCATCATCCAGCCGTGGTAGGTTCGGGTGCGGGCGTCGCTGACGGTGCCGCTGGCAAAGCTGCCCAGTCCGTTGGTCAAGAGCCATTCGCGTGTGTCTAGTCTATCCATCCACCTTGACCATTCATCGTGACCGTTCGTTGAGGAGCATTAAGAGGGAGCATTGACGCCCCGTAAAATATAAATTATGGATTGCTGCGGCTAAAAATTACTGCGGCTAAAAATTACTGCGGCCACCGCACCGCCCTGGTCATACCGCTATCCTCCACGCATCTGCGCCGTACAGGTCTGCGTTAAGGGCCGTCGATACTCTTACAGCACTTCCCATTCAACTTATGTTCCCCAAACTACTGACTCGATGTGCAGAGGCAAGATTACCCAGGCCGCTCGCTCCAATCGCAGCTCCGACGATTACCCCGCCAGCGGCCTCGGCGATCGCTAGATCGGGCTGGGGCGCTTCCAAGCGTTGTTTCACCGCTCTGCTCACTGTTCCTTCACTCACCGTCCCCTCACTCACTGTCCCCTGGCTCACTGTCCCCTCACTCACTGTACCCTCACTCACCGTCCCTTTACTCGCTGTCCTAGCGCTTGCCGCAACGCCTCAGCCGGGCCTGGCGCAGGCTGCGCCAGCCATAGCACAAGCGCCCTCCGCCTCCGACGCCAGCAGCCTCATAAATCAGGGGCTGCAGGCCGTTCAGCAGGGCGACCTCGATGGCGCGATCGCCGCTTTTCGCCAGGCCACCCAAGCCGACCCAGGCTCCGCCGCCGCGTTTTACAACCTGGGGCTAGCGCTGCGGCAGCAGGGGCAGCTCCAGGAGAGCGCCAATGCCTTCTACCAGGCGACTCAGGCCGACCCCGCCTTTGGGGCAGCCTATGCCAATCTGGGGGCGGCCATGCTAGAGGGCAACCAGTTTGACCGGGCAGCGGACTACCTGCAGCAGGCGATCGCTTTGGAGGATAACCTAGGCCTAGCCCACTACAATCTGGGCCTAGTGTACCGGGCCCAGGGAGAACTCGACGCGGCCCTGACCGCCCTGGGCCGGGCCCATCAGCTGAGCGATAACGCTCCGGAACCGGCCTACTATCGGGGCCAAATCTTCGCCCAGCAGCAGCAGCCAGGCCAGGCCCTAGACGCCTTTGACCAGGCCCTAGCCCGGCGGCAAAACTACCCCGAGGCCCACTACAGCCGAGGGCTAGTGCTTTACCAGCAGGGGCAGCTTCCCCAGGCCCTAGACGCGTTCCGCCAGGCTACCCAGGCCAATCCCGCCTACGCCAGCGCTTACTACAGCGCCGGTCTGCTCTTTGCACGGCAGCAGCAGTACGCTGACGCCCGTCGGCTGCTGACCTATGCCCAAACCCTATTCGAAGCCCAGGGCAATCCCCAGTGGGCGTCCCAAACCGCTCAGCTGCTGGAGGGCCTGCCCCAGGAATAGGGCACCCCCTGGCCCTGCTGATTCACTCACTGCTTCGTTCGTGGGTCTAGTCGCGCTACTAGGATCGCCAGCGCCGCCCCGATCGCCTCTGCCAGGGTGCTGACTAGCCGATACAGGGCAATCGCCCCCAGCAGCACGGCGGCCGGCAGAACAGGCTCTAGCAGCGCCAGCGCCGTAGCCTCAAAGACGCCAATGCCCCCCGGCGCACCGGGAACGACCAGCCCCAGCAGCCAGGCCAGGCTAAAGCCGCTCAGCAGCGACGGAACGTCGTCCAAAGCCACCGGCGTCAGGGCGCGCACCGCTACCAAAAAACCCGCCCCCCGCAGCAGCAGAAAGCCTAGCTCTCCCAGCAGCGGCCGCAGCGGGTAGCGGGTGAGTCGGGCGGGCTGCGGAACGTTGGTGACCTGGCGATTGGACGCCGCCCCGTCTCGAAATACTGCACCCTTCAAGGCCTTGCCTTTAGCGCGCGCCAGACGCTGCATCAGCGGATTGAGCAGCCGGGGATGCACCGCCGCCAAACCCACCAGCAATCCCAGTCCCTGCAGCACGCCGTAGCGATTCTCAGCTAGATTCCCGGCCAGCGCCACCACCAGCGCCGCGATCGCCATCAGCAGCGCTTCCATCACTACGCTCATCACCGCGACCGGCACTGGGATTTTGACCGCCTTGGCCGCCATCACCCGCCCGTAGAAATGCCACACGTTCCCCGGCAGATACTTGGCAATGTTGGTTTTCAGGTAGACCAGCGTGCTCCAAGAGCCGCTGACGGGCTGGGCCAGCGATCGCAAGATCCAGCCCCAGACCCAGCCGCTCCACAGATGGGCCAGCAGGGTCACAGCCAGGGCCAGCAAAAGAAATGCCCACCCGCCCCCATCTAGCCGCAGGGCCGCCACCTCACGCCAGTGGCCTTTGACGGCCCGGGCCAGGAAAAACAGCGTGCCGCCCAAGATCGCCCAGCGGGCAAATTGTTTTAGACGGCGCATCAGCATTGAAACGGTCTGCCCTGGGGACGGTAGCTTTTCATCACCCGGCCTGTGCCCCAGAACTGCCGGTAGTAAGCTTGGCTGATTGCATCCCCCGCTTCTGAGAGCACGTCGATGCCGATGCCGCTCCGGCCTTGCTGGCCGGAGCTGTGGATGTAGCGATCGCCCCCTAGGGATAGGGCCACGTGGGTCACGCGGGCTGCGCCGAAGAAAACGAGGTCCCCCGGCTGCAGCTCCCGGGTTGAAATTGGCTGGGTGAAGGACTCTTGCTGGTACGCGTCGCGGGGCAGCCACACCCCCGCCGAGGCAAAGGCAGCCTGCACTAGACCGGAGCAGTCGTAGTCAGGGCCGAGGGTGCCGCCCCAAAGGTAGGTATTGGGCAAGGCCAGCGCCGCTCTGGCGAAGTCGAGGACCTGAGACAGGCGATCGCTAATCTGTCGGCGCGACAGGCTCTCGGCGTGATAAGGGCTAGCCGGCTGCAGCGTCTCTAGGTCCGTGGCGGTAATCCAGCCGGGGTAGTCGTCTTCGCACAGCAGCACCGCTATAGCCGCAGGACTGGAAGCGTCTGGGCTGGAGGCGTCCGGGCTGGTAGGCCTATCCCTTTGCCCTAATGCATCAAGCTCCGACGCATCAGACGACGGTGTTAAGATACGCAGTTGACGCCCTGATGCCGCTTGGGTGGCTAGCGCTTTCAGCTCAGGAGAGGCATAGAGATTCAGCGGCGTTGAGCAGACGTACTGAGGGCCTTCAGGTGGGGCGCTTTTAAACTGGGCATTTCCAGACTGGGCATTTCCAGATTGAGCGCTGTTAGATAGAGATTGAGACGACATATGCCATTTTTCCAACGTGATCAAACGCTTCAACAGATGGGCGATCGCCTGCTGGATGCCGTCTGGGCCGAATTCCCCAAGCTGGCTAAAAATCAGGTGGCGCTCACCTGGATCATCTACGATGACCCCGTTCCTGTAAACACCGGCGGAGCCCTCAGCGCCGAGCACTTTTGGTCGCTGCCCATGCGCGGCTTCTCCTACCGAGGCGTAGAGCGCATCTATCCGGCCAGCGTCGTCAAGCTGTTTTACCTCGTGGCTGTCCACGAGTGGCTAGAGAACGGCATGATTGCCGCATCGGCGGAGCTAGAGCGGGCGGTCACCGATATGATTGTGGCCTCTAGTAATGACGCTACCGGCCTCGTCGTAGACACCCTAACTGGCACCAGCAGCGGCCCGGAGCTGCCCGCCGGACCCTTTGAAACCTGGCGACAGCAGCGCAACCTCGTCAACCGCTACTTCCAATCCCTGGGCTGGGATGAACTAGACACGGTCAACCTCAACCAAAAGACCTGGTGCGATGGGCCTTATGGACGGGAGCGGGCCTTCCTTGGCGCTGCCTTAGAGAACCGCAATATGCTCACCACCGACGCCACGGCCCGGCTGCTTCACAGCATCATGGGCGGGGTTGCGGTGAGCGCCCAGCGATCTCAAGCCATGATGGGGCTGATGAAGCGCAGCCTCGATTCTAGCGTGCTGGCTAAAGGCCCAGAAAATCAGGTCACGGGCTTTCTAGGGGCAGGTCTACCCCAGGCAGCGCGGCTGTGGTCAAAGGCAGGGCTGACCAGCCGCGTGCGCCATGACGCCGCATATGTGGAGCCACCGGACGCCCAGCCATTTTTGCTGGTTGTGTTCACGGAAGGGCACAGCCAGATCGAGGCTTTGCTGCCCTTTGTGTCAAGTCAGATCGGCAGGCTTCTTCGGGGGGAGTGATTTGCCTTACTGTAGAGGTTAGAGGAGCGGTTGGGAAACCAGAAAATGATAGTTTGGTCAGCTGGGTACGCTGTACAACGGTACGCTGTACAACGGTACGCTAGGCAACCGTACGCTAGGCGACAGCTAAAGCTTCCCTATTGGCGAAAAATGCTGAATCCGTAGTAGCACGGCTCGACCTCGCAGCCGTACATCGTCACCTCAACCTGCTGCGTCCCAACCTCAGGACTGATGGCTAAAATCGGGTACGCATCCGACTCGGTATCCCGCGCCACCTCACTCCCTGACTCATACCAAACGAGGTCCAAGTCAGCGCAGTCAGAATCACATACCGCAGTAATCACATAGTCTTGGCCCACATCGAGCTGCAGATCCCACTGGTGGGACTCCGTCTCGCCCAGACCGCCCGTATCGATGTACCGGTCGACTTGAACGTAGCCTTCCTGCTCTAAAACCGCTTGGGCATCGTCGAGCTGGCTGTCGACCTGGAGCTGAAACTCGTTTAGATTTTGCGCAATCAGGTTCTCTGCGGCTAGCCCTGGCGATATATCCTGGGCCCCGCTGGAGCCAGGAGCAGCGGCAATCAGCAGCCCTGTAGAGAGAACGTGCAGCACCTCTAGCGTACCCATAAAGTTTCCCCTAAAATGCTGTGAGACCTCCAATTCTGGAAGCCTCACATACGAGTCTTTCAAATTCGGCCGTCACCATCAGGACGATTGGCGCTACTGACGCTAGCCAGCGGAACCAACGCCTGAGTACGCGCCGTAGAAGAACAGGCCAAGGACTGCGAGGGCACCTAGCCCAGCAACAGTTGCCACAATCCAGAGGGGAATCTTACCGCTTTGAGCCATGTTTTCGTCTCCTAAATTAGGGGTATATCAAGCCAGCAGGTTAGTTAAAGAAGTAGCTAGAAAATAAGATGCCGAGCACGAAAACTAGCAGCAATCCCAGATAAAGTGAAGTCCGGTTTAGCTCAACCGGCTGCTTATTCGGATTTTGATTTCTATCCAATGCCATGGTGGTTAATCGTCCTATCGCTGAATGAACTGCATCGCGGCGATCGCGCCAACGAAAAATACCGACGGAACGGCCAGCGTGTGAACGGCTATCCAGCGTACGGTAAAAATGGGGTAGGTAATGGGTTCGTTCGGGCTTTGGCTAGTCATGATTTACTCAAGCTAAATTTAAATTACAACAGAACTTGGACGCCATCAATCTTGATTGAAATTCTTAATTTGCTGACGCGCGTCTAGGCGATCGCTAACGATGGGAATCTCTTGACGCTCTTGAGTGAAGTACTCGTCGGGGCGTGGGGTGCCAAATGCATCGTAGGCAAGCCCGGTGCTCACAAACAGCCAGCCCGCGATAAACAGCGCCGGGATGGTGATGCTGTGGATTACCCAGTAGCGGATGCTTGTAATAATGTCGGAAAACGGACGTTCACCAGTGGTACCGGCCATCTGATTTTCTCCCTTCTTGTCTTGTTAATACGCCTAGTGAATATGATACGAGAGTGCGGAGTTGCTAACAAGGTAAGTTATGCGGCTTCCACCTCTCCCGCATAGCGCAGCATAATATTACCCTGACCCAAAACGAAGCCCTGTTCAGGGTTCAAGAAAACGATGCGGTACAGGTTAGAGGGCACATCTTCCACCTCCCGATCTTTGAGCCAGGTTTGACCGCCGTCGGTGCTGCGCATCAGATTGCCGCTGCCTCCGGCAACCCACATCTCATCAGACGTGCGGTACGCCAGGTCCAGCAGCCCCCAGCTGGTAGAGAACTCAGGGGCGATCGCTTCACTCCAATCGTCGAGATTACCCGGCTCGCTAAAGCGCACTAAGCCACCTCGCGCTAGCAGCCAAAGCCGGCCGTCTTCTCCAAAGCCCATATTCTGCAGCCGCCTAGAGCTCTCTCTGTTGTGCTGCTCCCAAGCCACCTGACCCGGCTTCCAGGTGGAGTAGAAGTTGCCCCGCGCTGAGACGGTGACGTACTCACCGCTGGGGGAGCGGGAAATATTGCGGTAGACGCCCACCGCTTGGGCCACCATTGCCTTCCAGTGGTAGCCGCCGTCTTCGGTCCGGTAAATTGCGCCCACGTCGGTGGTCATTTCAGCGCTGTCGGGCCCCAGCGCCGTAATGGTGCTGGTGACGCCCGGCAGCTGGTCGCTTAGCGGCACCCTAGCCCAGGACTGCCCGCCATCTTTGGTGTGCATCAGCAGGCTGGGCTCGCCGACAATCCAGCCGTCTTCGCCATCAAAGCTGACTGAGGTGAGGTTGTAGATCTGCTCGTCCCCATCTAGGTCTAGCTCTCGCGGCTCCCAAGTGCGGCCGCCGTCTACCGTCTCCAGCAGCGCTGTTTTCTTGCCCACTAGCCAGCCGTGCTGGTCATCGATGAAGCCAACGTCTAGGACGGTGGCCTCTACTGGCAGGGTCACCACTTCCCAAGGGTTGCTCTCTAGGGAATTGAGGTAGGCGTTGCCACAGCCGGCGCAGAGAAAAAGAGCGGCAGCCAGCGCCACTGCCTGTCGCAGGGGCTTGAGAATAGACGGCATAGAACGTAGATGAAGTAGCATCGTAAGCCTGGAGCTAGGTAATAAAGCTAAATAAGTAAGACGTAACTTGCTGAGCGAGCGCGGCCTATTTGAGCCCATAGAGGCTGAGGAAGAACAAAAAACCCAGGAACAGGCCTCCAAAAATGAGAAGGTTTTTCTGCCCCGGCGTCAGGGTGTTGACCCCAAGACCGTAGCCGAGGTTCTCCTTGAAGCCGGACGGGTTGCCCACGGGACCAACGTTGCTGAACTGCAGCTGCGAAGCGCTGCACACGGGACAGCGCCAGCTGGCGTCTAGCGCTTCAAATTGGGTGCCGGGCGGCACGGTGTCGCCATCGCCCTTCAGCGGTTCGTAGGTATAGCCACAGGCGCGGCACTCGTAGCGATCAAGCTCCAGTTGGCCCGCCTCCTCAGCGGCCCCATCTGGGGCGGCGGCATCAGATGCGGCGCTGGCCTCATCCGATGCTAGATCAACTGAAGACGCTGCGCCTGAGGGCGATTGTGGGGACGATTCTGAGAGCGATTCTGGGGGCGACGCACTGGGGGATGCGTTAGGCTCAGTGTTGTTATCAGTTGCCTCAGTGCTCATGGTGCGACCTCCTTGCGCTATCTGGTGGACGTCCTGATGGAATGACCCGACGGGCCGGCAGGATATGCCTGCTGAGTCAGTCAACCTTAAAAACTGTTACATATTATGAGATAGTGAGCTGCCCTTAACGCGATGAATTCTCCAATCAGTCGATAAGCCATGGGAGCCGCCGACCGCCGACCCCGCTTTGCCCTCAATAGCGCTCAGATTAAAGCGATCGCTGCTGGGCTAATGGTCATCGATCACATCGGGGTGGTCTTTTTCCCCCAGACGCTGCTGTTTCGCTATGTAGGGCGGCTGAGCTTTCCGCTGTTTTGCTGGCTGCTGGCCCAGGGTGAGCGGCGCACCCGCTATATTGTTCGCTACGGGGTGCGGCTGTTTGTATTTGGGGTAATCAGCCAGCCAATCTACGGTGCGCTTTTCAATACGGCGCAGCTCAACGTGCTGTTCACGCTGCTGGTAGGGCTGGTGACGCTTCGGCTGGGCCGTATGCTGCCTCAGACTACCTCCCTAATCTGGGCCACAGGAATATTGGTGGCGACGCTGATTCCGATGGACGGCAGTGGATATGGCGTCGCGATTATGCTGCTGATGGGCCAGCCGATGACGCTTCTTTGGTGGGGCGCTTGGCTGATGCTCCATGGTCTGCTAGCGATATCGGGGCAGTTTTACGTCGCAATGAGCTCTTGGGTGATGCAGATTTGGGCTGCGCCGGCGCCGCTGATTGCCGCGCTGGCCTCTGGCGATCGCGGTCCGAAGATACGATGGTTTTACTGGTTCTATCCGGGGCATCTGCTGGCGCTGTGGCTGATTCGCCGGATGGTCTGAACAATCACCTGGCGCGGTAATCACGTAAGGGCTTAGCACGCTAAACCCCTGGCAGCCCCTCAACCGTCCCTTAACCTACGGTTACATCATGAAAAAACGCGTCACCCTCACCTTCCCAAAACAGTCCGTTCGCATGCCCGTCACCTACCGGCTGGCCAAGGACTTCAACGTGGCCGCCAACATCATCCGTGCCCAGGTGACCCCCAACCAGATTGGCACCCTTGTTGTGGAGCTGCAGGGCGACATCGACCAGATTGAGGCCGCCATCGAGTGGATGGAAGATACGGGCGTGCAGGCTTCCTTCCGGCAAGGGGAAATCTCAATTGATGAGGCCGCCTGCGTCCACTGCGGTCTTTGCACCGGCGTGTGCCCCACCGAGTCGCTGAAGCTGCACCCAGAGACCTTTGAGCTGGTGTTTACCCAAAGCTCTTGCATCGTCTGTGAGCAATGCGTGCCTACCTGCCCCGTGAGCGCCATTTCGACGAGCCTTTAGGGCAGTCTTGGGTGCGAAGAGCAATCGAGAGCGCGAGCAATAGGCTACAATCCGGGATGATTTAGCTTGAACAACCTAACTTGCGGCGCGAAATGATGCAGTGGTCAAGACGATTGTGGATGCGGTGGACGGGCGGCGTGCTGCTGGGGCTCGCTATGGGCGGGGCAGCTTCCTGCAGCGGGTCTAGTGACTCCGCGGCCTCAGGAGCCGCGGAGGTAGAGTTTTGGACCATGCAGCTCCAGCCCCAGTTCACGGACTACTTTGAGGAGCTGATCGCTGAATTTGAGGTCGAGAACCCTGAGGTCACCGTCCGCTGGACCGACGTGCCCTGGGCCGACATGCAGAGCAAAATCCTCACGGCAGTCTCCTCCGGCACCGCGCCCGACGTGGTGAACCTCAACCCCGACTTTGCCTCCCAGCTCGCCACCCGCAACGCCTGGCTAGATTTAGGCGATCGCGTCCCCGTCGAGGTGCAGTCCACCTACCTGCCCAAAATCTGGCAGGCCACCACCCTAAATGACCAAAGCTTCGGCATCCCCTGGTACTTGACCACTAACGTCACGGTCTACAACCAGGAGATTCTAGAGCAGGCGGGTGTTGAGGCTCCGCCCGCGACCTACGCGGAGCTGGCCGAGGCGGCCCAGGTCATCAAGGATGAAACGGGCAAATACGCCTTTTTCATTACCTTCGTGCCGGAGGACTCGGCGGAGGTGCTGCAGTCGTTGATTAAGATGGGCGTCACCCTGGTGGATGGGCAGGGCCAGGCGGCGTTCAATACGCCCGAGGGGCGGCAGGCCTTTCAATATTGGGCAGACCTCTATCAGCAGGAGCTGCTGCCCCGCGAGGTGCTGACCCAGGGCCACCGTCGCGGCATCGACCTCTACCAGTCTGGCGAGACGGGGATGGTGAGCACCAGCCCTCAGTTTATGGACACCATCGCTCGCAACGCTCCGGATATCTCCGCCGTGTCGGCTGCCGCCTCCCAAATCACCACGACGGGAGCCCACAACGTGGCGGCGATGAACCTGGTGATTCCCCAGGGTACGGACCAGCCGGAGGCGGCGCTAGACTTTGCGCTGTTTGTCACCAACGAGGAAAACCAGCTCGCGTTTGCAAAGGCGGCCAATGTGCTGCCCTCGACGCGGGCTTCCCTAGAAGATGACTATTTCTCGACGGAGAAGGCTTCGGAAGTGTCGGGGGATCTGGCGCCGGGGGATCTGGCGCGGGTGATCAGCGCCCAGCAGATGGACGAGGCAGAGGTCTTGGTGCCCGCCACGGAAAACGTGAAGCAGCTGCAGAAAATTTTGTATGAGAATCTGCAGGCGGCGATGCTGGGGCAGAAGACGGTGGACCAGGCGCTAGACGATGCGGAGGCCCAGTGGAATCAGGCGGCGGCGGACTAGTGCGATCGCCGTAAGGGCTGATGACTCGGGACTTTGGTGCGGTTTCGGAGGGCGATCGCGGGCTCCTGCCGCTTGATGAACCGCAGCGCTTCGGCGTGGCTGAGATAGACTTGGGGCGTGTCGTGGATGATCAGCAGCCAGGTTTGCGCTTCGGTGAGCTGAAGCACCCAGCGGGGATCGGTCACTGCGGCGGCGATCGCGAGGACGTTGCCTGTAGGCAGCGCGATAAACCCACGCTGCAGAGCGTGCCATTTAACCGATTTTGGGGAGATGTCGTAGGCGATGGGGGCCATGGGCGCTGTGGGGGAGAACAATTGCGCAATGCCAACGATTTACGGCAGTTTGCTCGGGCTACCCGAAAGAAATTGCAAACTATATCGGTTCACTCTTTCCATAAGACCTCAGCTTCCTCGCGTAGCGCCCCGGACGTTATGTCAGTTAATCAACTGACCCAGCTGCGGCCAGAGGGACAGGCTCTAACGTGCGCTGAGTCATACAAACAGCGCGCTGAGAGATCTGTCAACATCCGCCGCGACCTCAGGGGCCGGGAGGCGATTATCTAGGTCGTCGAAGACTAGAGGCTGTTGCCCGGCCACATTCAGTGCCGCAGCGCTGAGGATATCGCAGTCCCATGACCAAACGGCGCAATTGATCGATAAGCTTAACCGATACGCCCGGTGGTCACCACCGGCCCGCCATTATCCTAAGCTACAGTTGCTGTATGGGATTATGGTGTATGGTCTCTCGACAGACTGGCCTAATTTTGCCCATCACCCAGTTTGTAGGGGTACCTTTTGATGACGCACTTCACGCTCAACGCTATTGCCTGGCTTTCGCGCAGCAGCACGGTTCTAGCCCTTGTCTTCTTAGTCTTGGGGGCGAACGCAGCGCCAGCTCAAGCCAGTATCGTTCCGATCCCCGCGTCTACCCTACTGGCTCAGTCTTCGGATAGGGCTGCCTCAGCACAAGAGCTGCTGGAGCTTCGCTTAGAGCAGGTGGAGCGCACGACGACGCTCTTCAACGTCATGCTGGGCGTGCTGGCCCTGCTTTTGGTGGCAGCGATCGCAGGGCTATGGCTGCTGCGGCGCTCGGTGCTGCGGGAGGTGACCGATATTGTGCAGACCCACCTCAAGGAATTGGGAGATCTGCGGGGGGAGATCGACAGCGCCAAGCGCGAGGTCAGCGGCGTGGTGCAGGAGTTTGAGGCGTTTGCTGACGACCTGGGCAAGGAGGCGGAGACGCTTGAGGTCTCGGTGGACGAGCGGCAGCAGCGGCTGGCTCAGCTTTCAGAAGAGCTGAAGCATATTCAGCAGCGGGCCGCCGACACCCTGAGCGCCACCCTCGAGGCTGCTCAGCAGCGTCTGCAGTCGGCGGAATCGTCGTTCATCGCCTCTTTGCCTCAGTATCAGCAAAACGTCGAGGAGAGTAAGCAGGCGGCGATCGCCGCGCTGGAGGCTTCCGGCAGCCAGTTCAACGACGAACTCAACCAGCGACGCCACGACTTAGACGGCCAGCAGCAAGAGCTACTGCAGGATATGGACCAGTCCAAAGCCGACGTCCGGCAGCAGATTCAGCAGGTGGCGGCAGCGGCAGCCGCAGACCGAGATCGGGTGATGGACGAGCTGCGGCAGCTTCAACAGCAGATTGCGCCCCAGATTGACGCCGCCCGCCGCGACGCGCAGCAGAGCATTCGAGAGCAGGCCCGCGCTGGGATAGAGCATCTGCAGACGGCTCAAGACGATGCGGCTCAGGACATCGACCGGGTGCGATCGCTGGTTCAAGAGCAGCAGGCTCAGCTGGTGGACGAGTTTAGGCAAATCGAGCAGGCCTACCGGGAGCAGCTTGCCCAGCTGGAGGCCGATGCCCAAGGCGATCGCGCTCAGGCTAAGACTAGAGTGCAGCAGCTGCAGCAAGAGCTAGAGGACAATATCTCTGACATGCGCACCGGCGCTGACCAAGAGCGGGACGACCTACGGCGCAATGTCCATCGGCTCTCAGACGAGCTCGTTCAGCAGCTCGATCAGATGCAGGGCAGCGTGGCCGACCAGCAGGGTGCGGTGCAGCAGACCCTGGCCCAGCTTGAGCAGCGGGTCACCGACCAGCTTCAGGCGCTAGAAACCGAGGCGGAAACCCAGCAGGCAGCCATTCGCGACTATCTAGACCAGCTCTCAGAGGTCTTCGACGCCCAAAAGGCGGCCCTAGAGACAGAGACCGAAACCCACAAGGGCGGTATTCAGACCCACCTCAAAGCTCTAGAGACCCAGTTTGCCCAAGAGATCGATGGGCTGCAGGGGGACGCCAAGCGGCGGAGTGACCAGGTCTTCTCGGTGCTAGAGCGGGCCGACGGCGAGATCGGTGAGCAGCTTGGGGATATGAAGGCCGCCGTCAAAGACCAGAAGGACCGCCTGCGCCAGAGCGTGGAGTCGCTAGAAAAGCGGTTTGACGCCAAGCTGACCGAGCTAGAATCCGGCGCGATGGACGGCCGCAACCGCACCCTGCAGCACCTGCGGGACCTAGAGCGCGATATGTCCAAGGCGCTTGTTGACTTGAAGCAAGATGCCCAAGAGCGCAAGCAGACCATCTTGGGACGCCTGGCCGAGCTAACCCCGGAGGCTGTTTCTCAAACCTTTATCGCCGAAGCGCAGCAGCGGCTCGATGCCCTGACCCAGCTCCTAGAGGCCCTCAAGACCAACCACCCCGAGCTGTTTATGGCCATCGACGACTATGTCGTGCAGGCGGCCCAGCAGGTGGAAGAAGGCCGCTACCGGGAGGCGATCGCTACCTACGACCAGGCCCTGGAGCTGCGGCCTAAAAACGGGGATCTGTGGTTTCGGCGGGGGCTGGCCCTGGCGGAGCTGCGGGAATTTGACGAGGCGATCGCTAACTTTGACCAGGCGATTGACCTGACCCCCAAGAACCCCACCCCGTGGTACTACCGAGGCTTAGCTCTCAAAGAGATGAAGCAGTACGACGCGGCGCTGGCGGCCTTGGACGAAGCGGTGCAGATGCAGCCCGACGACGCCAAGGTCTGGCTCAATCGCGGCATCGTGCTCAACCGATTAAAAGACCGGGAGGCGGCGCTGGAGTCCTTTGACCGGGCCGTGGACCTGAAGCCCGACTACCACGAAGCCAGGGTGAACCGGGGCGTGGCCTTGGGCATTTTGCAGCGCCATGAGGACGCCTTTGAGTCGTTTGATAAGGCCGTGCAGGTCCAGTCGGAGGACGCGGTGGCCTGGCTGAACCGGGGGCTGGCGCTCGTAGAGCTAGACCGCCACGAAGACGCGATCGCCTCCTTTGACCGCTCCCTGGCGCTCAATCCTGAGTCCTACAAGGCCTACCTGAACCGCAGCACCAGCCAGGCAGCCCTGCGGCAGTTTAAGGAGGCGATTGAAAGCCTAGACCAAGCGCTAGCGCTGCAGCCCAACCACGCCCCTGCCTACTACAGCAAGGCCACCTGCTACGTGAATCAGGGTGAGATTGACTTGGGTCTGGAGAACCTGCAGCGGGCGATTGGGCTAGACAGCCGCTACCAGGCGGAGGCCCGAACGGACGCGGCGTTTAGTCGCCTGCGCCGGGATGAGTGGTTCCAGCAGATTGTGGGTGAGACCTAGGCTATCGGGTAAGGAGTCGTTGGCGAACTTAGGCGCAACCCGTCTGGGCCTAGAAAAATGGGCCTAGCAAACCTGGGCAATCAGGGCGCGGTGGCGCGGGCTGGTGGTTACCACCGTTGGCCGCTCAAAGCCCGCCTCGGCGATAGCTGCTTCTAGGTCAAAGGTAAAGTACTCGTCTAGGTAGGGCTCGGTGCTACGCAGCAGGGTGCGCACGTAGGCGGGCATTTTGCTATACGCTGCCGACCCTGGGTTCATGTCCATTAGGGCTATATGGCCGCCGGGACGCAGCACCCGCCGCGCCTCCCGCAGGACGGCGATCGCCGCCGACTGGGGCAGCTCATGGAACACTAGAAACGCTGAGACCAAATCGACGCTCTCGGGCGCTAGCCCCGTGGCTTCGGCGGCGGCGTGGCGCCAGCTCAGGTTTGGGCTATCGCCAAAGCCGTGACGCGCCACCACGAGGAAATAGGGGGAAAGGTCTAAACCGATAGCGCGCGAGCCCGGAAACGCCTGCTGGAGGGCGGCGGTGCTGGCGCCGGCGCTACAGCCTAAATCTAGGCTAATCTGGGGCGGCTGCGGCAGATTGGCCTGTAGCGCCTGATGGTACGCCTGCCGCAGCAGCGCGTCCCCTTGAACGTTGCCCCGCCCGTCGTCAGTGGGCCAGAGCCGCGCGTGCACGGCCCGCGTGGCCACGTCTAGCTCTAGGGCCGGCGTCCAGCCTAGGTTGCCTTCGTCGTAGGCGTGGAAGGCGCGGCAGTAGTAGTCGGGGTAAGCAAGGTCGGGCTCGGAAATTTCGGCCAGGTTTTGCTCCCACTGGGTCTGATAGGCCCGCAGCCGCTCGACTTCTGCTCGCCAGGGAATGCCGAGGGTCTCGGCTCGGCTGATGATCATGCGGCGGGCCTGATGCTTGGCGATCGCGGCTAGGGGGCGGATGCTCAGCAGCCCTAAAATCAGGCGGGAGGAGAGGGGAATGGCGGTCATGGCTCGATTTAAGGCGGGAAGGACATTACCGTAGCGACGCAGCTTATACACGGCCTAAGGGCGCTGCCTTAGGACAACGGCCTTAGGCCATTGCGCTACCCATCGCTGGGCAGGTCGAATAGCACCTGGGTCATGTAGCGCTCGGCCCACTGGACTCCAAAGGCGTTTTCCAGAATGCGGCGGGTTTTGTCGTTTTTCTGCTGCTGCAGGCAGTATCGCCGCTGCCCGGCCGCAGTCTCCGTGCGGCGCTCTAGGTCGGGGGCCATAGCAGCGGCCTGCCGGCAGTGAATCGCCAGCATCGCCTGAGCTCGCGCCACAAACTGCTCGTGCTCTGCTGCGTCGCCGGGGCGAATAAAGAGACAAAACTCTGAGAAGATGTGGCCCCATTCGGGCAGCTTGCGGGGCTGGGAGAAGTGAGGCGTGGGTAACGCCTGCAGCGCGTCTTGGTAGACCGAAGGCAGTTCCCAGCCCGCTGCGGACTGGGCCACGGGTGAAAGATCGACAATTGCCGCCCCGATCTGCCGCTTGCTGCCGACTAAATCGGTGCCGAATATAGGCAGCGGGTACGCTAGACGCGGAAACATGACGCAGTGCAGGATGTCTAAATTGGCACCGACTTTGGCCAATTCGAGATGGAGCTTTCGGAACTGGGGCGTTTGGTAGCAGGCGTTTTCAATGACGAGGCGCTCGCCCTCCAGTCGCCCTTCGATGTATCCTAAGTCACTCGGTAGCTGATAAGGTGATAAATCGAGGTGCTGATGCCACGTCTGTTCGATGGTATCGGCTAGCTTGCAGATCAGCGGATGCTGCTGCTGCCGAATTGAGGCGGGAATGGCTAAGGACATGGCGTCAGTCGAGTAATGGCTTACCAAGCTCAGAAGGGGAGGCGGTAGGGGGGCACCCTACATCCTTGGGAATGGCTTTAAAGATACCGTAAATCGACAGGGGATACCGCTGGTGGTAACAAACCGCATTACTGGCCAGGACGCGATTGAGGCGAGACGAGAAGGGAGACAAGCAGACGGAACTATGGCGGGTCAAATCCTAGGCGATCGCTACCAGATTGAAAAGCAGCTTGGCAATAAAGCAGGCCGATGGACGCTGCTGGCGACGGATCTGGCCGCCAATCAGCCGGTGATCTTAAAGCTCATTTCAATCGATGAAGAGCTTCACCCCGACGCCCTACGGCTCTTTCAGCGCGAGATCCAAACGCTGCAGCGCCTCAGCCATCCCGCTATTCCCCAGTACTTAAGCTGTTTTGATGTCGATTTAGCCCGCAATAGGAAGGCGCTAGTTTTGATTGAGAGCTACATTGGTGGCACTTCGGCAGACCGCTATCTTAAGCAGGGCCGCACCTTCTCAGAAAAAGAGGCAAAGCAAATTGGCGCCGGAATTTTAGAGATTTTGGTCTATCTGCATAATCAGTCTCCGCCGATTTTGCACCGCGACATTAAGCCAAGCAACATCGTGCTCTCCACGCCGCCGGGGCAGCGCACCCGAATTTATCTAATCGATTTTGGGTCGGTAAAGCCAGGGGTGCCAGGGCAGGGCTACAGCACGGCGCTGACCCTGCTGGGAACCCATCAATATACGGCTCCCGAACAGCTGGGCGGTCGCGTCCTCAAAACTTCAGACCTCTATAGCCTAGGACTGACGCTAATGACCTTGATTACGGGGCAGAGCGTGAAGCAATCTGCTCTGATACCTAGGCAGAACGACATCAAATGTCTGACCCTCTCCCCCCGATTTACCGCTTGGCTGCAGAGAATGAGCGATCGCGACCCAAAAGGCCGCCCTGCTTCTGCGCAGCTAGCCCTAGATGAGCTACATCAAATGGTCTAGAAATGGTTTAACGGCGATGGTTGGAGACCGGCCTCTTAGGCCCATCGCGGCTGACGCGCACGTCCTGCCAAGCGCTGCCAACGCCCCGCAGCACGCCCCGACCCACTAGCCCAATGCCCCGACCCAGCACCTCGGTCAAGATGTAGACCAACAGCTTCCCCGCCCAGCTCACTAGCGCCTGAAATCGGGGTGCCAGCGCGTCACGCAGCTCCAGCAGCAGCGTCACCCCGAAGCGCAATCCCCTGAGCTGGTCTAGCTCAGCACGCCTGGGGTCATTCATAATTTTCTCTTCATTACCGACGGCCCCTAGCCGCAGCAGGCGATTCTGGCTCTCGAAAATATCTAGGGGCTCGTATAGGGCATCTGTCAGCCGATAGTGCCACGAT
>JBHJHD010000146.1:0-37522 GCA_050331115.1 Elainellaceae cyanobacterium
ATCGCGAGCGAGCCCCCGTACGTGAAAACGGCGGAGACGATGCCCATGATGCGGACGACCGATGTAGTTAAGCTGGGTGAAGAAGGCACCGTCGTGGACTACCGCCCGGGTAACCACTGGTGCGTGCGGTTTGAGCAGGGGACCTTTTTGATCGACAGCCAGTATTTAGAGAAGGTCTAGTTGTGGTGCCCCAGGTCCTCATACTGGGTGGTCAAGGACGCATCGGCAGCAGCATTGCCCGCGACCTGGTGCAGCATACGGGGGCGCAGGTGGTCGTCACCCGGCGTCGAAGGTCTGTGCCTGACGTCCCCGATACCCTAGATTTGCCCACTACCACTAACAGAGTGACGGCCAAAAGTCTCGACTTGGCAGACCAGATGGCGCTTGACCAGGCGATCGCCCAGGCCGACCTAGTCATTCACTGCGCTGGGCCGTTTCACCACCGAGACGGCCGCGTGCTCAAAGCCTGCATTCAGCGGGGGGTGAGCTATCTAGACGTGAGTGACTGCGTTCCTTTTACGCGGCGAGCTTTAGCCCTGCATGAGGCTGCCAAGCGGGCAGAGGTGACGGCGATTGTGAATACGGGGGTGTTTCCCGGCGTGTCTAACAGTATGGCGCGGCAGTGCGTAGAGGCATTTAACGCCGTTGATGATCAGCCAGCAGACCTGTTTTTGGGCTACGTGGTTGGCGGGTCGGGGGGTGCCGGGGTGACCGTCATGCGCACCACGTTTCTAGGGCTGCTGCGCCCCTTCAAAGCCTGGGTGGACGGGCAGTGGCAAGAGCGGTGGCCCTACCGCGATCGCCAAGTGATTGATTTCCCCAAGCCCTTCGGCCCTACAGGGGTGTATTGGTTCGAGGTGCCTGAGACTTGCACACTGGTGGACTCACTTCCGGTGCAGACCGTCGTCACCAAATTTGGCTCCGCCCCCGACCTCTACAATCGGCTCACCCACCTGGTGGCCCGCTGGTGTCCTCCGACCCTGCTGCAGCGGCCTGCCGCCGTCGAATTTCTCTCCCAGGTGAGCTATCGTATGACTCAGGTCACCGATCGATGGAGCGGTACCGGCATCGGGATTTGGGCTGAGGCAATCGGGCAATCTGGGCGGCGTTACCGATCGGTTCTGCTGCATGACGATGCGGCGATCGCCGCTGGGGTGGGAACCGGCAGCTTGGCCCAGCTGGTCCTGTCGGGTGAGCTGGCGCAGCCGGGGGTAAACCCCGTCGAGCGGGCCCTGCCGACCTGCCTATTCAGACGCATCACGCAGTCCAGAGGTCTGCATCTCACCCACGGTTGGGTAGACCGGTAGGCACGGGGCACGCCCTGCTCTCAACCCTGTCCCGCGCAATACCAGCGTTTCTTTTCTCCGCGTTGAACCCATGCCTGACCCAACACCTAATCCAGACGCCATAGCTCCGCCTTCTCCCAGGCCCATACGCCGCGGCCCAGGCAGCATCATCGCCGGGGCCACCTACCCCCTCAGAGCGCTGCGGCTGTTTGCCACCCAGCCCAAGCTGCGCCGCTATGTGATCTTCCCTATCCTGGTCAATATTGTTGTCGGGGCTACCCTCTACGCCGGGCTGCTGTTCTTTGGGCTGCGGCTCATCGACAGCATCATGCTCCAGGCGACAGTTTGGGTCGGTGGGCTGCGGGCTGTGGCCCCTGAGGTGGGTCAGCTCACCGCTCAGGTTCATCTCCCCGATTGGGCCGTGGCGTGGGAGGCGTGGCTGGGTCAACTCCTGCCCAAACTCTTCGGCTGGCTCTACATACCAGCCTGGCTTCACGCACCGAGCTGGCTCCACGCACCTAGCTGGTTAAGCTGGCCCGAGTTCCACTGGCCCTCCTTTTCTCTCCGTTGGCCCAGCCTCCCTTCGCTAGCGCTACCCGCCGCTATTTCATCGGTTTGGCAGCGAGCCCTAGGGATGATCGCCACCATTCTAGAGCAGCTTGGCCAGCCTCTAGAATGGCTGCGGGTGATTCCTCGCGCGTTTGGCGGGCTGCTGCTGTGGCTGCTGCGCGGGGTGCTGACGCTGCTGCTGCTGATCGTTACCGGGTTTATTTTGCTGCAGTTTGGCGTGCTGCTGGGCGCGCCGTGGTACGGCAAGCTGTCGGAAGAGCTAGAGACCTTGAGAACGGGGCGAGCGGTGGTGATTGAAGTCGGGGTGGTGCGCGATATCTGGCGGGCGATTTTGTTTGAGCTGAAGAAGCTGGCGATCGCCGTTGTGTTGGGGGTGCCGCTGCTACTGGCGGGGCTGGTGCCAGCATTTGGGCCGCTGGTGACCAGCGTTGGCAGCGTTGGGGTGGCGGGCACGTTGACCTGCCTAGACTTTTTCGATTCCCCTTTGGAGCGGCGACGGCTGAGCTTTCGCCGCAAGCTGGCTATCGTCGCCCGCAGCCTGCCCGCTAGCGCGACCTTTGCCCTGGTGTGTTTAGCGCTGGTGAGCGTGCCGTTCATCAATCTACTGGCCATTCCGGTGTGCGTTGCGGCGGGGACGCTGTTTGTGTGCGATCGCGTCCTGCCTGCCCTGCCCCCTGTCGAGTAACCCGATACCGCGTGCCCAATCACAGCGCCGACCGCTCCAGTCCTCGCAGCGCCGATCAGCTCTACGCCGAGCTGGCCACAGACCTTCACCGCGAGCACGAGCTGGTGAATCTAATGATTCGCGGCTGCATTGAGCATCGCTGGTCTATGAGTGACGAGGCGCGCGACATCTCGGTAGCTATGGTGTACAACGCCTTTGAAACCTACGCTATTGAGCGGGGGTTGTCTCTGGCTGAGGCGGAGAAATTCTGTGAGCAGTATCTAGAGCAGCTAATCCAACAAATCCAGGATTGTCTATAGCACGAGCAAACCAAGTATCCCTCGTATCATGGAAATGTAGGCACTTGGCCAGAGTATTTCCCTTTTAGGTTAAACCCATGTCTATCGCCACTTCACCAATGACGCTTGAGGACTATTTAGCCTATGACGACGGTAGCGACACCCATTACGAGCTGGTTAATGGGGAGCTAGTGGCGATGCCGCCTGAGAGTGATTTGAATAATCAGATCGCCTCGTTTCTATTCGCCACCTTTTTACAGCTGGGTATTCCCCATTACTGCGTGAGAATTGGGGCACAGGTTGCGGTCAGTGGGGCCCGGGCGACGGCTCGACAGCCTGACGTAACGGTTTTATCAGCGGCGGCGGCGGCGGCGTTGGCTGGGGCACCCGCCTGCGTAATTAGCTATGATATGCCACCCCCACTACTGGTGGTCGAGGTGGTTAGCCCCCAGCAAGAGAGCCGAGACTATCGCCATAAACGCACCGAGTATGCGGGGCGGCGAATTTTGGAGTATTGGATTGTAGACCCCACGGCTGAGCGAGTGACGGTGTTAGAGTGGGTCGATGGACTTTACGATGAGCAAGTGTACCAGGGGAATCAATTAGTTGCGTCAACCCAGTATCCTGAGCTAACGTTAACCGCTGAGGTGGTTTTGACGGCTGGACGGTAGTTCTGATTAGTCTTGCGGCTGCTCCAATGGAAATGTCAGCAGCCGTGCAACAGTACAAACGCAGTAGGCTTAAACGCCGCTGAGGAACTGGCCGACGCTTTCCATCCAGTACTGCTTCTCTACGGTGACGAGCAAAGTGTGGCCAGTATTAGGGAAGATAGCGAGCTGCTTTGGGCCCTGAAGGCTTTGAAAGATTTGGTCGATTTCCGCCATCGTAGTCCACTTATCCAGCTTGCCGTGCAGCAGCAGCGTCGGACAGTTGACCTGGCGGGCGTAGGTGACCGGGTTATGGGTGAAGCCGTTGAACCGATGCTGAACACTACCCCAGAAGACGACCATTTCAGCGGTGAGCGTGGTGGGCGCGCCTACGGCTCTCAACCGGCTTCTGACGGCGTCGAGAAGCCGCGCAAAGGGAAGCTCAAGGATAATCGCGTCAATCGCGTCGGGCGCAATATTTTCGGCGGCGATCGCCCTGAGGATTGCCGTGCTGCCCATGGAGATGCCGTAGAGCACCAGCGGGGGCTCAAAATTTTGCTGAGCGTAGTTCAACGTCAGCGCCACGTCCTTGGCTTCTTGGATGCCTAGGGTGGTCGTATCGCCGCTGGACCCACCCACCCCGCGAAAATCGACCAGTAAGGTATCGTATCCCAAATCGTGAAAGGCCCGAGCTGGCGCTAGGAGCTGGTTGGCCTTACTGCTGCCCTTACCCGGAAACAGCAGGATAGTTCCGGGCGGGCCAGCCTCTGGGGCGGGAACAAACCAGGTCTCTAGCCACTCAGCGGAATTAATCGAGATGCGCTGGGTGACGTAATCAAGCCCGATGTCTGAGGGGAATTTGGCGTTTGTCGGCCTGGGCATGCCTAGCTGAAGCTGACCGGGCGACCTGAAGTGCGTGAGGGCGTAGGCACCGGCATAGGTCAATAGATTGAGAGCGAAAATAGCGATCGCGACCCAATAAATTAACCGTCTTTGCCATCTTCGCCATCGTCTTGATCTGAGTGGTCTCATAAGGGGGAGCAGTCTCAGCAAGTCATAATTTTGGTGGATAGTCTACCCTTTAGAGTTTAACCAACAGACAGTTTCTCAAACTGGTCAGCCCTAGTCGACCATCGCCCCATGTCCCACAAAGTAGCCCGCTGTTCAGGTCAGTTCTCTGTGAGGCTGTAATTTCAGAAACTTGGTTTCTGCTAGAACGAGTAAATAATGGTCGCAAAGCGCTGCTTCAACTTCTAGAGCAGCGACAAGCTGTGGTTCAATTTGAGCTGAGTGCTGAATTGGCAACGATACTGGTACTGCTAAGTCGCTATCAATCGGTGCCGGTTTCGCTGGCTGATGCCGAACTAATACGGATGTCAGAGCTTTATCTCAAAAGCCTTGTTTTCACCCTGGACAGCGACTTTCAAATCTATCGTAGAAATCGCGATCGCCACCAGCAAGCGGTTATGGCCACAGGTTTGGCTGCTCTGGGTAGGAATCCATTGCGTTCAAAGGGGCTAAACTGGGAGCCGGGTAACGGTCTAAATCAACCACAGCAGTCCCCCAGGGAAGCGCCTGCGCTCTGTCGTTCAGATAATAGGACAAATCCGGCTGGCACTCTTGAATGTCTGTTCTGCGATAGCTGCAGTTGACCAGGCCCCTGCAGGCGACCCCTTTGAGGGTACAGAATAGACCAACGGCAAAGTCGATCGTGGAATTATCCGCTGCATGGTCATGGCCGACTGGCAGCATTTCCACCCTCATATGACCTTTGTAGTAGTAGGCTTTTGCCTTCTCAAGTGCTGGAGCCTCAACCGCTTGTAGGTAAGCATTCTAGGAGGCTTCTACCCAAACGTCCGTCAGCAGCTGAGTTTGAATAGGCATACCAATCACCGGCGACTTTGGCTGAGCCCTCATTCTAAACCGCCTGCCCCGGACAGCAAATTTTCACCTGCCTATTTTCTAGAGTCAATTAGCCAGCCCAGCTGCGCACCATTGTCCGTCGCTTTTATAGAAGCGCCGGTAGCCCCCAGTCCTGGGGCTTGAGTTCCGCCAGTGAGGTCAACACCTGGTCAGCCTCGCCATATTGGTCCGCGTAGTCCGACAGCTCCGGCACCGCTACCACCGCCATGCCCGCAGCCTTTGCCGCCGACACCCCCGCCAGAGAATCCTCTACCACCAGACAGGCCTGCGGCGAGGCCCCCAGTCGCTCCGCCGCCAGCAAAAAAATATCCGGGGCAGGCTTGCCGTCCCCAATGGCAGGGTCTTCTCCTGTCACCACGCAGTCGAATAGCTCAAACCACGGGTGCCGCTGAGTCTTCAGCTCAAAGTGGTGCCGAGCCGAGCTGGTGGCGATCGCCTGCCCGACGGCATGGGCGTGCAGATGCTGCACCAGGGCCTTTGCCCCCGGCTTAGCCTCAGCCTTGGGATAAATCTGCTCCACCAGCGCCGCCTTTTCCGCCAGGTATTCTGCGGGGGTAAGCGGCAGAGCGAGCCGGTCGATTAAAATGCGGGCCGAGTCCTGGGCGTTGCGCCCCGCAGTCTGGGCCAGCATATCGCGGTCGAGGAACTTGCCGTATCGGTCCGCAATGGTCTGGGCGATCGCCGCGATTAGGGGCTCTGTGTCGAGCAAGAGGCCGTCAACGTCGAAGATGACGTGGGTGATGGAGGGCATGGGCATAAGTCAGATGACCTCCGTCATTGTGTCACTATTTCGGCACTGTTCCGGCTGCTTTAGGTTTGGCTATTCTGGCGTCAGCTCTTGGATGAAGTAGCGCGAGGTGCTTTCATTGGGCGAGCGGTAAAGGGTAAGCCGATTGCCGCTCTCTAGCTCAAAGACATGATAGACCGCCTGGGTCGGCGTCAACTGCTGCTCCCGAGAGATGCCTGCGTTCTCAGGAAAGTATCCCCCACGCTGCACGACGGTATAGCCGTCTAAAATACCGAAGGCCGTGTCGAAGACGGTTTGAAAGTCTCCAGAGAAATAGGGGTCGTTCTCTAGCTCTGCTAGAACGCCTTGGGAGACCACGTTGGGGTCAGAAAAAGACATTTCTTCGAACAGCTCAAACTGAGTGGTCCCAGTTTCTGCTTGAACCTGAGCCACAGCCGGTAGGGGCAAGAGCAGGGCCCCAGCAGCGAGGTAATGCCAGAATCGAATCATCATTTTTTAAGGGCTAATTAATGCAACGGGTTTTATCATAAGGAGCTGCGCAATTTACTTGAGCCAATTAGGTGACAGTTCTCAAGGAACTGGATAATTGGCTATCGGTCGTGAATAAACTTAGACAGGCGCTCTAGCCCTTTGTGAATTTCATTTAGGCCAGTGGCGTAGGACATGCGAACGTAGTCGTCGGCCCCAAAGGCGATCCCCGGAATGGCGGCGACGCGGTGGGACTCCAGCAGCTTGGTACAAAACTCCATCGAGGAGAGCCCGGTTTCGCTGATGTTGGGAAACAGGAAAACCGCGCCGCTGGGCTCGAGGCAAGAGATGCCGGGAATGGCGTTGAGCCCCTCTAGCATCGCGCGCCGCCGCTCGGCGAAAGCTCCTCTCATGTGCTCTACGCAGTCCTGAGGCTGATTGAGGGCGGCGATCGCCCCGTACTGAGCAAAGGTGCAGACGTTGGAGGTGCTGTGGCCCTGAATGGTGGTGGTGGCCTTAACTATAGGCTCTGGGGCGGCTAGGTAGCCGATGCGCCAGCCGGTCATGGCGTAGGCCTTAGCGAAACCGTTGCTGACAATAGCGCGATCGCGCATTTCGGGGCTGACGGCGGCAATGCTCAGGTGCTCTGCCCCGTCGTAGAGGATCTTTTCGTAGATTTCGTCTGACACCACCCAAATATTGGCCTCTAGAACCACCTGGGCAAGCTGGCGAATGTGGTTTGGGGGGTAGACCATGCCCGTGGGGTTGGAGGGAGAGTTAAGCACAAAGAGCTTGGTCTTTGGGGTAATGGCCTCCCGGAGCTGCTCCGGCGTGATGCGAAAGCCGGTCTCCTCAGTGGTGGGCACAATCACCGGGGTCCCCCCCGCCAGCTTCACCATCTCGGGATAGCTCACCCAATAGGGGCTAGGGATAATCACCTCGTCCCCTGGCTGAATTAGGGCCATCATTAGGTTGTAGAGCGACTGCTTGCCGCCGTTGGTGACGGCAATGTTGCCCGCAGTACAGTCTAGGCCGTTGTCGCGCTGCAGCTTACGGGCGATCGCCTCCCGCAGCCCCAGCTCTCCGGCCACCGCGCCGTAGCGGGTCTTCCCGTCGTCTAGGGCTTGCTTGGCAGCTTGACAGACATGGGCAGGGGTATCGAAATCTGGCTCTCCCGCCGTAAAGCTGCAGACGTCTTTCCCTTCTGCCTTCATCGCGTTTGCTTTCGCGGTAATGGCCAAGGTCAACGAAGGCTGAACCTGCTCTAGTCGTGCTGCCAACATCATATCGATTACCCTACTCCTAATGCTCCAGATAGCTGCCCTAAAACGCTACTGCAGCACAGCCTCCAGGCAGGTACCCCATCTGGGTAAAGCCATTGTGCTGTGCTGCAGTCGACTTGACTAATATTTAAATCACGTTCAAACTAGCGTACTTTAGCAGCCAGGCTGGAGCAATCAAATGTCAGGCAATCGTTACATCTGAGGAGAGGTAGACGTCTTGAATGGCGTGGAACAGCTTGACGCCCTCCTCAAAGGGCCGCTGAAAGGTCTTACGCCCCGAAATCAAGCCGCAGCCGCCCGCCCGCTTGTTGATTACGGCAGTGCGCACCGCCTCGGCAAAGTCGCTCTCTCCCGAAGAGCCGCCGGAATTGATTAGCCCCGCTCGGCCCGCGTAGCAGTTGAGCACTTGGTAGCGGGTGACGTCGACGGGGTGATCGCTGGATAGTTCGCTATAAACCCGCTCGTCGGTGCGACCATACTTTTGGCCGGTGCCCTCCGCCACCGCTCGGTAACCGCCATTCACCTGAGGAAGCTTTTGCTTGATGATATCGGCCCCAATCGTCACGCCTAGGTGGTTCGCCTGACCGGTGAGGTCAGCGGCGAGGTGGTAGTCTTTATCCTGCTTGAAGGCGTCGTTGCGCAGGTAGCACCAGAGAATGGTCGCCATGCCCAGCTCGTGGGCGCGGGCAAAGGCGCGGCTCACCTCTTGGATTTGGCGGTTCGACTCAGTAGAGCCAAAGTAGATCGTCGCCCCAACGGCAACAGCACCTAAGTTCCAGGCCTGGTCCACGGACCCGAAAAAGATCTGGTCGTTTTCATTGGGAAAGCTCAGCAGCTCGCTGTGGTTTAGCTTGACGATGAAGGGGATGCGGTGGGCGTAGCGGCGGGACACGCTGCCCAAGACGCCTAGGGTGGTGGCTACGGCGTTGCAGCCCCCCTCGATGGCTAGCTTGACGATGTTTTCGCTGTCGAAGTAGATGGGGTTGGGGGCGAAGGACGCCGCCGCCGAGTGCTCGATGCCCTGGTCCACCGGCAAAATCGATAGGTAGCCCGTGTTGGCCAATCGCCCGGTGCTGTAGAGCTGCTCTAGGCTGCGCAATACTTGCGGACTGCGATCGCTCTGTAGAAATATGCGCTCCACCCAGTCAGGGCCAGGGAGATGCAGCAGATCTTTGGAGACTTTAGCCTTATGGGTCAGCAGGCTTTCGGCTTCGTCTCCCAAATACGACTCGATGGACTGGGCTGAATCTTGAGACTTAGACGGTGCAGCAACCATAGCAACATCCTCAATTAGCGACTAAATAAACTTACTTCAGACCTTAAGCGGTCGATCTGATAATTAAGTGAGTTGACTCTAGGTTAACCTGCGCGAAATCGTTCGATTATCGCGGTAGCCTACGAGAAGCTTCTCCCAATGCGCTACCCCGCTTAAGACCCTATGGGACTCACTCAATATGACGCCTTTGTGGCGATCGCCGCCGCTGACCTGGAAACCTCGGTGGCCTTTTACCAGGCCCTGCTAGAGCAAGCGCCTAAACCCTACGTGCCCGGACGATACGCTGAGTTTCAGCTTGCAGGACTGAGGCTGGGGCTGTTCAAGCCGCAGGACAGCCACGCGGCCCAGTTTGCCAATTCTGACGGCGCGGCTATCAGCCTGTGCCTGGAGGTGAGGGATTTAGACAGGGCGATCGCTCACCTAGAGTCGACGGGCCATCCGCCCATTGACGAGATTACGGTAGCTTCCCACGGGCGAGAGGCCTACGGCTATGACCCCACCGGCACGCGGCTCATTTTGCACGAAGCAAAATCTAGAATAAACTTGCACGAGGCAAAACCAGAATAAACTTGCACGAGGCTAGCTAAGCCTCGTCGCGATCGCCTACGCGGGCCGGCGGGCTGGTAGCTTCGATGGCGCGAAAGGATTCTAAGATCCGGTAGGTGTGGGCAATGCCCTTAGGGACCACCCAGGAATCGCCCTGGGTTAGCGGAATGGTGTTGCCGCCCATCTGCAGCTCCGCCCGGCCTTCAATCACGTAGCCTACGGTCTCGTAGCTGCGCGCCTGGGCGGGCTTGGGGTCGGTGGGCTCCTCTTGCCACAGGCGCAGAGAGACGTTCTCGCCTGCTGCCAAGTACTTTTGACCCATCTCGCCGGTTGGTGCGTCGGCGACGTTGAGGGTTTGCGGGTTGCTAGATTCGGTGGCCATGGTGAACTATTACTGTACTTTGGTAGCTTTATAGCCTTCACCGTACTGAGAAAGCAAGCGGTCTACGTCCTTCAATAGAGGGAAATACTCAAGGTTCTATCTAGCTCGACCTCAGCTCAATAGCAGAGATAGGCTTGGCGCGATCGCCTCCGTCGGCAAGTAATACTATTGCTGGTATTACCTCCTCTCGACTAACCCGATGCGAATCACAACTAAAGGCCAAGTCACTATCCCTCAGAGAATTAGGGAGACCCTTGGCATTACGCCTGAAACCGAGATTGACTTTGTCGAAGACAACGGCAGGTTCTACATTGTCAAGACCGAAACTCCAAAGCCAACCTCAAAGTTTAAAAAGCTCAGAGGCATTGCGACTGCCAAGCTATCAACCGACGAAATCATGAGCCTTACCCGAGAGGCTCCGTGAACGGTATCTTCGTCGATTCCTGTGTTCTTATTAGATCTATTCACCGACGATCCCATATGGGCCAACTGGTCTGAAGCGGCCTTGGAAAGGTATAGCTAAACTAACTCTCTATACATAAACTCCATTGTCTACGCCGAAATCTCAATCGGCTTCAACAGAATCGAGGAAGTAGAGGCTGCTTTAGTCGAGCTGGGTATCAAGGTTCTAGAAATGCCGCGGGAGGCGCTGTTTCTTACGGGTAAGATTTTCCTCTCTTATCGAAAGAACCGAGGAGCTAAGCATTCTCCCCTACCCGATTTTTTTATCGGAGCACATGCCTCAGTTTCAAACTTCAATTTGATGACTAGAGATACCCGAAGCTATAAAACATACTTTCCTCAAGTTAAGCTAATTCAACCCTACAAAAACGAGAGCGGTCCTTAGCTAGGACCGCTCCCACAGATAACGTCATTCAATTGCGGTTACCGGCTCAAATACGCCTACAGCAGATCAATGATGATGGCCGTGGTCGTGGCTATGGCCGTGGTCATGGCTGTGGCCGTGACCATCGTGGGCGTGGCTGTGGCTGCGGTGCTGCTGCGCCTGGTGCACCGCCAGCGCCCGGTTCACCGACATCGACTGCTCAGAGAGCAGATCCTCAATGTGGCGATCGGCCCAGTCTGCCGCCATGCGCATGAACTCGGGGTGATCGTTGGCGCAGTCCATCTGCACGTAGGTCACCTCAGGATGCTTTTTGCGCAGACCCTCGATGATGTGCTCCACGTCCAGCAAGGTCTCGTGGTTCTCGGTGGCAAAGCCAATGGGCATAAACACGAGCGAAGTGGCTCCCAGGTCAATCAGGTTGCGGGCCGCCAGATCGGCGTTGGGCTGGGTCCACTTAATCATCGGGGTCTGGTGGTTGAGCCAGCCCACCGACACCAGGGGATACTTGTAGATCAGCTCTTCCCGCACGCTTTCGTAGAGCGCCTGGCTTTCGTCGATGCCTGAGGTAAAGCCCTTGGCCTCGTGGGGGCAGCCGTCATTCATGAGCACGATACCGGTTTGGGAGGGCAGGTGGGCCACCGCCAGATCGCGCTGGATCTTCTCTTCCACCATGCGGGCCATCAGCGAGATGTAGGCGGGCTCGTTGTAGAAAGAGGGGATGTATCGGCTGCCTTTTAACCAGTGCTCTCCGCCATCTGACAGTTTGGATAGCGCATTATTCACCTGCTCCACCGCAATGCCGCTGGTGAAGATGGAGTCCACCACCAGCAGGGGATAGATCAGCAGCTTGTCGAAGCCCTGGTCGCGAATAGTCTCCAGCACTTGGTCAGGCAAGTTGGGGGCGCAGAAGTTAAACGCCTTGAATACCGAGACGCGATCGCCCCAGCGCTGCTTCAGCTCTTTTTCAACGCCGGCCCGCTGACGCTCGAAGATGGCGTTGTGGGGCGAAACGAAGTTGCCGTGCTGGTGGCTCCACTCGTGGAGATCAAACATTGCCAGCAGCTTGGCCATGGGGCGATTAATCCAAGTGCGCACGGGGGCAAACTTCGCCGTCAGCAGATTGAGGGCCTGCTCATTGTAGTTCGCGAAGTCTTCGTAGCTCTCGACTTCGCCGTAGCCCATTAGCAAGACCGCGACGCGATCCTGCGCATTAGAATCAGAAGCTACAGATTGAGGAGACTCGGGAGAAACAACCACGCGGTAAACCTCTTGGCAAATTTTCCCTCGTAATCTATCATCCCCCTCCTGGGGATGTGGCCGAACGTGACGCTTAATTACGGTAATGTATAACTTCTTGATATTCTAGGCTGAATATCTCAGGCTTAGCCCACGGCCTGCGGCGCATCGGTTTGTGACGCACTGGCTTGCGACGCATTGGCTTGCGGCGCACTGGCTTGTGGCGTATTGGCGCTAGCCGCTAGGTTGAGTGGGGCGCTGGTCAAATACTGCTGCTTGACCCGCAGCAGCCTGCGGGCTGCCGCCATCAGGTCGTCTTGAATAAACGTGGGCTGAAAGCGAGCTAAATAAGCCCGGCTGCGAATGCCGCACGTGAGGGCAATGGTAGAAATCTTTAGCCTACGCCCTGCCAAGATGTCGGCCTCGGTGTCACCAATCATCCAGGCGTGGTTGGGAGGACCGTAGATTTGGCAGTACTCATCCCAGCATCGCTTGAGCAGATCCGTCTTGTAATCGGCGCTGTTAAGGTAAGCGGCCCGTTTCTCTGGGGTGCCTAGAACGCGGATGAATAGATGCGCGAGTCCGTGCTCCTTGAGTAAGGACATCACCTGGTCCTGATAGCGGAGCGTCACAAGCGTAAGATGAATGCCCCGCTCGTAAAGCAGCGCTAGCCCCTTCTTAGCGCTAGGATGCAGGCAGTCGTGGTGCAGTAGGTCGGGATGGTTGACGGTTTCCTCGACGAGCTGAAAAAACTGAGCCATTTGGTAGGGCTTGACGCCGGACTGTTGAGCAATGTCTTTATCGGGAATGCGGTGCTGCTTGAGGTGCCAAAATCTGGCCTTGGTTAGGGGCTGGATAGACGGCTTGTCGAGGCTTTCCAAAACGCGGCGGTAGGTGCTGTAGTAGCGATCGCTCACGTCAATGATAGGCCCATCAAAATCGCAGAAAACAGCAAATTTAGGGCATTGACTGGATGTCACGTTGAGCGCTCTTAAAAGTTGAGTGGCAGGATAGGGCTAAAGGTGGCTTGTGCGGAGCGTGATGTCATTGCTAAGCAGCATACCCTTATCAATACTGGCATAAACTCATAGCCCCAGCTAGTCGCGCTTAAGGATAACTCGCATGGGTGCCTGAACGCTAAACGATTGCGTAGAAAATCCTATAGCAGCAGCAGCTGAATTTTGCTGCTCAGATTAGAGGGATGTAGAAACAGTTTGCCGCGTTTCGACCTGTCCCCGCTGCCGCTGGAGATTATTGCGGATATACCGGCGAATTATAGAATAATGCGTCGGCGTCCCGAATGATGTGTTCGTAACAATTGCGTTGCCAACCCGGAGTGCCACGGGCGTCACGGCGGATGTTGATTTGTTTGGCTGCCGCAGATTTGAAACCGCTCACAGACGACAACGATCGGGGTTCTAATTAGAGGTTCTTTCAATGGACATATGCGATCGCATGTTGAGCGGGGATGCACCGCACAACTCAGGGCGATCGACCAGCCGCCCACATGCCATCTGAGATGGCGCTCCGCCCAAAACTCGCTAAGGTAAAAGGACGTAAACTCTTAGGCGAGTCTCTTCATGCGCGTAATCTTAATGACCGGAAAAGGCGGCGTCGGTAAAACCTCAGTTGCTGCCGCAACGGGGCTGCGCTGCGCTGAGCTCGGTTACAAAACCCTCGTATTGAGCACCGATCCGGCCCACTCTTTGGCGGATAGTTTTGACTTAGAGATGGGGCATGCGCCAACTCAAATCCGCCCTAACCTTTGGGGCGCAGAACTAGACGCGCTGATGGAGCTAGAAGGCAATTGGGGAGCCGTGAAGCGCTACATCACCCAAGTTTTGCAGGCGCGGGGGCTAGACGGCGTAGAAGCCGAGGAGCTAGCCATTCTGCCGGGCATGGATGAGATCTTTAGCCTAGTGCGCATGAAGCGGCACTACGACGAAGCGGAATTTGACGTCCTGATTATTGACTCTGCTCCCACGGGAACGGCCCTGCGGCTCTTGAGCCTTCCAGAGGTGGCCGGCTGGTACATGCGCCGCTTCTACAAGCCGCTGCAGGCCATGTCTGTTGCCCTGCGTCCCTTGGTCGAGCCCCTCTTTAGGCCTATTGCCGGCTTCTCCCTGCCCGATCGCCAGGTCATGGATGCCCCCTACGAGTTCTATGAGCAGATCGAAGCGCTGGAGCGGGTGCTGGTAGACAACACCAAGACCTCGGTACGTCTGGTCACCAACCCAGAAAAAATGGTCATTAAAGAGTCGCTGCGGGCCCACGCCTATTTAAGCCTCTATAACGTCGCCACCGATCTGGTGATTGCTAACCGCATCATTCCTGACTCCGTAACCGATCCCTTCTTCAAGCAGTGGAAAGAAAACCAGCAGCAGTACCGCCAGGAAATCCACGATAACTTCCACCCGCTGCCGGTGAAAGAGGTGCCGCTGTTTACCCAGGAGATGTGCGGCCTTGAAGCCCTAGAGCGCCTTAAAGAGACGTTATTTGCCGACGAAGACCCAGCGCAGGTCTATTACAAAGAGACGACCCTGAGGGTGGTTGAAGAGGAGGGTAACTTTAGCCTCGAGGTCTATCTCCCCGGCATTCCGAAAGATAGAGTTGACCTGAGCAAGACCGGCGACGAGCTCAACATTCGCATCGGCAACCACCGTCGCAATCTAGTGCTACCCCAGGCGCTAGCGGCCCGTCAGCCCTCTAGCGCAAAGATGGAGGATGACTACCTCAAGATTCGCTTTTAAGGTGGACAAAGCTGCAGGTTTCCTGGCGGTAGAGCGGCAAAAGCCAGCCGTTAAACATGAAAACTCCCAAAGAAAAACCCCGACCATTGGCCGGGGTTAAGCTCACCAAGTCCTGAACCTTAGACAATGTTAGAGTGGGCTGCCGAACGGTCTAGCGCTCTGCGTAATCCTGAGCAATTTTGAGGGTTTACCGGCCGCGACTCGATAATTTCACGCAATTTTAATGGCTCCCTTGCAAAGCCTATGCCTAAAGGCTCAAGAAATGAGCTACGCGCCGCCAAACGACGTCAGCCAGGTCAGGCCGCTCAGCGTCGAACCACTCAATCGCTTTGTCCCCTCGAAACCAGGTGCGCTGGCGCTTCGCAAACTGCCGCGTGTGGGCTACGATCTGCTGCTGGGCATCGGCTAGGCTGCAGCGGCCCAGCAAATGCGCCATCACCTCGGCATAGCCCAGGGTTTTGAGCAGCGGTAGGTCGAGGCCGTAGCGATCGCTCAGCCCCGCGACCTCGTTCACCAGCCCGGCGGCGAGCATCTGCTGCGTGCGCCGCCCGATGCGATCGCCCAGGCTGTCGGAATCCACGCCGATCTGCAGAATCGGGTAGGCAGGCGGGCATTCCCCCTGCTGGCTCGACATGGGCGCGCCCGTGACGTAGAAAACCTCTAGCGATCGCAGCGTCCTCACCTGGTCATTGGGGTGAATGGCGCGGGCCGACTGCGGGTCCACCTGCTGCAGCATGGCGTAGCAGTGAGGCTGCCCGAGACCAGCGAGCTGCGATCGCAGCGGCGGCTGGGGGGGCACCCGGGGAATCTTCAGGCCTCGAACGATGGAGCGGATGTAAAGCCCCGTTCCCCCCACCAGTAGGGGGAAGACTGAAAGCTGATGCTGCTGCGCTACTATGAATTGGGTGCGCTGCTGATAGTCCGCTAGCGTAAATGTTTCCATTGGTTCGCAGATATCAATTAAATAATGGGGAGCGCGCTGACGCTCTAGGGGGGTCGGCTTAGCCGTGCCGATATCAAATTCTCGATAGACCTGCCTAGAGTCTGCGCCGAGAATTGGGCAGCCTAGACGCTGAGCGAGCTGGAGCGCCAGCGACGATTTTCCAGCGGCGGTGGGGCCGCAGATAACTATCAGACCGGGTGTCTGGGGGTTGGGGGCTGGCGCGCTCAAGCGAAGGTCTTCAATTGATTCCACATCACCTCAGCAATTGAAGGACAGTGCGCCAACTATCCTAGCGAGTTGCGAGCAGCGCTTCAACCCACCGAAAGAGTGTGGTGCATCCCCTAACCAAACTTGCCACTCAACCGCTCTGAAACCGTGCTCAAGCCTTTTGTGCTAAAATTTTGGAATGATTAGGCCTAAGGTAGTTCCAAGTTGCCCTAGGTTCTCCATTACAAAATTCGGAGTAGTGAGTTCATGGCAGCAGAGTATGGTGCCGATCAGATTCAGGTCCTCGAAGGGCTAGACCCGGTCCGCAAGCGGCCGGGCATGTATATCGGAAGTACCGGCCCTCGAGGACTGCATCATCTTGTCTATGAGGTTGTGGACAACTCTGTCGATGAGGCGCTAGCAGGGCACTGCAGCAGCATCGAGGTCAGCCTCAACGCCGATGGCTCCGTGACGGTGCTCGACGACGGACGGGGCATCCCGACCGATGTCCACCCCACGACAGGGCGGTCCGCCCTAGAGACGGTGATGACCGTACTGCACGCGGGGGGCAAGTTTGGCGGCGGCGGCTACAAGGTGTCTGGTGGCCTGCACGGCGTGGGCATCTCTGTGGTCAACGCCCTGTCTGAGTGGGTTGAGGTCAACGTTTGGCGTCAGGGCAAACGCCACATCCAGCGCTACGAGCGGGGCGTTCCCCAAGGTGACCTGCAGATTTCCTCAGCTAAGGATAAGACTCAAACGGGCACGTCAGTGGCGTTTAAGCCCGATATTGACATCTTTGCGACGACCGGCATCGAGTTCGACTACAGCACTTTAGCGAGCCGGCTGCGAGAGCTGGCTTACCTCAATGCGGGCGTCAACATTGTCTTTCGCGACTACCGCCTAGAGCTGATCAAGAAGAGCGAGCCCCGTGAGGAGGTGTATCACTACGCCGGCGGCATTCGGGAGTACGTCGAGTACATCAATAAAGACAGGCAGCCCATCCACGACGAAGTCATTCACATCCAGAGTGAGCGGAACGGGGTGCAGGTGGAAGCGGCGCTGCAGTGGTGCGTCGATGCCTACACCGATACCCTGCTGGGGTTTGCGAACAACATCCGCACCGTGGATGGGGGGACCCATCTAGAGGGGCTAAAAACGGTGCTGACGCGCACGATGAACGTCGTTGCCCGCAAGCGCAACAAGATTAAGGAAAGCGACTCTAACCTCGCGGGTGAGAACATCCGCGAAGGCCTGACGGGGGTGATTTCGGTCAAGGTACCCGACCCAGAGTTTGAGGGCCAGACCAAGACGAAGCTGGGCAACACCGAGGTGCGCGGCATCGTCGACTCCTGCGTGGGCGAGGTGCTGACCGAATACCTCGATTTCCGGCCCAACGTTGCCGATGCGGTGCTTGAAAAGGCGATTCAGGCCTTTAATGCGGCTGAAGCGGCCCGGCGGGCCCGCGATCTGGTGCGCCGTAAGTCGGTGCTGGAGTCTTCCACGCTGCCCGGCAAGCTAGCCGACTGCAGCAGCCGCGACCCCGCCGAATCAGAGATCTTTATTGTAGAGGGGGACTCGGCAGGCGGCTCCGCTAAGCAGGGACGCGATCGCCAGTTCCAGGCTATTCTGCCGCTGCGGGGCAAAATTCTCAACATCGAGAAGACCGACGACGCCCGCATCTATAAAAACAATGAGATTCAGTCTTTGATTACGGCCCTAGGGCTGGGCATCAAAGGTGAAGAGTTCGACGATTCCCAGCTCCGCTATCACCGCATCATCATCATGACGGACGCCGACGTAGACGGCGCCCACATCCGGACCCTACTGCTGACCTTTTTCTACCGCTACCAGCGGGCCATGGTGGATAGCGGCTTTGTGTACATCGCCTGCCCGCCGCTGTACAAGGTGGAGCGGGGACGGCAGCACTACTACTGCTACAGCGAGCAGGAGCTAACCCGGCAGCTTGCAGAGTTTCCCCAAAACGCCAACTACAATATTCAGCGGTTTAAGGGCCTAGGTGAGATGATGCCCGTTCAGCTCTGGGACACCACTATGAACCCAGAGACCCGAACGCTTAAGCGGGTGGAGATTGAGGACGCTGCGGAGGCGGACCGCATCTTTACGGTGCTGATGGGCGATCGCGTTGCCCCCCGGCGGGACTTTATCGAGACCTACGGCCCCCGGTTGGCCCTAGCGGAGCTAGATATTTAGCCGCTTCCAATCGCTTTCGGCCGGTGGCGAGCCGTCATCAGTCGGCCTGCTGGCGGTATAGGTCGATAATCTGATCCACCACCTGGTCGATGGAGAGCGCATCCGTCTGAATTTCCACCGCGTCGGGCGCTTTGCGCAGGGGTGCGATCGCCCGCGTCGTGTCTTTGTGGTCCCGCTGGTGGAGCGATTTCTCAATATCCTCTAGGGTTTGCGGCGGCTGCCCCTGCTGCTGCATATCCTGCTGCCGCCGCCGCGCCCGCTCGTGTACGGAGGCGGTCAGGAACACTTTCACTTCCGCGTCGGGGAAAACGTGGGTGCCAATGTCCCGGCCGTCTAGGGCAATGCCGCCCCGCCGCCCGTAGTGCTGCTGCTGCAAGACCAGCTCTTGGCGGACCACGGGCTGGGCCGCGATCGCCGAGACCTGGGCCGCCACCTCCGGCGTGCGAATCGCCTGGGTCACCTCCTGCCCGTTGATCCACACCTGCACCGGCTGTCCCACCTCGTCGGGGGACTTGAGCCGAATAGTGCTCTGACTCACCAGATTGGCGATAGCGGCCTCATCGTCAATCGGCACGCCGGCCTCAAGCACCAGCCAGGTCACCGCCCGGTACATTGCCCCCGTATCTAAGTACAGTAGCCCAAGCTGCTGGGCAACTCGGCGGGCCACCGTCGACTTACCGGCCCCGGCCGGACCGTCGATAGCAATGATGGGACGGCGACCGCGCAGCAGGACGTTGTCAATGAGCCGGGTAGCGCCTAAGCGGACGGCGATCGCGAGCAGTCCGGTGTGGTTGATTGTCTGGAGGGAAGCTAGCGTCCGGGGGTGAATCGAGTCAATGTACTCTATATCCAGCAGGCTAGAGCGTCTTAGGATCGACTGCACCAGCGCTACTAGCACAGCGCTGTCCCGCTCGCCCTGCTCAAACTTTTGCGCCGCCGCCTGCAGCCCCTGATAGATTAGAGGCGCTTCCCGGCGCTCCTCTGGCGTCAAATACTGATTTCGGGAGCTCATTGCTAGTCCATCGGCCTCTCGCACAATGGGACAGGGCACGATCGTCACCGGACAGCTCAAGTCTTGGACCATCTGCTGCAAAATGGCGAGCTGCTGGGCGTCTTTGCGGCCAAAATAAGCCCGCTGAGGCGAGACGGTGTTGAATAGCTTGAGGACTACGGTGGCGACCCCTTCAAAATGACCGATCCGCTTGAGGCCGCACAGCCTATTCGTCATGCTTGGAGGAGGCATCACCTGGGTAATCTGGTCTTGGCGCTCGGCTTCCCGGTACATATCGCTGAGCGAGGGAGAAAATATCACGTCCACCCCAGCCTGCTCGCAGAGGGCAGTGTCGCGGTCGCGATCGCGGGGATAGCGGGCGAGGTCTTCGCCCGGGGCAAACTGCAGCGGGTTTACAAAAATGCTGACTACGACCAGGTCATTTTCCTGACGAGCGCGGCGAATCAGGCTCAGGTGTCCCTCATGGAGAGCGCCCATAGTCGGCACCAGCCCCACCTCATAGCGATAGCTCGTTTGCTCTAATGTCTTGTCCTGGAGCGCGCAGGAGAAGCGATAAAAGTCTAAGTATTGCCGTAGTTCTACCGTTGTTGTCAGCCAGCGCACCGGAGCCTCGTAGGTTATCTTCGCCTAGTAGTGTACATAATTCCTCTCCATCGCGGCGTCATTCGCGGCGTCATTTTGCACCCATTATGGCGATCGCGTTGGGTCCCGACCATTGTATCGCCATAAATTAGTTAGGCCGGTGATGTAAGCTAACGGCGTAAGCCAATGTCGCCATTTCAAAAGCCAGCCGAAGACATCTTGTTAAGATCCCCAGCTGGCTTTTGACGTAAAACTAGCGACCGGGCCTAGCTTACTCGCCCAGAACCTCTACTCGAACCGGGGCCACGCCGGCGCGAAGCATGCCGATGGCCTCGGCGGCAGCTGCCGAGAGGTCGATCACGCGGTGGCCTGCGTAAGGGCCGCGATCGTTCACGCGTACGGTTACGGTGCTACCCGTGTTGGTATTCGTGACCTGCAGTAGGGTCCCAAACGGCAGAGAGGGGTGGGCTGCCGTCAAGGCATGCTGGTTGAAGACCTCACCGCTGGCGCTCTGGCGCCCGTGAAACCCAGGGCCGTACCAAGAGGCCATGCCGGAGAACCGGACCCGAACCGGACCCACCGCAACCTGCTGCACCGGCTCGGGCAGGCCTTCCACTTCGCTCAGCGGCTCAGCGCCGAGCTGCCGGCGGATGCGGTTTGCCATCTGCAGCACGTCCTCAACCTCGTCTCCGGTCGTATCGGACAGTACGACGCGGCTGTCGACAGTCACCAGAACTTCATCACCCAGCCTAATCAAGAAGCGCTCTTGTTCGCTGTCCCAATGGGCCGTAATTGCGCTGGGGTCGAGCTGGTTCCGGTAGGCCTGATTGAGACGAGCCGCGATCGCCGTCGCCCGCCAAACCGGGTCTTGGGTATAGTCTTGGCCGGTTGCTAGCTCAGTGCTCGACTCCTCTACCACCGCGTCGTCTGCTGCAGGCTGCGCCGAAGCAGGCTGACCAATTTTAGCCTGCTCTAAATCAGCTTGCTCTAAATTGGCCTGCTCTGAAGACGGTGCTTCTGGCCTGGCGCCGACAGCTTCTCCTACGGTAGTCAGAACCGGAATATCTCGGACATACAGAGTAGCGGCGTAGCGGCTTTCCATCTGATGGGCGTAGATCGCCGCAACGGAATCATCCGCGCTGTCGAGCTGCTCCTCAGACTGGTACTCACCAACCTTAACCGCTGACTCATCCCTCGGCGCTGGAGACGCTTCGGAGGACGCTTCGGATGAACCGAACGCAGCCGCCTGAGAAAACTCATCATCCGTGTGATCGTCGCTTACCGCAGGCTCAGAAGCCCCAGCGGGCAGCGCCTGGTTGCAGGACATGATCATCAAGGCAGCCGTCAAGCTACTTAAAAAGCGTTGATTCATAAATAATGTTGTATTCAACTCAGCTAGAGCCCAGCTCTGCAGTAACTCGTTCTAGAGCTGGGAAAAGGCAAACGCTAATCGTACTCGTTATGAGTTTGTTCTTTGATTTATCGAACTGTTACAAAGTAGCACAGAACTTTTTGCACTAAGTTCAGTGATAGGAAACTCATAAGAGCCCGTTAAGCGGCATTTGCCTCAGCATGGACATCGTGCTGCGCAGCGTATCTCTCTAGCGAAGTATCTGAAATCTACTTGAGCATAGATGTAGACTTCATGAAGGATTCAGGCTGTTCTTTGCTGCGTCAAGGCACTGATAAAACAGAACTGTGACAGCAGGCAAATCAAGCTCTAGCTAGCGTGCCCGGAGAGGGTTTTTGGAGCGTCAGGCGTATCAGAAAATTTGATGAATTTGCTCGATTGAAATTTCTAATTTCCGCCACAGGGTTTCTTAATGGGTAGAGCTTGGCGAAATGGCCTGGTGCAACGCGCTTGGTGTAGAACCGCTTAGCGCGAGCGGCTGAGCGCAACGCGCTGCTGAAGCAGCTGGCTGTAGAGCCCTTCTAGCTGAGAGATGTTTTGTAGCAAAGTGTAGCGCTCCAGCACCCGCTGCCGGGCGCTTTGGCCAAGGCGCTGGGTTAGCTCTGGCTGATCTCGGCAGAGGGGCAGCAGGGTTTTGAGCTGCGTCGTCACTCCCTGGGTCGTCAGAATCACGCCAGCGCCCTGGGCTAAAACCTCTCCGTCAGCGCCGGCGTCTGTCGCTAAGCAGGCGGTTTGACAGGCCATGGCCTCCAGCAGCGACAGCGAGAGCCCTTCAACGAGGGAAGGCAGCACAAACACGTCAGCGGCCCGGAGCACCTCGATTCGATGCTGCTCGTCGGCAATAAACCCTAGCCACACGACGCCAAGATCTTCGCCATAGGCGGCCCGCAGCGTCGATTCGAGCGGCCCGTTCCCCATAATCACCAGCTTACAGGAGGGTCCCATATGGCTCTGCTTCCAAGCGCGCAGCAGGGACTCGACGTTTTTTTCAACGGAGAGCCTGCCTTGATAGACGAAGAGGCGGCTGGCGCAGAAACAGGCTTTTTGAGATGAAAACCCGGGTGAATATTTATCGGCATCTACCCCATTGGGAATTACGCTGATTCTGCCGCGGTCTACGCCTAGCCGCTCCAGCAAATCTCGCTGCAGCTCTGAAAAAACAATGACGCGGTCGTACTCCGCTAGGAACGGCGCATAGATCTGATACGTAAGCTGCTGGGTATTGGAGGTGAGGTTGCGGCGCTGGGCGTCGAATGCGGGGTGGAAGGTCCCCACTAGCGGCAGGCCCAGCTCGCTACAGATCTCAGGCAGCCTAAAATCGAGGGGCGAGAGGGCGAGAGAGGCGTGAACGACGTCGGGCTTTAGTCTGCGGAGGGCGTCTTTAAGAATGCGGCTTGAGCGAAGCGAAGGAATAGTATAGATCTGTGATCGATAGATGTAGGGCAGAGAGACTTCGCTGAAGTCACTCCCAGCCGAGGCGTGAGTCGATCTACGCAGCCCTCTATGCCTATCCCCAAGGGCCTCAGCGCTGAAGTGAAAGAAACTAACGCGATGGCCGCGATCTAAAAGCGCGTTTGTCGTTTCGCGACCATAGGTAACATTGCCACAAAACGGGAATTTCTTTCCAAGCCAGGCGATATGCATTCAAGTCAGTAGACGTCACGGCTAGATGTGTTGCAGGATCTAGCTTACAGGGGACGACGCGCTTTTCGATACCGTGCGGGCGCTATACCAGGCCAGTAGCCCACCAAAAACCACGATGATTGACAGCCCAACCAGCACTGCGCTCAGCCCAAAAACGGTCTCGGCAATCCCCGCTAATGCCAGCGGTAGGCTAAGGGCAATGTTGATGGCGTTGTTTTGAAGCCCAAAGATTTTGCCCCGCATTGTCTCGGGGGTTTCGTCCTGCACGGTGGTCTGCATCGGAATCCCGACGCAGGCGGCAAACAGCCCTAGGAGGGCAATGATGATTAAGGCAGGCACGAGCTGCTGGGTCACAAGCGACAGGCCGGCTAAGCAGCTGGCCATGCCGCAGGAGCCGACAACGCTGATCTGGGTGCGGGAGAACGCCTGCCCAAACTGGCCAATGGCGCCGGCGCCGATCGCCATTCCCACGCCGGCTGCGGCTAGCAAGAAGCCAAACTGGTCTGAATTGATGGCGGGCATTACCTCTGCTAGACGTACCGCCAGCACCGCCAGCGCCGCAAATACTGAAAATAGCACCACCAGCTGGGCGATCGCCGCCCGCACTCTGGGCTGCTGATTGAGGTACCGCAGGCCGTCCCGCATGTCGGCCAAAACTTGAGAAAGCGATGAGGTCTCATCGGGCTTCGTCTCGCTTGCGGCTGCCTTTAAAGCTTGGCCATTGGCAGCTTGGCTACTGGACGCTTGACCATCAGTGTCGTCAGCCCCCGCGACAGACGCCATGGACTCCCTGGTGGTAACCAGCAGCAGCAGCAGTCCAGCTAGAATATAGCACCCGCCCACCAGCAGCGCTTTGCCAATGTCGAGCCCGATGAGCCGCGTGGCGATCGCATCGACGAGGTTTAGCAGCGGCTCTCCCAGCGCAAAGCCGAGGATCACCGAAGCCATCATGGTGGTGGTGTAAAGGGAATTGGCGGGCAGCAGATTCTTGCGCTTGACAATCAGCGGAATGATGGCTTGCTCTGCCGGGGCGAAGAACTGGGTGAGGGTCGACACCAGAAACGTGATAGCCAGCAGCGCCAGGAAGCCGACCGGTGTCTCACCGATAGACCAGCCTCGGGTTGACCAAATCAACAGCGGCAGCACCAGCACCAGCGCCCCCCGCAGCAGATTTGTGGTCACCAGCACCGCCCGCTTGGGCCATCGATCCACCAGCACCCCCGCCAAGAAGCCAAACAGCACGGCCGGAATAGTGAACACGATCATCAGCGTCGAGACCCAGCCGCTGATGGTCTGTTCGCCGGTTTGGAACCGACTGGAAATGATGGCAATCATTAAGACGAGGTAAATCTTGTCCGCAATTTGAGAAAAGACCTGACCTGACCAGAGGGCTAAAAAGCGAGTGTTTTTTAAGACCGGCAGCAGTCCCCTAGGGGCAGCGGCTGGGGGCGTTTCTGCTGGGGGCGTTTCTGTCGAGAGAGGCGATAGGGCTGTCGAGGGCGACGATGGGGAAGAATCGTCGATGGGTGAGTCGGGGACGGTTGGCGGGCGGGTCATAGCACACAGGAATAGTCGTCGAGGCGACTCACGCAATAGGCTAGAGGAAGGAAAAGCGCGAGCGAAACACAAGATTGCAGCCGGAAGTTAGTGGCGTAGCCACCTTTGTAGAGAGGCTATCCCAAGCGTGCAGCCCTTCTATTAAAGTAGCGCTTATTGGGGCTGCTGGGTCGCTGAAGCCCTAAAAACAGGTCCCTATCAGCGCTGCTGAGTGAATCGTTTTGTCGAAGTGATACTGCAGGTAGTACCGCAGGGTTCGCTCAAGGGAAAGCCAGATGGATGGATCTAGCGCCAAGCGGGGCTGGCCCAAGCTTTCGGACAGATCGGCGGCGATCGCCGGCAGCAGGTTTCCGTCGGGCTGCAGCAGGTCTGGCTGAAAAAGCTGCTGCAGGAGCAGCAGCTCTAGAGCGGTCAGCTTTGTGGGGATGCGCTTGGGGCGAAGGGACGGGGCGGCCCGGTCACTGGCCCGGTCACTGGCCCGGTCACTGGCCCGGTCACTGGCCTCCTGCAGCAGAAACGCGCCGCCGACGCTAGCGTCGAACCCAATATGCCCCTGCCCCTCTGAAAGCGCGGGCGTAAGGGGTACCTGCGTCAAACAACAGGTGTGGACCTGGGGCGCGACGCCTTCTAGCGCCAGGAGATGAAAGATGCCGTGCACTAAGAACGCAGGCGTCGCCGAGGCAGTGCAGGCTTCTAGCCGCTCTAGATGCTCACTCAGCAGCGTAAACAGCTCCACCTGGGGCTGCTGGCTTAGGGCCTCGCAGAGGGCAATCTCAGCCAGGTATTGCCCAGCGGTCAGCTTGCCTAGGTTTTGGCTCAGCCTCGGGAAAGAGCTCAGGCTATCGGCCTGCAGCACCTTGTCGAGACTACGGCCTCGGTTGAGCAGCAGCTGATTGACGATGAAGATACCGCTGCGCCCCCGCAGCCGCGACTGATGCTTACGAGCGCCGGGCGCAATCGCCCGCACCAGCCCCACCTCTGGGGTGAGAATGGTCAGCAGGCGATCGCTCTCCCCAAAGGGTGCGCTCTTGAGGGTGATGCCGGTTGCTTTGTAGGTGCCGCTCATAGAAAAAATGTCCGGGATGTCCCCGCATCGGTCTTCACGAAGACGCCAGCTCCTCCATTTGACGCACCAGCTCAGGGCCGCGGGAGGTGCCCAGCCGGGTGGCCCCCGCCTGCACCAGCGCCACCGCCTGCTCGGCGGTGCGGATACCCCCAGAGGCCTTGATGCCCGCCCGGTCTTTCGACAAATCCTTGAGCTGACGCACCTGCTCAACGGTAGCCCCGCCAAACCAGCCGCTGCTGGTCTTCAAGTACTGCACACCGGCATCTAAGCATACGTCCACCGCCAGCGCTATCTCCGGCGGCGTCAGACGCGACATTTCCAAAACAGCCTTCACGGGCTGACCGATATCGCAAAGCTCTGCTAGCTCCCGGTGCAGCCGCTCGGCGTCGCCCACCCTAAGCCAGCTGCGGTTGATAACCACGTCTAGCTCAGTCGCCCCGTTTTCCACCGCCTCTTGAGCTTCGTAAAGCTTCACGGCTGACGTGGTGGCCCCGGCGGGAAAACCAATCACGGCGCAGACCTGCGATCGCTTGCCGTTTAGATACTCCGCCGCCAGCCGTACGTGCATGGGGTAGACGCAGACCGCGGGGAACTCGTAGCGGTCGGCTTCAGCGCAGGACTGTTTGAGCTGCTCTTCGGTGCTAGCCGGATCGAGCAGCGCGTGATCAATGAATCGCGCTAGGTCAATGGGCTCAATGGAGGCGGACATAGGCGCGGCCTCAAAATGGGCCGAGATGAAGGGGGCTTATGAGAAATACGTTTGCGCAAAATAAGCTGACCTAGCCGCTGCGGCGATCGCGATCGCGGCGGCGGCGATCGCGCCACTCAACGGCGGTGAGATAGGCAATTCCCCCCGTCACAAGCACCAGCATGCCGAAGGCAGCCCCGGCTAACGCACCTAGGGCGATCGTCTGCGGCGTCAAGGCGTCGAGAGAAAAGAGGGCCAAGCTAGAGCAGACCTGCGCAGCGGCGGCCTGGATAGACAGCTGACTCAGCAGTATGGTCACGGCAATGCTTTGAACTAACTATGAACTAACCTTAGATACCGTTTACAGGCCGTTGCGAGCCCAGACCACCATCGTGATTGAAAACGTGAAGAGAACCAGCAGTGAAACCCAGCCGAGCGTCAAGATATCCATGGGTAATGTAGAGAAAGATTTAAAGGGTGAACCTACGGAGCGAGCCAACGAGTTAGGCCAAAGACCAGCGCAGCCCGGATTCCATCATATCGTCAAAGCAGCGGTATCTCTATGCCCATGCATTAATGTTAAAAAGTATGAAGCGCTGCGCTGTTAGCGGCGTTAGCCGCTTGTATTGCACACTGTAGACTGATAGATAAGGGTTTGGTCGCCTTGTCAGCATTTCTTTATCGGCGAACACAAGGACACACCGAGGCTAAGGCACTATGGCTAACGAGGAACATCTGGCTCTCCTGCGTAAAAGCGTTGTGGACTGGAACCAATGGCGTCGCGACAACCCCGACATTACCCCAGACTTAGAAGGGGCGGTCCTGACCCAGATGAGTCTACGCGGCGTTGATTTGCGCGGCGCTAGTTTGTCTAAGTCCAACTTCGTCGGTGCAGGTTTAGAAGACGCCAATCTAGAGCAGGCAGATTTATCCGGAGCCAACCTCAGCGGCGTCGACTTCAATGGTGCAACGCTGAGCGGCGCTAACTTAATAAAAGCGAATTTACTCGGCGCTTACTTGGCCGGCGTCAGCCTGGTTGGCGCTGACCTCAGCAGTGCCACCATGAACCGCGTCGACCTGACCCGCTCCGATATGCGCGGCGCCAACTTGAAGGGCATGAGCGCTATCGGCGCAGACATTAGCCGCGCCGACCTGTCTGATGCCAATCTAGAGACCGTTGACATGAGTCGGGCAGAAATGGGGCGCGTCAAGATGCCGGGCGCTCGCCTCATGAAAGCTAACCTTAACAATGCTCGCCTGCAGGGGGCTACCATCACCGACGCTGACTTCAGTGAGGCCAATTTGAGCAATACGCGCCTCAATCGGACCGATCTATCGGGGAGCTGTTTTCGAGAAGCCAATCTGGAGATGTCGACGCTGCTGGGCGCTAATCTTTCGAAGGTTGACCTCAGCAACGCCAATTTAACCGGCGCCAACCTCAGCGGCGCAGATCTCAGTGAAGCCAAAGTTGAGGGCGCAATTTTGGACGCCGCTATCCTCAGCAATGCCACGATGCCGGACGGACTGCTGAGCCATTAGATCTGCTGAGCCATTAAGTCTGGGCTAAAGCGATCGCGAGGCCAGGCCTCAGATTAGTTGTTCAAGGCAGCGCCGTGATCGCGCGGTCCTGGCTGAACCACGAGGGTAGGCTGCTCTTGGACCTCGGACAGCCGCCCCCGACGCTGCTGATGGGGAAGAGACTGCTGGGCCGCGAGGGCCTCTAGGTCAGCGGCCATGATTATCTGGGGCTGCTCGCCCAAGAGATCTGCAACGGCCCTACCCTGCTGATCTAGAAAGATGAAGTGGGGAATGCCGTCTACCCGATAGGTGGTCATCTCCGGCAGCCATTTGTCGTTATCGACGTTGAGCATCACAAAGTTAACGCGATCGCCGTACGTCTGCTTCAGCTCGGCCATGTCGGGGGCCATGGCTTGGCAGGAGGTGCACCAGTTGGCGTAAAACTCGACTAGGCTGGGGCGATCGTTTTGCAGCGCCGCTTCAAACGGCGTCGATGTCTCCGCTAGCGCCGCTAGGCTTGTAGCGGAAGCGGGGTTCCTAAGGCCGATCACCAGCGCGACGCTGAGCACAACGGCCGCAACGGCGATCGCGGCATTGCGCAGCTTTTGGGCGGTGGCGACGGCGGCGGCGCGGTCTTCGAGAGAATTGGTCATAGCGAGTGAGGTTTAGGCGCGGTCCGCTAGCGAACCACATAAGATGACTTAATGATTTTAGTATCGCTGATTTCTGAGGGCAGCGTCTTTGGAGCAAATTCTGGCCCGAGCTTGCTAGCACCGAGCCAACTTGTCACAATGATAAGCAACATTATCAAGAAATATTAAAGCATCCCAATGAGCCTCGCCCTCGCCCTCCTTCTCGGCATCCCCGCCGCCGGCATCGCCCTCTACCTAATCACCGCTCGCCGCTATCAGTCTTCCGACACCGTGGCTGACTCCTACGATCAGTGGACCGACGACGGCATCTTAGAGTTTTACTGGGGGGAGCACATTCACCTGGGGCATTACGGGTCGCCGCCGCGCCAAAAGGATTTCCTCAAAGCCAAGTCTGACTTTGTGCATGAGATGGCTCGCTGGGGCGGATTGGACGCCATGCCCCCTGGTAAGGCTCTGCTGGACGTGGGCTGCGGCATCGGCGGCAGCACCCGTATTTTGGCTCGGGACTACGGCTTTGACGCCACCGGCATCACCATCAGTCCCCGTCAGGTGAGCCGCGCCCAGGAATTGACCCCTGCAGGCGTGACGGCGCGCTTTGCGGTGGATGACGCCATGGCGCTGTCCTTCCCCGACGCCAGCTTTGATGTGGTGTGGTCGGTTGAGGCCGGCCCCCACATGCCGGATAAGGCCGTATTTGCTCGGGAGCTGCTGCGGGTGCTGAAGCCGGGGGGCGTGCTGGTGGTGGCGGACTGGAACCAGCGGGACGATCGCCGGGTGCCGCTGAACTGGTGGGAGCGTCCGGTGATGCGGCAGCTGCTCGACCAGTGGGCGCATCCCGCGTTTTCGAGTATTGAGGGGTTTGCAGAGCGGCTAGAGGAGACGGGGCTTGTGGCGGGCCAGGTGGAGACCGCCGACTGGACCGCTGAGACGCTCCCTTCCTGGCTCGATACGATTTGGCAGGGCATCGTCAAGCCCCAGGGCTGGATGCGCTATGGGGTGACGGGATTTGTGAAATCGGTGCGGGAGGTGCCGACGCTGCTGCTGATGCGGCTGGCCTTTGGCGCGGGGCTGTGCCGGTTTGGTATGTTTCGGGCGGTGCGGGCAGAGGCTGCCAGAGAAGCCAAAGATACGGTTTCGGCAGCGACTCAAGCCTAGATTATTGCGCCTAGAGGGTTATACCGTTCTACCGCTTCACCGCATACTTGTTTGGCTCGATTTTGGAGCCATAGCGGCGGGCATAGACCTGGGTAAGCTCCGCCCCGAAAAAAACAATCTGCGCCGAGTAAAATATCCACACCAGCAGCACAATCACTGACCCCGCCGCCCCGTAGGCGGAGCCAATGCTGCTGTTGCCCAAGTAGACGCCAATCGCATACTTGCCCAATGAAAAAAGCAGCGCCGTCACCGCCGCCCCAAACCAGATATCGCCCCAGGCGATGCGTACATCGGGTAGAAACCGATAGATGGAGGCGAACAGCAGCGTAATAATGCCAAAAGACAGGACAAAGTTAGCGATCTGCGTTAGGGTATCGAGCCCCGGCATTAGGCCCTGCAGGTAGCCCGCCAGACCAGAAATGACCGAGCTTGCCACCAGAGACACCAGCAGCAAAAAACCAATACAGACAATCATTCCTAGCGACAGCAGCCGCTTGCGGACAAACCCCATAACGCCCATGTCGGGCCGAGTCGTCACGTTCCACACGATGTTGAGGGAGGTTTGCAGCTGAACCAGCACCCCCGTTGCCCCCACTAGCAGCAGGACTACGCTGATAATTGAGGCGACCCAGCCCGAGCTTGCCCCAGGCCGGTTGGCGTTATCGAGCACCGTACTCAGGGCTTCAGCGCCGCTGTTGCCAATCAGCGCCTCCATCTGCTGCATAATCTGGTCGCGCACCGTGCCTTGGTCAAAAATTAGGCTGGCGATCGCAATTACCAAAATCAGCAGCGGGGCCAGGGAAAAGATGGTGTAGAACGCCAGGGCTGCCGCCAGCCGTGAGGCATCGTCTCTGTTCCATTCCTGAAACGCCTCTTTAAGCAGTCGCCAAACCTGTTTAGGACTCATGGTATTTTTTGAGCTAGAGCGTGGACTTGAGGTGATCGGCCACCCGCAGGGCGTTAGCCACTAGCGTCAGCGTGGGGTTCATCGCCCCCATGGCGGGAAAGAAGCTGCTGTCTACCACATAGAGGTTGTCCACCTCGTGGGCGCGGCAGTTGAGGTCAAGCACGCTCGATTGTGGGTCTTCCCCAAAGCGACAGGTGCCCACCTGGTGCCAAAGAATGTCTACATCCATACGCTTGTGCCAAAACAGGTAGAATCCGATTTCTTTGAGGTGCTGCTCGAGCAGGCTAATCAGCTCCATGTGAGGCTTGAGGTTGTTGGGGGTAAAGTCAACCTTGATCTGCCCTTGGTCCGTCAGCGTAACGCGGTTATTAGGGTCGGGCAGATCTTCCGTGGTTACCCACCAGTCTACCGAGTGCTGGGACAGATACTCTAGGTACTCCTGGGGCAGCTCTGTGGGGGCCATAGTCGCTAGGCGCTGCCACTTGGCTTTGCCCGTCAGCTGAATTTGACCCAGCGGGTAGTCCTGCAGCGGTCCCCCAAAATAGTAGTCGTGGACGGCGAGGGTCTTTTGAAACACGACGTCGTTAGGTTCATCAGAAATGGCGATTAGCCCCGAGTGGTTGTGCTTCATCAGGTTGCGGCCGACCTGGTCCGACCCGTTGGCGAGGCCGTTGGGATGCTGTTCACTAGCCGATCGCAGCAGCAGGGCCGCCGTATTCACCGCCCCGCAGGCCACCACGACGGTATCTGCCGACAGCATTTCTGGGCCATGCTCACCCTGAATCTCTACGCGGTCTATGCGGCGACCGTTGGCGCTCGTCAGCAGCCGCGTCACTAGGGTATTAGTGCGCAGGGTGACGTTGTCGTAGGCTAGCGCCGGGTCGACGCAGGCCGTTTGGGCGTCGAGCTTAGCGTCGAGCAGACAGGGGTAGGGGTCGCAGGTGTCGCAGCGGATGCAGGGGCTATTAGCCGGGTCTGCCGCATTCCGGTCCAGCGAGAGGGTGAGGTGCAGTGGCTTTAGCCCTCGGTCGGCCAGGCGATCGGCTACGGTTTGGATGCGGGACTCGTGCTCGAAAGCTGGATAGGGATACTCCGCCGACATCGGGGGCTCTGTTGGGTCTTCGCCGCGCCGGCCGTGAATCTTAAACAGGCTCTCGGCACGGGTGTAGTAGGGCTCAAACACGTCATAGGGCAACGGCCAGGCCGGCGAGTCACCGTCCACATGGTGCAGCTCACCAAAATCTTCCTGCCGCATGCGCTGCAGCGCCGCGCCGTAGACTTTTGTATTCCCGCCGACGACGTAATAGGCCTGGGGGTTAAAAGGCTGCTCTTGGCCGTTGAGCCACTGCTCATCGGCCTGATATCGGCCCTGAGTAAAAATCTCGTCCGCGTCCCAGTTCTCCTTCTCTCGCGGCAGATAGTCTCCCCGCTCGATGAGTAAAATACGCTTGCCCGTTGGCGCTAGGCCATAGGCCAGCGTACCGCCACCAGCACCAGCGCCGATAATAATGACGTCGTAATATTGGGTCATAGATTCTCTACAGCAGCCCAACCTGGCCCGAACATGCGCTGGAAAGGACCGCTGGTGCCGACGCTCCCGAGAGCCCGACCCCATCAAAAAAGGCAGTCGTCGGTAGACCTAACGCTCCAGCCGTTCGGTAGACCAGCTTGACCTGAATCAGCTTTTAGATTGTGGGTTTTGCAAGAGGTTGGCCACAGGTAAACTGTGTTGGGGTTTGCCTCCCGGCCGGGGGCAAACCTCCAAGTAGCGTTGTTTATTCGTGGCCTCCTACTTATTTACGAAGGTAAATAAGGACCTCCATAGGCAGCATCTTTCGTTTGATATAGATGAAGTTTTGCAAAACGCGGCTTTGTCCGACTACGACCCTGAACCCGGAATTTCAACGTCGTTTTTGACAAATAGCTCCCGCAGATCTCGCGGTGGCTTAACCTGCTCTATAACCCCCACGCGCTGAAGTACCTCGGCATAGCCGTAGACCGTGGCGCTGCGCTTAGTCTGGTTTCCGCATCTCGAAATTGACTTGCCGAAGAAGCGCTCGTAGGCCTCAGTCTTAAAAAGTTTCGTGACGTCTGAGGACTTAATTCGGCGACCGTAATGGCCGACAAACGATTTGATCTGCTTGCGGCGAACCACGATACCGTAGGCGTCGAGGTCGTCGAGGTCAATGCCGTGGGCGGCGCTGATTGCTTGAGCGCTCATGACGTCGGGTGGGGTACTTGCGGCGATCGCTTCGTCGGGGTCGGCTGCTGCAGAGGGTGCTTCATCTACAGACTCATCTGGCGTCTCGCCAGCCGCTTCGCTGTCGCCCTCATCTGCCGCGGCTTCACCTTCAGCCGCCTCTGCAGCTTCCCCATCTACCACAGCTTCTGCTTCATCACCCTGAGCGGCGGCAGGCTGGGCTGCGGGAGGAACAAAGTTAGGGTCAAACCGCAGCGAATCTGCCAAAGCCAGTAAATACTTTTTCTGAACGGCTTCATCAAGCGCACTAATCAAGCGGGTAGCTCTGTCCAAAGGTAGCTCAGTTTTAGATGCCATGAACCCTGTAACACTCCTAAAGGTTAGAACAAACTAAGTTAATCTAAGTCTACTCCGTCTGCAGGGAAAATAGTCAATGCCAGATGTCCCACCCGCGTGACGGTCTTCTGAGTCAAGGCAGCGGCTTCATCTCGACGGGCACGACGCTGCTGTTGGCTATTGCCTCTAGCCCTTGGGCCGTCAGCAGCTGGGCAAGTTCGGCGGTGTAGCTTGGATCGGCTGCCGCTAAGCCAACCAGCAAGGCAATCAGGTCGTGCCAAACCCCGGCTTCCCCATAGGCCTGCAGAGCTGCCGCGGTCGACTCGGACCTTGATTCAGCGGTGGCGTCAGCTGGCCCGGATGCTGGACCGGATGCTGGACCAGAGGGTGACCCAGGTGCCAATGGCTGCAGCGCCGGGTCAAGCCTGCTTAAATACCCCTCCCCTACCCGCAGCAGTAGGCCAGACACCGCCACATCCTGGCTGCGATCGCCGGGGTCGCAGACCAGGGTAAACGTCCAGCGGTAGACCTGCTCGGGGGCGATCGCGGCCTCCTGGAGCGACAGGGCTGCGATCGCCGGACCGTACTGATAGTCGCCCGGCGCAATGGAGAGCGGCAAATCGACAGCGGCGGCCAGCACCTCCACGTCCGTATCCTCCTCCCGCATCCGCAGCTCCCCCTGCTGAGCATTATTGCGCGGCACATAGACAAAGAGCGTAGGCTGCGCCTGTAGAGTGACGCCCGCATTGGTCTCTGGCAAAACCGCGGTGAGTGGACTGCCGCTTGTAATGACGCAGGTGCTCCGATCGGACGCTTCTCGACCGCCAGGGGCGCTCAGCTCCGGGGTGCTGAAGTTTAGCTGGGCGACGGCGGCCTGGGGGGCGACCCAAAGGCCTAGCGCGATGGCAGCAGCGGGGCGCAGCAGCGATAGAGGAGGGGAAAGCATAGGGCAATCGACGGGGGACGATCAGTAGAGGGCAGCCAATGAGGGCCAGTCAATAGGGGTCAGATTAGAGAAACCCTTTGCTTCTATAGCGTACTGGAGACAGGTTCTGATTGCGATCCGATTGCGGTATGGGTTTGAAAGGCTGCCGTTGCACCTTTCCTTCACGACATTTTTATACGTAAAACCCATTTAAACTTTTTTTGTTCACTGAGGAAACCTTTACCGATAATCGCCGTCATCACAGGTGTATTGCCCAAAAAAGCCCGTTAACGCCCAAAAATGAGCAATACATCGCCTCTACCATTACGCTCAAAAACCGAGTAGAATCGAGCCGAGGATTTGGTAAAGCCCTTACCGCCCACGGCCGCACTGCATTTACCAATGTTTCAACCTTCCTCAGATCTGGGCAAACCAAAAGTCCAACTTTTTTTGGACAAGCAACTTTAAAGAGTGCGTTAATTTGAGACCTCGCCTGGAACAACGTTGACTTGCTTTCGTCCAGCGTAGCTATCAATAGCGCATCTCAAGCTTAAGCATCTCCCTCAAAAGCGCGCATCAAAAGCGCAGTAGATTTCTGGCACAGACGAGCAATAGCCTGAAGATCGGTCCTAAAGGATCATCACCAGTAAGCCGCGATCGCTGTAATCGCTGAACCGTCTACCGCCCCAACCAAGCCAATTTGACCAACGCAACGCTAAAGCCAGCTTTAAAGCAACGCTGGCTCTCGATTTTGCATGGGCAACGGGACGATTGCGTCCCCGTACCGCCATGCACTGCAATACGACCATAAGGATTCTTCACGACATGAACATGCAAGCTCATCAGTCATCTGGAATGGCTCACCATGACGACCCCGCCAAGCAAAAGGAGCATATGGCGGCGCTGGATTTGGTGAAGCACAGCGATGCGACCCACGTTGCCGTCAAGAGCGGCAACTGGTCCGACGCCAGCACATGGAAGGGCGGCAAGGTTCCTGGCAGCGGCGCTAAGGTGCTCATTGGCGACGGCCTCGACGTGACCTATAACGTCAAAAGCGACGCCCCGCTCAAGACCCTTCGCGTTGATGGTCAGCTCGACTTTGCGACCAAGCGAAGCACAAAAATGGTGATTGACACCTTTGTCGTGTCGCCTACCGGCACCCTCACCATCGGTACGCAGCGCAACCCCGTAGCGGGCAATGTCGATGCAGAGATCTGGATCGCCGACAACGGAAAGATCGACCGCAAGTGGGACCCCACCCAGGTGAGCCGCGGCCTGATTTCCCATGGTGAAGTTGAGATCTACGGTCAGCAGAAAACCAGCCATATCAAGGTTTCCAAAGACGCAATGGCGGGCGACCGCGAGCTAGTTTTGGACGGGGCACCCAAAAACTGGCAGGTAGGCGACTCGCTTGTGCTGACGGGCACCGAGTACGTTCCTGATAAGTGGAACCCGCAAAAGCGGCAGATGGAGTGGCAGGGTACCCAAGACGAGGAGCTGACCATCAAGGCCATCAACGGCAATCGTGTCACCCTCGATCGCCCCCTCACCTACGATCACGACACTCCCCGCGGCGACCTAAAAGCCTACGTCACCAACTTCAGCCGCAGCGTCACCATTGCCACCGAAAACGCCGACCGGCTGCCGGCCAACCAGCGGGGCCACGTGATGTTCATGCACTCCGACGATGTCGACGTGCGCTACGCCGCCTTCCAAGAGCTGGGCCGCAGCGATAAGTCCAAGCGCTTCGACGACTTCCGCACCACGGGCAACGAGACCCGCATCCTAGACGGTAAGGGCAACACTCAACCCGGCGCAGCAAACAATATCCGGGGCCGCTACGCCGTTCACTTCCACCGCGCTGGGGCAGACATCAGCGGCGCGCCCGCCCGCGCCGTAGGCAACGCCGTCTGGGGTTCCCCCGGCTGGGGCTTCGTGAACCACGACAGCCACGTGGTAATGGAGAACAACGCGGCCTATGACGTGTTTGGCTCGGCGTTTGTAACCGAGACCGGAAACGAAGTCGGTGCTATCCGCAACAACATTGCTATCAAGTCCGAAGGGGCATCCGAAATCTCCAAAGTAGGCACCCGCAACCACGACGTGGCCCGCAACGGAGTAGGCTTCTGGTTCCAAGGTCGCCTGGTGGACAATGAGAACAACGTCGCGGCAGGGCAGCGGCAGGCCGGCTCGGTATACTTGCTGCGGGGTGAGGACCAAGAAGATGTGCTCACCGACAACCTTGAGTTTGAGGAGACGGGCCGCTACCAGGAGGATCTGCTCGTTGGGCGTCCCCACATCGAGAGCTTCAAAAATAACGAAGTTATCGCTTCGGGTAAGGGTCTAGAGGTGATCAAGGCCAACCCCAATCAGGGCCACGACGTCCGCAGCGTAATTGATGGCCTCAAGGCTTGGGAGGTCCGCACCGGGACGCACCTCGAGTACACCAGCAAGTACACCCTCAAAGATCTAGACTTTATTGGCACCAAGGGGGCTAGAACCGGCATCAGCTTTGGCAATAATGCCGAGGACATGGTGGTCAACGGCGCTCGGGTGCGGGGCTTCGACACGGGTTTAAAGACTACGAAGAAGCATACCTTCGCCAAGATTGACAACTGGCGCTATGCGTTCATCGATGCCGACATTGAGGGTAAGAAGGTCAACATCAACGGCCAAGACCAGTTTCTATCGAGCGGTAACCTGCAGAAAGGCCGCCTGAAGCTAGACATCAGCAGCAATACAGACTTCCACTTCAATGGTAGGGAAGACGTCAAAATCAACGGCACCAAGACCGACAGCATTGGCTCAGTTGGCTACTGGACCGGCAGTGACTCCTACGAAGTGAAAGGCTCTGGTCTGCGGAATCGCATTCGGGACGGCTACTACACCGATAAGAACGGCACGCCCTTCTTCACTGTCGAGGAGCGGGTCGCCGATCGCGCTACAGGGGATACGGTTCAGCTTGACTACGTGTTTACCATCGATAACAGTCAGAAGAATCTGCTTCAGGGCGCTCGCAAGCTGGGCACCTACAGCGGCACTGTACAGCGGGGCCTAGCCCAGGGCTCCCTTAAGTCGTTTGTCGACAAAAATTCTGGCGGCGATCGCCCCAAAAAGACGAACCACAGCGACATGGACCACGGCGGCGGCGGCGGCGGTGGCGGCGGCATGGACGATATGCCGGGGGCTGACGCTGGGCCTGTCCCCAACCAGCCGAAGACGGGAGGCGGCAACGGCGGCAATCAGGGCGGAAATAATGCTGACAATGCCGACAAGCCCACGCCCGATGCGGGCCCAAGGCCCGGCGGCAATTCAACCCCGCCCGCCTCTAAAGTCTCTGACTCCCCTGATTCCAGTAATGGCTCAGACCCCATCCGCCTAGAAGCCGAGGACATGAGCCTCAACGGCTTCCGGGTTGAGCGCAACGGCGGCGTCTCGGGCAAGGAAGTGATCAGCTTTGCCGGCGGCCGCGGCGGCGAGAGCGGCAGAGCGACGACCACCTTCAACGGTCCAGCGGGCACCTACGACGTGGTGGTGGGCTACGTGGACGAGAACGACGGCAAGGCTACCCTAGAGGCGAAG
>JBHJHD010000147.1:0-7969 GCA_050331115.1 Elainellaceae cyanobacterium
CCACAAGATTCTGCGTATACAGAAATCCAGTGTAGAAACCAACGCGGTTAGAGCTACACCATTTCCCATGCTGATGGAGTCCGGGTAGTGGGGGCGTGGCGCGCCACCACTACCCAAATCTGTACCTCATGCGATTGGGAATCGCTATAAAGGAAACGCCGCAAAATAAAAAAGCCTGGCAATGTGCCAGGCCCAGTTAACGTGCATCCTTGAACAACAGACCGACGTCTACAAATTGCCCCTTGTAGACATCTGCCTTTAATCCCTGTTCTCTAACCACGAGCTTACGGCGAGTTTGCTAGGCACACCTCACCTCAGCTGGTCACCCAGTTGAATGATTTGAAAGCCTGCCAATAGTTAAGAATGGGCTCCGCGGTCTGATAGACTTGGCCTTGGAGCTGGGTTTATTAAATCTTGCTTAAATAGCCGTATCAATGAGTTTGGGAGGGCAGAACCCGTGGAGAGTACGCTTGGGTTGGAGATTATTGAGGTCGTCGAAAAAGCCGCGATCGCCTCTGCGCGCTGGATGGGCAAAGGCGAAAAAGACACCGCCGACGAAGTGGCAGTTGAGGCCATGCGCGAGCGCATGAACAAGATTTACATGCGGGGGCGCATCGTGATTGGAGAGGGCGAACGCGACGATGCGCCCATGCTCTATATCGGTGAGGAAGTGGGCATTTGCACCCGCGAAGACGCCGCCGAGGTCTGCAACCCCGACGAGCTGATTGAAATCGACATTGCGGTTGACCCCTGCGAAGGGACTAACCTGGTCGCCTACGGTCAGGAAGGCTCTATGGCGGTGCTGGCCATCTCCGAAAAGGGCGGCCTGTTTGCGGCTCCCGACTTCTATATGAAGAAGCTGGCGGCTCCCCCGGCGGCCCGCGGCAAGGTGGACATTAATAAGTCCGCTACCGAAAACCTCAAGATCATTGCTGAATGCCTCGATCGCGCGGTTGAAGAGCTGGTGGTGGTGGTCATGAAGCGCGAGCGCCATACCGATCTCATCAAAGAAATTCGCGATGCGGGTGCGCGGGTGCGCCTGATTTCCGACGGCGACGTTTCTGCCGGACTGTCCTGCGCCTTTGCGGGTACCAACGTCCACGCGCTGATGGGTATCGGCGCTGCGCCTGAGGGCGTGATTACCGCTGCTGCCATGGAGTGCCTGGGCGGTCACTTCCAAGGGCAGCTGATCTACGACCCCGCCATTGTGAAGACGGGCCTGATTGGCGAGAGCAAGGAGAAGAATCTAGAGCGCCTTAAGGAAATGGGCATCAACGATCCCGATAAGGCCTACAATGCCAACGAGCTAGCCTCTGGCAAGAACCTGCTGTTTGCCGCCTGCGGCATCACCCCCGGTACGCTGATGGAGGGCGTTCGCTTCTTCAACGGCGGGGCGCGCACCCAAAGCCTGGTCATCTCTAACCAGTCTAAGACGGCTCGCTTCGTGGATACTATCCACATGACGGACAAGCAGAATACCAAGGCGCTACAGCTGCGCTAAGGGGTGGGGCGTGCTTACCCAGTGGCGCTAGCCAGCGGCGTTAGCTAATGGCGTTGACTAATGGCGTAACGTTTAGTCTGGCGATCGCGTTAGACTGGAGCTATCGCCATTGGTTGAGCTGCACTTCAAATGCCCGTGCGATTAAGATTCACCCTGACAAATATCCATCGGCATAACCGAATGCTTTAGCAAGGGAACCCTTACTAAAGCATTTTTTGCTGCGGAAATCTTTAGTCCTGCGACAGCCAAGCGCGATACGACAATTCATGTCATTTCTGCAAGACGTTCCAGACAAGTTGATACACTTTTGTCTGGCCTGAAGCCGATTTAATACGCTGCCTGACCGCTGGCAAACAAAACTGGGAGGAAATATGAATATCATCGTCGTTGGCCTGAGCCACAAGACGGCACCGGTAGACGTGCGCGAGAAGCTCAGCATTCCTGCCGAGCAGCTTGAAGCCGCGATCGCTCAGCTCAAGGGCTATCCCCACATCGACGAGATTGCGATCTTGAGCACCTGCAATCGTCTAGAGCTCTACGCCGTGATTCAGGACACCGAGTATGGTACTCAGGAAATCAACCAGTTTCTATCAGAGCACAGCAAGCTGCCGGTTTCCCGGCTGCGGCCCTACCTCTTTACCCTGCTGCACCACGACGCTGTGATGCACCTGATGCGGGTGGCGGCGGGGCTAGACAGCCTGGTGCTTGGGGAAGGGCAAATTCTCTCCCAGGTGAAGCAGACCCACAAGCTAGGCCAGCAGCACAGCGGCATCGGCCGCACCTTAAACAAGCTATTTAAGCAGGCGATTACGGCGGGTAAGCGGGTGCGCACCGAGACCAGCATTGGCACCGGCGCGGTGTCCATTAGCTCCGCTGCCGTCGAGCTAGCCCTTGTCCAGGCCCGGGGGCTGGCGCATCAGCGCATCGGCGTTGTCGGCGCGGGCAAGATGGCCCGGCTGCTGGTGCAGCACTTGCTCTCCAAAGGGGCTACTGATATCACGATCATCAACCGCTCGATGCGGGGTGCCGAGTCGCTAGCGAAGCAGTTCAGCGCCAACCTTTCACTATGCACTCTGGCCGATATGGACCGGACGCTGCCCCAGTGCGATTTGGTGTTCACCAGTACGGCAGCCACTCAGCCTATTCTCAACCGGGCTCGGCTTGAATCGCTGCTGCCCCCCCAGCAGCCGCTGATGCTGGTGGATATTTCCGTGCCCCGCAACGTCGATGGCGATGTGGTGGGTATGGCCCAGGTCCGCGCCTTCAATGTGGATGACTTAAAAGCGGTAGTGGCTCAGAACCAGGAGAGCCGCCGCCAGATGGCTTTAGAAGCAGAAAACCTCTTAGAGCAGGAGGTGGAAGCTTTTGAGATTTGGTGGCGATCGCTAGAGACCGTACCCACCATCAGCAGCCTGCGCAGTAAGGTGGAGACTATCCGCGAGCAGGAGCTGGAAAAGGCGCTGTCGCGCTTGGGCAGCGAGTTTGCCGAAAAGCATCAGGAGATCATAGAGGCCCTCACCCGGGGTATCGTCAACAAGATTCTGCATGATCCGATGGTGCAGCTGCGCACCCAGCAAGATATTGAGGCTCGGCGCCGGGCCATGCATACTTTGGAGACGCTGTTCAACCTAGAGACGCCGAGCCGCTACATCTAGAATCGGCGACATTTGAGTAGGCAAGGCCCGCACAGGCCATAAGCATCGCCGACCCAGCTGCCCACTCCCCATAAGCCCATGAGCATAGTTCGTCCTCGCCGCCCGCTTACCCCTGAAGCAAAGTCCCGATTGCCCTTTCGGAGCGCCTGGTTGGTGGCTGCTGTAGGCGGGGTGGGGCTCGTTTCACTGCTCGCCCTGATGCTCGTGGCTGAGGGCCTCTGGTTCTCCGAGGTCCAATATCTAGACGCCTTTTGGGTACGGGCGATCGCCCAGGGCGCGTTAGGCCTAGCGTCGTTTTTGCTCAGCGTCGTTTTTGCCTGGTTTAACCTGGCTCAGGCCGCAAAACAGGCCTGGTCTAGCGGCAGCGCCCCCACCGCGCCGTCGCCGTCACGGTTCAGCTCGCTTCCAACGCCGCTGGTTTACCGCAGCGATGGACTGGCCTCGGAGCGTCCTTTTCAGGAGCTTGCCTACCCAGGTCAGCTGCGGCTGTGGTGGCTGCTGCCGGTGGCCATTGGGCTAGGCACCCTGGTGGCGGCGCTGCTGGTTTATCACGGGCAGGTGGCCCTCAGCCACTGGCAATCTGTCCTCAGCCTCGATAGCACCTCCACTGCAATTCCCGTTAAGTTTCGCTTTCGGGCCGTATGGCAGGTCGGTCAGCTGCTGCAGACCTATCCTTGGCAGCTCGGGCTGCTGCCGCCGCTGGTCGTCGGTATTTTGATCTATCCACGTCGGCTCCTGCTGGGTACTGCGGCGCTGATGAGCTTGATCTTTGGCGTAGTCATGGCAGAGCACTGGCCCCAGCTGCTGCTGGCTCTCAACCCCACCGCGTTTGGTCAGGTAGACCCCATCTTTGGCCGAGATATTGGCTTCTATGTGATGACGCTGCCGGTGTGGGAGCTGTTGAGCTTCTGGCTGATGGGGCTATTTTTGCTGGTGTGGGTGTCGGTGGCGCTGGTCTACCTGCTGTCGGGCAACAGCCTCAGCCAGGGGCGGTTTCGCGGGTTCTCCCTGCTCCAAATCCGCCACCTCTACAGGTTGGGCAGCGCCACGATGGCGGCGATCGCCCTCAGCTACTGGCTCGATCGCTATGAGCTGCTCTATTCGGCGACGGGCGTAATCTACGGCGCGAGCTATACCAACGTCGCGGTGGAGCTGCCGCTGTATACAGGACTGAGCTTGGGGGCAGTGGCGATCGCCCTGCTGCTGCTGGCGCGATCGTCCTCTCTCCCTAAGCTGCCGCTGCGATACAGGCTGCCGCGCCGCAGCGTCGGGGCTGCCGCGGCCAGCGTTCGCAAGCGGCCGTCTTGGCCGATGGTGACCGTCGTGCTCGGCTACTTTGCGGTGGGCGCGGTGGGGGGCGCTGTGCTGCCGGGTCTGGTGCAGCGCCTCGTGGTACAGCCCAACGAGCTCGATAAGGAAGGCCCCTTTATTGAATACACCATTGGCCTGACGCGCCGCGCCTTTGGCCTCGACAAGATCGACGTCGAAGTATTTAATCCCCAAAGCAGCCTCACCTACCAAGAGCTGCTCAACAACGGCCTCACGGTGAATAACATTCGGCTGTGGGATACCCGACCGCTGCTAGAAACCAACCGACAGCTGCAGCGTATCCGGCTGTACTACGAGTTTGCCGACGCGGATGTAGATCGCTACACGCTGATAAAAGACGAGGGCAGCGAGCGGCGACAGGTGCTAATTGCGGCCCGCGAGCTGGACTACGCGTCGGTGCCGGATGAGGCGAAAACCTGGGTCAACCAGCATTTGATCTACACCCACGGCTATGGCTTTACCATGAGCCCGGTGAATGTGGCGGGGGAGAGCGGCCTGCCTCAGTATTTCATTCGCGGCATCGAGCATATCCCCAGCAGCGAGACCATCCGCCGCAGCGTTCCTGTGGACGAGCCCCGCATTTATTATGGGGAGCTGACCGACAACTATGTGCTCACCCGTACCAAACTGCAGGAGCTGGACTACCCCAGCGGCAGCGAAAACGCCTACAACACCTACGACGGCGCGGGCGGCATTGCCGTTGGCCCCTACTGGCGACGGCTGCTGTACGCCGCGTATCTGCGAGACTGGCGACTGCTGCTTACCGATAACGTGACGCCTGAGACCAAGCTGCAGTTCCGGCGCACCATCGGCGATCGCGTCCAGACCATTGCACCGTTTCTGCGCTACGACAGCGACCCCTACCTGGTGGTGACCGACCCCGAGGGACCGCTAAGACCTAACCTGCGCCAGGAGGTGCCCAGCAGCAGCAGCGCCAGCTATCTCTACTGGGTAATCGACGCCTACACCGTCAGCGATCGCTTCCCCTACGCCGCCCCCCTCAACAACGACTTTAACTACATCCGCAACTCGGTCAAGGTGGTGGTGGATGCCTACCACGGCACCGTCGCCTTCTACGTTGCCGACCCCAGCGACCCGGTAATCCAAACCTGGAGCCGTGTATTTCCCCAAATGTTTCGGCCTTTGGCGGATATGCCTGACGCCCTGGTGCGCCACATCCGCTATCCCCAGGACTACTACCGGGTCCAGGCGCAGCAGTTGATGACCTATCACATGACCGACCCCCGCGTATTCTACAACCGGGAGGACGAGTGGCGTGCCCCCACAGAAATCTACGCCAACGAGCAGCAGCGGGTAGAGCCCTACTACCTGCTGATGGAGCTACCGGGCGAGGACCAGGGCGAGTTTTTGCTGTTTCGCCCCTACACGCCTGCCCAGCGCCGCAACCTAATTGCCTGGCTGGCGGCGCTGTCCGACCGCGATCGCTACGGGCGGCAGGTACTTTATACGTTTCCAAAGCAGGAGCTAGTGTTTGGCCCCGAGCAGATCGAGGCTCGCATCAACCAGGACCCGGTAATTTCCCAGCAAATATCCCTGTGGAACCGCCAGGGCTCGCGGGCCATCCAGGGTAATCTGCTAGTGATTCCCATCGAGCAGTCGCTGCTGTATGTGGAGCCGCTGTATCTGGAGGCAGAGCAAAACCGGCTGCCGACGCTGGTGCGGGTAATTGCGGCCTATCAAAATCGCATTGCCATGGCCCCGACGCTGGACGCGGCCCTGAGGGCAGTGTTTGAAGCGCCGGACTCAGATGAGGACGAGACCATCGTGCGCTCGGTGGATGATGCGCCGCCGGAGCTGGACACGGATTTACCGGGTACTTCTGATGATTTACCGATTACCCCCAATGACTTGACTGAGGAGACGGGGAGCGATGCGATCGCGACGCCAGAGGACGCGGCCCAGCCATAAGCGGGCCCAAGCGAAGGCCCACTTTGAGCAAGGGAAGTTTCGAGAGGCGGACGCCGTCTTGAATGTGGCGGAAATGGGGCAGGACCTGGAGCGGCTGATGGAGCGAGAGGCGCAGCTCGACCAGGAGAAGACAGCGATCGCTAAAAGCCGCAGCTAGATTGCCGATGAGTTTTTGATTAAGGCGCGGCTGTGGGCCACGTTTTATAAGCAGGAGAACTGGTTTGAGCAAGCCTCTTGTCGCCCTTTGCCAATCGAATGCGATCGCTCAAATCAAGGTACTGGCGATACCGTCGGCATCGCCAAGGCATACAAAACGCCCATGATCCGCCCTAGCGGGTCAATATAGTAATCCGCTGCATCGATATAGGCGCTCTGCCCCAACAGCTTCAGAAACTTCCACTGGTTACCGGTCGTCACCGCGCCAAATACCGCATCAATAGCGGCATCCCGCGCCTGGTTAAATCGCTGGGCCGCCAGCATCGCCGCAAGGCACTGACCCAGGCCACCCTTGATGTTCTCGTTCTTGGCCTCAAAGATGATAGCTACCGGAGATTCGATATACAGCTGCTGCTCAGACTGGCTAACAATGAAATCGCAGAAGCCATTTAGCCCCTGCTCCGGCTCGACGCTAAACTCCACCCCAGAAAAGACGCTGATGCGCTCCTCCGTCAGCCGCTTCAGCTCGATGAGCATGGGCGCAATGATCATCTCAGAGCGCGACTTCTCGGTATTGATCGACAGGCCCAACCGGGCGCTGTAGTCCAAATAGCCCTTAAAGGCAGGATTGAGGTCCAAGCTCGGCGGGCGATCGCCGAATAGGTCAACCCGACTTTCAATGGCAATCTGAAAACGCCGATTGATTTGCTCTAGGCTGAACTCTTTGTAAGACATGGCTGTGGCGATCGCATGTTATGAAGACGCCTATCGGTAGTGTATCGCGCCAAGCTTTAGATCCTGGGGTTTTTACGAGAACCTCAGGATCTATGCCTTTCAGGACTACACCGTCGCTTCCTTCACCAGCGTCTCCCAGCCCAGATCCTTCAGGCTGTTATTGCGGCGAATTGGCCGAGTCACCAGCTCTAGCACGTCCCGCGCATTGGTAAAGCCGTGAATCTGAGCAAAAGTAAACTCCACCGACCACTTTGTGCTGATGCCCCGCGCCTCTAGCGGATTGGCGTGGGCCATGCCCGTAATCACCAGGTCAGGCCGCACCTCGTGGATGCGCTCTAGCTGGTTGTAGTTGTCCGGCTTCTCGATGATACGGGGCAGGGGCGCGCCCATCTCCTGACAGGTCTGCTCCAGCAGCTTCAGCTCCGCCGCCTGGTAACGCTTGTCCATGTAGGGGATGCCGATTTCCGGCACCGTCATACCGCAGCGAATCAGGAAGCGGGCCAGGGAAATCTCCAGCAGGTTGTCTCCCATGAAGAATACCGACTTGCCGCGAATCAGGGAGACGTAGTCCTCGATGGACTCCCAGATCTGGGCCTCGCGCTCGTCTAGCCCCTGAGGCTCAATGCCAAATACCGAGCAGATTTTTTCGATCCAGGCGCGGGTG
>JBHJHD010000148.1:0-37417 GCA_050331115.1 Elainellaceae cyanobacterium
AGTCCGGCAGGACCCTGCCAGGGCTGTAGCCATTACGAACCGCGGGACGCCTAGACCCTAAACCAGCACCGTTCCCGCCGCGAGTCGATTCCCGTTAACGAAGTCCCAGCCCGACTGCGATCGCTTCCCGGCCTGCTGCACCTGCTGCAGTAAAAGGGGTCCATCCCCGGTTTGTATTACCGGCCCCTGAGCCTTAATCACATCGATCACCGTGCCGGGGGCCAGCGGAGCCTCGGCGGGGGGAGACCACGCTTCGGCAAGCTCAGCGGACTTGGCAAGCTCAGCATGATTCAGCGGCAGGGTGCGAAATACCTTTAGGGCCTAGGCGTCCCGCGGTTCGTAATGGCTACAGCCCTGGCAGGGTCCTGCCGGACTGACGGCGCAGCGCATGAGTTCGGAGCGGGCGTTATAGCGGCAGGTGACGTCGCCGAGTACCCAGCGATCGCCTATCTGGGTGCGATCGCTTGCTGGAGCGGTCTGCACATACAGCACAATTCGGTGGAGCTGATAGCGACCCGCCCGGAAGCGGTAGCGATGTCGGCGCTCTAGTATGGTGTAGGTCTGACCATCGAGAACTAGGGTTGCGCCGGGCTGTGAATGGTTGGGTAGGGGCAGGGTGTCAATGCGTTTGCAAGAGTCGCCCAAGACGACTTCTGTGGTAAGTAGGGGGTTGGGCTCCATGGGCGTTGACGAACTGAGCTAGGACCGTTTTGGCGCTTTCGCCCTCTACGATAGCATCGACGCTGCTTGAGGTCGGTGCAGGCGTACTGCATTGAACTTCGAGACTGCGCTGGTTTTCTTGATGACGTCAGATGGTAGGGGACGTCGCGACACACCCCAAGCAATTACTCATGCTCTTGATTCCCATCACTATCGAGCAGATCTGTCGCTTTGCTGCCCATCAAGCCGAAGATGGCCCCGATGCCGAGCTGCCAGGTGCTCGTGGTGTTCTCAAAGATGCGGTTTTGATGAGGAGATAGCTCGGGCTTAGACGCCAGCCAGAGGGAGGTGCCGCCCGATAGCAGGGTAAGGAATAGGGCGGTGAAGAAAACCAGGCGGAAGGCGGGGGTGATTTTGACGGGGTTCATGATGTACCTCAAAACTTGTGTGCTGTGTTTAGGTGCTACATCTACTGTCCCAAGGCAGCTTGAGAGGTACCGACCTGAGTTAGCCTGACTTGGCTGACTTAGGCTGACATCGTTCTCAATCGTCAGATAAATTAACAGCATGGTCTTTTATCCAGGGGCTAAAATCGCCAATGCAGCCGTTACCGCGTGATTTTCTGACTGACACAGCCCGAGAATATACGCTCTCGCCGGAGCAGGAAGAGGCATTTGTTGAACTCTACAGCGGTGATGGGGATGAATTTGAAGCTGCAGAGCGGCTAAATCTCTCGCGGACGGCGTTAAGAACCCGCATGACTGGGGTTTACAGCAAGTTCAGCATCGGCGGCAAAGGCCCTGGAAAGTTCTATCGGCTCCAGGTGTTTTTGCTAGAGCGGCATCGGAACACTGGGGAGCCATTGCCAGAAGCCGCCCCGACTGTCGATGTTTCCGCCCTGGTTCAGGACTGTCGCCAAAAGGTTAAACCCCTGCTTCAGGAGCGCTGCGGCACGATGCGCGTCTTGGATATGGAGCAGCCTATTGGGCTGGGCCAGATTTATACCAGCGTCAACATTTTGAAGAAGCTAACTGGGCGACGGCGGCTAGAGCTATCTGACTTTTTAGAGGAGTTTGACCCAGAAGACTCTGAACGGATGGGGTTAGGGGTTGTCAGAGAGCAGCGCGTACCCGGCCTGAAGGCGATACGGCGGTGTCAAAAGCTCATGGTGCTAGGACGGCCAGGGGCGGGCAAAACGACCTTTCTGAAATATCTAGCAATTACCTGCTGCGACGGAACGGTGCTTGCCGACCACCTGCCAATCTTTGTGCCATTAAAAGAATTTGCCGAAACCAAAGGCAGGCCAGAGCTGTTGAAATATATTCTCTGGATGTTTGAAGACGTCAGCCTAGCTGACTTGTCATTGCTGCTGCAGGAGGGAAAGATCTTTTTTCTGCTGGATGGGCTAGATGAGATGCGGGAAGAGGATGCGGGCAGAGTGACCCGCGAGATTCAGGGACTGGCTGACAAGCACCCCGGCAATCAGTATGTCGTTACCTGCCGCATTGCCGCGCGAGACTATACATTTCAGCAATTTACTGAGGTGGAAGTTGCCGACTTTGACGAGAAGCAAATTGCTGATTTTGCCCACAAGTGGTTTCACCTCAAGCATCCAGGACGGGCTGAAAAGTTTGTCGAGCGGCTTGAAGAAAATAAGCGGATTCAAGAGCTGGCGACGAACCCACTGTTGCTGACGCTACTATGCCTCATCTTTGAGGAGCGGGGAAAGTTCAAAGACAGCCGAGCCGAGCTTTATGAGGAAGGGATTGAGCTACTGCTGGAGAAATGGGACGATAGCCGAGACATTGAGCGGGAGCAGGTGTATCGGAGGCTGAGGCCGCAGCGGAAGATGGAGCTGCTCAGCCATATTGCCCTAAGCACGTTCATCAAAAACAAGTATTTTTTCAAGAAAAAGGCGCTAGAGCACCTCATTTCGACCTACATTCAAAACCTGCCCGATGTGCAGAACGATCCAGACGGGCTATTGATCAGCAGTGGCAAAGTGCTGAAATCAATTGAGGCGCAGCACGGGCTGCTGACTGAGCGGGCACGGGGTATTTACTCCTTCTCGCATCTTACGTTTCAGGAGTATTTCACGGCAAGACAGATTGCCAGCTCGAACTCAGAGGGACCCAATCAGCACCTCCATGACCTAGTAGCTCATATAACGGAGAAGCGGTGGCGAGAGGTATTTCTGCTGGTACCAGAAATACTGCCCAATGCTAACTCCTTGATGAAATTAATGAAAGCGCAGATAGATTCTCTTTTGGCTGGAGACGAAAGGCTTCAGCCAAAAGGCTTCAGGAGTTTCTACGCTGGCTCAGCGCTAAGCAATCGTCAGTTGATGCGCCGTACAAACCCGCAGCGGTAAGAGCTTTTTATTTTGACCTCGACCTCGACCTCGACCTCGACCTCGACCTCGACCTCGCCCTCGATCGCTCTGCTAATCCTGAACTAACAGAAGCATTAAAGACTTTGAAAGAGCAGCTACCTACTTCTTCAGATGAGTTCACCACTTTTCATCAATGATGGATATCAAATGGCAAAGCATGGGTAGAGCAACTCAGAGCTGTCATCATTGAGCACCGCAATATCGGCCATGACTGGCAGTTCAGCGAAGGGCAGAAAAAGCGCCTGCAGCAGTACTATGACGCCAACAAGCTCCTCATCGATTGCCTTAACGGCGACTGCTACGTCACCAACGACGTACGAGCAGAAATTGAGGATACGCTGTTGCTTCCCATCAGCGAGATCGAGAAGCGCCAGAGCCAGTGAGCTATCGCTGTCCGGCAGCTTTGACTGCAGCGATCGCCCCTCTATCGACAAGACGTGCCGCGCCACAACCCTATGCAGTTCTGAACAAGCAAAACCGACGAATACTTGCTGGTTGGAGGCGATCGCCACAGCAAAACCTCCTACCGCTCAAGCGATCGCGATTACCGTCAAAGCAAAATCCCTTGCCGCCTATAGCAATAAGGCAACCACTCAAAGGAAGCTAATTACTGCTCCAGTAGAAGCCCTTAGCGCTCAAGCGGCGGCAGCGAACGCTTTGACAAAACTAAACGCCGTAGAAGCGATCGCCCCTTTACAGTCGCTGCAAGACCTGACTCAGCCTCAGCAACCTCTCCAGGCTGGCGATCGTCAATGCCAAAACTAGAGCCATCGAAACAAGCGACTGGGTCGAAAATCGAGAGAAGTAGTGGTGCACTGCGATTCCAAGCCCTATCGATCATCTTAGACGAAGAATATCCTTATGATAGGCGCGTTCTCCATCGACTAAAATAACGCAGCTTATCGACCAACTGCAGAAATCATAAAGGCCATGAGACATGCCGGACCCGACGCCCTAGACACTCTCGAAGATCTGCTCGCCGCCCTGCACGACTATCCGCAGCCAAAGAGAAAAAGCGCGGCACCTTCTACCGCAAATCCAAGGCATTTCTCCATTTCTACGAAGACCCCGCTGGTCTATTTTCCGATGTGCGAGCGGACGTAGACAGTAGAGTGGCTTGTTAAAATCTATACGAATAAATTCCAGCTCAACTAATTCTTGATGTTTGGATTCCAAAATTCCAAAGTTCGGAAGACATTGAAATCCCGAAAATTGTATGTCCAAATAGGACAGCGATATTTCAGTGCCGTCAACATTACCGTTCCATCTTCTAAAGCTCCCCGCCACTGAGGCAATCCAGTCACCACGACCTGCAATTTACCAAAGCTAGATTTATCCAAAGGCAGCGGGTATAAGCTAATCTGCATAGCCTTCAACGCGGTTTGAGCTGTATCTGAGCTAGTGCGCTGCAGTAACCATTTATATACTTCAAAAATAATAGGTACTGGCGTTAATAGCAGCGTCTCTTGTTGAGCCAACTGCTGAAATCCAGTGACACAGTCCTGGTGGAGGTTATCTTTAGCGTAAAATAAGCCAATTAGCGGGCCAGCATCAAGAACAATCTGCCTCAATCCTCAAAATCCTCCGCATGCTCTGATGCCCCCCGAGGCGCATTAGGAATAATTCCCGCCAACGTTAGGAGCTGGGAAGGATCCTTTGGGGTCAGCCTAATTTGTAAAGCCTCATAAATCAATCCGGCTAAAGTTTCCTGTGGATTTTCCTGCAGGTAAGCCTCTAGATCCTTTGCCACCTGCTCAGGTAGTTCGATAGTCAATTGAGTCATTGGCCATTCTCTATTGTATGAAGTAGCGTCAGCCTTTCCTTTGACTAAAGTAACGCAGCTCACGGGCCAACCGCCGAAATCGTAAAGGCCATGAAACACGTCAGATCCAACGCATTGGGGACACTCCAAAAACCGGCGACCACAGCTCCACAATCGGCAGCTTTAACACCGATAGCCTATCAGATAGCCTCAACGTATCCCCATCCCACAGTATCACCGTAGCCTCTTCAATCGACGCACCTCCACCGTGCGCTAGGCCGCGAGCTTCGCCATCCAGTCCACCCTACTGCGTACTGCATCCGGTCTAGGCATCTTATCCAGCCGCATCAGCTCCGAAATCGCCGCAATTTCCTTATCTCGGTTAATGCCCGCCACCGCCAAAATGCGATCGCCCTTCCGGTAAAAGGCCAGAAACTCTGGGCTGTCGGTACTTTCCGCGTCGCCCTCGATAATCACCTCATCCCAGCTCTCCACATGGCCCACATAGCGCAGCTTCAGGTTAAACTGCCCCGTCCAGAAAAAGGGCACGCCGCGAAACGGCACCTGCTGCTCCATCATATTGCGAGCCGCGGCCCGACCGTGCTGGGCGGCGAGCTGCCAGTGCTCGATGCGGACGGCTTCTTCGGTACGCCAATCCGGGAAGGTGGCGATATCGCCAGCAGCGTAGATCCCCTCGCCCGCCCGCATGTACTCGTCTACCGGCACGCTTTTATCTTTGGGGCTGACCTGGAGGTATTGCAGATAGCCCGTAGTCGGTTCTACGCCGACGCCGATAACCACTAGGTCTGCGGGGAGACGCTTATCGCTGTCGGTCGTGGCCGCCTCAACGGCTCCGTTTCCGTGGAGCTGGGTCACCTTACCGCCTAGCTCGAAGGTCACGCCGTGGGACTCGTGCACGCGCTGAAACAGCCGCCCTACTTCTGGACCGAGCAGCTTTTCAAACGGGACTGACTCCGGCGAAACCACCGTCACCGCCACCTTCTGCTGGGTCAGGCTGGCGGCGGTCTCCATGCCGATAAAGCTGCTGCCGACGACGACGGCCTGCTTGGCATCTTGGGCGGCCTCGACGATTGCCTCGGCCTGCTGATGGTTGTGCAGCTTAAAGACCCGGTCTAGATCAGTGCCGTCGATAGGCGGCATTTTGGCGGTGCCGCCCGTGGCCAGCAGCAGGGCGTCGTAGCCTAGCGTGGTGCCGCCCTCGAAGGTAAGCTGGCGATCCACCGCGTTGACGGCCGTGACCCGCGACCCCGTTTTGAGCTCGATGTCGTGGGCCTGATAAAACTCACGCGATCGCAGCGGGAGCGCATCTTCCCCGGCCCCTCCCGACAGATATTTTTTGCTGAGCATGGTGCGATCGTAGGGCAGCTCCGCCTCGGCAGTAATCATTACTAGCCGCCCTTCAAAGCCCGATGCCCGCAGCGTCTCAGCGGCGTTAAGGCCCGCGGCCCCTGCGCCCAAAATCACAAAGACGCGATCGTCCGCACCAAGGCGACGGCTGGACATAGCGGGCGTTCGCGAGGGGTGGGGATCATCCGGCAGCTCCACCTCAATCTGGTCGCCATTGACGGTGACAGGATAGCTGGGCAGGCTGTCGAGCCCCGGCGGACAGAGCTGATCTCCCGTGGTCACGTCGAAGCTGGCGTTGTGCCAGGGGCAGACGACGCGGCGATCGCAGAGTGCCCCCTGAGCGAGAACCGCACCATTATGGGTACACTTTGCTCCGGTGGCGTAAATCTTGTCGTTCACCTGAGCCAGCAAAATGGGTGTGCTGCCCGCCTTAACGGTGATCATTTTTCCCGGTTCAAGGTCGCTGGTTTTCGCTACGGTCTGCTTTTTCATGGAGATTTGGGTAAGCGCTACTACAGGCTAGAGTGATCTGCCACTCTTCTAGTGTGAGGAGGTTGCAGGCGCGCCCCATCTGGCTAAGGGCAGACTCAGCCGACCCATCGCTGATGGCAAGCTGCAGGCCGGCAACGAAAGCGGGCGATCAAAGCGGGCAATAGAATACGTATCGTAGCGATCGCAATACTGTAGTTTGAGAGAGCAGCGCTGACATGTTGGCCCATAAGCAACCCACAGGCGCAGATATGCAGGTTCGGAAAATTCTAACTGACGAAGGGCAGCGATATGGACGCGGATGAGGTTTTAGAACGGTACTCCGCCGGTGAGCGAGATTTTAGAGAATGCAACCTGGTCGGCATTGACCTGACAGGGCAGACGCTAGAGGATGTCGATCTGCGTCGGGCCGTGCTAATGCACGCAAACTTGAGCCAGGCGAACCTGTCGGGGGCCAATCTGCGGGAGGCCAATCTGCAAAACTCAGTCCTAGAGCGCACTATATTGACTGAAGTCAATCTGATTGGGGCAAGCGTCTCGTCCGCATCCCTCAAGGGGGCACAGCTTAAGGGGGCGGGGCTGCGGGCCGCTAACCTGACCCGAACAAATTTAGAGCACGCCAATCTAACTCGGTGCAACCTGAGCGAAGCGCTCCTAGGCCACACGAACCTCAGTCAAACCAACCTCAAGCAGACCAACTTTAACCGGTCTAAACTGACCCGAGCAAATCTGGCGTGGGCCAGCATGGAATCGGCTGTACTCACAGGCTCGCTGCTCAATGAGGCCTGTCTCGACAACGCTAATCTGACTAACGCCGTTATGCATGGGGTCAATCTGCAGGACGCTCACCTCTACAGGGCGAACCTCAGCCACGTCAAGATCATTGGCGCTAACCTGCAAAACGCCTCTCTCGTCGAGGCCGATATGCGCAACGCGCTGCTCAACTGGACCTCGATGCGGGGTGTTGACCTCACTAAAGCGAGCCTCTACAAAGCCGATTTGAGCTGGGCTAACTTGAGCGATGCCAACCTGACGGAGACGGTCTTAATCAGCGCCAACCTGCGCCACACCAACCTGCTGAACGCCAAGCTGACCGGCGCAATGATGCCTGATATGTACTAGACGCGATACTGCTAGCGCCACTCAGCGCCATATAGATTTGGACAAGCAAAAAGGGGATGCATTGCACCCCCTTCAATCATGTCCTGCGAACGGCAGTCCGTAAGCGGAGCGCAATCGCCCCAAAGCGATAGCGCGCAATTACATCAGGCCGATTTGCTGTAAAATGCCTTGGCCAGTCGCGTACTCAACCGCGACGCCGACGACGAAGCCTAGCATAGCTAGACGGCCATTCCAGCGCTCAGCAAAGTTAGTGAATCCGAACTTGTTTTCTGTAGTTTCCATGGTGCAGTTAGCCTCAATAATGTCAAGCTTCTTATCTAAAGTTAACATAGGGCTTTTGAGAGTGGCAATAGCTTAGCCCAAATCTCCCCATAAAGAGTGAGAGGCGTCGGCCTGTCAAGCCCCTTCAGAAGAGCGATCGCGCTGCTAATATCGCGCTGCTAATATCCCACCATCCATATCGCACCATTCGCTAAGACATCACCCAGTTCACCAGCGTCCGCACCGGGAAGCCCGTCGCGCCGGGGCTGTTGTAGCCATCGGGCTTATCGGTCCACACCGGCCCCGCTACGTCGAGGTGTGCCCAGGGCGTCTTCTTGACGAACTGCTTGAGGAACAGCGCCGCCGTAATCGCCCCGCCGGCCCGAGGTCCCGTATTTTTCATGTCGGCCACCACCGACTTCATGCCCTCAAAGTAGCTCTCCTCCATGGGCATGCGCCAGAACTTTTCTCCCGAGAGCTCGGCGGCCTGCATGATTTGGTTAGCCAAGGTCTCTTCCTCAGTCCACACCCCAGACATTTTGTCGCCCAGGGCGACGATGCAGGCTCCGGTGAGGGTGGCGAGATCGACCACGGCGTCTACTTCGAGCTGGTCGGCAAACACCAGAGCATCTGCTAACGTGAGCCGGCCTTCCGCGTCGGTGTTGTTCACCTCGATGGTTTTGCCGTTAGAGGCGGTGAGGATGTCGCCGGGGTGCATGGCCCGCCCGCTCACCATGTTCTCCGTGGCGGCGCAGATAAAGTGCACTTCGACATCGGGCTTGATTTGGGCGATCGCCTTCGCCGCACCAAAGGTGGCTCCCGCCCCCCCCATGTCGGTCTTCATCATCTCGATGCCGCTGCCGGAGGGCTTTAGGTTGAGGCCGCCGCTGTCGAAGGTGAGCCCTTTACCAATGATGGCCAGCTTACGGCGTGGCGTGCCGCTGGGGCGGTAGGTGAGGTGGATAAACTTGGGGGGAATATCTGAGGCCTGGGCTACCCCCAGAAAGGCCCCCATGCCCTGCTTCTCGCATTCCGCCTGCTCCAGAATCTCTAGGGCTAGGTCGTAGGTCTGGGCCAGGGCAGAGGCCGTCTCCGCCAGGGTGATCGGGGTGACCACGTTGGCGGGGGCAGCCACCAGCTCGCGGGCCAAAACTACGCCTGACACCACCTGCTGCGATCGCTCAATGTCGGCCGCTTGCCCTGCCAGTCCGAGCAGCTCGACGGTTTCGGGGTAGGTGGGTTTCTCCTCTTTATCAGATTTAAAGCGGGTGTCCTGGTGGCAGGCTAGCTCGACACCTTCCACCAGGGCCTGGGTGGTCAGCGACGGATTGACTTTCCATAGGGGGAAGCTGAGCCCTAGCTTAGCGGCCTTCTCCTGCTGAGCAATGCGGGCGGCTGCCGCAGCGCCCCGGCGCAGGGCCTCCAGGGTCAAATCGCCTTCAGCCCCCAAACCCACCACGGCAATCTTACGAATGGCGCTGCCGCCGCCGACGCGGGCCACCGCCGTGCTGCCGGGCTTACCGGTAAACTCTGCTTCCATCACTAGCTCCGAGAGGGTGCCCGCGATCGCCTCATCTAGGGCCGCGAAGTCTGCCGCGACCTCTTGCCCCTCAAATAGCCCTACGGCCAAGCAGTCTCCGCTCCAGCTGGCCGGCGCGGCGTCAATCCCTTTAAAGTTCATTCCCAGTACTACCTAATGCAATGTTTACAGTGCGTTGCGCAATAAATATCAGTTTGGGGCCGGCGCTCAGGCAGACCCCTGTTGCTAAATTCAGATATTAGTGCAGTTGCTTCTATAGTTTTAGATCACGATCGCGGCAGTCGACTGTTCTTCTAAGAAACGATAGGTTTCTTTTTGGGGTAACCCGCCGCGCGGCGGGTTGAATGCTCAGTTGCATTACCGTGACAAGCGCCACCGCTGTCGCCACCGCGACGTCGGCTCCAGCGAAGCGCTAGCCTGCTCTTGCTGCCGCTGCTGCAGAATGATGTCTGAGGGAGCCTGCAGCGTCGGGTCTCGATAGGGAATGGCGGCACGGGTGCGCAGATGCTCCTGCTCTTGGGGGGAAAGCGGTAGGCCTACAGGCGCATACCCCGCAACGGTCCCCGGCGATTTGCGGCCCACTCCCGGCGTCGAGCCGATGTGCAGGCCGGCGTTGAGTAGGGCGGTGCGAACTGCGGCAGCGCAGGAGTAGGTGGCCAGGTAGCCGTCTGGTTTTAGACAAGCCACCACCCGATGCAAAAACTCCAGGGTCCACAGCTCGGGGCACCTTGGGGGCGAGAAGGGGTCTAGAAATATGGCGTCGCCCCAGGCGGGGGGGACGCGCTGCACGGTTTGGCGGGCGTCGCCGAGCCACAGCTGACCTTGGCAGAGATCGCCGCCGAGCGCCCGCTGGGCCACCAGCCGAGTCAGCAGCTCGGGTACGGGCGCATCCCACCCCGACAGCAAACTGTGGGCGATCGCTGTCTGCGGCACTTCGAGCGATCGCTCTAGGCCAATGACCTCGACGCGGCAGCGAGGATTGGCTTGCCAGATGGCCTGCAGGGCGGCGGCGGTGTTGTAGCCCAGCCCGTAGCACACGTCGAGCAGCCGAATGTGGCCCTGCGCCGCTTTTTCGCGGATTTGCGTCGGCACAACAAATTTCTGTTCGGCCTCCAGCCGCGCCCCCTGTAGACTGTGAAAGGCTTCACCGAACTCTTTGGAGAAAAAGGTGAAGGAGCCGTCGGCGGTGGGCTGAAGCGTGAAAAGTAGGCTCGGCATCATTGGGAGGGCGGTGCTAGTTTAGTAAGCAAACTGCGTAGAAGCTATCGCTGACTAGCGCGTATATCTTTTATCCCGATAATGCCACATAAAATTCCAATCCCCGTAAGAAATTCTCCAAGTGCAACTCAAGTGCAACTGTATAAAATTTCCACCTTAAGCTGTCCCAAGCTGAAGCAGTTATGGCGTAAGCTATCACTAAAAATAGCGCAGCCACAGATAATGTAAAGAATTTAGCTATGGCATTTGTTCTCTCTGCTAGGCCCCACATCAAGAGCAGCCCGCCAAAATTTATCAAGGTAAAGAGGGTAAGCAGGATTGCTGTAAACGGACTGTAAATGTACACAAATACTCCGATTCCCATCGATTCTACGTTGGGCAAGCTGCTCAACCATGCCTCAAATTGAGGCGCTTGAGATCTAAAATAAAACCCAACGTTTGTTAGTAAAAAACCAAGCAGGATGAGAGACTTAGAAACTTTAGGCATCCAAAAGTTTCGATTCGTCATGGAGATAGCCTTAAGAGAGTGCTAACGGCTTTGCTGAATTACGTCAACGCCTTAGACAAGCGAGATTCGAAGGGTATGTCTAAACATATGGCAAAATTCAAAGATTCAGGGAATGTTCTTACAAGAACACTTCAAGACTATCTTAATAGCGTTACATCACCTCACTGCAATGGATCTACTGACTCCAGCGCCGCTTGTCTCTGCCCAATGGCTTCACAACCACCTCGCTATTCCCAATTTAGTCATAGCCGACTGCCGCTTTTCGCTGACGGAGCCGGAGGCCGGTCTGCATGCCTACCAAAGGGGCCACATTCCCGGAGCCGTTTACGTTCACCTCAACCGCGACCTTTCGGGACCGCTGCAGCCCTCGAAGCGCGGCGGCAGACACCCGCTGCCCGATATCAACAAGCTTGCACGAACTTTAGAGGCAAGCGGCATTGGCGATCAGACCACCGTTGTAGCCTACGACGACTCCCGCTTCGCCTTTGCGGCGCGGCTGTGGTGGCTGCTGCGCTACCTAGGGCACGATCGCGTAGCCATCTTAGACGGCGGGTTTGCGGGCTGGTGCGACCAGGGCTATCCCGTAGAGCAGGAAACGCCAGCGCCAAACCCTCAAACCTTCACGCCCCAGGTTCAAACCGACTGGGTAGTGGACAAACCGGGGGTTGAGTCTCGCCAGAACCTAGAAAATACTGTACTAGTAGACTCCCGCAGCGGCGATCGCTACCGGGGTGAGCGCGAGCCCATTGACCCGGTGGCCGGGCACATTCCGGGGGCGGTGAATCGCTTTTGGCGGGAGGTGACCGACGAGCAAGGCTGCGGGCGATCGCCCGATGAGCAGCGGCAGCGGTGGCAGGATTTGGAGGCTGCAGAGGAGATTGTGGTGTACTGTGGGTCTGGCGTGACGGCCTGCGTCAATTTGCTGTCGCTAGAGCTAGCGGGACTGGGACCGGGTAAGCTCTATGCGGGAAGCTGGAGTGACTGGTGCTCGTATTTGTAGCGCTATAGAGGCATACGCTGCGCTATGGCAGGCGTAACATTAGCCCTGACTGCTGATGAGGACCTATGAAACTGAGTCGATCTACTGTTGTTTTACTGGCGATCGCCCTTGTGCTGGGCGCTGCCGTCGTCCTATTTGAGCGCCGCCCCGACGAGTCGGATGACGGCCCGCAGCCGCTGTTCAGCTTCGAAGAGGGCGACGTTCAGGCGGTGACCATCGACACCAGCGAGGAGACCCTAGCCTTTGAGCGAGGGGAAGACGGGGCCTGGCAGATGACCGAGCCGGAAGCGCAGCCAGCGAGCGAGGCGTCGGTGGTTTACCTGCTGAATTTACTGGCGGCTGGAGAGAGCAGCCGACGACTGCCCGCTATACCCTCAGAAGCGGCGGACTTTGGGTTTGACAACCCGCTGGCAACGATTGACATTACCCTAGACGAGGCGCAAACCCATCAGCTCGTGCTGGGAAACTACAACTTCAGCAACCAGTTTGTCTATGCGCTGGTGGACCCGCTTGCTGAGGCGGCTAGCGACGGGGAGTCTGGTAACGGGAAGTCTGATAACGGGGGATCTGGCGCTGAAGCGGCCGGTGATAACGAGACCAGCGGTGATAACGAGACCGATACCGAGGCATCAGCCGCCGAGCTATTGGTGCACCTCGTTTCGACTGACTTTGATACCGCGGTGAGCCGTCCTGTAGAAGACTGGCAGGACGCTGTACCATCGCCGGAAGCGTCACCGGAAGCGCCGCCTTCTGAGGGTGCTGAAGCGCCAGATGCCGCTGTGGACGAAACTGCTGATGAAACCGATTCAGACGCTGACTCCCCAGCCCCCTGACGCCAAGTGACGGATCAGCATAATTGAGCTATACAGTCATATAAGCCCTGCAGCTCCAATAAGCCCTGCAACCCTAGCCCACAATCCTCAAGGACACTTACGCCATGTCTACTCGATTTTTGATTACGCTTCTGTGCCTGCCCACCCTCCTGGGAACGCTGAGCTTCTCCCTTGCTGCCTCCGCCAGTGAGACCCAACCTCCCCACCGCCCGACCAAGCACGCCGCCCGACCCACTAGTGCCACGACGAGCTGCAGCATTCGAGACGAAAAAGCCGCCGCCAGCGGTGCCGCGCAAAAGTCTGGCGGCGACGTGATGACCCTAGACTTCTCCGCCGCCGCTAGCGACGCCGCCGTGCTGCTGTTTGGCTGCGACTGCCCCTCCTGCATCAACGCCCTAGAGCAGCTGCGCCGTCCGTCGCTGCTAGCCGCTGCTGAGGGCCACTGCCGGCAGTCTATCTCTGAGGCTCAAGACTCTGATCAGGTCGACGACGTGCTTGAGGCCGTAGATGCGGCTGAAGCTATTGGCCCTGACGTTCCCCTGCCCAGCGACAAGTTCTAAGAGAGCTCCCGCGTCAGCAGCCCCCGCCGCCGATAGTCCTCGATCGCATCCTTGAGGGACGCCTGCAGCGGTCGAAACGTCAGCCCCAGCTGCTGCTGCGCCTTGGCATTGTCAAATACCATCGGCGATCGCGCCAGCCTGACGCCGGTGAGCGGGGCCGAGGGCGGCGACTTGGTGATTGTGTCGGCGATGAACTCCTGCGCCGCGCTGACGCCAAAGGCCAGCCAGTAGGGGATTTGCCGCTTGGGCATGGGCAGGCCCGTCAGCGCTTCGAGGTGGCTCAGCAGCTCTCCCAGCGTCAGGTTGGCGTTGCCCAGAATGTAGCGCTCCCCCGGCGTGCCCCGCTCGGCGGCGAGCAGGTGCCCCAGCGCCACGTCCCGGGCGTCGATAAGATTCAGCGTGCTGTTGAGGTAGGCTGGGTAGCTGCCGTTGAGGAAGCCGAGCATCATGCGGGTGGGCGGTGTAATGCGCCGGTCTCCAGGACCGATAGGTACCGTTGGGTTGACGATTACCACGGGCAATCCCCGCGCCGCAGCCGCAAAGGCCTCCTGCTCGGCCACAAATTTGCCCCGGCAGTAGGCCCCGGCCATATCGTCTAGGGTTAGGGAGACCGACTCGTCGGTCTTGCCCTGGCTGGGCTTTCGTACGCTCTTCAGTATCGACTCGGTAGAGCAGTGGACCACGCGCTCGACATTGGCGGCGATCGCCGCTTCCATGACGTTGCGCGTCCCGGTTTGATTAACGGTGATGAATTCGGACTTTTTGGGGGACCAGAGGCCCGCGTTAGCGGCTAGATGGTAGACCTGCTGCATGCCCTGGGTCACCCGCCGGACGACATCGACGTCGGTGATGGAGCCGGTAACGTAGTCGATGTCGGGGTGACGGGTTTGCGGAGTGGCGAGGTCGAGGATGCGGACGCTGTGGCCGCGCTGCTGAAGGAGGGTGACCAGATGATGGCCAATGAAGCCCAGTCCTCCGGTGACGAGGCAGTTTGCCATGGCGGTGCGTGTCTGTGGGTTGTGAAGAGGGGAGTCATAGCCGGCTGCCGTGGCCTCGGCCCTATTCAAAGTACACCATTTCTCGATTCGAATCGGTGCGTACTTCTAACAGCGCTTAGCCACCGATCACCTGCCAGCGGCTTCGGGCCTCGGAGCCATCCCCCCGCCGCGCCATCGCCAGGAGAAAATCGCTGGTGCCAATGAACAGGGTATAGAGGATTTCCACCGCGAAATCTTCCTCCCCGACAACGCCGGACCGCACCCGTCGGGCCGCCGAGCCGTCGAACACCTCAAAGCGGTAGACCGGCCCGGAGAGCGACGTCCCCGTATTATCTTGGGCCGCCTGCAGCAACCCGTCGGTAGACTCTACCTTGCGGAACGACAGGATGCGCAGCGAGTCTTTGGGGGGCTGGTTTCTGCCCCCCAGCCCAAAGACGCGGTACAGGCGCAGCGTGGCTAAAATGCGCCCCGTATACTCCCGGAAATTGATGTTGCGCGTAGCGGCGATGGAAAAGCGTCCCTCTAGCGCGTTTAGGGTATAGTCGGCGTGCTCATAGGTGGGGTAGCGCACCACGGCGCGGCGGCTGTCCTCCGCCACGATGCGCGGTCCCCGCAGGCCGTCCCAGGAGACGCTGCCCGCCGCGGCCCCATTCTCCTCGTCGGTGAGCGGGCACACCGTACCGCTGGCAAAGTCCACCTGAAAGAAGGTGCGCTCGGTGTCGGGGGCCACCGCTGGCCAGAAGGTGCTCAGGGCGGCGCAGAGTTTGGCGTCTTCGGGGAAGGGGCTGCCCAAACCGTAGGTAGACAGGTGGGTGCGGTTGCCGGGTCCCGGAACGCGATCGCCGCTGGTATCCCAACCGGGGGCAAACACGCCCGCCGCCGCGTCGGGCAGGGCCGCGTGCCGGCGGGTGGTTGGGCCAGCGGGCCTAGGCCGCTGCAGGTCGATGGGCTGCAGGCCGGTGACAATCGCCGTCACCGTGTCGTCATCGCCCAGAAAACCAGAGCCGGCGAGGGTAATGTTTGGGGCAGAGCGCTCGTCCGACAGGGGCACCGGCTGCGCCCGCCAAAAGTCCCAGTAGCCCTCCAGCACCAGCTGCTGCAGCCAAGCCGGCAAGCTGCCCTGCTGGCCCTGCTGCCGAACCGACTGCCACCACTCAAACACCTCCCGCTGGTCGACGCTAGGAAAGAAATCAGGGGCGGCAATCAGGGAATAGGCGGGAATGGCGTCGAGCGCCAGGCCAGCCACGTCGGCGGTAACGCGCCCGTCGGCGGTAAAGTCCAGAACGTTCAGCGCCCGGTAGCGGCCCGCCTCAGCTTTAGCCGCCGCATTGAGGCGATCGCCGAAGTAGGTCACGTTTGTCCCCTCGACTTCAAACCGCACGTGGGCATATTCCGGCCAGGGGCGCACCGGTGGGTTAGGGGCGTTGAGGGAGAGCGTCGGAGAAAAGGCGTCGCTGAAGCCGTTGCTGTCCATGGGCGGGGCCGGAAACGTGAGCGGCTGGCCCTCGAAGCTGGCCCGGGCGACCAGCGGCTGAGGCTGGGGGGAGAGCAAGCCCGCCCCGCCCTGAAACCGGCCGTCCCAGTTGGCGAGCCCCTGCTCGAGAATGAAGGGGGCCTGCTGACGCTCGGCGTCGCTGAAACCAGAGGAGGCCCCGAGGGTATCGAGGTGTCGGTGCAGGCGCTCTAGCTTTTTATTTTGGTGGTGGGCCTCTAGAGAGACCCGCAGCGTCTCGCCCCTGAGGCACTCGTCGCCGTCAAACAGCTTGTGCACCGGCACCCAGAAGTTGCGGGCGTTGTCCGCCGCCTGCCCCCGCGCAGGACCAAAACGCCCGTCGTTGCGGCGCGATCGCACGGCGAGCCAGGTGGTGTAGTGGCAGGGCAGCACGCGAATTGTGTTGTCGCCGTCGCCCGCTTGAAACGGGCGGTAGCCGCGCAGCAGACCGTCGTAGACGGCGCGCGTCGTGCCCACCCGGGCCACCCCAGTGCGCGAGTGACATAGGTCGGCGTGGCGCTGATGTGGCGTTTCGGGGGCGGGCCGGTACTCGGTGGCAAACACCGCCGTCACCAGCTCGACCGCGCCAGGATCAACGTTAAGCAGGTCGGCGGCGCGCTGGCGCACGTCCTGTAGGCTGCGGTTAGCCCTGGCGTAAATGTAGTTAGCGATCGCGTCCAGCTCTTCTAGGGTAGGGAATTGAGCGATCGGCTGGCTGAGGGCACCCAGCAGCGTACCGGCCTCGGGCACCGCCACCACGTTGGGGGAGGCAAAGGCGTGGTACAGCAGGCTGGCCGCCGGCTGCCCCGGCTCGATGCCCCGGGCGGTATCGTCGATGAAATCCTCAAACCCTGGAATACGCCTATCGACCGCCACGGGCTTATCCAAAGCGTCGGCCAGGGCCTGCGCGCTGGGCTGCTGGATATCGATACCCTGCTGGAGCATTAGGGCGCGCCAGCCCGCCCCGGCAAGGCGATCGCAGATTTGTTTGACGTCGGTGATTAGGGGCATGATGAGTCTTCTCCAGGTGATAGTGGTGGAACTGCTAAATCGTTGGCGACGGGTCTTGGGGGCTGCTGTACAGCTCGCGCAGCCGGCGGGCGTCACCTTCAAACCAGGTGCGCAGCCATTGGGCATACTGCCGAGCCGCGATCGCCCCTGAAAGCCTCCCGCGCAGGCAGTCTGTGACGAGGTGGGCCGCCTGCATGCCGGTCATCAGCGCCTTTAGGACGCCGTGGGAGGCGGCCGGGTCGAGGATAAAGGCCGCATCCCCCAGCAAAAACCAGCTGTCTCCCGCCAGGTCTTCGCAGATGCGCCAGGTGACGTCTTCCCCCTTGCTCGGTCCTGCCGGATAGAAGTCCAGCTGCGGCGGTCGCCAGTCGCCGCCGGGGTCGCCGCCGTCAAAGCGCAGCCGCACCCAGGCGCAGCGATTTGGGCTGACTCTGGCCAGCCAAGTCCAGCCGTCTGTATCGCGCTGCATGAGCGGCACGTCGTAGGGGTTAGGGCCCGCGGAACAGACTGCATAGCCGTAGCGAACCCGTAAGGCATGGGAATGGAGGACGAACCGAAGGCCGAGCTGCCGCGAAAGCCACTGCGATCGCCCCGTCCCGTCGAGGATGTAGCGGGCCTGCACCGGGCCGTGGTCGGTCTCTAAACCCACCAGCTGCCCGCCTTCGATAACGGGGGCGCGAACGCGGCAGGGTTGCCAAACGGTCGTCCCTTGGGCTATTGCCTGCCGCAGCAAGATGGCGTCTAGCGGGGCACGCTCCGCCTGGTATCCGAGCCACTCACCCCGCGCGTCGCGGCCAAAGGGCTGCAGCTGCACTGACTGAGCTGGCCCATTTACAAGCCCGTTCGCAGGTTCACAGACGGGCTCGCAAACGGGCTTATGAACAGGCTCCCAGGCCACGCGGTGCCCCATATGGCGCAGAAAACCGGCGGCGTTAACCTGCTCGGCCACCCCCAGGGCCTCAAAGATGGGCTCGACGCCGGGATGCAGGGATTCCCCGGGGCGGTGCCGGGGAAAGGGCAGCGCCTCGATGAGCAAAACCTGAAATCCAGAGCGGGCAAGGGCGATCGCGGCGGCGCAGCCGGCGGGACCAGCGCCAATTATGGCGGCATCGTAGAGCATGGTGGAGATGGCGCAGACGGCAGAGGCTTGCAGCAGTAAGCCCCGACAATGACTTCACCGCCGGGGATAAAAATGCCGCTGTGCTTCATAACTCTTAATTTTCGGCGTTTAAAGGTGTGGATGCTTTTGCCTAAGATTTGCCTTGCTTAGCTTAATTTGCCCTGCCTGAAATTGTTAAAAACCTAATCCGCGCTAGGTTTAGACGAGAGCACCGGCTGTTACAGAGAGTTTCACCGTCCAGCTATCACAAAGCGGCAAAATAGAGGCGGCAAATTGATACTATTATCGACCCATCACCAACGCTCAAACTCTTATGAAGCAGCGCAACGTTGCCGTCCTCATCTTTGACGACGTCGAAGTTCTCGATTTTTGCGGCCCTTTTGAGGTCTTCTCCGTCACGGGTAAGCGCAATGGGTCAGACCCGTTTCACGTCTACACCGTGGGCGAGAAGACGCTGATCGCGGCCCGCAACGCCCTGATGGTGAACGCCAACTACACCCTCGAAACTTGCCCAACCCCCGACATTCTCGTGGTGCCGGGCGGCGGCGGTCGTCGCCCCGACGGTACCGGCTACGGCACTCGCCGGGAAATGCTCAATCAGCCGCTTTTGGATTGGATCAACGGCCTCTATCCGCACACCGAGCAGGTGCTGTCGGTCTGTACCGGGGCGCTGATTTTGGCCAAGGCGGGGCTCGTGGGCGATCGCCCTGCCACTACACACCACATGGCGTTCGGCGATCTGCGCCAGGCGGCCCCCCAGGCCGACATCCGGGAAGGCGATCGCGTGGTGGACAGCGGCAAGATTATCTTCTCGGGGGGCATTTCGGCGGGCATCGATGCGTCGTTTTACCTGGTGGCGAAGCTGCTGGGGCAGGCGGTGGCCCAGGAGACGGCCACGTATATGGAATATGATTGGCGGTAGGGACGCAGCCTGCTGTGTTCCTACTTAATCCAACCCCCGATCGCCCGTGTTTTTCAGCGTCGTCATCCCCACCTACAACCGCAAACCCATCCTGGAAAAATGCCTGCTGGCCCTCGAAGACCAGCAGTGGACTTCTGACGCGCCCATCAACGGCTATGAAGTCGTCGTCGTTGACGACGGCTCTACTGATGGCACTGTAGATTGGCTCACTGAACGTCAGTTTCCTCATGTGCGGCTCTTAGAGCAGACCCACCTCGGCCCTGCTGCCGCCCGCAATCTCGGGGTACAGCAGGCCCAGGGCGACACCATTATCTTTATCGACAGCGACCTGGTCGTCACCCCAGTCTTCCTTGAGGCCCACGCCATCGCCCTAGGGCAGGGCCAGGCCGACAACAACGGCCGCGCCTTTACCTATGGCCGCGTGATCAACACCTGCAACTTCGAAGACCCCACCGCCGAGCCCTACAAGGTCACCGACTTTTCTGCCGCCTATTTTGCAACCGGTAACGTGGCGATCGCCCGCCGTTGGCTAGAGGAAGTAGGCCTATTCGACACCCGCTTTCAGCTTTACGGCTGGGAGGATCTGGAGCTAGGGGTGAGGCTCAAAAAGCTGGGGCTGAAGCTGATCAAATGCCCGGAAGCGGTGGGCTACCACTGGCACCCCCCCTTTGCCCTAGACCAAGTGCCCAACCTGATTGACAAAGAGATGCAGCGGGGCCGCATGGGGGTGCTGTTTTACCAAAAGCACCCGTCGTGGAACGTGCGGCTGATGATCCAGATGACGTGGCTGCACCGGGTTTTGTGGGGCGGGCTGTCTCTGGGCGGGCGGCTCAATGAGCGCACCATGGCCCCGCTGCTGCAGTGGCTCATTGACCAGGGCAAGCCCCAGCTGGCGCTGGAGGTGGCGCGGCTGTTTTTGAACTGGTATAACGTCCAGGGCGTGTATGAGGAATACGCGCGGATGCGGCAGGGCAGTAGCGTCTAGACCAGCGGAGAAAAGTTTTAGGGTTCTGTCTTTTAGTCGCTAAAATGACAGCATCTCCAACAAGTTTCCAAGGCTAGTTATGGTAGCCCAGCCCTTTCTTCACTCTGTCCCCGTACCGCCGTTAGAGAGCGGCGATCGCCTTACGCGAGCCGAGTTCGAGCGTCGCTACGCTGTCACGCCCGAGCACTTTAAGGCAGAGCTCATTGAAGGAATCGTTTACGTGGCCTCCCCAGTTAGAACCTTTCACGGTAGTCCTCACTTTAATCTAGTTACCTGGCTGGGGGTCTATTGCGCAGCAACACCGGGCGTCAGCGGAGCAGACAACACGACAACACGACTTGACCTCGACAATGAGCCCCAGCCCGATGTGCTGCTGCGAATTGAGCAAGGTGGAAGCTCTACGGTGAGCGGCGATGGCTATATCGATGGTGCCCCAGAATTGGTGGCCGAGATTGCCGCTAGCAGCGCGGCGATTGATTTAGGCGCGAAGAAGAATGCCTACCGCCGCAACGGTGTGCAAGAGTATTTGGTGTGGCAAACTTTTGAAAATCGCCTGAGCTGGTTTCGGCTAGACGCTGGAGAATTTGTGCTGATCGAACCCGAACCCGTCGAGGTTATCCGCAGCACAGTATTTCCAGGACTGTGGCTTGATTTAGCGGCTCTGCGAGATGGCGATATGATGGGGGTGCTAAATGTTCTACAAGCGGGAATTGCGGACGCAGCGCATCAGGCTTTTGTTGATAAGCTGGCGGTTTTGTGAGGCCACGGCGCGGCCTCAATGGATAAGGCGACCCGAAAATCGGATATAATTTTAGACCGTGCTGTTTTTGCTGAACTGGAGATCGCCATGGCTCGTAGATGTACACTCACGGGAAAGAAGGCCAACAACGCCTTTGCCGTGTCCCACTCTCACCGCCGCACCAAAAAGCTGCAGGGCGTCAACCTGCAGAGCAAGCGGGTATGGTGGCCCCAGGGCAACCGCTGGGTGAAGCTGCGCCTGTCGACGAAAGCAATTAAAACTTTGAAGACTCGCGGCGTTGAGGCGATGGCCCGCGAAGCCGGGATCGATCTCAATAAGCAGTAGAGAATAGCTTTAATAGAGAGTGGCTTTGTCGGGACACGGCTTCACTGGGCTACGCTACGGCTAGCTCAGCGTTGCTGCAAGCCCAGCCTGCGAAACTGGCTCTATCGGGCAGCGACCTCAAAGTCAGCGGCGGCCTGCTCCGTCAGCGGCACTGAAAACAGCGCTTGGGCGATCGCTGGCGAAATCGTGAATGTGTTGAGGCCCTGCTGAGTTAGCGCCGTTAGGTCAGCCACCTGGCGAATGCTGGCGACCAGCAGCCGGGTATCGCTATTGAGGGCCGTGAGCGATCGCTGCATCGAGGCGATTACCGCGCGCCCGTCCTGCCCGGCGTCAGTGAGGCGACCTAGGTAGGGTGCAACGTACTCAGCGCCCAGGGCCGCTCCCATAAGCGCCTGATGGGCATAGTAGGCGGCGGTGAGCGTGATTGAAACATCGGAGAGCTGGGCGGCGGCCTCTACGCCGGTCTGCGTAAGTGGCACCTTAACCACCACGCGATCGTTCAGCCGCGCCAGGGTGCGGCCCGTCTCGGCCATGGCGTCGCCCCAGGTTTGCAGATGAATCTCGCGCACGCCGTAGTTCAGCGCCCTGTCTACGAGCTGCTCAAGCTGATTCACTGAGCACTCTAGCTTAGCCCGCTGCAGCAGCAGCGGGTTTGTTGTCACGCCGTAAAATAGGCCGGTGGGCAGCCAGGCGGCCCACTGCTCAGCATCGGCGGTGTCGAGAAACAGCCGCAGGCCTGGGGCGTTGGTTCTAGGTGGGTTAACAAACATGCTACGGGGAGACCATTCGCGACGGTGCGGGCTCGCCCTGCGCCTCAGCGCCCGTAGGCGACCGCCAGCGGAAGCGATAGGGCTCATCAGTCGCCCCCCACACCTGCTGACCCTCAGCGTCGAAGCCCCGGTCCCAGGTGTCCATCCCTTCGCCGTGCAGCAAAATCTCGTTGGTGACGCGTACCGCCCCCCGCACTTGGGTCGGGCAGCCCTCAGCGAGGGTTGTGCCGAGAAAACCACTAGCGGCAGGGGCAATAAATACGCGGCAGGTCACCTCGCCAAGCTGGTGTGCGGCTAGCGATCGCTCAGCTGCGGGCTCGTTACACAGGCCCACTAGCGCGGCGGCATCGGTAGGGCGATAGGAAATTGACTGGACGCGGCTAGCGGGTAGGTCGGGGTGGGGGATTGGCGCGACGAGAAGGATGCGCTGCCGGTAGGGCTCGTCTGTCGAGGCGAGGAGCGCCTGCTCTTGGTACAAAAAGGTTGAACTGGGCTGGGCCGCGCTGTCTACTGCGATGGGGCAGGTAGTCATCTGGACGGCGGGCTGCGCTGGGTCTTGGCGAGATTGCTCAGCGGTGTCCATCACGCCGACGAGGTGCTCTGTTACCGCCTCGACAGGCGACGGCTGGGCGATCGCCTGAGGCGGGGCGAATGCCAGCAGGCCATGTCCTAGGCCAATTAAGCTGATTTGAAACGCGGCGTGGCTCACCATTGGTTTTGAAGCGCGGGGGATAAATCTATCCTATCTGGCGATCGCCTTGTAAGCTCAGCGATCGCGCAGGATTCTGGTCTCGACCTTTAGGCGATCGCCTTAACGGCCTAGCACTCGCGCTACGGATATCGCAACATCCGGAAACGCCGCTGGCCTGACGGTTCCGCCTGCTAGACTCTGCTGCGACTGATAATCGCCCTGCTGCGAGTCCCTAAAAATGATCAGCTCGTCGGTTTTTAGGTTGACTACCCAGTACTCTGAAATGCCTGCTGAAGCGTAGGTGAGGCGCTTTGGGTCTAGGTCTTTGGTCAAGCTGGTATTGGAAAATTCAATCAGCCAAAATACGTCTTCTGCATATGGATGACGCTCTCGGTAGACGCGGCCTAAGGGCGCAACGATCGCAATGTCGGGCTCTGGTTCTGAGTCATCTGGCAGGGTGATGGGACGTCCTTCTCTAACTTTGGCGCTGTCTCCAAGTAAGGCTTCTAGGTAGTCTCCGGCTTCATCTGCTAGGTAGGCGTGGGTTGGGCCTTCTGGCGACATTTCAACGATTTCTCCCTGCAGTAGCTCCACACGGCGATCGCGCAGGATTCCGGCCTCGACCATGTGATGGTAGTCGTTGACGGTCCATTTGGCTGTTGTTAGCGTCATAAGGATAGCGGAAAGGACTAGGGAATAACTCCTGAGGCGATCGCAGTGCTCCGTCGGAAGGCCGAGAAGAGAACAAGCAGTGGTCTATCTATTCTAAGCGGTTTAGATTCATGCAGCGTGTCCTTTTGGGCGATCGCTCTAATCTACTAACGTTTAAGAAATTCTATTTTTATAAATGCACAAAAAGTTTTCCGTATGCATCGCTCCTAGCCTGCGGATTGCTTCTGGAAAGTCTTGAAGTGAGACAACGTTCCCCCCGATGCCTAATTTTTCCGCCCCAGCAGCAGCTCCCGCGTGCAAATACACCGCCGCCGGTTCTAAATTCAGCCAAGCACCTAAGCGCCTCGCAATATCGTAGGCCGTTGTAGGGCCTAAACCTTTAACCCTGGCTGTCACGCCCGCCACCCAGTTGTGAAGGTCTTCAAAGGTGTCGAAGTCGACTTGTGGACCATCCGCCAGCGCAACGGCCAACCCCGCTTGCAGCTTATGTGCAACTCGACGCTGATGACCATGCATTTTCCCAGTCTTAAGCCGCGATCGCCATGCCCTTTCGATCGCCGCTTCCCAGGGCAGGCTTTTATCTCCCCACCAGATATCTTCTTCTTTGTAGGAGCTGCCAAAGGTTTTGATGTAATCATCCACTAAAGATGACAGCGTCTTTTCTTCGGGCTCTTCTTTTAGGGACTGACAGGTTTGTTTTAGCGCTTTACAAGTGTGAGGATTTGTCATTTTCAAAGATTGAAATCGTTCTGCCCGTCAACCGACAGTGAACGGCGCCTTCTCTGCGTTCAAGTACGGATACCGCTTCAGCATCGAGGCCAATTGCATAATTCCCATGGCCGTCCACGTGATCGATCACCCACTGCCGTCGTTGAGGCCAGTTTAGCTTGACCTTTTCCAGTCGAGTGTTAGATTTCCTTGCGCCAACCCAACCTACGGGCGATCGCGCTAGGCAAGGCTACTGTCGGTCATTCAGTCCTGCCGGGCTCAGGGCCGTTCGGCCATGGCATTTATTAGGCAGGCGTTGGCCAAGGCGGCAGGTGCGATTGACCTGGAAGTATCGCTCATTCCTCTTCAGCATCTACACCCCTTCACCGTCAAGGCCTAGACCTGAATACGTACATCTCGCCTAGCATTCAGCATAAAGTTCAGGGTATTACCCTTAGAATCGACGGCTCGATAGAGATACTGCCACAGCCCTTTGGCTTTGACATAGGTTTCGTCCACCCGCCATGAATCGTTAGTGGGGCCATCGCTCGCTAAGGCACCCTTGACACAGAAGTGCTGGCTGAGGATTCGAGGCTTCAAGCATCTAGGTGATGTGATTAAAGGCGTTGTTTTCAAAGACGTCATCCGAGTCGAGGAGAAAATTGAAACAAATGATCTGAAGAAGGTGGCCTAGTGCCTTTCATGCACCACATTTGACAATATCTCTAGATTGGAGAATTGATTAAACCCGGATGGTCTTTTGGTCTTGGACTTAGTGAGGGCCAGTCAAAGCGGCGGTCTTCAGAATTAATTGGCTTGTCGTTGATGCTAGCCTCGCGCCGCCGCATCAGGCCTTTTTCGTCGAACTCCCAGTTTTCATTGCCATAGGCGCGGTACCACTGCCCCGCGTCATCGCGCCACTCGTACTGAAACCGCACGGCGATACGGTTTTCCCCAAAGGCCCACATCTCTTTCACCAGCCGGTAGTCCAGTTCTTTGTCCCACTTGCGCTGTAGGAAGGCTCGAATCGCTTCCCGCCCCTGAAAAATCTCGGCGCGGTTACGCCAGTAGCTATCTTCGCTGTAAGCCATAGCAACTCGGTCCGGGTCACGGCTGTTCCAGGCGTCTTCCGCCATGCGAACTTTAGCGATCGCAATACCACGATCGAAAGGGGGAATTAGTGCTGTCATGATTTATGCTCAATGTAAAAAATTTACTAGATCTTGGACAATTTACTAGATCTTGGACAAAAGTGCGCTAGAGATTTGGTCACTATTAGCGATTAGCTGTAGGACTCTAGGCGATCGCTTTCACCACTCGAAGTATTTGCCTCACCACGGTTGTCTCTACCGCCAAACTATAGTACATTCAGCCATGGCGCTCAGGCGCAAGCACGCCCCCCGACCGTGTTGGACCCACGATCGAGAGGCTGACCCCCGAATTTGGCACAAGCAAATTCAGCGGCTACGTTGAGTTTACTGTTTCACAGACAGCTCTTCAGCGATCGCTGTGCTTTGCATCGCTCCTAGCGGAGCACAGATCCGGGGTGGCTTGGCGTTTGAGCGCCTCTTAAGACATCCACAATGGAGCACCCACAATGACATACCACTCTCGCCATGGCCGGGCCGCAACCCCCAGCCCTGACAGCTTGCGCAGCCAGCTCATCATCGAACCAGCGGGCCGCCTCAACGAACTCAACACCCCAGACGCTAACCTTTCAGATCATCTCAACGACGACGACACCCTGCTGCACATCATCATCGGGCCGCTCTACGCCGTCAACAGCTGCCGCCACGAGCTGCACCTACGCGGCTACGCAGAACCCAACGACTGGTCCAACCCCATGAAAATGCTCAACACCGCCGCGGTTATGCGCAGCCAGCACCCCAACGACGTCATGCGCGTCCTGAGGAAGCGGGTGCGGCCAACCCAGCAGCCGTAGCCACACCGCAAATACTACACCACAAATATCGGGTGCGCCCAGCGCACCCGACCCGCTCATAATCCCCTCTAAAATTGGGACTAATCGTCATCGAGTGATTGCGCCATGGTCACCAACCCTACCGCCACCGAATCCCAGAGCTCTCATAAAGCACTTCAGCCCCCTAGCATGCTTCAAGCCAGGGGAACTAGCGTTGTGCTGAAAAACGTCAGCTGGCAGCAGTACGAGGGCTTACTAGAGGTGCTAGGCGATCGCCCTTCTAGCCGTATCGCTTATGACGATGGCGCCCTAGAAATCATGACTCCGCTCCCCGACCACGAATATTTCAGCGACTCCCTTGCTGATGCCGTCAAAGACATCGCCGATGAGCTAGACATGGACTACGATTGCTACGGCTCAGCCACCTGGCGGCGGGAACTCAAAAAAGCGGGCGTGGAGCCTGATCAATGCTTTTATATTCAGAACGAGCCGCTGATTCGTGGGCAGCTCGAATTCGACCTAGCGACGGACCCCCCGCCAGATTTAGCAATCGAAGTAGATTATTCTAGTAAATCCCTCAACCGCTTTCCAATCTACGCTCGGCTTGGGGTGCCAGAGATTTGGCGATACGACAAAGGTGTGCTGACAATTTACCTGCTGGACGGCGATGGCTACCGCGAGAGTGAGGCGAGTTTGGCGTTTCCCGTGCTGCCTGTGCAAGAATTGCCCAGTTTAATTCAAGAGTATCGACCTCAGGGAAAGCGGCTGATGCGGCGGGCGTTTCGGCAGTGGGCACGAGAGCGAGCAAAACTCTAGCGAGTGAAACCCTAAGTCAAAATCGTCCCGCCCATCAGCCGCCGATAGCGATGCGAGAGCTCCGCTTTTAGCAGCGGATATCGCTCCAGCGTCGGGTCGCTTTCCATGATCTCTTCCGCTGCCTCCCGCGCGATCGCCAGCACTTCTTGATCATTGATCAAGCTCGCCAGGGCAAAATCCGGCAGTCCCGACTGCCGCCGCCCCAGCACCTCCCCCGGCCCCCGAAACCGCAGGTCCATCTCCGCAATAAAAAAGCCATCCTGCGACTGCTCCAGCACCTTCAGCCTCTGAATCGCCACCTCCGCCTTCGACGCCGTCATCAGCAGGCAAAACGACTGGTCGCTGCCCCGCCCCACGCGACCGCGAAGCTGGTGCAGCTGCGACAGGCCAAAGCGCTCGGCGTGCTCAATCAGCATAATGGAGGCATTGGGTACGTCCACCCCCACTTCTACTACCGTGGTGGAGACTAAAATCTGCGTCTCGTTGCGGCGAAATCGCTGAATCACCTCGTCCTTTTCTTGCGAAGAAAGCCGCCCGTGCAGCAGCCCCACCGCAAACTCCGGGAAGATCTCCTGTAGATGCTGGTGCTCGTCTACTGCCGACTTGAGGTCTAGCTTCTCCGACTCTTCTACTAGCGGCAGCACCACGTATACCTGCCGGCCCTGGGCGATCTCCCGCCGCATTAGGTCGTAGGCGTGGGGGCGATCGCGTCCGTGGAGGAGGTTGGTTTGAATCGGCTTACGTCCCGGCGGCAGCTCATCAATTTGGCTGACGTCCAGGTCGCCGTGCAGGGTCAGCGCCAGGGTACGGGGGATGGGTGTAGCGGTCATGGTGAGCACGTGGGGGTTATCCCCCTTTTGCTGCAGCTTAGCCCGCTGGGCCACGCCAAAGCGATGCTGCTCGTCGATGACCACCAGCCCCAGCCGCTGAAACTGCACCGGGTCTTCAATCAGCGCGTGGGTGCCCACCAGCAGCGGTAGCTCGCCCGTCTGCAGCTGCCGGTGAATTTCTCGCCGCTTAGCCACCCGCGTCGAGCCCGTCAGCAGCTCCACCGGTAAAAACATCTGGCTGAACCACTCCACCAGCTTGCGGTAGTGCTGCTCGGCCAGCACCTCCGTCGGGGCCATAAACGCCGCCTGGTACTGCGACTGAATCGCCGCTAAAATCGCCGCGATCGCCACCACGGTTTTCCCCGAGCCTACGTCCCCCTGCACCAGCCGGTTCATGGGTACGCTCTGCTGCAGGTCGCCCAAAATCTCCTGCACCACTCGCTCCTGCGCCCCGGTGAAGCTAAACGGAAGGATGTCGTGAAACTGGTTTAGCAGCGAGCCTTGGGTGGTCAGCACCGCCGTCGTCTCCACCGTCTGCTCGCGGCGGCGGTGCAGCAGCCCCAGCTGCAGGTAGAAAAACTCGTCAAACACTAGGCGACGACGAGCCTGGCTGAGCACTTCGTCGTCAGGGGGAAAGTGGATGTGGGCGATCGCCACCGGCAGCGGCACCAGCTCGTGGGCCTGCCGGACTGGCTCGGGCAGGGCATCCGGCAGGCCCACCGCCGCGGGTAGGGCTGCCACCACCGCCTTGCGCACCAGGTCCGCCCCCACGCCCTCGGTCAGTGGATACAGCGGCACCACCCGGCCCACCTTCAGCGAGTCGATGGTGCTGTCAGCGTGGTCAATTACCTCAATCTGCGGATCGTCTAGGGTGAGGCCATATTTGTTCTCCTTCACCAGCCCCGAGGCCGCCACCGTCGCCCCCGGTGGATAGAGCCGCTTTTGCTGCTCTTGCCAGCCGCGATTGCTGTAGCGCTTGCCCGCAAAAAAGCGGCCCAGCTTCAGGGTACCGCTGCGATCGCGGATGCGAATCTCCATAATCGTCAGCTTGGGGTTGCGGGGGCTGGTAAAGCAGGTGCAGCGGTTCACCGTACCCACCACCGTGACGGTTTCCCCGGCTACCAGGTCCCGAATCGCCACCTGGCGGGCGTAGTTGATGTAGTCGCGGGGGTAGTGAAACAGCAAGTCGCGGATGGTCAATAGCCCTAGCTTAGCCAGACGTTCGCTGTTCTTGGGGCCGATGCCCGGCAGGTAGGTAACCGCCTGGTCGAGGGTGAGCTTAGACCTGCGGTGGCGCTGGTCGACGGGCGTCGTGCGCGTCGTGCCGGTGCGGCGGCCAGATTCGGCGACCGTCGCCTTAGGGTACTGCGGGGCGGACTGCGGGGCAAGGCGTGAGGCGGAAGCTCCCGCACCAGCCACCGCTGGAGGGGCAGCCTGACTCGCCTCTAGCGATCGCTTCGCCTCGTAGAGCAGTCGCCGCGTTTCAGCCACCAAATGCTGCCTTTGGGCGAAAGAAAGCTCCGAATAGCACATATATCGCTGACCCAGCCCATGCCAGCGGCCCGTTTCGCTGGCAGTCAACGCCGCAGGAGGCTGGGTGAGCTGCTGAGTCAAAAATTCGCTAAAGCGGCACTGACGGCCCATCAGGTCGTTAAATCCCTGCTCCGCCTCGATCGACAGTGCTTTCTGCACCCGCTGCCAGTCCATGGCCTTATCCCAGATCCGCTCTAGATTCTGTATTGATTTTGTTCAGTATTGACTCTGTATTAAGACGGTTCGTACCAAGCAGCTCGCCAGGCCGATTCAGCTTCAATAACGGTCCATTCCCGCTGACGCTTTTCATATTTTCGGCTGAGGCTGCGCAGCTGCCCATGTAGATTCCGAAGCTGCGATCGCTTCATCGATAGGCGGGTGTCGTTAAATTCCAGCTCTGACACCTGTAGCCGAATTGCCATGATCGGCGACGCTTTAGCCTCTTCCTCATCCGTGTGCATCATCAAACTAAAGACATTCGGGGGACCTTCGACAACCTCTGCTGAGCCCGCCTTAATCACCGCTTCTAGCATGGCTTCCGGTAGCGGTTGAGGCAAAATGCCGGCCCCCCGCAGGCGATCGTTGATTTCGTCTGTTAAATGCTCTAGCGCCTCCGCTACTGCAGTTTCTAAGCGCTTTTGTCGGGCTATGAGGTTACTAGGCCGGCAGATGGTGTCGTCAGGCTCAGGGCTTTGGGGTTCAGCCGGCTCGTGCTCAGCATTTTTCGGCTGGGAGGGATCAGCGTCAGGTCTAGCGTCAGGGCTGGCGATCGCAGCGTCATCATGAGTATTGCGATCTTTAGAGTCATTGCCCTGGGATTCAGAATATTGAGACTCAATGATTTGAGCTTCAATATCTTGGGCCTCAGTATCTTGGGCCTCAGTATCTTGAACCTCAATATCTGGCATTTCAATAGCCAGCCCTTCGTTCTCTTCCGCTTCGACATCTGGGTCAATAGAATCTGTCTCGATGGCACTGGACTCCACAGCACTGGACTCCATATTGCTGGGCTCCACAGCACTGGGCTCCACAGCGCTGGACTCCGTAGCACTAGATTCCGTGGCATCTATAACACCCTGGCCCTCTTCACTCAGTGCTCCATTTTGATCTTTTGGTGACGGAGCACCTTGGACCCGAGCAGCCCGAATCGTTAGGCTCAGATCTAGCCCTGACTGAGCGGACGCCCTCGGCTTCAAAACTACGGTGTCTTCAGAGGCCCTTTGGGAATCGTGGTTGGCGGCATCTTCAGACCCATTTCTAGCGTCTTCAAGACGCCGCTGTTTTGTCGCCTGCAGCAGCTTTTGCGGATCGCTAAGCTGCCCGCAGGCCTGAGCGATCGTCGACTGCAGCGCCTGCTGTATCTGCTCGCGCTGATCGAAGGTCAGCTTCAAAAATCGGTCCGGATAGCTCTGGGTGCATAGACTGTAGCAGGCAGAGACAAGCTGACTGCGTAACGACTGGGCTAAAACGTCAAGGTACTCTCGGTAAGCTTCGTTGAGCTCACCAGAGAGCTGCTCTGTAGCCGCTTCAAGCGCCGTTAAGTCTTGCCTGATCTTCTTAGCGTCAGCCATATAGCTCGCAAGCTTTAGCCCTTACCCGTTTGAGCCGCAACCTCAGCCGCAAAATCCGACTCTTCTTTGTCGATCCCTTCACCCAGCACAAAGCGCGCAAAGCGGCGAACCGCCACCTTCTCACCGATCTCACCAGAGGTTTTCTTAACCAGCTCATCCACGGTAATGCTTTGATCCCGAATGTAGGGCTGATCTAGCAGAGCAAGCTCCTTCAGACGCTTTTCGATCCGTCCTTGAACGATCTTTTCGCGGATGTCGTGGGGCTTCTTTGCTAGGTCGTCGCGGCCCATCTCGATCTCTTTCTCTTTGGAGACGAGCGCATCCGGAATGTCGTCAGTGCTCACGTACTCAACGTTGGGGCATGCCGCAATCTGCATGGCAATGTTTTTAACGAGGTTCTGAAAAACTTCGTTGCGGGCGACGAAGTCAGTCTGACAATTTACCTCAACCAGGACGCCAACGCGCCCTCCGGTGTGAATATAGCTTCCGACTAAGCCTTCGGCCGCAACTTTGCCCGACTTCTTCTCAGCGGAAGAAATGCCCTTCTGGCGCAGCCACTCCGAGGCCTTTTCCATATTCCCGTCGGTTTCCTTCAGGGCCTTCTTGCAGTCCATCATCGGTGCGCCGGTTGTTTCGCGCAGCTCTTTAACCAGTTTCGCCGATATTTCAGCCATGATGCTTCAGTCCTATGTGCTCTGTCTATGCTACTGGGTTGTGTGTCCAAACTGACATTGCTTAGACAGCGCTGGGGCAACTTGCCGGCGCTCCTAAGCTCTGCCACCACTGACTCTAAGGAGAGCAGTAATGCGAAACTCGTAGGGGAGTAACAGCACTATAAGGGACTCTAAAAGAGTAGCAGCGCAGGGGATATTTGGGAGTAGGCCGCTACTCCCAACACCGCTTTTGGCAGGCTTAACCTTCAGCCTCGCCGCCCTCACCCTCGTCAGCCGTCGCCTCAGCCTTCACCTCCGCCGTCGCCTCAGTTGTCTCTACTGGGGCTTCTGTTGAAGTTTCTACTGGGGCCTCGTCCTCATATTCGTCCTCTGCACCCTCATAATCTTCATAGTCTTGGTAAATGTCGTTGTCGTCATCCACCTCAAGCTGCCCGTGGCGCCCTTCATAGATGGCATCGGCTAAGCGACCTACAATCAGCTTGATGGAGCGGATAGCGTCGTCGTTTGCGGGGATGGGAATATCCACGACGTCGGGGTCGCAGTTGGTGTCAAGCAGAGCCACGATGGGAATGTCGAGCTTGATGCACTCCTGCACTGAGTTGTACTCCCGCCGCTGGTCAACAATGACCACGATGTCGGGGACCTGGCGCATGAGCTTGATGCCACCAAGATATTTCTGCAGCTTTTCCAGCTCGCGGCGCAGCATGGAAGCCTCTTTTTTGGGCAGCAGGTCCAGCACGCCGGTTTCTTCACGGCGCTCTAGCTCCTTCAGCCGCTCGACGCGGGTTTTGATGGTAGCCCAGTTGGTGAGCCTGCCGCCGAGCCAACGCTGGTTGACGTAGTATGCTCCGCAGCGGGACGCTTCCTGGGCGATAATGCCGGCAGCCTGACGCTTAGTACCGACAAACAGAACCTTCTTTCCCTGCTCGGTGGCTTCTCGCATGTAGCGATAGGCACCTTCCATGAGCTGGGCTGTCTGCACCAGGTCGATGATATGGACTCCGTTGCGGGAGGTGTAGATGTAGGAGTCCATCTTGGGGTTCCAGCGGCGAGTTTGGTGGCCGAAGTGAACGCCAGATTCTAGCAATTGGGCAAGTGAGACAACGGGCATTGGGGGTATTAACTCCTTGATTCGGGTTTAGCCTCCACTCAGGTGTATCTTTTGACGTGCCGACCGACGTAAAGGTTTGCCGGCACAAGACACCCGAATTCCTGAGTGTGCGATTTTTTGACAACTTTTCTAGGATAGCATTTCTGCAGAGTTGCGTAGGTTAGCTCGTTTACAGCAGCGCTGCCTCAACCATGGCAAATATCTTGGCAGGAACGCTGTGGCAAGAACGCTGTAGCAAGAACGCTGTGGCAGATTCAGACGCGTCTCAATAATTGGCTGACTGAGAACCCTTCAAATGGACATTCGTGTAGACAATTTGCAAGGCCCTGAAATCGTGGGCCTGCTGCGAGAGCACCTCCAGGACATGAGGCTAAATACGCCACTGGAAAGCGTCCACGCGCTGGACATTGAGGCGCTGCGATCGCCGGCCATCACCGTCTGGAGCGTGTGGAAAGATGCTGAAATTATGGGGTGCGGGGCCCTAAAAGCGCTAGCCTCCGACCACGGGGAGATTAAATCGATGCGCACAGTCTCGAATCACCGAAGGAAGGGCGTTGCTGCCCAGCTCCTAGCGCACATTCTTCAAGAGGCGAAGCGCCGATCTTATCGGCATATTAGCCTTGAAACTGGGGGCGCGGAAGAATTTGCCCCCGCTCGGGCGCTCTATACCCGCTTTGGATTTCAAGAGTGCGGGCCTTTTGGAGACTATGGAGAAGACCCCAACAGTATCTTTATGTCGCGTGAACTGTAGCAAGTTGACTTTTAGAAATAAGCGGATGATGGGACTCGAACCCACGACATTCAGCTTGGGAAGCTGACGTTCTACCACTGAACTACATCCGCGAGCAGCGCTAATGCTCCTCACCTTAGCAAAAAACTTAGCTGCCACCGTCGCCCAGGCGCAGAATTGATACGCTAATTAACCTGGAGTTCCTGTCGATACAGCCGCAAGGCACAACGCAAATCGTAACAGCACTTTTTTGTAGAATGAATAGCACAATTCTGAGAATTTTAAGCACCATTAAATTATGCCGCATGCGTGTATTACCTGGGTTAGAGTGCACTGCCCCGGCTTCGCCATTGTAGAGATACCCTAAACAGACAGTGTAATCGCCTAGAAAGAGGCCCAGTGGCCTATTCAATTAGCTAGCTGAAGCTTAGGGGAGGAAGGCGATCGCCATCGGTCATCCCTACATATCCCGCCTACGCCAGTTCGTAAATGCTGTGCGACACTAGAAGATATTCGCTCCAATACCGTTGAATTGAAGCGCTGTTGAACCAAACCTTGCTGCGGCAGCTATCGGAATTTATTTTTAGCAGAAAATAGGCTGGCATCCACAATGTTTAACACGACTGAGCTTCTTATCGATAATTTCGTTCGCAAGCTGAAGGATGGCTATCACCGCACCTACGGTAGCCTCAATCAGGACTACGAAGACATTATCGGTTGGGCCGGCTCAATGGCCTTAGAGAATATTGCCAACAGCGATGCGCTCTACCACAATGTCGAGCACACTATCTTGGTGACGTTAGTGGGCCAAGAGATTTTGCGTGGGAAGCATATCCGCGAGGGTAAAGTCTCGTCTGAAGACTGGCTTTCCTTTATCATCTCCCTAGTCTGTCACGATATTGGCTACGTGAAAGGCGTGTGCCGGGGCGATCGAGACGGCTGGTATGCCACAGGCAACGGGGATGAGCGTATTCGCTTAAGACCAGGCGCATCGGACGCTAGCTTGACCCCCTACCACGTCGATCGCGCGAAGCTGTTTGTAGCCGAGCGCTTTGGCGGACACTGGCTCATCGATGCTGAGAAAGTGAAGCTCAACATAGAGCTAACGCGCTTCCCGGTGCCCAAGGCGGAAGACCACCAGGACATTGTGGAATATCCGGGGCTCATTCGCGCTTCAGACCTCATTGGTCAGCTCAGCGATCCCCGCTATCTCAAAAAGATTGGCGCGCTGTTCTACGAATTTGAGGAAACTGGCGTCAACAAGCAGCTCGGCTATACCCATCCGGGTGACCTGCGGGAAAACTACCCGAAGTTTTATTGGAACGGCGTCTATCCATACATTAAAGAGGGGCTGCGCTACCTCCAGCTCACCCAGCAGGGTCAGCAGATTATCGCTAACCTCTACTCCAATGTCTTTGTCGTAGAGCACGATCACCTAGGGCTCAACGCACCGCCAGAAGACGCCGCTGAGACGAAGCCCTCCAAAATAGATGCTTCTGAAACAAATGGTTTCGAAGCAAACGGCAGCGCAGCCCCGTCCCTTGACCCGGTCGAAGCTTGAGCGGGTCAGGGTAGCTTGGCTGGGCCTCTCGTGTTTTCCACACAGCTTTATAAAGTCTACTTTAAAGCCCTACAGCGTCTGCAAACTGGCACGCAGGGTCCGCTGCTCAGGCATCTCAACTCAAAGTTGTGCTATGCTTATGGACCAATATAGCGTCTATTTTTCTTGAAACCAAAAAGAACTGCTAAGGAGACTGTCTGATACGCATGATTAAGCTTCGACTCAAGCGCTACGGAAAAAAACGGGAAGTGAGCTACAGGATTGTAGCCATCAACAGCCGCGATCGCCGCGACGGCCGCCCTTTAGAAGAACTTGGCTTTTACAATCCCCGCACCGATGAGACGCTACTCAACGTGCCGGCAATTGTAAAGCGCCTGCAGACTGGTGCTCAGCCTACCGAAACGGTTCGCCGCATTCTGGAAAAGGCAAACGTGTATGAACAGGTCCACGCTAGCTCTTAGTTGCTCTGGCTCATAATTAGCCGTGACAGATCCAACCCTCTCTGCCTCCCAGCAGCCCCAAACTACCGAACCCGACTACGCAGAGCTAGTCAAGTTTTTGGTTGCCCCTTTTTTAACGGCGCAGGACTCGCTGCGGCTCGACTGTGAGGTGTCGCCTCGAACGGGGCGAGTTTTGCTGCGTTTAGCCATCGAAGGGGAAGACAAGGGCAAAGTGTTTGGTCGCGGCGGTCGTAATCTGCAGGCCATTCGCTCGGTGGTTCAGGCGTCTGCTCAGCTCGCCGACCGCGTGGTTCATGTTGAGGTCTACGGTCATTCGCCCGAGCGCAGTTCAAGCTCAGGCGAGCCGGAAAGACGGCGATCGCCCTCTCGACCTGCGCCCCCTCGCCCTCGTTCGCAGAGAGGATAGCCTAAGCCCTCAAGATGGCCACCGTATCCATCGACCTGCTGAGCACAGAAAACGCGATCGCGCTGACCTCCAGTCGCTACGACACGCTGCCCCAGCTCTCTAAGCTAACGGGGGCAGATGTTGTGCTACGTGGGCAGGATTTAGTAATCTCCGGCAAAGACAGCGCTGTAGAGCAGTGCGCTGCCCTAGTTCGGGCACTGGAGCCCTATTGGAGTGAGGGCAAGGCCGTCACGGGCGTCGATGTCTTGACGGTACGCCACGCCTTAGACAGCAAGCGCATGGCTGACCTGCGCGACCTGCAGCAGAACGTGCTGGCCACCACGCGGCGCGGTGAGCAGATTCGGGCCAAGACTTTGAGGCAGCAGCAGTATATCCAGGCGATTCATGACCACGACCTGACGTTTTGCATTGGCCCCGCTGGAACCGGTAAGACTTTTCTAGCCGCAATTTTAGCGGTTCAGGCCCTGTTCGCCGAAGAGGTAGAGCGGCTGATTTTGACCCGACCTGCCGTCGAGGCCGGGGAGAAGCTAGGCTTTTTGCCGGGAGACCTGCAGCAAAAGATCGATCCCTACCTGCGCCCGCTCTACGACGCGCTCTACGAGCTCATCGATCCCGCCAAAATTCCTAACCTGATGGAGCGAGGCATCATCGAGGTTGCGCCGCTCGCCTACATGCGAGGCCGGACCCTCAATAACGCCTTTGTTATCCTTGACGAAGCGCAGAACACCTCTCCGGCGCAGATGAAGATGGTGCTCACTCGGCTGGGCTTTGGATCTCGCATGGTGGTTACGGGGGATGTCACCCAAACGGATTTGCCCAGTCAGTTGCAGTCGGGTCTGTCTGTCGCTCAAAGAACGCTGCAGAACGTGGAGGGCATTGGGTTCTGTAACCTTACTCAGGCGGACGTCGTGCGTCACCCGCTGGTGCAGCGCATTGTAGCGGCCTACGAGAAGCAGGGGCGCTAGCATGATGAAATACGCTCTGAGCGCAAATTTGAGCGCTTAAGGATAGAGCCTCAAGGCCATGATCTCGAGCGGGCGGGTTCAAAGGCACGCCCTTGGTAATTCGCTAAGCCGCCACGAAGTTGTTGTCGTTGTTGAATGCCTCTACCGCAATATTGCTTGCTTGCAGCAGGACCTTGTTGTCGAGCAGCGCAAACGCATCTTTAGTGACGCTACCTTTGCTATCCACCCAGACGGCTCCCCCCTGCTTCAGGGCTGAGTTATTGGAAATCGTAGAGTCTTGGATATTGAGAAAGTCCTTTGTGTCTCCCACACCAGAGCTAAAGGTAGCGATCGCACCAGCGCTAAAGCCATCTTCGGAGACCGAACCACCATTGCCATCAAAGGTGCTGCTGCGAACGGTTAAGCGCCCGCTATAGCCCACCTGAATAGCCCCGCCTCGCTCTGCCACGTTATTGGCGAAATCGCTGCTTTCGACGACGAGGGTGCCATAATCGCGCACTTTGAGGCAGCGCTCTCGTCCTCGCAATACGCAGGACAGCGGCGTCATCTTTCGATTGCCTCAATGAGTCTTATTAAGCCAGCTTGAAAAAACCTGTGCTATCCTAGCTGCCCTTAGCGCCAGTGCGGCTTGGCGTGTAAGCGGTAGATGACCATCTGTAGTGCCGCACCCCG
>JBHJHD010000149.1:0-28304 GCA_050331115.1 Elainellaceae cyanobacterium
GTGTTTTTTTTTTATTATTATGATATAGATTTATTTAATATTCTTTATCCTTTTGGCGTGGGGGGGGGGGGCGCGGCCCCCCCCCCCCCCCCACTACTCAAATCTGTACCTCACGCGATTGGGAATCGCTATAGTAATACATCCTCGAATTTTGGAGGTATTGATGAAATGCAGACGCCGACCCGGTTGAGCTTTGAAGAGTACCTAAGCCTTGACGTTGAGGCGATGAGTGACTTGCCTGAGCAGAAGCATGAACCTGTCGATGGAGCGCTGATAGAGGTGCCGCCGGAATTGGAGTTGAATAGCGCCATCGTCACTAAGCTGCCGCTACTGCTGGTGCAGGCGGGGGTGCCCTATCGATTGGTGAAGCCCTATACCTGTGAGGTCGAGGTGCCTGCCCTGCCAAAGCCAAAGGTACCCAGAACGCGATACCCCGATTTGGTGGTGCTGAGACCGGAGCATCTAGAGCTGACCCAGAAGCGGCTGACGATTACTCGGGAGATGCCAGCCCTGCAGATGGTGTTTGAGGGGGTGAGTCCAGGCAGCAGAAATTAGCGCCGCGATTATGAGGATAAGCTCAGATTTTAGAGGTTTAGAGAGGCAGTACGCCATGCAGACCCCAACCCGCCTGATGACCTATGACGAATACCTGGAGCTGCCCCGTCTGGAGCAGCGCACCGAATTTGTAGACGGGAGAATTGTCGAATTGAATCCCCCCTCACGTCGGCATTCCGATATCGCCGACGCCCTGCACTTTCTGCTGCGTCAGCACATTGCGCAGCAGGCTCTACCCTATATCTGCCGCGAATCTTCTGCCGAAGTCGAGGTTCACTATGACGGTGCAAAGCGGCGGGGCCGTAAGCCTGATCTGTTTGTCTGCACGAAAGACCAGTGGGCCGCTATTGAGCCTGGCGCATCTGCAGTTGGGTCAGGGACGGTTGAATCCACCATCAAGCAGATTGCGGCTCGCGTCAAAATTACTGGAGCCCTATGGAAGCGAGAGAATGTGCCTCGAATGCTCAGGCTTCACTGTGCCTTTCTCAATAATGACCCTTGCCTAAGCATTTCTGCTTAGTTTCAAACTGGGATGCTCCCGCCTGGAAGTGCTACCAACACGACCAGGCGACTAACCCCCGCTGATGAGACCAGCGAGCGCTACAGGGATTTTATCCCAGTGGCCACCTCGCCTTACGATTACTTGCGATCGCTCAGGGCGGGGCGGGAAATGCTACCGCGCCGCCAGCTCCTCCTGCCCCACCACCGTGCTTCTGTCCAGCAGCAGCAAATTGCGCAGCTGCTGCGTATCAAACTCACCCAGCCAGCTTTCGCCTGTGCCCACCACCTGCTCCGACAGCGCTTTCTTGCTCTCAATAATCTCGTGAATGCGCTCCTCCAGCGTGCCCGAGCACACGAACTTATGCACCTGAACATTGCGGGTCTGGCCGATGCGGAAGGCGCGGTCGGTGGCCTGGTTTTCCACCGCCGGGTTCCACCAGCGGTCCACGTGAAACACGTGGTTGGCCCGCGTCAGGTTTAGCCCGGTGCCCCCCGCCTTCAGCGACAGGATAAACAGTTTTGGACCCTGAGGGTCGTTCTGGAAGCGGTCCACCATGGTCTCCCGCGCCTGGCGAGACGTACTGCCGTAGAGGAACATCACCTCTTGGCCAAAGCGATGCTCCAGGTAGGTTTTCAGCAGCTTGCCCCACTGGGCAAACTGGGTGAACATCAGGGCGCGATCGCCCTCTGCCAGCACCTCCTCCAGCATCTCCTCCAGCCGCAGCAGCTTCCCCGACAGACTAGAGAACTCGTCAGACTGGGCCGAGAGGGCCGACTTTTCGGGCTGCGACTTGGCCGACTTGGCCGACTTAGCGGATTTAGCAGCCTTAGCGCGAGCGGGCTTTTCGTCATCCTCGCTTTTGAGTAGCGCCGGGTGGTCGCACACCTGCTTGAGCTTCGTGAGCAGGGCCAGCACCTGGCCATGGCGCTGGATGCCCTCCGCCGCCTCAATCTCTCGCAGCGAGTTGTCCACCAGCTGCTGATAGAGGTCCGCCTGCACATCTGACAGGCCGCAAAACACCGTCATCTCCTGCTTCTCCGGCAGGTCTTGAATGATGGTGCGGTCGGTCTTTAGGCGGCGGAGGATGAAGGGCTGCACCAGCGATCGCAGCGCCTGTAGGGAGGCGCTATCGCCGTAGCGCTCGATGGGCATGGCAAACCGCCGCTGGAAGAAGTTGCGCGGCCCCAGGTAGCCGGGGTTCAGGAAATCGACGATGGACCACAGCTCCGAGAGCCGGTTCTCCAGGGGCGTCCCCGTCAGGGCAATGCGAAACTCCGATTCGAGCTGGCGCACCGCCTGGGACTGCCGCGCCTCCGGGTTCTTAATGTTCTGGGCTTCGTCCAGCACCAGGCCCTGCCAGGCCACCTGGGTCAGGGTCTTTTGGTCTCGGTAGGCCAGAGTATAGCTGGTGACGATCAGGTCCACTTTTTTGGCCGCCTTCACGAACGTGCTGCCCTGGTCGCGATCGCCGTGGTGCACCATCACCCTCAGGCTGGGGCCAAACCGGCGCACCTCCCGCTCCCAATTGCCGATTACCGAGGTCGGGCACACCAGCAGCGTCGGCCCGTCTAGGGCGTCGGTCTCCTGCAGGTGCAGCAGCAGGGCAATCAGCTGAATGGTCTTACCCAGGCCCATGTCGTCCGCCAGGCAGGCCCCGAGTCCCCAGCGCCCCAAGAAGGCCAGCCAAGAGACGCCCCGCTGCTGGTAGGGCCGCAGCGTGCCGCGAAACCCTTCTGGCGTGACGACGGGTTCAATAGATTGATCCCCCGTGGTCAACGTTTCCAGCAGATTATTTAGGGCCCCCGTCGCCTCAAAATCTACCACCGGCAGCTTTTCGACGGTCTTGCTGTCCCCGGAGCTAATGCGCAGGGCGTCCTCCAGCGACAGCGACAGCTGGTCTTTGCGGCTGTCAAAAAACTCTTGGGCCGCCTTAATGTCCTGGGAACGAAGCTCCACCCACTCGCCGCCAATTTCCACCAGGGGAGACTTCTGGGCTACCAGGCGGTCAAACTCTTCTTTCGAAATGCGGTGGTTGCCGATGGTCAGCTCCCAGCGAAAGTTGAGCAGGCTCTGCAGGCTGAGGGACTGATTCTTTTTGCGGCGTGGGGTCTGGGCGCGCACCGCGAGCCCCAGCCGACTGGCCCAGCCGTCTGGGTTTGACAGACTGGGAGGCAAGATTACCCCAAAGCCGTTGTCCTGAAGCTGCCAGGCCACGGTCTTAATGAACTCGTAGGCGGCCTGGGGCTCCAGCGGACAGCCGGTGGGCTGCACCTCTTCTAGGCTGGGCAGCAGCAGCGGGTAGAGGCGCGAGGCCACTCCCAACCCCAGCAGCAAAGTCTCCTGGGGGAAGTCAATGGTGCGCCCTTCGTAGTCAAACTGAGCTACGGGGTGCTGCCAGATGACCTCTGCCTCTAGAAAAATGCTGGTATCGTCTAGGGCCTGGAGACCGTATTTGAGCGTCCAGCGGTCTGAAGCTTCGGCCTCAGTATCTTGCGCTGCGTCCTTGGCTTTCGTTTTTTTACCCTTTGTCGCTTTATTTTTTACCTTAGCCTCAGCGCGGACGGGCGGCTGCAGCGCCAGGGCAACCCGATAGGGGGAGATATCGTCAGAGAGCTGCCGCTGCACCGGCCCCAGCCAGGTTGACAAAATTGCGTCCAGGCGGCGGATGCCCTCTATGTCGGCCTCAATCGGCTCGTCTTGGGCGAGAGACTGCAGCCAGGCCTTCAGCGGCAGATCCCGGGGCAGGGGCGCAGTGGGTAGCGGCATAGCGGCGGCGATCGCCCGCGCCTGAGCGTCCACGGCGTGGGTCAAGAAGCTGAACAGGGTATCCCGAGCCGCGGGAAAGGCATCGGCCTCGGTGTGGCCATAGCTGCGGCAGACCAGGGGCATATAGCGCTCGAAATGCACCAGCCGCCCCTGATCCGTAGCGCTGTCGAGCAAGGGCTGCCAGTGGCCGGTGCCCACGGGGTCATCTTGGCCTTTCCCCGCGCCTGAATAAATCAGGCGCGGCACGAACTTAGAGCGGGTCAGCAGGTCGAGCTGCCAGCGGCCCACGTGGGACCAAAACCGCAGGTCAGACCCCCAGGTCTGCTCCTGGTCGGCCAGGCTGAGGGGTAGGGAATGCAGGAACGCCACCGCATCCGCCGCTGGCAGCCACACCCCAGAAATACGCCAGGGATAGAGCGTTAGGGCATCGACAACCGGCTGGTCTTTGGCAATGTTGGGCAGCACTGAGCCCGAATGCTGGGGCAGCACGGCGCGGGATGCGCTTTGGGCATTTGGGTCTGACTCATTTTCTAGCTCAGCTGCATTTAGAGCCGCTTCACCAGGTTCACCTTCAGCAGGCTCACCTTCACCAGATATAGTCGCCGCCAGCACGTGGCTGGGCAGCAAAATTGGCAGCGATCGCCAAGCCTCAAGGGTTACAGTCGAAGTCTCCGATAGGGTCTTGAGCGGCAAGGTCTCCACCGGCCACTGAAGCTGGCCCGCCACCTGCAGCGACATCAGCCACTGACCCAGCTCGGCAGACCCCATGGCGTAGGGGTGCCCTGGAATGCTGGCCCCAGACCTATCGGGCGTATCCAAATCTCGATTGGGTAGCCTGTGGGGCGCAGCGCGACGCCATTTTTCCCCCCAGATTAAGAAGCCGACGGCAGGGTGAGTGCTGGCGGTCGACTGCTTTGAGTTCGCCGGCTTCAAATCCGCCGATGTAGAGACAACCCAGCTCCCATGTAAAACTGCCATGCAAATTTATCCTGCTTCTGATAAGTAATCCACGCCATAATCAGTAGAGAGCGATCGCCAGGCAAAGGGCTAGTCCCTATTGCAGGACCCAGTAGTAGGGTCTTATAGCAGGCTAAAAGGGCAGCCTCTAAAGCTACTGCCGGGCTCAGCAACGCGCTGATCGACCGTGGGGTGACCTGCCGCCCTATTTGCGGCTCTTATGCTAGACATTGTACCGCTCGTTTTTAAGATGGCGCTTGTCTCAGCTAAATTTAGACTACGGCTGCCCGCAGATTTGCCCAAAAATTATTGTTAAGTTCACCTTCAATCGTTCCTCGAGAGGCCAGTTTGGTTCCCCTAAAAGACGACAATCCAACCCGTCTCACCCCCGTTGTCACCTATGTCTTTGTCGGCGTCAATATCTTTGTCTTTCTTTACCAAGTTGGCCTGAGTCAGGCGGGGCTAGAAGACTTTTTTCGCACCTGGGCCGTGGTGCCTGCCGACCTCAGCGCCAGCTTCGCGGGCCAAGCCTCGCCGATGGTCTGGATTACGCTGCTGACCTCTCAGTTTATGCACGGCGGCATCTTACACCTCGGCGGCAATATGCTCTACCTGTGGGTCTTCGGCAACAACATCGAGGATAAGCTGGGCCACCTGCGCTACGTTCTGTTTTACCTGGGCTGCGGCGTGCTGGCGTCCTTAAGCCAGTGGTTTTTCTCACAGTCCTCCACCGTGCCGTCCCTGGGGGCAAGCGGGGCGATCGCTGGGGTTATGGGGGCCTACATTCTCCGCTTTCCGCGAGCCCAGATTTTGACCCTGTTCCCTATTTTCTTTTTCATTACGACTATCCGCATCCCGGCCATTGTCTTTTTAGGAATCTGGTTTGTCCAGCAGGCCCTTTACGGCATCGCTAGCCTCAGCGTGCCAACAGACATGGGGCAGGGGGGGATTGCCTACTGGGCCCACGCCGGCGGATTTGTGTTTGGGGCGCTACTGGGGCCGATGTTTGGTCTATTTAACGACGCCTCTGGGCAACGGCGCTACTAAGGGAGCGATCGCTAGCCCAGCGTCTCATTTTAAAACGCCGCTTCAACGCCCTCCCTGGGGTAGCGATCGCAGCCAGCTCCAATCCGACTCAGGCAGGGCCGGCTGGGGCTGGGCGGTGTAGTCAATATCGATGTCAACGGCAGTGTTTTGACAGACCTGCTCCAGCCGAGCCTTGAGGTCTACCACAGGTTCAGTATCGTCTATCTCCAGCGGCAGCAGAAACTTGGGAATAGGCTCCTGGACGGTAAACGCGTAGCGCTCTGCGCTGGGGCGCTCGTTTGAGCGGCTGACCAAAATCTGATAGTCGGCCCGCCGCTGGCTCGCTAGCGGCATCGGTTCGCCCTGACGCAGCAGATCGATTTCGACAAAGTGCGTAGCGCTCGCCAACACGGTCTGCCGCTTCTCCAGGTACTTTCGTCTGCCCTCGCCGCTGCGCTTGTTGGCGGGCGAGAGCACTTCGACCACAGTGACGACTCGCTTGGTCAGCGGCTCTCGAATTTCCAGATAGCCTTCCGTCACTTCGCAGGGCGTGGGCAGTCTGACTCGCTCTGGCTTGGCGGATACGGCCACTGCCGAGGAGCGCGCGTTTGCGTCCGCGCGTTTGTGGACGTAAATGTTTGGAATCCCCACCAGCGCCGTGTCGATATACACCCGCGCCTCGATCGCCGCCCGACACTTAGGCACGATTTGTAGGTTAAGCGTCCGGGCCATTTCTGAAATCAGGGCATGATGAATCTCAGGCCACCGGTAGGGGCTCTCAAGATAGGGATTCATGCCGGGAAATGGGGGCTTGGTAGGCATAGTAGCTGTCCCAGACGTCGTTATAGCGATGGCCGCTATAACGATGATAAGTGCTTTAAACCGGTTCTCCCGAATCGTTACCCTGATGGCGAACGAGCAGCGTCGCAACCAGCTCCTGAGCGGTTTTCAGTCGTTGCGCGTAATTCCCAGCTCGCCGATGATCGCCTCAGTGCCGTCGGCAAAACTGCCCAAGCGTTAAACTGGCCCCAGACCGTCACCGCTGCCTTTCACGATCGCTACCTCGACTTTTGGGGCGGCGACTGCCAGCCCGCGTTCCTGACGTCCTACGCGCCCTGGATGATTGAGACCGTGGCCGTGCTGCCGGAGGCCCGGGGCCAAGGCCTTGGAAAAGCGCTGCTCCGGGCGCTGCTCGCAGAAAGGCGATCGCGGCGGCATTCGCAAGTGGGGATCACGGTGATCAACGGCAACAGCCGGGCGCGCCACCTGTACGAGTCTATCGGGTTCAGGCCCTACCAAACCTTCCACGCAGAGTATTTCGCTAACCAATTTGAGTTCGACTTTCCAGGCATTACGAAGTTCAGCCTTTGCTGGGGCGCAGCAGGAGTACAATAAATGTCACCCAAGAGCGTTCTCGTCGCTGGCGCTAGCCGCGGCATCGGGCTCGCCGTCGCGGAACACCTCGCGCCTCAGTCCGAACACCTAATTACTATCTCTCGCACGCCCGCCCCAGCGGGCCGCTGGGTCCAGGCCGACCTCTCGACGCTCAGCGGGATAGAAACCGTCGCTGGCGCGATCGCGGGCAGGCCCCTGGACGCTCTGCTCTACATGGGAGGCACTTGGGAGACCCACGCCTTCACAAGCCAGTACCGGTTTGAGGCCTGCTCAGACGAGGACATCACCCGGGTGATCGCCGTGAACTTGCTCGCGCCCATTCGGCTTGTGAAGGCGCTGCTGCCCAACCTGCAGCGCTCGGACAACCCCAAGATTGTGTTCATGGGGGCGCTGTCGGGGCGAGATAACTTTCCGGGGCGGGAGGTGGCCAACAGCGCCTCAAAGTTTGGGCTGCGGGGCGTGGTCCATTCCCTGCGGGAGGAGCTGCGATCGCAGCAGATTGGCGTCACCGCGATCAATCCCGGCAACGTGGGCACGCCCGAAGTGCTCGCCGACCTAGCGGCAGACAACCTCACGGGCGGGGAAGCCATTCCGCTGGCCGATCTGCTCAAGATTATCGACTGCGTGCTTTCGCTGTCGCGGGCCACCTGCATTAAAGAAATCGACGTGCCGGCGATGCTGGGTACGGGAGCTTAACGCTAGGGCTTCACCCCCAGCAGACCCTGCTCCTTGAGCTTCGGGTCAAAGCGAATTTGCTCCTTCAAGCCCCGCGCCTGGATCTGAGTGGCGATCGCCTCCTCCACCCGACGCGCGACGCGCTTCAGGGTTTTCATCTGCTCTAGTTCACCAGGAGCCTTGGCGTAGGTGGCCTGCTCATCCGCTGTCATCTGCAGCTTGGCATCCACCGGCTCCGTCCAAATCGTCTCCCCGTCACGATTCCCCGGCGGCACCGCACCGTCTTCTGCTACCCAGGCTGCCTCAATCGCTTCTAGGGTCGAGCGCTTAGGCCGCTCGATAGTGTGGGCCTTAAGCCAGTGGCAGTCTTGGGGGCAGCGGATCAGGTGCTGCTTGAGGCTGAGGCCAATGTCGCGGGAGTAGCCGACGAACTGCAGTACCTTGTCGGCGTTGAAAATGGCGTAGATGCCAACCTTATTGAGGTCGTCGGGAAGCTGACCGTCGTCGCTGATGTAGGGGATGAAGGGTAGGGCGCTGAGGGAGATGTCAGAGTCTGAGGCCATAGGGTTAGCGCCTAGAGCAAAAAGCCGAGGCGTCGTAGGTTGGCGTTTCCAACCTACAGGGACGGGGTTTTGTCCGTCAACCGGCGTCGTCTGGGCCAAGCTGCAGGGACGCTTCGGTTTCACCGTCAAACAGGTGGATGTGCTCCGGGTCCAGCGACAGCCACAGGGTCTCCCCCGCCGCCGCGCCTTGGGTCGGCGCGAGGCGGGCCTGCAGGGGCTGTCCCGGTGCCTCTGCCAGCTGACCCGTGACGTGGGTCTCGCTGCCCAGGGTCTCCACCCGCTCGACGCGCAGGCAAAGGTTTTTGGGGGCGGGCGGGGCGAGGCTGAGGTGCTCAGGCCGGATGCCTAGCCAAATTGAGCTGCCGCTGTAGGGCTGCAGCACCGGCTGCCACCGCTCCGGCAGGGTCAGGCGGAAGGCGGGGTGGGTGATCAGCAGCGGGGCATGCACATCGACCCATAAAAAGTTCATGGACAGCGCGCCGATGAACTGGGCCACAAACCGATTGGCGGGCCGGTGGTAGAGGGTCAGCGGCGGGGCCACCTGCTGAATCTGGCCCTGGTGCATCACGGCAATGCGATCGCCCATGGTCATCGCTTCGGTCTGGTCGTGGGTGACGTAGACAGTGGTGGTGCCCAGCTGCCGCTGCAGATCCGAGATTTGACCCCGCGTCTCGGTGCGCAGCTTGGCGTCCAGGTTCGACAGCGGCTCATCCATCAGAAATACCTTAGGGTTGCGGGCGATCGCCCTTCCCAGCGCTACCCGCTGCTTTTGGCCACCCGAGAGCTGCCGCGGCAGCCGGGCCAGCAGCGGGTCGATCTGCAGCATGCGGGCCACCTCCCGCACCCGCTGGCGGACATCGGTCTCTCGGTCGGTGGCGTAGTGCCAGCGGGGCGGCAGCGCCCGGGAGAGGCGTCCGGCAACCTGCTGCCAGCGGGTGGCAGCAGCCAGCGTTTCATCCCCCATTCGCCGCAGCCCAAAGGCCAGGTTGTCGTACACGCTCATGTGGGGGTAGAGGGCGTAGCTCTGAAACACCATGGCCACATCTCGCTGCTTGGGGGGCAGGTCGTTTACTCTGCGATCGCCCACCCAGATCTCCCCCGCTGTGAGGGTCTCTAGCCCCGCAATTAGGCGCAGCAGGGTGCTTTTCCCGCAGCCAGACGGGCCCACCAGAGCCAAAAATTCCCCAGAGTTCACCGTCAGGTTGATGTCGCGCAGTACCGAGACGGCGCCGTGGGGAGACGCTGAGCCGTCGTGCGGCCCTTTCTGCGCCGCTAACGTTGGGGCGGCCGTCGCCGGGGGGGCCGTCTCAGCCTGGCGCTGCTGGGGAAACTGTTTGTAGAGATGACTTAGGGTTACTTGGGCCACAGCCTTACTCTTTGGCGAGTCGCCAGCCCGGCTTCACCGACTGACGCGCGCGGGCAATCACCAGGGCGTCATCCGCCACGTCCTCGGTGATCGTAGAGCCCGCCGCCACCGTCACGTCCGCCCCCAAGGTCAAAGGAGCCACCAGCACGCTGTTGGAGCCCGTCTTGCTGCGATCGCCAATCGCCGTAGAGTGCTTGCTGACGCCGTCATAGTTGGCGGTGATTGTGCCGGCCCCGACGTTCACCTGCTGGCCTAGGGTGGCGTTGCCTAAGTAAGACAGGTGGGCGACGTTAGTGTTCTCTCCCAGAGTCGTCTGCTTCAGCTCCACAAAGTTGCCCACCCGGCAGCCCGCCCCTACTTGAGCCTGGCCCCGCAGGTGGGCATAGGGGCCGACGCGGCTATGGTCGCTGACGACGCTGTCTCGAATCACGGAATAGAGGGCCGTTACCCCCGCCCCGATGGCGCTGTTCTCAATCAGCGAGCCCGGCCCAATGCGGCAGCCGGTCTTAATCGTGGTGCTGCCCCGCAGGTGGGTCTGGGGCTCAATAATCACGTCCGGCTCGATCTGCACCGTGTCGTCAATGGTGATCGTGTTGGGGTCTACGAGGGTTACGCCCGCCCGCATCCAGTCCTCCCGCAGCCGCGTCTGCAGGATGTCGTAGGCGGTGGCCAGCTGAACGCGATCGTTAATGCCCAAAATCTCGCCGGGATCTGCTACATCCACCGCCATCACCGGGGCCATCATGCCGATGACATCGGTGAGGTAGTACTCTTTCTGGTCGTTGTTGGTCTGCAGCTTGGGCAGCACCGCCATCAGCGTTTCCCAGCGGAAGCAGTAGACCCCGGCGTTGATGCGCGGATTCTGGCGCTGGGCTTTGGTGCAGTCGCGGTGCTCGATGATTTGGGTGACGACGTTTTGGCCGTCGCAAAATACTCTGCCATAGCCTTGGGGGTTGGAGAGCTGCGCCGTCAAGATGGTGGCTTCGTTCCGCTGGCTCTGGTGAGTATGGAGCAGTCGTTCGAGGGTCTCGGGGCGCAGGAGCGGCACGTCGCCGTTGAGCACCAGCACATCGCCCGTGAAGTCCTGCAGGTGGGGAATGAGCTGCTGCGCCGCATGGCCCGTACCCAGCTGCTCTGTCTGCTCAACAAACTCCAGCGGCACCCCTGAGCTGTCATCGGCGAGGGAGTGCCGCACCTGATCCTTTTCGTAGCCCACAATCACCAGCCGCCGCTCTGGGTTGATCTGCTTCAGACTCAGCAGGACGTGCTCGACCAGCGATCGCCCCCCCAGCTCGTGTAAAACCTTGGGCAGTCTAGATTTCATTCGCGTGCCGCGCCCGGCTGCCAAAATTGCTACTGCTACCATGGTTCAGCAATGCTCACTATTTTCACCGTTGGTGTCCCCTACAAACTCAAGCCCTGGCGTACAAGGGCCTCGGGCAGACGCTAAATCGAGGGGCATAACCACGGCTACCATATTACTATCAAGGGCAGCGCGGTAAAACCTTATGCAATTTATCGACCAGGCGACTGTAGGGGTACAGGCGGGAGACGGCGGGGATGGCATCGTCGCCTTTCGCCGCGAGAAATTTGTGCCGGCGGGCGGTCCTGCCGGCGGCAACGGCGGCCCGGGCGGCTCAGTTTTGCTCAAGGCCTCTAACCAGCTCCAAACCCTGCTGGACTTCAAGTACAACCATCAGTTTCTCGCCAAAAACGGCATGCGGGGCGGCCCCAGCAATAAAACCGGAGCCTCAGGCGAGGACCGGGTAATTGAGGTCCCCTGCGGCACGGTGGTCTACGACGCCGACAGCGGCGAGGTGCTGGGGGATTTGGTTAAGGCGGGGGAAACGCTCTGCGTCGCCCAGGGCGGTAAAGGCGGCCTCGGAAACCGGCATTTTCTCAGCAACCGCAACCGGGCTCCGGAGCATGCGCTGCCCGGGCTGGCCGGGGAAGAGCGCACCATTCGCCTAGAGCTGAAGCTGCTGGCCGAAGTGGGCATCATCGGCCTGCCCAACGCCGGCAAATCGACCCTGATTTCGGCCCTTTCCTCGGCCCGCCCCAAGGTGGCCGACTACCCCTTCACTACCCTAGTCCCCAACCTGGGCGTGGTCCGTAAACCCACGGGAGACGGCACCGTCTTCGCCGACATTCCCGGACTGATTGAGGGTGCACACCAGGGCAGCGGGCTGGGCTACGAGTTTTTGCGCCACATCGAGCGCACCCGGCTGCTGCTGCACGTGATCGACGGCACTGAGGAAGACCCCACCGAGGCGTATCGGGTCATTCAAGCAGAGCTTCAGGCCTATGGCCACGAGCTAACGGGGCGGCCCCAGATTTTGGCCCTCAACAAGGTTGATGCTTTGCCCGAGGACGAGACCCAGGCAAAGGCGATCGCCCTCCAGCAGGCCAGCGGCGAGCCGGTGCACCTGATCTCAGCGGTAGCCCGCACCGGGCTAGATCCCCTGCTCAACGAAATCTGGCAGTGCCTAGACCAGATGGACCGCGAGGCTGACGAGGCCGCAGCGGGCGAAGTGGTTTAGCCTACCGAGAAGCGCGATCGCCCACCGGTGCTGGCTGGGGCACAGGGACGCTGGATTCTGGTGCCGACTCTGAGTCCGATTCTGGTGCCGACTCTGGGGGCGGCTCCGGGGCCCAGCGCGGGGTCATGTTTCCCTTGGCATAGCTGATGGCGTAGCTGCGCACCAGCAGCCAAAAATAGACGCCGGGGGCGGCGGCCTCCAGCCGTGGCTGAGCCCTAGCCACCAGGTGGGGCAGCCAAGAGAATAGCCAGCTCAGCAGCGCGTCCACCGTGAAGTTGACGTAGCTGCCCGTCCAGCGCAGGAAGTCTTTAGGTCCGGCCAGCTGCCAAATCCAGCCGATCAGCGCCGGATTGCGCCAGGCGGCTTTGAGGGCCATGCGGTTGAAGACGCCCCACCCCGCCCGGTCTTTGATAAAGTCGTCGGCCACCGAGTCGGGCTCGCTAGCTAAAATGCCGAAGAAGGTGTTCAGCATGGCGTTGATGCGCTCGGGCGAGGTGAACTTACCCGTCGGCACCATCATGCCCTTGGAAAACAGCCAGGTCACGGCTACATTGCTCTGGAACGCCCGAATTTGGTTGAGGTGGTGGGCCTGCAGCAGGTCGTGCCGCAGCGCGACGTCCAGCAGGTGAGTGAGGCGCGGCAGGTTGCGCACCAGGGAGCCAAAGCCGGTAAACACCAGCGGCGACTGTAGCGAGGCGGCGTCGCCGATGGCAATTAGCCGGTCATAGGCCACCTGGCGATCGCTAGCGCGGACGCTAAAGTGGCCGGGGATGTAGCCAAAGGTGGGCTTGCGCCAGGTGAGGGCCTCCATGTCGCAGCGGCGGTACTCCGGCAGGATAGTGAAAAAGTCCTCATACATCTCCAGCAGCGAGCCCGGGTTGCGGGAATCAACCTGGTGGTAGTGAAACAGATAGATGGTCAGCTCCCCGTTCTCGCCGGGAAACAGCTCCCAAATCAGCTGCCGCCCGCGAGAGATATCGCCGTGGCTGTTGAGCACATCCCCAAAGTGGCTGTCCCACACCGCCTCGTCGAACCCGCTCGATACGATGCCGCCCACCGTAGGGCACACGCTGTCAAAGGCCCGGCCGCCGTTTAGCTGCCAGGCGATAGGGGAGGCGGTGCCCATGGCGTCGACCAGAAGGCGCGATCGCCAGCGCTGCGTCGTCCTGGTGGGCAGGTGAGTCGTCTCTAGGGTGACGCCCTGCGCCTCTACGGCGGCCCGCACAAACTCGGTCTCATCGGCAATGCGCCCTCCGTTCTGCCGCACAATTTCGCCGCAGCGAGCCAGCAGCGCATCGGACTTGAGGGCCACATTGAGCACGGTAGGGGTATGGAGCACCGGGGCCTTGGCCTGGGGCGGGTTGTTGGCGTCAAAGAATTTGTGAAAGCCGTCTACATATTCACAGGCGATCAAATCGTCAACTTCTGCGGCGCTCAGCAGGCCCAGATCCACTAGGGTCTGCAGCTCATCGCGGGAGATGTTCCACTCGCGGTTCATGCGCCCAAAGGGCAGCCGCTCCACCAGCAGCACCCGGTACCCCAGCTTGGCCATCAGCGCCGCATGAAGGGCCCCCAGCGCGCCGCCCACGTAGGCGATGTCGTAGAGTGCGTCGTCTCTGTCGGCCTCCTCAGAGGTGTCGGGCAGCCTGCCCTGGCTCAATACCTGGCGCGGGGCCTGGGGCGATCGCCCTTTAGGGCCGGTCTCCGACCAGCGCACCCCATCTCGCCAGCGCCGCTCCCACCAGTAGGCCCGCGTCAGATCGCGATCGCCCTGGGGCATCTTGCGAAAGTAGTGCACCGTTTTGGGATAGGCCGAAGCCAGCGCATCAAAAATAGACTGCTGCTCAAGGTCCACTTCGGGCAGCTCAGGGTATTGGTTTGGAAATGCCCGTCGAATCTCGGCCTCAAGCTGACTGAGCAGCGCCGCCTCATTCGGCAAAGCGGCCCCCCAGCGAAACGCTTTGAGGTAGGTGGTCCGCTGCACCGCCCAAACAAATACTGTCAGCGTCCCAGACAAGTGCGTCCCAGACAAGCAAATTGTACAACCGTCCGGCGTTGAAGACTTATGGCCTGAACTAGGCTGAAACTGCTGCTGCAGCCAGCTTCGCACCGCGTCGGTGTTCGAGGTTGGCACCTCTATATATAAGCGTTCTGAGACATCAGCCATATCAATTCAGCCAGGGGTAGCGGGTTTAGCGTAAGCATCGATTGCCCCAGACGAACCTGCCCCAGACCAGTCCGGGCTAACTCAATCTGGGTCAAATGTATACGAATTTACTACATGAGCCGCAGTCGGGTAAACGACCCTTTGGCGCAGCACAACGCGTTTTTTATCAGGGCTTGGCATAAAGCCGCTGCTTACAGTATTATGATAGACCGTGGGTTGGCTCAATGCTTGTCCCATGCGTCAATAGGCTCCAGAGGCATTTGCGCGATCTCAAGTAGATAAGCACTTTAGGTCGCAAGGCGCTTATGGCTTGGCGTTGGCAGGATGTTTGCGGCTTGCGCGCAAGCTTTAGATGCGGATTTTACGAGGCGAATCATGAATGCACAGGAAATTATTCGATCAATTGAGTCGACTCAGCTAAAGTCTGACTTGCCCACTATCCACGTGGGCGATACGATTCGGGTTGGCGTTCGCATCAGCGAAGGCGGCAAAGAGCGCATCCAGCCCTATGAGGGCACCGTAATTGCCATGCGCCACGGCGGCATCAGTGAAACGATTACGGTTCGCCGCGTGTTTCAAGGTGTTGGGGTCGAGCGAGTTTTCTTGCTGCACTCGCCCAAAATCGCCAACATCAAGATCGTGCGCCGCGGTAAAGCTCGCCGCGCTAAGCTGTACTACCTGCGCAACCGCGTCGGCAAGGCCACCCGCCTTAAGCAGCGGTTTGACCGCGCGCTCTAGCGGGCGACAAGCCTCAAGGGAGCCTGTAAGGCTCGCCTATTCCGGCCGCACCGATGCTTAGCTCAGCTTGAAATGGTATAGTCTATGGAATGGGGGTGCTGTCAAACTTTGGCTGGATCACCCATCGTATGCGTCCTTAGTTCAGTTGGTAGAACGCAGGTCTCCAAAACCTGATGTCGAGGGTTCGAGTCCTTCAGGGCGCGCTCATTTCTTGCTAAGGCGGCTGAGCATTGGAGCCGGACAGCTAGGCTGTATAGCTGAGCAGCCGTATAGCTAAGCGGCCGTATAGCTGAGCGACAGATAAGCAACGCTGGCGGCTTCTGCGATGGGTAGAATGGCGCCATCAGTCTGGGTCGACAAAAGAGCTATAGTAGCTAAAGCGTTCGATAGAGCATCGCGAAAAGATCGCATAAGTTAATTTTGAGGGATTTAGAGCTGTGGCACAGAAGAAGGAGACCCCCGCTAAAGATACAAAGAAAGAGGCCGAATCCAAAGGGTCTTCTAATTTTCAAGCGGTGGAGTTTATTCAAGGAACCCGGGAAGAGCTCGGTAAAGTGGTATGGCCGAGCCGTCAGCAGCTGATCAGCGAGTCGGTTGCGGTAGTCCTTATGGTGACGCTCTCTGCAACAGTTATTTACCTAGTTGATGCGTTGTTTGGCTGGGCTGCAAAGCAGGTGTTCTAAAGATGACTTCATTTGACCAGTCTGAACTTGAATCTGAAATTGAAGCGCCCGAAAAGGAAGAGCGCGAAGGCGGGGGGCACGAAGGTGGGGAGCGCGGAAAAGTCTCTGCCCGCTGGTATGCCATCCAGGTCGCGTCCGGCTGCGAACGCCGGGTAAAAATGAACCTAGAGCAGCGCATTGAAACGATGGACGTTGCCGATCGCATTCTTGATATTCAGATCCCTCAAACGCAGATTCTCAAGCCCCAAAAGAGCGGCAAACCGAAGGAAATCGCCGAGAAGGTATTTCCAGGCTACGTCTTAGTGCGCATGCGAATGGATGACGATGCGTGGCAGGTGGTCAAAAGCACCCCCAACGTCATCAACTTCGTCGGCGCAGAGCAGCGGCGCCGCTATGGTCGAGGTCGGGGCCACGTGAAGCCGATGCCCCTCAGCCGCGGTGAGATCGAACGTATCTTTAGGCAGGCTGAGGAGCAGAAGGCCGTCGTCAAGGTTGACATGGCCGAAGGCGATAAGATACTCGTGCTCTCTGGACCGTTTAAGGACTTCGAGGGTGAGGTAATTGAGGTCAGCCCCGAGCGCAGCAAGCTAAAGGCGCTGCTGTCTATTTTTGGGCGCGACACGCCCGTCGAACTAGAGTTTAATCAGGTTGAAAAACAAAGTTAGCAATGCCGAAAAAAGTTGTTTCCATTATTAAGCTGGCGATTCCCGCTGGAAAAGCCAACCCCGCCCCGCCTATTGGTCCGGCATTGGGTCAGCATGGCGTAAACATCATGGCGTTCTGTAAAGAGTACAACGCCCGCACATCAGACCAGGTCGGCCTCGTGGTGCCGGTAGAAATCTCGGTGTTTGAGGACCGCAGCTTTACCTTCATCCTCAAAACGCCGCCGGCCTCCGTCCTCATCAAAAAGGCAATGGGGATCGAGAAGGGATCGGGCACACCTAACACCGTCAAAGTGGGCTCCATCACCCGCGATCAGCTGCGGGATATTGCCCAAACCAAGATGCCTGACCTCAACGCTAACGATATCGAAGCCGCCATGCGCATTGTCGAAGGTACGGCGCGCAACATGGGCGTGACGGTAGCGGACTAGCAGGAGCATGGCACTGCCACGCTCTTTTGCAGTCCGTCCGCAGCGGTTACAATGCCGCTGTTGCCGTTTTATCCCGTACGCGCTATCGTAGAAAGCCGTGATATTAGCTGGGGGAGAGGCTCGCGCTTCGTCAGCACCCCAAGGAGAAACCCATGACCAAGACGCGATCGCGTCGATTTCAGGAGCTGGCCACCAAGGTCCAAGACCGGACCTACGAGCCCACTGAAGCGCTCAACCTGCTGCGGGAAACGGCAACCGCCAAATTCCCAGAGTCCGCCGAGGCCCATATCCGCCTCGGAATCGACCCCAAATATACCGACCAGCAGCTTAGAACCACTGTAGTCCTGCCCAAAGGTACGGGCCAGTCCGTACGGGTGGCGGTGATTGCCCGTGGTGAAAAGGTAGCCGAAGCCAACGAAGCTGGCGCTGACCTAGTGGGCTCTGAAGAGCTGATTGCCGAAATTCAGAAGGAAGAGATGATGGACTTTGACGTCCTCATCGCCACGCCGGACATGATGCCCCAGGTCGCCAAGCTGGGCCGACTGCTGGGGCCTCGGGGCCTAATGCCCTCTCCTAAGGGCGGTACCGTGACCTTCGACCTACCCCAAGCCATTAACGAGTTCAAGGCGGGCAAGCTTGAGTTCCGGGCCGACCGCAGCGGTATTGTGCACGTGCTGTTTGGTAAGGCAACCTTCCCTTCTGAAGACCTACTGGTTAATCTCAAAGCGCTGCAGGACACCATCGATCGCAACCGCCCCTCCGGCGCAAAAGGTCGGTACTGGCGCAGCGTTTACGTGTCTGCTACCATGGGACCTGCAGTTCAGGTGGACGTCAGCGCCCTGCGAGATTTGAAGATGGAAGACATAGCTTAGGAAAGGCCAGAGTGAAGGCTAGCCTGACTACCAAGAGTTTTTAGAAACCTGTCGCGGGAGATGACGCGCTAGTAAAAATCTTCAACTGAATAGCAACGCCGAAGACAGCAGGTGCTCCATAATTCCTGCCTAGGTTTGCTGATGTCTGTCGTGGTGCTGAGGCATTGCGATCGCCCCAAGCGATTTTCCGCGCTATGGGATTGACGTCAGCGCTAGGTAATTCCTGCGTCCCGGCCCCAGCGTCGGGATTTTTTTATGGCCGACTCTTGGTGGTAGTTGCTGATTCAAAAGACAGGTGACGTTTTCAAGCGTGCAAACACGACCCCAAAAAAGGAGGTGAGATTGAATGGGGAGAACCCTAGAGGATAAAAAAGCGATCGTCGCGGAGCTTAAAGAAACGCTCGGCGAGATGCAGCTGGCCCTAGTCATTGATTACAAAGGGCTGTCGGTGGCAGAAATCTCCGACCTGCGCGATCGCCTGCGGGAGACCGGCGCCGTCTGCAAAATCACCAAAAATACGCTGATGCGGATTGCGGTGGATGGCGACGACGCCTGGCAGCCCATAACGGAGTTTCTCAAAGAGTCGTCGGCGTTTCTTCTGCTTAAGGATGATCTGGGCAAAGGCATCAAGGCCTACCAGTCGTTCCAGAAGGACACCAAAAAGACGGAGCTGCGCGGCGGCGTTATGGAGGGCCGGGCGCTCAATGAGGCCGACATCAAGGCCATTACTGAGCTACCGACGAAGGAAGAGCTGATTGCCCGCATTGCTGGCGCAATCAACGCAGTTCCGACCAAGCTGGCCGTTGGAACCAAAGCGGTACCAACCAAGCTGGCCGTGGGCGTCCGCGAGGTGCCGGCATCTCTGGCTCGCGCGCTGCAGGCCGTGGCTTCCAAGGACGATGCCGACGCGGCCTAAGTCCGCAGTTTGATATCGCGGCTTAAGGGCCACCAGCCTAAGGGCCGCCAATTGTTTCGTAACGCTGTTTTGTAATTCACTACACCCTATCTACTGAGGAAAACTATGTCTGAAGCTACCGATCAGATTCTAGAGCAGCTCAAGACCCTGTCTCTCCTAGAGGCATCTGAGCTCGTAAAGCAAATTGAAGAAGCCTTTGGCGTCGATGCCTCTGCCTCTGCTGGCGGCGGCATGATGATGATGGCTCCTGGCGCTGCTGGCGGCGCTGCCGCACCTGCTGAAGAGGCAGAAGAGAAGACCGAATTTGACGTGGTGCTTGAAGAGGTGCCTTCCGATAAGAAGATCGCTATCCTCAAGGTGGTCCGCTCTCTCACTGGCCTGGGTCTCAAAGAGGCCAAGGATATGGTGGAGTCTACGCCTAAGGCCATCAAGGAGGCGGTTGCTAAGGACGCGGCTGAAGAGGCCAAGAAGTCCCTTGAGGACGCTGGCGCGAAGGTCTCGGTTAAGTAATCTCTCGCCCCAAGGCCTGTAGAACTGACGTCGAGCGGGCCATGTTTGACTCGCCTTTGACGTCAGTTCTACTGCAAACCTTAAGTGACCTGGATTCTTTGAGAGCCCAGGTCACTTTCTTAATGGCGGCTAGGAGCGCGGCTTTGGTGATAGATCTCATTGGGGGTATCCCCTCACGCTGTCGATAAATTTTTCAAATCGGAAGAGAAAGCCCCCACAAAAAACGCCATCTCGTATAATAGTCAGCGACCCAAATTTTCCCGCGATATGGCAGCTCCCTTTCTCTCCCGATCGCTCAAAATGCGCTTCACTAGCGCAGCGTTAGTCGGCTTAGTTGCCGCCCAGCTTCCGCTCACGCGTCCTGCCTCAGCCGACGACACCCCCGAGATCGACCAAACCGAAACCTGCGATCTCCTCATCGTAGGCGGCGGTCTCGCCGGCACCGCCGCCGCCTACGAAAGCCTCAGGCTAGGCCGCACCGTTTGCATGAGCGAGCTTACCGACTGGGTAGGCGGGCAGATCTCCTCTCAGGGCACCTCGGCACTAGACGAAGCCAAAATGCAGCGATCGCTCCTCTTCTACTCCGATGGATATAACCAGCTGCGGCAGCGCATCGAAGACGAGTACGGCGAGCTGAATCCCGGAGCCTGCTGGGTAAGTGCCTCCTGCTTTCTGCCCTACCACGCCCACGAGATTTTGCTGGAGATGCTTGAGGATGCGGAAGATGAAGGTGACGGCACCCTGAAGTGGTTCCCCTCCACCGTGGTTAAGGACCTCACCCTGAGCGCAGACGGCAGCCAAATTGAGTCGGCGATCGCCATCCAGCACGCGCCCCAGCCCGAAACGCCTCCCCTGAACCACGAGCCGCTATCCCAAGTCATTGAAGACGCCTACGAGTACGATGACTCCGACCGACTGGCGAAAACCGTGATTCAGTTTGTGCCCCAACAGGAGAGCGAGGCAGAAGGCGCAGACTGGTACGTTATAGAAGCCACCGAAACCGGTGAGCTCATCGCCCTAGCGGACGTGCCCTATCGCCTAGGGCTGGACCCGCGCAGCTATCTCAACCCCTCCTCCGCCAGCGAAGCCGGCGACCCCTACTGCACCCAGGGCTTCACCTACACCTTCGCCATGGAGCAGACCGAGGCCCCCCAGGAGCACGAAGAGCCGGACTTTTACGAGCGCTACCAGCCTTACTACGGCTATGATCCCAACCCCAACCTGGCGGACTTTGACGCGGTATTCACCTACCGCCGCATCTGGGCTCCCGACAGCGAGGGTCGTCCAGGGGTGCCGCGCTTTGGGGTACCGGTGCCCCGGCCCGGCGACATCTCCATGCAGAACTGGGTTTGGGGCAACGATTACCGCCCCGGCACCGAGGAAGACAACCTGGTCTACAGCCGTGAGCAGCTTGAAGACGACGATCAGCTGGAGCCCGGCAGCTGGATGGGTGGGCTGCGGCAGGAAACCCTAGAGAGTGGTGAAGAGCTGGCCCTGGGCTTTTTCTACTGGCTGGTGGAGGGCACCACCGACTCCCAAGAAGAAGCTCAGGCCGATGACAACCCCAAAAGGCCCCACCCCGCCCACCGGCTGATGACGGGCTTAGACTCCCCCATGGGCACCCAGCATGGCTTATCGAAATACCCCTATATTCGCGAAGGGCGGCGGATTGTCGGTCGGCCCTCCCTTGGTCACCCCTACGGCTTTGCCGTCCATGAAATTGACATCTCCCGGCAGGACTACCGCAGCGAGTTCTACCAGGATCTCTCTGCCGACACCTACGGCAAGCTGTGGAAAGCGCTAGCGGGGCTGGAAGCCACTAGCGCGATCGCCTCTAAGACCTCCCCCGAGGAGATCACTCGCCGCACCCGCTCCACCATCTACCCCGATGCCGTGGGCATCGCTCAGTACGCCATCGATTTCCACCCCTGCATGGCGCAGTCCCCACCGGAGGCCCCCGGCAATATCGAGCGCCCTGGCACTCGCCAGGCTCAGGGCCAAACCTACCCTGGGCAAATTCCGCTGCGGTCGATGATTCCCCAGCAGATCGATAACCTGCTGGTGGCCAGCAAGAGCATCGCGACTAGCCATGTAGCCGCAGCGGCCTACCGGGTGCATTCCTTTGAGTGGTCGGTTGGGGCGGCGGCAGGCCTGACGATAGATTTCGCCCTAGAGCAGGGCGTCTATCCCTATGAGCTGGTGGATGAGCTGCCGCTGGAGGAGCCCCAGCTTGAGCAGCTGCAGCGGCGGATTGAGGAGGCAGGCAACCCTACAGCGTTTCCCAATACCTCTATCTTCAACCTAGATTGGGAGGAGTGGCGCGTTTGGGGCTAGCGTTTGGCAGGAGCTCAATCGAACACCCTATTCCTAGCCTGGCAAGACCCAGAATCGCGAGCTTGGTTTCCCATCGGGAAAACTAGCAAACGGCTAAAACCGAATCTGGTATTCCAAAATCCCGCGCGTATCTTCGTCTAGGTCGGTGTTGGCTCGAATCTGAAACTCCTCAGTGAGGCGATAGCGCAGACCAACCTGGGGCGGGGTGGTGCTGCCCAAAAGCTGCAGGATCGTGACCGAGAGGTCATTTGCAATATCTACACCGGCCTCGACGCCAACGTTGACCGGCAGATTAGACTCATCGCCAACGTCAGTGGCAGGGAAGATACGAAATAGGTCGATCCCTAGGGTATCGGCAATCTCATTGCTGACGTTGGCAAAGTTGCCAGAGCCGACGAAGGTCGCTAGACCAGCCGCCGCATCGCCCTGAGCAAACTGGTTGACCAGCCCCCCCCCAATCAGCGCCACGAGCTGCTCATCCGTACGGGGGGGGTCGCTCTCTAGCTCTAGGTTTTCCTGAAGCTGACTTAGCCGTCCATCAATGCGGGCGATGACCTCGATGGTCTCGAAGCCGCCAAACGATGGAACGGCTGACTGGTCAGCCACCTCAGAGGGCGCAAACGGTGATGACGGGGCGACGGGGGTGCGCTCTAGCTCTGGCACATCGGCTACAGCGGTGACCTGTAAAAGCGGGTCTAGGCCTTCATCGGGGGTGAGAACGACGCGGTTGGGTTCATCCCGATCTAGGCGGAACTGGGCGCTGTACAGGTTCACCCACCCCGAGACGAGGTCTAGCTCACCGTCGGGCCGCAAATTGGCCAAGCCACCGTTCAAAATCAAACTGCCTTCGGCCTCAACGTTGAAGAAGGACCCACCGGCAACTTCTAAATCGTCGGTGAGGGTGATTTCTAAATTGTCGAAGCGAATGAGGCTGTCAGAGTCGGCATCGCTGCCGAGTAAGTTGCTGGGTGGAGTCCTGCTGGCGATCGCGCCACCGAAATTTCCCTCGGCGTTAGGCTTCCTCAAGAATCGCCTGATGCGGTCGATACCAAAGATTAAGTTTGGCTCCTCTGCTTCTGTAGCGCCGTCTTCTGCTGAGGAACCTGTCGTCGCATCTTCCGCCGCAGCCGGTGAAGCCCCAGCTCCGCCGAATCCACCAAAAAGACCGCTGAATACGTCAACCTGGCCATCCTGAAGCTGGACCTTGCCCCCCAAAACGGGATCTAGCGCCGTACCGCTGACGATCGCCTTGCTATCTACCGTGGCGCTAAAGCCGACCTCACGATTGGCGATCGCCGGCACATCTAGATCGACGGGCACCTGGTCTAAGCTCACCAGCAGCTCAGTGGAGGAGTCCGGCGACTGCACCGGCAGCGCCCCGTCCACTTGAATATCACCCCCGTTAAGCTTGGCCTGCAGGTCCGCCACCTGTATCTGATCTAGGTCAAACATGGCTCGCCCAGTGATATCCGTAATCGGGTCGTTGATCAACTGCAGGGCCACGGTAGCGTCGTCAAACTGGGCTGTTCCCGCCACCACTGGCTCCTCTAGGGTGCCGCTGACGTCAACCCGAACTAAACCGTTGCCCCCCTCCCACTGGAGCTGGTTATTGGTCACCACGCTGATTAACCCCAGCGCCTCATCTTGCAGCACTGCCTCCGCCGAAATCTGATCGGTGGCGGGACGCACCGCCATAAAGGGCAGTGCGTAAGGAATGCTTGCCCGGGCCACAAGCTTCTGCGGACCTTGATTAACCAGGCGTGCTTCGGCGTCGAGCTGTGCGTCGACGTAGCGAAATTCGGTGGCCACCTCATCTAGCGGGTTGCCGTTTACCTGGGCGTTGGCGATCGCCGCCTCTCCTTCTACCCTGGGCGTAACTAGGCTGCCGTCAAAGTTCACTAGGGCATTGAGGCTGCCGTCTAGATTCACAGGCACGTTGGCGAAATTCTCGGCCACAGACTGCAGCAGCGGTACCGGCACCTGCTCCACCCGCAATACGCCCGACTGGTTTCCGGTAATCCCTAAGCTACCGCTGTAGGCCACCAAGGACTCCCCCGACTGGAAGCGAAATGGCTCTAGGGCTAGGGTGCCTTCCACGAGACTGCCCGCGACCTCTACCTGGTTGGGATCATCGTACTGCCCCCAGTCCCAGTCTTGCCCATCAAGGGCAAACTCGGCCCTCAGCCCCTCAAAAATACTGCTGAGCTGCCCCGATACGTCGAGGCGGGCGTCAAAGGTGCCGCTTAGCTCCTCCAGCGGCGGAATCAGCGCCGTGGTCTGGTCCTCTGGGTTGAGCTGCCTGTTGAGGGCCGCAAGCTTGGTGGCGTAGAGGGCCTGTTCCAGCAGCGGCCGCGCGGGCCGTCCCGCATCTATTGCATCGAGGTCGCCCTCCTGATAAGCATCTGCCCCGTCTCCTGCCTGCCCACTGGCAGGCGATACCAGCCGCACTGCAGCCACCACCGTCTCTAGCTGGCCCTGCTGCACCGCCACGTTGGCCTCAAAGGGCTGCGCCCCATCTAGGGCCAAGCGGCCGTCTAGGGTGTAGAGGCTTGGACCCTGAGTAAGCTCCCCGGCGGCTAAGCTAATGGCGCTGTTGCGGTAGGTGACCTCCCCGGTAAACTGGTCTGCTGCGATAGCCCCCAGGCTCGGCTCTGCGACAGCCAGGGACGCTACGGCAGAGGGGTTGCTTAGGTCGGCAATATTGGCCTCTACATTGGCATTGACCACGCCGCTCACCGCCCCCTGTGCCTCGCCAAGGGGCTTGTAGTCTAAAAGCTGCAGCGGGAAGTCCCGGAGCTGGGCCGTCAGGGTGTCGCCCGCAGTTTCGCCCGTGAGGGAAATCTCGCCGTTGCGAATAGCAAAGTCCGTAGGGATATAGCTCTCGCTGACGGTGGCCGCAATGCGATCGCCTCCGCCCTGGAGGGCAATCTGGCCGCCTTGGCCCAGACCGAGCTGCACTGGCCCCGCCAAGTTGGCAAAGGTGAAGCGGTTGACGCCAAAGCCGTCGAGAGCCAGCTGGCCGTTTACCTGGGGCGCGCTCAGGGTTCCGCTCACCTGCCCTGCATAGCTGGCTAGCCCCCGCAGCTGCGCCTGGGCCCGCACGGCGTCGGGCAAAAACGGGTCGAGTCGCGCTAGCTCGTAGTCGTTTGCCACCACGTCTAGGTCAAACCGAGTCACCACCGACGCCGACGCCGGGTCAAGGCCGATGAAGCCATCCGCCCGCAGGTTAGGGCCGCGGAACCCATCCACCTGCAGCCCATCCCCGGTCCAGCGAAAGCCGGTTTGATAGGTGCCGGGAGCAATTAAGGCAACCCCGTTTATGGGCTGGATGCGGGTGTCGTCGAGCCGCGCCGTGCCCTGGGCGCTGACGGCGGCAAGGTCGAGGTTATCGAGCCGCCCCGCCAGCGCCACGTCAGCGGTCAGCAGTCCCTGAAGCTGGGGTGCAACGTCACCGGTGCGCACCCCAGAGGCGTCGACGTTGGCCTGCCAGGTCTGCTGGTCGAACTGCGCTACGCCATCGGCACTGACGGTGCCCCCCTCCACCTGAAATTGCGTGTCCTGCAGCCGCAGGGCGTTATTTCCGTAGCTCACTTGACCTTGGCCGCTATAGGTGGCTTGGGGCAGTCGCCACTGCGCCACCGCCTGAATATCGTTAAAAGGGCCAAAGACTTCTAGATCAGCGACCAGAGGGCCAATTTGATAGGGCGCTGGCAGTGAAAAGCCGTAGTCCTGAGCCAGCTCATCTGCCGGGATAGTGGCGTCAATATTGGCCAAGACGTTGCCATCGGCCTCCAGGTTGACGGTTCCATCTCCGACAATCTCTCCGCCCACGGTGGGGACAATGCGAAATGACTCCACCGTCAGCAGCGGCGGCGTGAATTTGAAGGCGGCCTGTACCACATCGACAGCGGTGCGGTCTAGGTCGACGCGGCCCTGATTGCTGATGTCCCCGGTGACCACCGGCTGCTCTAGCGGCCCGCTCACTTGGGCATCGGCCTCAAACGCGCCCGCTACCTCAACGGGGATCGGAATATTCAGCGTCTCCTGCAGCCCCTCTAAAGTAACCTCAGGCACCTGGGCGTCGATGTCGTACCCCTCCTGCAGGTCGACATTCCCCGCCGCCTCTACAGGAATCTCGCCGTAGCGCAGGCTAGTGTCTTCTAGGCGAATGGTTTGCTCGTCAAAGCGCAGGCTAGTGTTGAGATCTTCAATGGGCTGGGGGGCCGCCTCAAGCTGGGCGATCGCGTCCGAGATCTGCGCCGTGCCCTGGAAGTAGAGGGACTCAATGGGGGGCTGGTTGCTGTCGCCCCGGTATTCTACGGTGACGTTGCTGTCGAGCTCGCCCTGCTCAAGCGCCAGGGGCAGGGGCAGCAGCGCCACTAAAACCGGCAGGGAGACGTCGCTGCTGCGCAGGGCAGCCCTAACCCGCTGCACCTCAAGATCGGCAGCACCATTGATGTCAAACTCACCGCCACTCCTGAGACCGCCACTGGCCTCAAAATCAATATCCCTATACTCATTGCGCAGGTTGGCAACGGCATCGACCCCTGCGAGAACTACAGGCTCTAGGCGAACCTCAGGGGCACCGTCTTCGTCCTCCGTCGGCACAATGCTGCCTTGATCCTCCTCCTCAGGCGTTGTATCAGGCGGGATGCCAGCGCGAGCGTCGACGTCGTTGGCGTCTCCATTGGGGGTGCTGTCTTCTAAGGCAACGCTGGCGTCTAAAGAGCCTAGCGGGTTGGCGATCACGGTGGCGTTTTCCACCGTCACCTTTTGAACCACAATGGAGATGGGGCCTTCCTCCTCTTCCTCGTCTTGCTGAAGCTCCGTCTGCAGCCAGCCCTCCTCGCCCTCCACTAAAAACAGCTCTGAGTCGACGAGCTTGATGCTGATGGGAACCTCGCGATCGCGAATCAGGTCCACGATGATCTGCAGCGGGTTGAGCCCCACCTGTACAGACCCGGCAACGGCATAGTCGCTCTGAGTCTCGGTGGTGGGAACTTCTGCCCCGTCAAAGGTGATGCCGGTGAGGCTAAACTGCGTCACCTCCCCAATTTCCAAGGGACGATTGAGAGAGTCAGTTAACGTATTTTCAACAATCGGGGCTAGCCGCTCGTAAACAAAATAGCGTGCTGCGACCACTGCGGCCCCAGCCCCTACAATGACGATGCCACCAGCAACAGCAGTGGCGATGCCGGCCTTGCGCCATAGAGAAGAGCCCTCGCTACCGGAAGCAGGAGGCCGATCGTTCGAAGGGGGATTGGTCATGATTGCTCTGAAAGGTGCAGCGTCATACCCTTCGAACAGAATAGCGCCCAATCACCACAGATATCCAAACAGATTGGGGCGAGGCGAGCCCTTATCAATCCTTAGGCTGATTCTTTAGGCGCTAGAAAACCAAGTGCCGCGGCGTCTAGCATACCTATTTACTCTGTCGGACGTAATTGAGTGATGTAGCCGAAGCGTCGGGCGGAGCCGTCAGCAAAATGCCGACGCTGAGCCCCAAGGCGATACCTACGAGTACGGCTAAGAGGTTCTGCCGCATGAAGGTGGTTCCTGATTGCGGTGTCATAGTCGAGGTCCCGGTAGTGCTAGTAAGTAATTGTAAGGGGTGAGTGCCCCCTTGACGGTAGCCCTGATGACACAGTCTCAGCGACATGAGTTTAGTTACTTTTGAGCAGACGGCGTAGAGTTAAGCCTAGAGCACCTTCTATACGCTTTAAGAAGGCTCTAAAAACGAGTAAACCACCGCCGAATTAGCTCAACTCGGATGCGGTAACCCATACCCAATCCATCGTTTGCTATGGCATCAATCAGCTCTCGCCGCTGGAGAAGGGCGATCGCGTTCTCTAAATTTGCCGCGTCGGGAAGTTCACGGGCTAGAGCAGCGTGGCTGACCGTCGCCCCTTCTCCCTGTGCGGCCAGGTGATGTAAGACAATGACGGCGCTTGGGCTCAGCTGGTTCCCCTCGATATCGCTGAAAAACATGCTGCCGCTGCTCAGAGCCTCATGCACGGCGGCCTCCACGTCTTCAAGGGTGGCTAGCCGCCGAGTATTGGGGTCCTGCTCGTTTTTGAGCACTACAATCTCGGCGCAGAGCAGCTGCACTAGGAAAGGGTGCCCCTGGGTGAGGGCAAAAACGCGATCGCAGGCCTCGGGCTGGTAGCGCAGGGCAAAGTCTGGGGAGGGCCGCTCGATCAGCTGGCGGGCTTCGGCCTCTTTGAGGTAGCCCAGGTGCAGCACTTGGGCGTTGATTAGGTAGCTGCTCCAGCGCTGGAATTCTTCGAGGGTGTGGGAGCCGGCCAGCAGCACTTTGAACCGGGGGCGGTGCTGGATGAGGTTACGCAGCATGCCGAGTACGAGCGTTTCGTCGAAGCGGCCCTTGGTAAAGGCTTGATCCAGGACCTCAAATTCGTCAAAGGCGAGTAGGGCGTCGCTGCCCTCTAAGGCACTTTCTACTGCGTCCAGCCACTCGTCGAAGCTGGTGAAGGGATCGGCGTCGAGAGCGTCTCGACTCAGAGGTGGCAGGGCGAGGCTGCGCTGGCGCTGGGCGGAGGTGGCCATGCCTCGGGCCAGGTTGTAGAGGAAGCCGGCGTGGTCGCTGGCGCTGGTGGGGGGCCCTTGAAGATCGATGAACAGGGGCACG
>JBHJHD010000150.1:0-11215 GCA_050331115.1 Elainellaceae cyanobacterium
GTGTCCAAGAGCTAGCTGCGGGAGGAGTGGCTACCCATGCGTTTTGACCCGTAGCCGAGGTCGCGCAAATCGACGAATTCTTCGACTCCGAAACAGCGCTGCCCACGAGTCGCATGCGCGACCCGAAAGCATGCAGGGGCGATCGCACTGACCTCGGTTAAAATCTTAGTATGAGCGACAGTAGCCATTAGAGATACACAATATAAAATTAGCAATGGAATGGAAATGAACTCTAATAACTAAAGATACTCTAAAAATAGACATCTCATTTCAATCTCTCTTAGAGGCAATTTCATCTTTGGAAATCGCTGAAAAGCATCAGCTTTGATAATTTCTGGAAGCTGAGCTATTCCCTGAAGCTGAGGATTTTCCAGAAGATATTGCTGAAATTCAAGCTGCTCGTGCTGATTACAAAGCAGGGAATCATATGACCTTTGATGAATACAGGCGGAAAGATGTTTACAGAAAATGATGGAATTTACCTCGTTTAGCTATTTCTAGCAAAGCGAGAACTCCGCAAAGGAATACATTTTCTATATCCGCGTGCTCTGCAAGTGTGACAGAACCCTCATCAGCTGTTACGCTACACGTCTGCACCTTTTTCAAGCGCTAAACTTCAAGCACTAGAGCCCACTATGACCGCTACAGATACTGATTGGCGACAGGGAGCCCTAATCGAAATCACCATCGACAGCCTCAGCGATCGCGGCGATGGTGTAGGCCGATGGAACGATCGCGTTGTCTTCGTTCCCGACAGCGTCCCACAGGACCAGCTCTCAGTAAGGCTCTTGCACGTGAAGCCAAATCTGGCTCAGGGTAAGATTCAGGCCATACTACAGCCCTCCCCCCACCGTATCGATGCGGCCTGCATCGTAGCGGATAAGTGCGGTGGCTGCCAGTGGCAATTTGTGGCCTACGGCGAGCAGCTTACGCAAAAGCACCGCATCGTCACCAACGCCCTACAGCGCATTGGCGGCATCGCTGACATTGATATAGAACCGGTGATTCCCTCCGCGCCGCTGGGCTATCGCAACAAATCCACCTACCCGCTGCGGCGCAGCGCCACCGGCCAGGTGCAGGCGGGCTACTACCGTAAGGGTAGCCACAAGCTGGTGAATCTCAACCAGTGCCCCGTACAGGACGATCGCCTAGACCCGCTGCTGGCCGGCGTCAAGCAAGACATCGAGGCGCGGGGGTGGTCCCTTTATGAAGAGGCCACCGGCACCGGAGCGCTGCGGCATTTGTCGCTGCGGGTGGGCCAGCGCACAGGGGAGACGCTGCTGACGCTGATCTCCCAAACCGACGTGGATGCGCTGCCCGACCTAGAGGAGCAGGCCCAGGACTGGCTGGAGCGCTTTGACTTGGCGGGGGTGTGCCTCAACATCAACGAGCGGCGCACCAACGTTATCTTTGGCACCATGACCCGAGGGTTGGCGGGCAAGCCCTACATCGCCGAGCGGTTTGCGGGCCTAGAGTTCCACATTCGCTCGGCCACCTTCTTTCAAATCAACACCGCTCAGGCGGAGGCCATGCTGACGGTTATCTTGGAGGAGCTAGTCCTAGAGGGCCACGAAACCGTCATCGATGCCTACTGCGGCGTGGGCACCCTATCGCTGCCCCTAGCCCAGCGCACCCGTGAGGTAATCGGCGTCGAGTCCCACGCCGAGTCGGTGGCCCAGGCCCGCTATAACGCCACGCTAAACGGCATTGAGAACGTCGCCTTTTACCCAGAGACCGTCGAGGTTTGGCTGCCAAACCAGGTGCGCCCCGATGCCCCGGCCACCATTGCGCCCCACGTGGTGGTGCTAGACCCGCCCCGGCGCGGCTGCGCCCCGGCGGTGGTGGAGGCGCTGGTGCGGCTGCGATCGCCCCGAATCGTCTACGTGAGCTGCAACCCGGCGACCCTAGCCCGCGACCTCAAGGGCCTGTGCGAGGGGGGCTACCGCGTGACGCGGGTGCAGCCGATAGATTTCTTTCCCCAGACGTCCCATGTGGAATGCGTGGCGTTTTTGACGTACGGTTTGGATGGGTCGTAAATCGCGCCCGTACGATGTTGGTTATGCCCGCACCACGGTAGGGGCAAAGGGCCCTTTGCCCATCCGAATGGCCGTTTACCCCTACGATATGGTTGTGCCCGTCCAAATGTAGGGGCAAAGGGCCATTTGCCCGTACGATGTGGTCAAGCCCATTCATTGGCAATAAAGAAATCAATCCCCGTGAAATTCAGCGACATTGTCCAGCGCCTCCAGCCCGCCGCCAGCAGCCTCACCGCTCACCCCGATCGCAACCCAGACCTTACCCACGTCGCCGCCATCGACGACGCATCATCTGGTGACCTCAGCTACATCGAAGGCGGCAAATTTGCAGGCCTAATAGAAACCACCCAGGCCGGTGCCCTCATCCTTCCTGACGATGACGCGTTAAAGCAGCAGGCCAGCGATCGCAGTATCTCCTGGCTGAGCGTCCCCCGGCCTCGCCTTACATTTGCCCAGGCGATCGCCCTGTTCTACCAACCCTACCGTCCTGCGCCGGGCATTCACCCTACGGCGGTTATTCACCCCACGGCGACTCTGGGCGAAGCTGTATCCGTAGGAGCCCATGTGGTGATCGAAGCCCAAGCCCGCGTCGGCGATGCCGTTTGCATCCATCCCAACGCGGTGATTTATCCCCAGGTCACCGTAGGCGATCGCACCGTGCTGCACGCCAACTCCACCATTCACGAGCGCAGCCGCATCGGCGCAGACTGCGTCATCCACAGCGGCGCGGCGATTGGCGCAGAGGGGTTCGGCTTTGTGCCCGCGCGCGAGGGCTGGGTGAAGATGGAGCAGTCGGGAATAGTGGTGCTAGAGGACCGGGTGGAAATCGGCTGTAATTCAACGGTAGATCGGCCTGCAGTGGGGGAAACTCGCATTGCCCAAGACACCAAGCTGGACAACCTGGTCCATATTGCCCACGGCTGTACGATGGGTCGGGGCTGTGCAATAGCCGCTCTAAGCGGATTAGCCGGGGGGGCAACGGTGGGCGATCGCGTTATCTTCGCCGGGCAGACAGGGGTCGCCAACCAGGTCAAGATCGGCAGCGGCGCGACGTTAACGGCCCGCACGGTAGCAACTAAAAACATAAAGCCGGGGGTGACGGTGTCTGGGTATCCACCAATGCCCCATCCCCAGTGGCTACGATCGGCTGCGATTCAGCGGCAGCTGCCGGAGATGCAGAAAGCGCTGCGCGAGATGCAGAAACAAATGGCGCAGATGCAGGCGAAAATCGATGCATTAGAGCGTTCTTAGCCCTAGAAGTCAAGTTTTTGGCCTTACGGCAGGGCCAATGCAGTATGAGAAATTGCCGGAACTTCATCCGAACGATACGGTCTATAAAGCTACATTCGGATTTAGGGTTTTCTAACACTACCCTCAGCTATATTCTCCGCAAAAACAGCTATATTCTCCGTAAAAAATAGGCCGTCTCCGAGACTAGGCCGCGTTGAGGGATATCCATCTACCTGACTTCAATCAGTCGCTGTCTTTAGGCTGATGCTCAGTTTAGAGGCTGTACAGCAGATGTCCTGATGCGTGACATCTGGGCGTCCGGTTGCCTACGAAAAACATCAAGGTGCTGATCCAGTCGCATTGTCTTAAGCAACTGGGCCAGCGTAATATCTGCTGCGCGTTTGCGCTATTCAGCACTGCAAAACTGTATTCACTTCACCCAGGAATCAAGCCCATGGAAAATATTAATTTGGCAGAATTTGACCATATTACGTTTCACTTCGACGGCAATAATAACGACAAGGATGATATTGCTGCCTTGCCGATTGCGGCAGCCCTAATTACGTCGGCGGGCCTAGAGGAAAAAACCAGCTTTTTCTATGGCAATAATATTAGCGAACCCAACAGCAGCTCCCAAGTTCAGGCCATGCGCGAGAGCGGCGCCTTCGCGGAGAAGCTGGGCATTGACAGCTACAGCTATCAGGATGGCATTCAGCAGACTACCAACGAGCTGGTCAAAATCCTAGACTCGGGCAAAAAGGTGCTTGCCATTGAAGGGGGACCGATGGAGGCTATCTATCGGGCGATCGCCCAGACGAGCCCCGAAAATCGCAGTAATGTTGTCCTGCTCTCCCACTCAAGCTGGAACGAAAATCGCGACGTCGGCAGCCGTCCCGGCGGCGGTAAGCCCCGCACCTGGGCTGACTTGCGCAGCGACTTTCCAGAGGTCGAGCAAATTGACATCAGCGACCAGAACAACGGCAGCGGCAACGCCAAAGGCTTCAACAGCTTTAAGTGGGACTGGCTCGACAGCACGAGCAATCCCGTGCTGCAGGAAGCCCGCGACCTGATGGAAAACGCTCAGGGCAAGGTAGATGACCCCTCAGACGCCGGGATGCTGTTCTACGCGCTGACTGGGCAAGAGACGGCTAACCCAGATGACGCCAAGGCCTTCTTTGACGCTAATCCGCCGTCGTTCTCGTCTGGGCCAGCGCCGACGCCGACCCCCACACCTCCCCCGACGCCGACCCCCACACCCCAGCCGCCTACCAGCGGCGACGTTTACCTGGCCGAGAATGGGCAAGTAGTCATCGAAGCGGAAAGCGCTAAGCTCAAGGGCGACTGGGAGAATATCAACGTCGAGGGCAAGCAATCCGTGCTCTGGGATGCGGCCAAGAGCAGCTATGGTAAGGTGCCCGACGGGCAGGCCCTAAGCTACACCTTTGAGACCGACGAGTCGGGGCAGTACAGCATTGCCATGCACTCGGGCCGCGTTAAGAGCGTCATGAACAACAGCGATCGCTTCGAGAATGGCAAGGAGCGGACTGATACAGGCAATGACGCCTACGTGTCTATCATCAATGCTGAGACAGGCGCGGTGGTCAAGAAGCCCACGAAGCTGTTTACCGGCCTCGGCGGCTCCGACCGAGACCTCAAGTGGGGCACCACCTTTGACGCCAATCATAAGAAATCGCCTGCTCAAGTGTCGCTGGACGCCAACACCGAATATCGGCTGGAGATTTCTGGTCGCTCAGACGGCTACGTTCTAGACCGCATCACCCTCAGCAACGACGGATTTCTCAAAGACGCCGATCGACCCGAATCTGAGCTAAAAGGCAGCGCGCCTAAGCCAGCCCCAACGCCCGAGCCAGCCCCAACGCCCGAACCGCCTTCAGAACCTACGCCGCCTATCTCCGATGCGGTTCGCATCAACGCAGGTGGAAAAGCCTTTACCGATGGCGATGGCGATCTGTGGCAGGCTGACAGCTACGCAACTGGGGGCAAAACATATACGACCAAGGCTAAGATTGGCGGCACCGCAGACGACGCTTTATTTCAATCTGAGCGGTATCAAAAGAATCTTGCCTACGACGTTCCTGTCGAGAATGGCAGCTACACCGTCAACCTGCAGTTTGCCGAAATCTACTGGAACGCCGCGGGTAAGCGAGTCTTTGACGTTAAGGCTGAAAATCAGACCGTGCTGGACGACCTCGACATCTACGCTGAAGCCGGGGGCAAAAATAAACTGCTTGAGAAGACCGTTCAAGTCGACGTGACCGATGGGGTTCTAGACCTAGACTTTCAGGCGATCGCCGACAATGCCAAGGTCGCCGGAATCGAGGTCCTCAAGCAGACCGCTTCGCCGACGCCTGAGCCAACGCCGGCGCCCAAACCAGCGCCCACGCCTCAGCCTGGTCCAACACCGCCCGCTTCACCCATCAAGGTTGAAGCCGAAGATATGCAGCTTTCGGGCGCTTACAAAGTTGAGGCTATCCAGGCAGCCTCTGGCAAGGAAGTGATTAGCCTACGGGGCGGCGCTAACACCGACAGCGGCTCGGCCAGCATTGAGTTTAGCGGCGCGAGCGGCAGCTACGACGTGACGGTGGCCTACTTCGACGAGAACGACGGCGTCGGCAGCCTGAAGCTTAAGCAGGGGGGCCAGCAGCTCGCTGAAATTACTATGGATCAGCAGCTCGGCAGCCGCATGGCGGACAGCAAGACCCTGACGACCCGTGAAATTAAGGGCGTCAGCCTCACCCAGGGCGATCGCATTACCCTCATGGGCACTGAGGACGGCAGCCCCACCACCGCTGAGCACGCCCGGGTCGACTATGTTGAGTTTCGCCCGGCGGGCGAGGCAATGAGCATGGTAGGCGGCATCTCCAAGACGGGGCTGCTCAGCGGCAGCGACTTGGATGCAGCGTCAGCCGAAGCAAGCGGCAATTCGATGGCCTTGTCTTTAGAGGATACCGCCCCGGGTGTCTTGGACAGCGCAGCAGAACGGAACCTATTCGAAATCGGCCAGACCGATATCGTAGCGGCCCTGCCAGGCTTCGAGATGAGCGAAGCCCAAATCGTCATGGGTATGGGTCAGGACATGGGCAGTCCCGCCAGCCTGACGGGCGGCAGCGCTCTGGTGGGCGATCTGGCTCAGATAGGCGGCGCGGGCACTCAGCCGCTAGTTGCCACCAATGAGATGCTCCAAGCAGCGGCTTAGGACGGTGGTCTGACATAGAATCAGCGCCAGTGGGCGCAGCGCGATCGCCCTGGGATACTCATCGGGGCGATCGCGTCACCTTTGGGACCCGACGCTGCAGGCCAGCTCGGCTAAAGCCCATAGCGCCGGATAAATTCACCGACAATCTGATTGACGGCAGCATCGGTCACGTTGCGTCGGTCCGGCATCCACACCAGCCTCGGGTTAGACCCCATTGCCGCCTCATAGCTCGGGAAATAGTCCACGCCGTCTGTGGCAGCAGCAAACGCGCCCGATAGCGATCGCAGCGTCGACTTAGACATCATGTTGGCCACGATGACGTCTTGCCCGCTAAACGTCCGCTCCATCGGCACTGGCGATACCGTGAGCACCACCTTCAGGTTAAGCTGGCCGTACTTTTTCAGCAGGGCGTGGGTCGCGCTGAGCACCGTAGCGCATTCGGGGTAAGTGAGCACCTTGCAGCCAAAGCGCTGGGGGTACTGCTTCAGCAGCCGAGGGGAGGGACATTCTGCCAGGGCTAGCTGGGTGGTGCGGTCGAACCAGGTTTCGGTTAGGCCCAAGGTGATAATCACCAGGTCAGAGGTAAAGGCCCTGGCAAAGTATTGGCGAAGCTGCTGCTGCCGCGATCGCATCAGGTCTAAATCCCCCTTGCGGGCCTGGGCCCGCAGGGCGGGGTCAACGTATTTGCCCTCATATTCAATAAAACCATGCTCTGGAAAACTGCTGTGGCCGCTGGCCCACTGCAGCTCTTGGTAAATAGAAACGGGGTTGTATTTGTTGAGCAGTCCCGTGAGCAAGTTGGTGCGCAGCTCCATGACCTCGCTGTCGGGGTCGGCGCTGATTACCTGAGCCTGCTTTTGAATCAGCGCCTTTTCAAGGTTGCGGGCAAAGCACGAGCCGATGGCGAAAATTTTGGCGTCGGGCTGGAGCTGAAAGGTGGGTGCCCACTCAGGAATGACGAAACCCGTATCGATCCGCGCCCGGGCGCACTGGGGCCCCTTAGACCAGCGATCGCACTGGGACGCTCCTGCGGGCCTACCAGGAGACGTAACTTCTGCGAAGGTATGTTCGGGCATAGAACCTCATTAAGCAGCTGGTAAGAGAAGGCTATTGAGAATTAACCAGAAAATGTCGGGAGAATCAACAAGATGTCGAATAAGGCAATATCAACGAAAGCGATATTGACGAGAGTGATACCAATTCCATATGTGCTTGCACATATTGGAGACCCCCTGTAGTCCCCCTTGCCAAGGGGGACGGCGACAGCCGGGGGTGAGCCATAATGTGCATCTTCACATCCCTTTGGTATGAGTATCTTGAACTGGTGCTTCAAGAAATACTGTCTAAACTAGCATGCGTACAGCTTATTTTTATTAAAGGACTGTTTAAAGCAGTCGATTAAATCCATCTATCGCTATAAGAAAACGGTCCTCTACCGCAATTCTCGCCAGCCTAGATAATATCCAAGCGGCGTGTAAATTTCATGAAAGGAGAAGGCCCTAAGCGTAGACCAATTATCCAGAAACAGAATAAACCTAATCAGGCTGAAATTCGCTTATTCCCCGCTCTGTAAAGACTTTCGTAGATATAAGAGTTTATTATGCATCAAATATAAATTTGCGAATTTAAAAATATTACCGACTATTAAAAGATTAAGGTACCATAAGAACTTAAAACATGACCCTGGTCATGTTTATAACTTTGCTTCCTTCCGAAGGTAGTTCTTATTTAAAGAAATCATGTAGTTTCTATGAATTTAGCCAAAATCTCCAGGGTCTTAACTAATCAATAAACATTGACCGCATCTTCCTTAACCTGCGAATGAAACAGTTGTGAGCGGCAGGATTTTATCAAGTATCGATAAAGTGCTGCGATCTCAATCTGTAGGTAAATAGGCAAAAGGGTTAATCGTTTTATGGCTTTTATAACTGACTTCGCTCCCCAACTCACCGGACAAAATGGGTACACGGTACTTCCGCTGGTTACGATTGGCGAAACTATCCCCGACACGACCGGGGCCTTGAACAGCGCTACGGCTGGCGACTTTCAGCCCACCGGTATTCTGGACGGTGCCGGCGCCATCCGACTAGACGAGGATACGGTACGCGCCTTCGTCAACTCAGAGCTGCTTCACTTCGAGGGCAACGAATACACCATTACCCAGGGCACTGAAGATACGAGCGACGACTTCACTCTGGTGGGTGGTCGGATTACCTTCTTCGACATCAACACAGACACGTTTGAGGTCGAAGACGCCGGACTAGCCTACAACACCATTATCGACGGTTTTGGCGAAGTTGCGACTGACAATACCTTCCAGCCCGATCCTACGACGACTACGGGTGAAGGGTTTGATCAGCTTCTGGGCTTTTCTCGCTTCTGCTCTGGTGGTCTCGTTGAGGCGGATACCTTCGGTGAAGGCTTTGGTCTTGTAGACGATATCTATTTTGCGGGTGAGGAAGACGGCGGCGGCTTCAACAACGTTGGCGGTGCCAACTGGGCGCTAGATGTAGCTACCGGCACCATTTATCAGGTTCCGGCGCTGGGCCGCGGCTCCTGGGAGAACACCACGCCTTTGGATACCGGTTCTACTGAGTTTGTGGCCTTCTTGCTGGCCGACGACCAGTCTCCGTTTGACTTCAGCGGCGACGGTGTGGATGATGTTGCTCCCCTTTACCTCTACGTAGGTCAGAAAGACAACAGCGACCCCGATGACTTCCTGGCTCGCAACGGCCTTACCGGTGGCAAGCTATACGTCTTCGTTCCCGGTGAGAACCAGGACGAGAACCCCGACAACGACGTTCTTAATGCCCTAGATTTCAACGGCGCAGGCGTTAGCCTGTCTGGAACTTGGGTGGAAATCGACAGCTCCCAAAACCTGGATCAAGCTTCCGAAGACGGCGCTACGGGCTTCGATGAATACGGCTTCCCTACCCAAGCCAATCTGTTCACCCAGGCCAATAGCGAAGAAATCAACGCGCTGGGTGTGTCCCGCCCCGAGGACGTATCGACAAACCCCAACGATGGCTCCCAAGCCGTGCAGGCCCTCACCGGTGTAGACAGCTTTGCGGTGGATGAGGCGACGGGCAACGGTGCAGACACCTTCGGTCAACTGCTGCTCATCGACACCGACTTCGCCAACCTCAGCGACGGCGCATCCCTGAACGATGTCGAGCTCTCTGCTGAAGTCAGCATTCTCTATGACGGTGACCAAGACCCCAACCGCAGCCTGCGCAGCCCCGACAACCTCGACTGGGCGGACGATGGCTTCATCTATGTCCAAGAAGACGAAGCTGAAGAGAGCACCCTCAGTGGTGACGAAGTGCTGTTTGGTCAGGGCGCGGTTAACCCCAACGAAGCCAGCATTGTTCGCGTTGACCCCACCTCCAGCGCTGAAGAGGCCGCTATAGGGGCTAACGTATTGACCGTGGGCATCGTTGATCGCAGTCAAATCCTCGACCCCTCGGTTCCCGACCCCACTACCGCCGTAGATGAGGACTTTGAGTTTGGTGACGACGACGGCATTGCCACTGACAATGACATTGTCATTACCAGCGTCGACGGAGAAGAGCTCGTGCTCAACGCCGGTGAGTGGGAGACTTCCGGTATTGTGGATGTCTCTAGTCTTTTCGATACGGATGCAGGCAGCATCTTCCTGTTCGACATCCAGGCCCACGGTTTGGCTGACCAGGATGTAGAGAACCTGGAGCAGGGTGAGCTCTCGGCGCTGACCGACGACAACCTGTCTGAAGGGGGTCAACTGGCGCTGCTGTTCGCGCCGACTAGTGTTGGCTTCGAGGGGGATGAGATTGAAGCGGGTACTGTGATCACGGACCAGTTTGCCGACGCCAATGTCACTCTCTCCAGCGAAGATGGCGATCTGATGATCTTCGACAGCGCTAACCCGACGGGAGGAGACATCGACCTAAGCAGCGATATCCTAGGCCACGTGCTGATTATCTCTGAGGATGGCGATTCCTCTGACCCCGATGACAACGTCGCAGGCGGCACTATCAACGTTGCGTTTGATGACCTGGTGGGTGACATCAGCGTTGGCCTGCTTGACATGGACGAGCTAGGCAGCTCGATTACGACCTACGATGAGGCTGGCAGCGCTCTCGACACTATCGAGATTCCTGACCTGGGCAACAACAGCTTCCAGCAGCTGATTGTAGGCGGTGAGAACGTCGCTAGCATGGATATCTTCTTTGCGAAGAGCGGCGCGGTAACGGACATCAACTTCGCGGTTGAAGATCCGACAGCGCTGCTGGCGTAGCTGACGCCACTAAATAGCGTTATGGCATAACGCTATTTAGTGGCTGTTTGAAAAGTGACCTTACCCCGAGAAAGTGGACATTCCAGAAGAGAGGATAAACAAGGAGAATGTTCACATGCGTCAGAAACCACGTCGAAAATTCACAGCAGAGCAGAGAGCGGAAGCCGTCCGCATCGTTGAGGAGTCAGGCAAACCCATCAACCGAATTGCCAAAGAAATGGGATTGACCGAGAGTGCTCTGCGCAACTGAGTAAAGCAGTCGAAGATTGACCGCGATCGCGATTGCGAAGGGCCATTGACCAGCGAGGAGCGAGAAGAGCTCAATGCCTTACGTCGAGAGCTCAAGCGGGTCGAGATGGAGCGAGATTTCTTAAAAAAGGTATCCACCTTCTTCGCCAAGGAGAGCTCAAATCCTATGAGCTAATTGACGCGGAGAAGGAGAATTTTCCGATTGCC
>JBHJHD010000151.1:0-6663 GCA_050331115.1 Elainellaceae cyanobacterium
ATGTTAGCGGATTGGCCTATCCTACGGCAATTTAAATTTTTAAGCTATTTTTACATAAACGTGACTTTGGTCATGACCAACCCAGCCGCGCCTCCGGGGCCCACCCCCCAGTCCAACATTCCCCCAGTTGAAGCGCCCATACCTGAAGCGGCCCAGCCTACCGCGCCAGCAGGCTCAGAGCCGGCGGCGGAGCCAGCCCCAAGCTACGTGAAGCTGGCTATGCGCAACATGGTGCGCAAAGGCGGAAAGTCGCTGTTTCACTTCACGCTGACCGTGAGCGCGCTGGTGGCGCTGCTTGTCGGCTTATCCTACCTGACGCGATGAGGTGCCTCGCAATCAGCCCCCTATCGATAGGTAGATGGGTGATAAGCAGATGGACGATAAGCAGATGGACGATAAGCAAGCGGATCGCGATGGCGAACAGGAACAAGAGGCCATGGCGATCGCCTCTGTAGATGTGGGCCTGCAGGTTAGCGCTGCAGCGTCGCAGCTGGTAGCTCAGGCGTCTAGCTCCTCGTCTATCCCCCCATTCACCACCGATGCAGTATCGGTTCTCGATCTGCCAACCTGGAGCCGCTGGATGGTCGCCTGGCTGGCGGCGCTGCAGCCCGGTCTTTCTCGTTCGGAGGACTATGAGCTGGGCGTCTTGCTGACTGACGATGTCGGCATCCAGCAGTTCAACCGAGACTACCGCCATCAGGATAGCCCCACCGACGTGCTCTCCTTTGCGACCCTCGATGTTGAAGGTGCGCCAGATTGGCACCCAGATTGTCCGGTTTATCTAGGAGATATCGTGATCTCTGTAGAAACCACACAGCGGCAGGCCCGCGATCGCCATCATTCATTCACCCGTGAGCTAGCCTGGCTGGCGGCCCATGGTCTTCTGCATCTGCTGGGGTGGGATCACCCCGACGATATCAGGCTAGAGGAAATGCTACAGCAGCAGGATATTCTGCTCGCCGCAGTTGGGGGGGCGGCTGGGGAACAGCAGCCCGAAAGCGCCCGTCAGCGTTCGAATTGAACTCGAATCGCATCCGTCACTACTGTCAGAAATACGGCGTTAGCATATACACATATCACGCTCCAAACGCTATGCGCTCATTTCGACGTCCCCGAAGCTCAATGCAGCTCCCATTTAGCTAAAACTTTTACTTATTAGCCATGTCCCAGCAACTTTCAACCGATTCTCGCGATGCCCTAGACCCCTCGCTCGAAAAGCAGACGGACGGGCTTGAGCAGACCGCTGATGAGCGCGATATGTCTTGGCAGGTTGCCTCTAATCTGTTCGTGAGCTTTCGATACGCCTGGGCAGGTATCAGCTACGCATTTCGGACGCAGCGAAATTTTCGCATTCACAGCCTCATTGGGGTGGTAGCGATCGCCTTGGGTCTGTGGGTGCAGCTGTCGCGGGGCGAGATTGCCGTCATTGAGTTAACCATCGGTATCGTCATGGCAATGGAGCTGCTCAACACCGCCATTGAGGCTGTTGTAGATTTGACGGTGAAGAATACTTATCACGAGCTTGCTAAAGTCGCAAAAGACTGCGCCGCGGGAGCGGTGCTGATCTCTGCGCTAGCGGCGCTGCTCGTGGCGGGGTCGCTGCTGCTGCTGCCGGTGGTTGACAAAGCTAGCGATTTGCTTCCTGTCATACTAGGGAACTACCCAGACCTCTAAAGTGCTGAGCCTTGCCCAGCCAATGGCCCAGCCCAAAGCAGGATGATTTGCCATGATTCTAGTCATCGATAACTACGACAGCTTTACCTATAACCTCGTGCAATATCTCGGTGAGCTGGGCGAGACGTTTCCGGTGGCCTCAGACGTGCGGGTCTATCGAAATGACCGGATCACTATAGATCAGGTGAAGGCGCTAAAGCCAGACGGCATTGTGATTTCGCCAGGGCCGGGCCGACCTGATGAAGCCGGCGTCTCGGGCAGGCTCGTTGAAGCGATGGGGCAAAGCACCCCTGTACTCGGCGTTTGCCTCGGCCACCAGAGCATCGGCCAGGTTTTTGGCGGGCAAATTAGCGCCGCGCCCGAGCTCATGCACGGCAAAACATCTCCGGTCTACCACAGCGGCCAAGGGGTTTTTGCCGGGCTAGACAACCCGTTTGAGGCGACGCGATATCATAGCTTGGTGATTGAGCCGAAAAGCTGCCCTGAGGTGCTTGAGGTGACGGCCTGGACCAATGACGGTACCATTATGGGCGTGCAGCACAGGGAGTACCCCCACGTCCAAGGGGTGCAGTTTCACCCAGAGAGCATCTTGACGGCCTCGGGTAAGCGCCTGCTCGCCAACTTTTTGCAGGGGCTGACCTAGCAAGTAGCCACAAAAAGGCAGCTATTTAAACCTTTTTTCCATCAGCGATGAGGTGAAACGATATGAAGCGACGAAAGTTTATCCAGTACGCCGGAGCCGGGGCGATCGCCACCCTAGGCCTATCGCGAGGTCAGAAGGCGACAGCCCAAACGTCAAGCGTCACCGTTGAGTGGCTGGGTCACACCTGCTTCTTGTTCACCGGCGGGCAGCGGATCTTAGTCAATCCATTTCGTCCCGTGGGCTGCGCCGCAGGATACCGGGCTCCGCTAGTGGCTGCTGACGTGGTGATGACCAGCAGCAAGCTCTTTGACGAGGGTTGGACCGTTGGCCTGCCCGGCGAGCCCCGCAAGCTCACCGAGCCCGGCATTTATGAGCTGACGTCGGGCCGGGTGGAGGGCATTACCGCTGACCACGATCGCCGAGGCGGCCGCCAATTTGGCAGCAACACCCTTTGGAAGTGGCGTCAGGGGGGCTTAACGATTTTGCACATGGGCGGGGCCGCAGCCCCGATCACCGATGAGCAGCGTATTTTAATTGGGCGAATTGATATGATGCTGGTGCCCGTGGGGGGTGGACCAAAGGCCTACGGCCCTCAAGAGGCAAAGGCGGCAATCGATCGCATCGCCCCTAAGATTGTGGTTCCAACCCACTACCGCACGGCGGCAGCAGGCGAGGTCTGCGATATCCGGCCCTTGGATGATTTTCTGTCGATCATGGATGCACCCGTCCGTCAGGTGGGCAGCCAGGCTTCGTTCAGCCAGGCTTCGCTACCCGAGGAGGGCTATCGGATCGATACCTTCAGCTACGGCTTCTAGGGCTATTGACCCCACAGACTACCATGTCCCAAATTGACCCAGCCGAATATCGGCAGCGGCGCGATCGCCTTATGACAGCAATTGGCGGCGGCACCGCCATCTTTCGCAGCGCCCCTACGGCGGTGATGCACAACGACGTGGAGTACAACTTTCGCCAGGACAGCGATTTTTACTACCTCACCGGCTTCAATGAGCCCGACGCCGTGGCCGTGCTCGCCCCCCACCACGAGGAGCACCGCTACGTCCTGTTTGTGCGGCCCAAAGATGCCCTCAAAGAGACCTGGTCGGGGTATCGAATTGGGGTTGAGGCGGCCAAGGCGCGCTTCGGGGCGGATGAGGCCTACCCCATCGAGGCGCTAGACGAGAAGCTGCCCCAGTACCTTAAAAACGCCGACCGAATTTTCTACAGAATCGGGCGCGATCGCCCCTTCAACGACCGCGTGCTGGGCCACTGGCAGCGCCTCATGCGCACTTACCCCAAGCGCGGGGCAGGGCCAATCGCCATCGAAGATCCGGCCCCCCGGCTCCATCCCCTGCGCCAGGTGAAAAGCGCCGCTGAGATAGCGCTCATGCGTCAGGCAATTGATATATCAGCTGTGGCCCACGGCAGGGCGATGGCGATCGCTAGGCCGGGAGCCCACGAGCACGAGGTCCAGGCCGAGCTAGAGTATGCCTTTCGTAAAGCAGGGGCCGTAGGACCAGCCTACCCGTCTATTGTGGCCTCAGGGGCCAACGCCTGTATCCTCCACTACACCGAGAACGACTGCCAAATGCGCGACGGCGACCTGCTGCTGATCGACGCGGGCTGCGCCTACGGCTACTACAACGCTGACATTACCCGCACGTTTCCGGTAGGCGATACCTTTACCCCAGAGCAGCGCACCCTCTACGAGCTGGTATTAACGGCTCAGGAAAAGGCGATCGCCCAGGCCGTACCCGGTAACCCCTACAGCGCCGTTCACGATACCGCTGTCAAGGTTTTGGTGGATGGCCTGATTGATCTAGGTCTGCTGCGGGGCAAGGCCGAAGACATCATCGAAAAGGAGGCCTACAAGCCCTTCTACATGCACCGCACGGGTCACTGGCTCGGGCTAGACGTCCACGACGTCGGCGTTTATCAGCAGGGGGATGAGCCGTTTGACCTAGCGCCAGGGCAGGTCTTTACCGTGGAGCCTGGGCTCTATATTTCTCCGACCATTGAAGCTGCTGAAGAGCAGCCCGAGGTGCCGGAGCGCTGGCGCGGCATCGGCATTCGCATTGAGGACAATATTTTGATCACGCCGGAGGGCCATGAGGTGCTGACGGCGGCTGTGCCCAAGTCTGTAGCGGCTTTAGAGCACCGCAGCTAAGACGATATCGGCGGCCGTCACCATCTGGCAGTCTAAAATACCCCTTTAAGGCTTGACCTAGCGGCATTTTCTCGCTTTGTCCTGATTGTGGCCCAAATCGGCGTATCAATTGGCGTCTCTATGCAGATGCTGGTTATGTCATATTCGCTGAACGCTGGCTCCCTGAACGCTGACTTTTCGAGCGCCGGCCCCTTGAAAACGAGTCCTTTGAAAGCTGGTAGCCTGATCACAACGGCCCTCCTCGCCTGCACCGCTCTCGAAATGGTAGCGCCGCGCCAGGCCCGCGCCGAGTCAGGTATTGATGCCATATCTGCTTCCCAGCCTCTTCCGGTAGTACCCTCGCCTACGCCTCAGACAGTCTTGCCCGCACCCGCTATGCTACCAGTACCTCAGGTGCCCGGACGAGACTATATTCCATTCACCCCTGTAGACGAAGTAATGCCAGACGTTTCGCCCGCGGCCCTGCCGCCGGCTGGGACGATCGCCGGCATCGAAATCGAGGTGGTGCCTTTTGAGGGCGAGGCCCAGATGAGTCGCCCAGAGGCATCAGAGCCCGCCCGCGAGCTGCCGGTGATTAGCGATGTGGTGGTAGGGAATGTCAGCAGACCCACGGCGCTGCCAGTCGTTGAGCGAGCCAACCTCTCTGGGGACAACCTCTCTCCCCAAGCCGCTCCCGCCGAAGCGATCGCCACCGAGCTAGGCGAGCCCGCCGAAAGTAAACCGCAGGCCGCAGGTAGAGGCTCGAGCGGGGAGACAAGTCAGGCCGCTACCCCCCCCAGCCTTGACGAACTGCTTACCTTTGCCGAGCAAATTACAGAAATAAACGCAGAGCAAGCGATCGCCGCGAATGGAGCCCGCGCACCGCAGACTGGCCCCGATCGCGCCCCCAGCCCAGCCTCAGCCGCCGAGAAATCTGGGCTGCTGGCGGCCAGTGAGCCAGTTACTCCCGAGGCGATTGCCTCGCCTGAGCATCGGGGATGGTTTGATCGCCAGCTCGCCGAAACCGCCGCCCGCCAAAAGGCCCAGCGGGAAGCGCGGCTGCGGGAAAACCTGATCGACACCGCGCGGCGGCACTTAGAGCAGAACAACGTCACCGCCGCCCAGCAGATTGCTCAAAACCCCGTTTTTCTAGATGCTGAGCGGACAGCGCTACAGCAGGCGATCGCCTCAGCACAGCCGGCAGCTCGTGCCCCGATCACTGAGCCCAAAACTGACCTCGCCCGAGACGTGTTGCGCCTGGCGGCGCGACAGGCTTGGCTCCTAGAGCGTCTGCCTGCGGTTGCGACATCAAGCTGTAAAGAATCCCAGGGTGTCGCGGTAGACGGTGACGGCGGCATTCCCCCCTGCGGGATTGACCAGACCACCTCGAACACGGCCTCGAGCTACGCCTGGCTAGTTCAGGCCGCCAACCGAGCTCAGCCCTCCGGCAGACTGCCCCTGATGGCGGCAGCCCCGATTACGTCCCGATACGGCTGGCGGATCCACCCCATCTTCGGGGACCGTCGCTTTCACGCCGGCGTTGACTTTGGCGCTCCTTTGGGAACGCCGGTGCATGCCTCCCTATCGGGCTACGTGGAAACGAGCGATTATCTCAGCGGCTATGGCTTTACGGTTGTGCTAGAAGATTCTTCAGGCCGAGAGCGCCACCTCTACGCCCACCTGGCCGATTTGGGCGTCCGTCCTGGGCAGTGGGTCAACCAGGGACAGGTGATTGGCTGGGTGGGAAGTACGGGAAACTCGACCGGCCCTCATCTCCATTTCGAGGTGCACCGGCTGGCCGAAAGCGGCTGGGCTACAATCGACCCGCTCTCTGTCGCATCACCGCAGAATGCCAGTCTCTAGGCGCTAATTTATGAGCGCCCGATCTATAGGCGCAAATCTGTCAAGGATATCCCTTGTGCTGTTCTACCAGCGGGTTGTATCGAGACCCGGTTCGGGTATGCTATTGTCTATCTGACAACAGCGTAGGCTACCCCTACTGCGTTGATTCTGTCGCTTAGGGCCTATGCTACTGGCTCAAAGTCTTTTCGTAGGCGACAGGGCGCGCAAATGTCCTAACGCATTAGGGTATTTACAGTATCCCGTTCTGAGTATGCATTGAGACTTCCGTGAGCCAATATCGCCCTGACACAGAGTCCAGACGCTCGCAGAAGCAAAAGCGACTCGAGATTGAGCGCATGCC
>JBHJHD010000152.1:0-21585 GCA_050331115.1 Elainellaceae cyanobacterium
ATTGTTTGCAATCTCAAGTTAGGGAATGGCATGACTCTAGCCTCGTTTCTGGGAGATATTGTTCAGCTTCGGGAGCAGCAGCACACCTTTAACCGATTGCTGTCTACGGTCGACAACGTCTATAACGAGATGCTAGCCATCGAGAAGCGCCTTGCAGAAACCTCTGAGCGGATGCTCAGCGCAGTCGCTGGTGTCTATGGGCGTAAAAGTTCTGAGTACGAGATGGCAGGGGGGACCCGGCGCCCCGAACGGCGACGGTCGAGCCCATCGGCTGAGGAGGCTCAGCCTGTGGTTTAGGTTTCAGGCTAATCCCTAAGTTGGACTGGAATGCGATCGCATATAGCAGGGTGGGCACTGCCCACCCTTGTCTATAGTCTGAATCGCCTCTACTGCTTCACGATCGCTCCAAAGTCTGCCAGGACCCGCGCATGGTTGCGCAGCAGCCCCAGCAGCGTCAGCCGGTTGCGGCGCACCGCCGGGTCCTCGGCCATCACCAAAACGCTGTCCGGCCCGTCAAAAAACTGGCTCACCACCGGGGCAATTTCCCCCAGCGCCCCCACCAGCGCCCCGTAGTCTCGGCTGGCCTGGGCCTGCTGCGTCTTAGGCACTAGGGTCACCAGCGCGTCGTAAAACGCCTGCTCTGAGTCCTGCTGAAACAGGCTCGTGTCGATGACTTCTGCCGGGTCGAGCTGAGCGGTGTCAAAGTCGGACTGGGCCGCCAGCCGGGAGGCGCGGTTGACGGTCTCGTAAATGCCCTCTAGCGTACCGTCTACGCGAATCTGCTGCAGGAACTGGGCGCGATCGCGGACGTCGAGCAGGTCGCTTAAGGCGCGCTCGGCGTACTCCGGGTCCCCCTCCCCCAGCACGGCGTTGATCAGGTCGTAGTCGATGCCCATTTCCCCCAGCAGGGACTGCAGGCGCTGCTGAAAGAAGGACGCCAGCTGGGCCTGCAGCGAGGCGGCGTCCCCCGCTTTAATGGCGCTGTGCTGGGGGAAGCGGGCGATCGCGTCCTCAAGCAGCTGCCGTAGATCCAGGTCTAGGCTACCCGCCCAGATGATGCTCACCACGGCATTGGCGGCGCGGCGCAGCGCGATAGGGTCAGAAGAGCCCGAGGGTACCATGCCGAGGCTGAAGATGCTGATTAGGGTATCTAGCCGGTCCGCGAGCCCTACCACCTGGCCCGCTAGGGTTTGGGGCATGATGTCGTCCGCACCGCGCGGCAGGTAGTGCTCAAATATAGCTGTGGCCACTGCCTCGTCTTCGCCGCTGGTCAGGGCATACTTCTGGCCCATCACCCCCTGCAGCTCGGGGAACTCGCCCACCATCTGGGTCACCAGGTCGGCCTTACAGAGCAGCGCCCCTCGCTGCACGTGGGTCTTCTGGGGTGCTTCAATATCGAGCTGGGCCATAATTAGGCCGGCGATCGCTTCAATGCGCGTCGCCTTCTGGCGCACCGAGCCGATGTCCTGCTGAAAGGTGACGGCCTCTAGCTGGGGGAGAAAGGCCTCTAAGGTCTGCTTGCGGTCTAAATCAAAGAAAAACTTGCCGTCGGAGAGCCGGGCGCGGATCACCCGCTCGTTGCCCGCCGCGATCACCTTTGCTTTGTTGGGGTCGCCGTTGGAGATGGTGATGAAATAGGGCAGCAGCTCACCCGCCTCCCCATCGGCCATCACCGGGAAGTAGCGCTGGTGGCTCTCCATCTCCGTAACGATCACCTCGGCGGGCAGCTCTAGAAACTCGGCGGCAAAGCTGCCCACTACGGCGGTGGGGGTCTCTACCAGGTTCACCACTTCCTGCAGCAGCTCGGGGGCCACACGGGCCACGCCGCCTACGGACTGGGCCGCTTCTTGGGTCTGTGCCGCGATGGCGGTGCGGCGCTGCTCGGGGTCTACCTCGATGTGGGCGGCCCGCAGGGCGTCTAAATAGTCGGCGGCGTGGGCAATTTCAATAGCGCCGGGGGAGAGGACCCGGTGGCCGTAGGAGGTGCGATCGCTCTCAATTACCTCGGAACCGTTCTCTAGGGTGATGGGCAGCAGCTGGTCATCCAGCAGCGGAATCAGCCAGCGGATGGGGCGGGGAAAGCGCAGGTCGCCGTCGCCCCAGCGCATAAACCGCTTGCCCTCTAGCCCCAGCACCCACTCGGGAATCTGCTCGCGCAGCACGTCTGCCGCGCTGCGGCCTTCAATGCGCTGGGTGACGTAGACAAAGGAGCCTTTGCCCGTGTCCCGCACCTCTAAATCCTCAACGGCTGCGCCCCGAGAGCGAGCAAACCCCTCTGCCGCCTTGGTGGGCTTACCGCCCTTAAAGGCGGCCTGGGCCGGGGGCCCTTTTACCTCTTCGGTGCGGTCGGGCTGGCGCTCGGGCAGGCCCTCAAGCAGCAGCACCAGCCGTCTGGGCGTCCCGTAGATATTGATTGCTTCGGGATTTAGGAACGCCTCTGCCAGGCTAGCCGGAATGCGCGATCGCCACTGGGCAAACGCCTGGTCTAAGAACCCAGCCGGCAGCTCTTCGGTCCCGACCTCAAGTAAAAACGTAGCCATGGTGACGCGTCCAAAATACCAAGCTCAAAAATAACCCCATCTGCTGACCCTGTCTACAAACAGGGTCTCGTCAGCCTATTTCAAATCGGTAGAGCTACACTGGGAGAAGCGTTAGCTACAGCGCTAGCTCACACCAGATATCAGACAACACGACACATGACGCAGTTTAGCTCAGCCTCATCACGAAAGTCCCCACGGTTCCAACCCCGCCGGGCCTCGATTGCCGCCGGACTGATCACCTTTACCTGGATGCTGCTGCAGAGCCTTTCGGTTCCGGCTCTAGCTCAGAGCGTAGAGGAAGATGAGCTGAGCTACAGTGAGCTGCTAGAGAAGATTGACTCGGGGGACGTGTCTCGGCTAGAGATCGACCCAGCGGGCACGGCTACCGTGGAGCTGCGGGGTGAGGAAGAGCCCCAGGACGTAATTCTGTTTGAGGGCAGCCAGAACCAAGAAATTATCGAGCGGGCCAGAGCCCGAGACGTGGACATTGAGGTGCAGCCCTCAGCCGACACCTCCGCCGCGATGTGGCTGCTCACCAATCTGCTGGTGGCCTTTTTAATTATCGGTGGCCTGATGCTGCTGCTGCGCCGCTCCGCCAACGCCTCCGGCCAGGCAATGAACTTTGGCAAATCGCGGGCCCGCTTTCAAATGGAGGCCAAAACCGGCGTCAATTTCAGCGACGTAGCGGGCATTGAGGAAGCTAAAGAGGAGCTTCAGGAAGTCGTCACTTTCCTAAAGCAGCCCGAGAAGTTTACCGCCGTAGGCGCAAAGATTCCCAACGGCGTGCTGCTGGTGGGGGCTCCCGGCACCGGTAAGACCCTGCTGGCCAAGGCGATCGCGGGAGAGGCGGGGGTGCCGTTTTTCTCCATCTCGGGCTCTGAATTTGTGGAGATGTTTGTGGGCGTGGGCGCGTCCCGGGTGCGGGACCTGTTCAAAAAGGCCAAAGAGAATGCCCCCTGCATCGTGTTTATCGATGAGATCGACGCTGTGGGCCGTCAGCGAGGCACGGGTATCGGCGGCGGCAACGATGAGCGGGAGCAGACGCTTAACCAGCTGCTCACCGAAATGGACGGCTTTGAGAACAACACCGGCATTATCATTATTGCCGCCACCAACCGGCCTGACGTACTGGACTCGGCGCTGCTGCGGCCCGGCCGCTTTGACCGCCAGGTGATTGTAGACCTGCCCAGCTATAAGGGTCGCCTCGGTATTTTAGAGGTGCACGCCCGCAATAAAAAGCTGTCGCCGGATGTGTCCCTTGACGCCATGGCCCAGCGCACCCCTGGCTTCTCCGGGGCAGACTTGGCCAATATGCTCAACGAAGCGGCTATCTTAACGGCCCGCCGTCGCAAGGACGCCGTTACCCACCTGGAAATCGAGGACGCCATCGACCGGATCACCATTGGTTTAACCATGAATCCGCTGATGGACAGCAAGAAGAAGCGGCTAGTGGCCTACCACGAGCTGGGGCACGCGCTGCTGATGACCCTGCTGGAGCACACCGATCCATTGGATAAGGTGACGATTATCCCACGCTCGGGGGGCGTAGGCGGCTTTGCTAAGCCCCTGCTGCGCCGCACCGACATCGATGACGGTCTGCAGACGCGGGCCGGGCTCTTGGATCAAATTACGGTGAGCCTGGGGGGCCGGGCTACGGAGGCCGAAATCTTTGGCGCGGACGAAGTTACCATTGGCGCGGCTAGCGACATCCGCATGGTGGCTGACTGCGCGCGCCGAATGGTCACCCGCTACGGCATGTCTGACTTGGGTACCTTTGCCATGGAGACCACCGGCAACGAGGTCTTTTTAGGGCGGGATCTGGTGACTCAAAACCAGGAATACTCCGAGGAGATGGCGACTCAGATTGACCACAAGATTCGGGCGATCGCCTTCCAGTGCTATGACCGGGCCCGCCACATTATCCGCAAAAATCGTCCCTTGCTTGACCACCTAGCCGACCTGCTCGTAGAGCAAGAAACCCTAGATGGCGACACCTTCCGCAAAATTGTGGCGGAGTATACGGAGTTGCCGGAGGGGCAGCGGAATATTCACCTGGAGTCGATGGTGAAAGAGCCGGCTGAAGGGGCGGTCGCCGTTACATGAGTCGCTGGGCCGCTGGGCTAGTGCTTCTGCTGTTGGGCTGCAGTCGTCCCTCCCCAGAGGCGATCGCCGCCCGCGAGCAGCGCTGCGAGGTCGATGAGACCTACGTTTGGGTTGAGGCGGGGGACTATGTGGCGGGCAGCGATGCTGCCGAGCGGGATTACGCCTACCGAATTTCGGCGGAGGCGGTGGGCCGCGACGCCGACAGCATCGCCCAGGCAGAGCGACAGCTGCGCCAGCGGGGCTGGTTTGACGACGAACCTGGGCAAAAGACGGCGAGCCTGCCAGGCTTTTGCTTGGGCAAGTTCTTGGTGACCAACCAGGACTACCAGGCTTTTGTGCAGGCAACGGGGCATCGCGTCCCCGGCATTTCGGAGGCCGAGTACCAGGAGCAAGGCTTTTTGGTGCATCCCTACGCGGACATACTGCCCTTTTTATGGCGTGAAAGCTTCCCCGAAGGCCAAGTGAACTATCCCGTAGTGCTTGTGTCTTACGACGACGCCCTGGCCTATGCTGGCTGGCTTAGCGATCGCGACGGCGTTGCCTACCGGCTGCCCACGGCTTCTGAGTGGGAGAAGGCGGCTCGCGGCACAGAGGGGGGCTATTTCCCCTGGGGAGACGAGTGGCGTGCAGAGGCCACCAACTGGGGACAGCGAGAGGGGGGCACGACGCCGGTGGGCGCTTTCCCTGACGATGGCCCCTACGGCACGGCCGATATGGCGGGCAACGTCTTTGAATACACCGCGACGCTCAGGGGCGGGCGCTCGGTGATGAAGGGCTGTTCGTGGGACGACCTGCCCGGGTTCTGCCGGGCGGCCTATCGCCACACGCGCCCGACGGCGTCGCGGCACATTCTATTTGGATTTCGGCTAGTGAAGGGCGGGTAGGCTTTGGGTCGCCGCGCCGCCTCTGCTCCAGGCTAGTGGGGGCTAGTCAGGCTCTACAATCACCTCAGCATCATCTGAGGGTAGATCCTCGGGTTGAGCGAAGGTCGTCTGGGGCTGAATAGCGCCGTCGTCGTTAACCAGGTCGTCGCCGCTATTGCCAGGGACGGTCTCGAAGTCGTTGCTGTCTTCGAAGTCGACGACGTCTTCGTTGGCTGTGGTGCCTGCGTTGGGCGTCACCTCTAGCGGAGCGACGTTAGATTCAGGGGTGGTTGTAGAGGTCTGGGGCTGAACAGGACCCTCGTCGGCAGCGCTACCGGCGGCCTCGCTGTTGCCAGTGGGAACTGAGATGGTAACGCCAGAGTCGGCGGGCTCCGAAGCTGGAGCATCAATCACCTCTTCTGCTGCTGTGTCCTCTTCAGCGACTTCGTTTTCAGCGTCCCCCTCAGCAACGGGAGGCTCAGGCTGCGCCGGTTCAGCGATGCCGAGCAGGACATCGCTGCCCGGAAAGTAGGTTGCCCACTGCTCAGTTTCGGGGGCGGCTGTCCACTGCGTCCGGGTCACGCTTAGCTCCAGCACGGGAGCAATCAGCCCTGCATTTTGACCGTTGAAGATCACTAGAACGCTGCTGGCGGCGGAGCGCTGGAAAAATCGCTGAACCTGCTGCTCGACAGCTTCCTCGGCGCGCTCCACAAAGTCCTCGTAGGATTCTCCGGGCAGCAGCGTCATCGAAATCGAAAGCTGCTCCTCTGGAGAGACCACCTGAGCCTGAGCCGGCGCGCTATTGGCTATGCCGGCGGCGCTGACGAGAGTCATGGCAGCGACCATTCTGGCGATCGCAACCTTATTGATCAATGAACGGCGCATATAGTTTGCCTCCGATAGAATTGATGCGGTCAATCGATACGGTCAGCAGTATTCAAATAACAGTAATAGAACTATTTGCAGATAGACCCCGATTATATCGCCCTATTATGAAGCGCTTTAGACGATTTTGTCTGAGTCGGCTGATAGATTTTGGCCTCGGGCACAATCGGGCTTAAGGAAGAAATAAAGCGCCTATAGAAGCCCTATTATTTGGGGACACGGTACACATTGCTTCTCATTTTGAGTAGTTTCTTAATTTAACGCTATGGCTCCCCCCAAGACTCAAGACTTAGAAGCATCGCCTCAGGTCGTTTCCGCCTCAGAAGAGACTGGTTTAGGAACCTTCGGCGGGGTCTATACGCCTTCGATCCTGACCATCCTTGGGGTAATTATGTACCTCCGGTTTGGCTGGGTAGTCGGCAATGTTGGCCTGCTGGGCGCGTTTATCATCGTCACGCTGGCGGTCAGCATCACCCTGCTCACGGCCCTATCCATTAGTGCGATCGCCACAGACCGAGTGGTTCGCGTGGGCGGCGCCTACTATATGATCAGCCGCTCACTGGGGATTGAAACCGGCGGCGCGGTGGGCATTCCCCTCTACATTGCTCAGGCTCTCTCCGTTGCCCTCTATACCCTAGGCTTTGCTGAGAGCGTGGTCAATGCCTTTGGGCGCTTCGACCAGACCTACGTGGCTTTAATTGTGACTATCTTTGTGGCGGGGCTGGCCCTCACCTCTGCAGAGTTGGCCATTAAGGCACAGTATTTCATCATGGCGGCGATCGCCCTATCTCTCATCTCTCTCGCGTTTGGGTCGCCACTAGAGCAAACCCAAATAGAGCTTTGGGGGACCCCAGGCGGTGAACCTTTTTGGGGTGTCTTTGCCGTCTTCTTCCCGGCTGTAACGGGCATCATGGCCGGCGTGAATATGTCCGGTGACCTCAAGGAGCCTACCAAGTCTATTCCTAGAGGCACGCTGGCGGCGGTGATTACGGGCTACATCATCTACATGGTGCTGCCTTTCTTTCTGGCCACGCGGGCCGACGCCGCTACCTTGGTCAGCGATCCGCTGGTTATGCAGCGCATCGCCTTTTGGGGACCCGCGATTTTGCTGGGTATCTGGGGCGCGACGCTGTCTAGCGCTTTAGGCAGCATCCTGGGTGCGCCGCGAATTTTGCAGGCTCTAGCACGGGATGGCGTACTGCCGCGCTGGCTTTCCTTTTTAGGAAAAGGCAGCGGCCCTAACGACGAGCCCCGCATTGGTACCGCCGTTACCCTAGGGGTGGTCATTGCGGCGGTGTGCTTGGGGGACCTCAACTTGATCGCCCCGGTGCTGACGATGTTCTTCCTCACCACTTATTTGGTCCTAAACGTCTCAGCGGGTATCGAGCGGTTTCTCAATAGCCCCTCATTCCGGCCGCTATTCTCAGTTCACTGGTCTCTGTCTGCTCTGGGGGCCCTCGGCTGTCTGGCGGTGATGTTTCTCATTAACCCGGTGGCTACAGTGGTGGCCGGGGTAATTGTTGCGCTTATTTTTCTTTGGATTCAGCGGCGAGAGCTAAAGAGCACTTGGGGGGACGCCCGGCGAGGCGTATGGATGCTGCTGCTGCGGACGAGCCTGTTTCAGCTAGGGCACCAAACCGATGCCAAGAACTGGCGGCCCAATATGCTGGTGCTGTCGGGGGCTCCAACGCGCCGCTGGGGCTTGATTGAGCTGGCTAACGCCTTAAATCACAACCGAGGCATTTTTACGGTGACCAGCATTTTGCCGACCGGGTCTCGGGATATTGGCCAGCAGCAGGAAATGGAAAAGCGCATCAGCCGCTATCTGCAGGAGCAGGGGGTGCAGGCGCTAGTGAGGGTCTTAACCGCTCCTGACCCGTTTGAGGGGGCAGAGCGGCTGGTTGAAATCTATGGATTAGGTCCCCTGGTGCCGGACACCATTCTGCTGGGAGACAATACCAATTTAGAGCACCGCGATCGCTACTGCGAGCTGATCTCTCATCTTCACCAGTCGGAGCGCAATGTCATCGTCTATCACGAGAACGAGGAAGCGCCTAAGCGGTTTCGAGAAATCGACGTGTGGTGGGGCGGTCTGCACTCCAATGGCGCCCTGATGCTAATCATCGCTGAGCTGCTACGGGACGATATTAACTGGCGAAATGCCCGCATTCACCTCAAGCTAGTGGTGGATAACGACGAGGCAGTAGAAGCCGCTAAGGCAAATATGGCGGACCTGATTCAGGAGCTCCATATCGATGCGGTGCCCCATATTTTGGTTGCCGATGGCCGCGATTTTGGTCAGATATTGCATGAGTCGTCGCGCAATGCGGACCGGGTGCTTCTGGGAATGCCAGACCCGACTGAGGGCTTTCGCAAGTACTATGACGTGATGCAGGAGCGCATTGCTGATCTGCCCTCTACAGTTTTGGTGCTCGCGGCACCAAACTTTCAGTTTGTCGATATTTTGGAGAAGTAGGGGACTGATTTGCAGCGGCTGCGGTTTTTCGCTGTATCTGCTATCAAATTGTGGACGAAAAGCACCACGGGCAGCTGCCGCGTGAATCGAAAGCGGACCAGGACGGCGTTCATGATTAAGCTTCTGCTGCGCAGCAGTCCTACGCCGCTGCGTGCGGGCAGAATGGCGCTAAACAGTGCGTGAAAGGCGCTAGTGCATTGGGAGTGGCTATGCCTTTCGACAGCTCAGCCGCTCGTTTATCTATCTATTGATACCTCTCTTAGTTGCGATGTGATTCAGGGTCAAAGCTCCTATTGTGCAGATACAGACCGCGATCGCCATATGGGCAATTTGTGATGGCTGCTTGCGGAGCCATTGAGCGGTAAGACGAGTTAAAAGCAGTTCATAAAAGGGTTGACCTTATGGAAGAGAACAAAGAGATAAGACAAGATCGAGACGCTAACCCCGATCCGATTACTGGCGAGCCCGGAGCTCACCCTGTGGGAACCGGCATCGGCGCGGCCGGTATTGGCGCGGCTGGAACTGCTATTGGTGCGGCCGTTGGTGGCCCTGTGGGCGCGGTTGTGGGCGCGGTTGTAGGGTCGGTGGCCGGTGGTCTAGCGGGTAAAGGCGTTGCCGAGCAGATCGACCCGACCGTAGAAGAGGCCTACTGGCGAGACAACCACCGGAGTCGTCCCTACTTCGAGGATAATTACGATTACGACCGCGACTACTCCCCGGCTTACCGCACCGGCTACGACGGCTACTCAAGCAACGCTGGTGGGGGCGAAACCTTTGAGGCTGCAGAGCCCCGCCTGCGGGAAAATTACGAAAAGCAGCGTGGCGAGAGCCGCCTAGATTGGGATAAAGCCAAGCCGGCTACCCAAGACGCCTGGAATCGATCAGATTTCTTGGTTAAAGGCTACCGAGATAACGACGAATACTGGCGCAGCAACCATCAGTCCCGACCTTACGCCAAGTCTGGTCGCAGCTACGATGATTATGAGTCAGCCTACCGCTCTGGATACAGCAGCTATCAGACTTACGGTCGCGATCGCGGCATGACCTATGAGCAGGCAGAGCCCGAGATCCGCTCCCGCTATGAGCGGGAAAACCGCGATGGACTGGGTTGGGATGATGCCAAGAACGCGGTTCAAGACGCGTGGCATCGCGCTAAAGACTCCGTAACCGATAATGACCGCCACCGCAGCTACCGCTAGTCGGCTGCTTTTGACATAGTTTTGAGCACCAAAAAGGGCGATCGCTTCTGACTAAGAAAGCGATCGCCCTTTTTGTGATTTATATTGCGTTGTCAATTATGATGCTGTTCATACTTCAACGATGCTATGGCGACTCTTGCCCGGTAACATCAGATCCGGGTGGGTCGAAAACCGTAACATCAATCAGCGGCGTGACGTCAAACCCGCTGCCCTTTAGCCGCTCTCGAATACTTTGAGAAATCTGATTGTGCAGCGCATTGTGGGACCGTTCATCCCCCGACAGCTGCTGGACCGAAGCATTCACTAGCAGAGTTGTTTGGTTTGAGACATCTACGTTAGGAAAACGGGCCGTTGACTCGATAAGCCTAACCCCTTGAAACTGCTTAATCACATCTTGCACCTCCGTGTTGATGCGCTGCGCGCGGCTCGACCGCTGTAGAAAAGGCGCATTGCTAAACTGCCAGCTCAATAGAGCCGCCAACACTAGCGCCGTTACCACTAGGACGATGGGCATCAGCTTCGACCGACCGCGCTTGTAGTGGGCGTTGTTGGGTGAGAGACCACGCCATCGAAATACTAAGGCCGCAGATAGATTGATTCCAGCAAGCTGAAGGAGCAACAGAAATATGCCGCTCTTGACCAGCTCAGGTTCTCCCAGTGCGATCGCCATGCCGGTCAAGCCTGTTGGCGGTGCTAGAGAGGCCGCTACGAGTACGCCAACTGCGGCTCCAGAGACTAAGCTACTGCTCTGGGACTGCACCAGGAAAATTGCCCCTGCCGCCCCCGCCGCCAAAGGCAGCAGGATGCTTATGCTCGACACCTGCCCGGTATCAATCATAAGCTGGGTCGCAAGCTGCTGCTGAAGCAGGACACTGAGCAGCGCTGAGGTGGCAATACAGACGCCCAGCGCCGAGAAATAGCGCCAGAGGCTGTGCCAGAGCAGCGTCACATCTCCCCGAGCCGTGGCGATCGCTGTGTTCATGGCGGGGCCGGCGAAGGGCGCGATTAGCATTGAGGCCGTCAGCAAAAAGCTGCTGTTGGTGTAGAGCCCGACCCAAACAACGACGGCAGCAATCGCCGCGTAGCTCAGAAATCCCCACCAAGAGCCAATACTCTGTAGCCCTGCCAGAAGAATCTCGATGGGGCTACGCTGCTGCACGTCGATCATCTGCCGCTGGGCTTTCGACATGGGAGGGCGAAGGGCGATCGCGCTGCTCGGGAGCCAGCTGACGTGAAGGTCCGAAATAGCCTCTAAGCGATCTAGCAGTCCTTCAACTTGACCGTTAGAAACATGCGCTACGACTATCTCTACAGCGCTATCAGCACTAGTTCCCTGCAGCCGTACGAGGTTGATGCCCTCATGGGAGCTCGCTGCGCGAACTACCTCCTCGCCCACGCCTTTAGGAACCTGAATCCAAAGCTGCCGCACGGCTGACTAGCCTCCTTAAAAACTAAGCTAAGGCGCAACCTTAGCCCAGCGCTAAATAAGAGAGATCCCTGAGATCTCTAAATTCCTACTGCTCGGGAGAAATGCGACGGTAGCGCGCCTGAACCAGCAGATGGACGCCGTAGGCCAGCATGCCAAACGCAATAATGCCCATCAAAACAGCGCCAAAAGGCTGCTGCTGAATCGACTGTAGCGCCCCGGCTGTTGTCCTTGCCTCGCTTGCGTCAGAAGAGCGCGCCGCTTGAGCAAAAAAGTAGCCCACAATGACGGAGACAATGCCTTTGCAAATGAGCCCAAACCGCCCAATGCGAATTGCCCAAGTCTGCTCTGTTTGGCTCATTTCAGCCATTTTCAGCTTCTTACGAAACTTAATCTTGACGCCGCGATAGATGCAGTAAAACCCATAGGCCACAGCGCCAGCGGCGACTAGACCGACAAGCCAGCGGCCAAAAGGCTGAGAGAGCAGGGTTGCGGTTTGCTGACTGGAGCCGCTGCCGCCGCTGCCGCCGCTTGACGACGAGCCGCCGCTAAACACAATGCGAAATGCGGCGAAGGCTAAGCTTCCGTAGACTAAGCCACTAATGACATAAGATAAGCGACGAAGAATGTTCTTGGCCCCATCGTCGTTGTGCTCGGGGTCAAAGATGGCGGCTACAAAGCGCCAGACGACATATCCCACCAAACCAACGGCGACCAAGAACAGCATTATTTTGCCAAAGGGCTGGCTTGCTATTGTTTGAAACGCACCTTGAGAGCCTGTGACTTTGCCGCCCCAGTTAAAGGCAGCCTGAATTGCGAGTATTCCTATCAGAGCGTAGATGACGCCTTTGGCCGCGTAGCCAAAGCGCGCTAGGATCTCGATCCATTCAGCGGTATCGTTACCGCCAGCTGATCCGAACGATTGATTGCTCATGATGACCTAATAAACGGGTATTTTTTTTAGTTGGACCTCAATGGTTTGCATTTAACAGCTAGTTCCGCTAAGTTCTCATCTACCCGTTGTTAGACGTTATCAATATCAGCGGTTTCAAAGTCGACGTAATTGATGCAGGTGGCCGAGCACTCCGTTATTGCCTTCGTTCTGTCCAACAGTGAAATCGGGGTGCTCCCACCCCTGAGCCGCGATTTCCAAGGCGCGCACATGTTCTCCGAGGCGGTTGTAGGCTACGTGCTCCCAAGGCTCGATAATAGCGATCGCATTGCGAAACGGCTGCGGGTTTAGAAGCAGCACGTTAAAGGCTTCGGGAGAGTCGATCACCTTTTCTGGTACCCTACGGGAGCTAGAGGTGCTGCAGGGCCTGGCTACCGGCATGGCCAATAAGGCGATCGCCCGCCAGCTCAATATTTCAGAGCATACGGTGAAGTTTCACGTCAGCTCAATTTTCTCGAAGCTCAGCGCCTCTAGCCGGACAGAGGCAGTGACGATAGCGATGCGGCAGGGGCTAGCGTTCATGTGGCGATCACATCGACGCCCCGTCACACTGGTGTTTGAGCGTAAAATTGTGGGCGTAGATCTATGAGCGTAGATCTATGGGCGTAGATCTATGAGCGTAGATTTGTGGGAGCGTAGATTTGTGGGAGCGTAGATTTGTGGCCCAGAAAGTTGCGATTTTTAATACGAAGGGCGGCGTTGGCAAATCTGCAACCGCGACTAATCTCGCGTCTGGGCTATCGCTGTTCGAAAAAGAGCGCGTGCTGCTGGTGGACATTGACCCCCAGGGGACGTCAGCGGCTTCTCTAGGCATCTCGATATCCAATCTAGAGGTGCAGCTCAAGGACGTGCTGTTCAGCGACGCGGTGGAAGAGCGCAAGGCCCTCTTGCAGCGGGCCATTCTGGCCACGGCCAGTGGCATAGACGTGCTGCCCTCTAACCTGCTGCTGGCGACCGAAGAGCTGGCGCTGTGTGATCTTCCCAACCGAGAGCAGCGGCTGAAGCGATCGCTGGCCCTGCTCGAAGACGACTACGACTGTATGTTTATCGACTGCCCTCCTAATATCGGCATCTTTGCCCTCAACGCCCTCAACGCCAGCGATGGCGTGATTGTGCCGGTAGATATGAGCTACGTGGGGCTGCTGGGGATGACCGGGGTGGAGTATGCGTTTGAGCTGATTGAACGGCAATCGGGCCACAGCGTCAGGCTGATTGGGGTGCTGGCCACCCGCTACGACAGCCGCAAAAACATCAGCCGCGACGTGCTAGCTACCCTAAGGGAGCGCTTTAAGGACAAGCTCTTCAACACCGTGATCCCAGACACCGTAAAAGTTTCAGAAGCGCCCCACTACGGCATCTCTATTTTTGAGCACAATCCCTTTGGGGCTGGGGCCGTGGCTTACAGGGCGCTGGTGGATGAAGTGATGACGCGCTGGTAAATAGGCCGATATGGCGATTGTTTTAAGGCGTGAAGGCGATCGCTATATTTATTTTGGCTTTCGACTCATCTCGCTCAACGATATTAAGTTTTCCCTAATACTGGATCGCACAGCGCTTTTAACCCATGATAGGGGTCAGCTTTTAGCGCGATCTACCTTTAATTTGCTACCAACAATGCGCCGAAAATTTATCTCTAATTTGCTTCTAAGAATGAAGCGATAGCATTAGATTCCTTTCTTTGATTCTTATATTAAACTGACATTAAAGTCGTCAAGTTTAATACTCGACTCATTCGTATATAGAGACTGCAAAGATAATAAAGTTGGGCACGGCGGCGCTGTTGCGTTTTTCCTAAATACAGCCCCAATTAGGATAGATAGATTTTCTGTCGGGTCTGCTCTGGCGCAAACCTGCTGCTTTTCCCTGCGATCGCGATCGCCCTTGATCGCCCCAAATTTGCGGGCGCTCACGGTGGCGGTATTTAGCTGATACGGCTGTCGTGAGTGTGCCAATATTCCAGAAAACGATACACCAAGCGACAAAAAAAGGACGACATGATAGATATTTTTTCTCCCGAATCGACGCTTCTACCAGGAAGTACATTGCCCCTGTTTTCAAGCTTTTTTGAGGGCGCTGACTTCTTCGACAGCCCTGAAACGGGCGGCGGCGTCTTTGCCCTTGGGGAAGAAGGCCAAACCAACATTTTCATCTTCGGTGACGTCGCCGGCGGTAATGACGTTGCGGGCGGTGGTGATGAAGTGGACATCATCATGGCCAACGCCGGTGATGACAATATTATCGGGGCCGAAGGCACAGACTTTCTGTTTGGCGGCATCGGGGACGACATTGTCCGCGGCGGTGCGGGTGACGACGTGGTTGTTGGGAACGAAGGATCTGATTTGGCTATCGGTGGTGAAGGGAGCGACATCTTCGAGTTCTTCGCCGATCAGTTCTTAGAAGGAGACCTAGACATCATCCGAGATTTTGAAGAAGGAAGTGACGCCCTCGTTGTCGTCGGCAGCACCGACGTCAGCTACGACTCCCTCTCAGGGTTTCTCTCCGTCGACGGTGCTGTGGTTGCCTCTTTAGATTCGGATCTCGACCTAGAAGTGCTTACTAGGGCCAACTCATCCGTGCTCTTCTCGTCGGAGGCTGACGTTTCTGGCTTTAGCTCCTCTCAAACGGTCAGCAGCCCTGAGACTGACGAGGATTCGCCCGAAGAAGATTCGCCCGAAAGCGCCGCTGGTTCACTGCAGGCAGGCAGCACGCCGCCCCTGTTCGCTAGCTTCTTCGAGGGGGCTGAGTTTTTTGACAGCCCTGAGGCAGGCGGCGGTGTCTACGTTGCCGGAGAAGAAGACCAGACGAATATCATCCTCTTCGGTGACGTTGCTGGCGGTAATGACGTCGCCGTTGGCGGCGACGGGCTTGACGTCATCATGGGGGAAGGCGGCGACGATAACCTTCAGGGTGCCAAGGGCACTGACTTTGTGTTTGGCGGCTTAGGAGATGACATTGTCCGAGGGGGCCTAGGAGATGACGTGGTGGTCGGCAACGAAGGCTCTGACCTGCTGATCAGCGGCGGCGGTAGCGACGTCTATGAGTTCTTCGCCGATCAGTTCTTAGAAGGCGACCTCGATATTCTTCTAGACTTTGAGGCTGGAGAAGACCAGGTTGTCGTCGTTGGCAGTACGGACGTCAGCTATGACGCCCTCTCTGGGTTCCTCAACGTCGACGGAACAGATGTTGCTGTTCTACAGGCAGGGCTTGACCTAGATGCCTTCTCTAGAGCGGGGTCTACTGTCGTCGCGTAGCGGCAGGGGACTTAAAGCTGCCCCGGCTTGGTTTTATTCCAAGCCGGGGCAGCTCAGGCTGGGACAACAACTTTAGTGGAGTATCAAACCTAGATTTATCGCGTTGATCGACGGATGACGCGCTGGTGATAAAGCGTGCTGACCTTTGGAAAGAGGGCAACCTCGCCACAAAAGTATTAACATTTTATTACTAACTGGTTGACAATCTACTTTGTTTGTGGGGAGCGCAAAGTGCGAGCCGCAGATGGGGAAGTTCATACCGGCGCTGAGTCGCCGGACGTTGGCCTGAGCGTCACCTTTTACCTCCCCCTCCTTCAATTAGACCTGCTTATGACTAGCGCGATGCCCTCATCTCCAGCCGCAACAGACCTACCTGAACCACTAGAGCGTGCTCTGCTGCGTGCTGTCGTGCGGCACGGTATCTGGCTGTTTGGCATCCCGTCATGGCTCTACGGCCTCGCAGATCGGGGTATGGCGGCGGCGGCTGACGGCTACCTTTCTTTGGTAGAGGTATTCTACATCTTAAGTATTTCTCTTTTGTTCACAGTCTGGCTGCGGATGAAGCCCAACGAGTACCGCTGCTCAGACAACGCCATCACCCTGCAGCGCTATCAGCTGAGTGGGGAAGATTGTCCCAGCTATCTTCAGGCCGCTCGGGTGCGCATGGTGGAGCTATACGAACAGCACATTGTAGGGCAGGCCTATATTTTACCGTTTCCCTACTATTGCCAAATCTACCACCTGCTTAACCTAAAGCACCTAGAGAGCGTCCATAGCTTTAGCTTAGGTAACCTCAAAGTGCTCGGGGTAGATGACTTTCAGACGACCCCCGCTGGCGGAATCATTCGGTTTCGAACAGCGCTGTCGTCCTCGGCGCACGTGCTGCGGCTGTGGCGGCGGCCTGAGGTAGATGTGGAGCTGGTGCTGCACGACTCTTACACGGTGGAGCTGCGAATTCCGGTGTATGGCGATAAGCGAATTATTGTCCTGTTCAACGTGCTTCCCGTCACAGATCAATGTCATCAGCTGTTCATCGACATTTACAGCGATTTAAACTGGCCCAAGCCGCTGCTGACGCCGCTGCTGGACGTCGCGGCATCCTTGACGCTCTTAGAAGATCTGTCCTACCTGCGCCAGCTCGCTGAGCGGGGCGAACTTCCCGTGGCTCAGAAGATTGAGCAGCACGCCCTCTCTCTTCTAAATCGCTTTGTCGAGCGGTATGGCTCAGCCTGGCGCTCTAGGCAAACGACGTCGCTTTAGGCTAAGCCTGCTCCGCTGCGCCTACGTCATTTCAACTGCTGCTTATGGGGCTCATCGGTCGAGCGCGGAAGTGCTCACGCTGATAATCTGGCTTTGAATACGGCTACTGTCAAGTGAGCTTGACTACAAAATTCGCCGATCCCGGGTTCAAAAATCTAAGTTAATTTACAGATTATTGATTTATGCATTCTTGAGAGTAATTTTGAGAAAAGAAAGGTTTTACTGCTTCTAACAGCCGAACTACGGGTCTAGATTGGCCTACCGAGACACCTCTCGAACCAACCTGGCTGCAGGCAAAATTAGCTCACTAGGAGACCGCCATGTCGATCAATCGCCGCGAGTTTTTTATGCTGGGGGCAGGGCTGGGTATCGGCAGCTTTAGGTTTGGCGCTGCTGCCCAAGCCGAGACGCTAAACGCTGACCTCCTGCCGCGATCGCTGCAAGCGTTTCCCACGCTGCTGGCCCAGGCGACCGGCGGGACGGTAGCACCGGGTCGTCACAGCGGCTTCATGGTGCAGAGCGACTACGGCGTGGCCAACAACTTTGAGGCGGTGTTTCACAGCGCCACCGAGGGCTTAGCCCAGGTCTACCGCGACAACGCCCAGCCCCAGTTTCCCTGGATTGGCCCACTGCCCCCGGAGTATTTCTTCACCTGCGGGCCGTCGGGAGAGACTGGTAAGGCGCTGCACGGCAGCTTCTTTGGGGCGGGGGACGCCTCAGAGGTATCGCTGATTCAGAGCAACTTTAAGGACTTTGGGGCCAAGAACGGCCACCTAGAGCTGGTGGTGCGCCACGGCGATCGCTTAGCCCTGTACTGGCGAGCTAGCTCCGCCCCGCTGCTGTGGACCGGCCCACTCTACATTCCCTCCAGCGCCACCCACACCGGCAGCCCCGCCTTGATTCAGGGCGACTTCGGCACCTTGGGCAACTTCGAGCTAGTCACCCCCCATTCCGGGTCGGGGCTGCTGCACTACGCGCGCTTCAACGACGACCCTGCCGTGCCCTGGGCCGGACCGACCCCCTTTGGCCAGCCGCTCGGCCAGGTAGACGCCGTGGCCCTGATCCAAAGCGACTACGTCGACGCCGGGGAGAGCAGCGGCCACCTAGAGGCGATCGCCCGCGTGGGCAGCAAGCTGTTTTCCCTGTGGCGAGAGTCGAAGGAGCCCTACGGCTGGACGCTGCTGCCCCAGGCTGTTACCGATGAGGTAGGGACCGACGAGGCAGCCGGCTTGGCGGTTACCGGGGTGCCCGGCTTTGTTCAAACCCAGGACCGTGACTTTCACCTAGTGGTGCCGGTAGCGGGGGGCGGCTTGGCTCACCTGCGCCGCCAAAATAGCGGGGATAGCTCATGGGTGCTAGAAAATACCTTCGCCCTCGGTTTGGATACCGCTGCCGCATCGCTGCTGCAAAACCAGTTTGGCGGCGGGCTAGAGCTGCTGGTGAGAGTCAACGGTGCCCCGCAGTTCCAGCATTTCTTTGCCAGCGTAGGAGCCAGCGCAGAAGGCTGGAGCGCAGGCGGGGCGTTCGCAGAACCAGCCCCCGACAGCCCTACAAGCAAAGGGGAGTGGACCGTGCCCTACAGCCTCGACTTCGGCACCGTCGGCATCCACGCCGCCCTGCTGAACACCGGCAAGGTGCTGCTGGTGGGCTATGAGGACATTGTGGAAAACGAAAACAGCGCCGTCTCTATCCTGGACCCCAAAACCGGCCAGCAGGTCAGCGCCCTGCCCAACCCCCAGCGCAACAAGTTCTGCTGCGGCCACGCCTTTTTGCCCGACGGGCGGCTGGTGCTGGCCTCCGGCAACGTGGGGGAGACCAGCGCCAAGTCCCTGCACACCTTCACCCCCAGCGGCGACGGCGGCACCTGGACCGACTTTGGTAGCATGAGCGGCGGCGTGCGCTGGTACCCCACATGCACTACCCTGCCCGACGGGCGGGTGTTCATCCTGGCGGGTACAGCACAGGTGTTCACCACTATCCAGCAGTCCACCTGCTCCCAAGATTTTATTGGCGGCACCGGCACCCCCCGCACCATCAACAAAACCTACGAAATCTTTGACGGCAGCAACAAGGGCGCGTCTATCTCGGTGCCGGAGCTGTTTGAAGACTGCGAAGATAGCCTAGGGCTGTACGGGCTGTATCCCTTCGTGTTCGTGATGCCCGACGGGCGGCTGATGATTCACGGCAACACCCGCACCTACTTTCTGGATGTGGCCACCAACGCCGTCGAAGCCCTCCCCAGCCGCACCCAAATTAAGACCTCCCGCACCTACCCTTCGGAAGGCTCCGCCGTGATGCTGCCGCTGCTGCCGGAGAAAGGCTATCAGGCCCGGGTGATGCTCATTGGCGGTGGGGTGTCTTGCTCCTTCGTGCCGTCGAGCAACCCCAACTGCGGTCAGGGCACCCCCATCACCCCCAACGGCAACCCTATCCAAACCGCCTGCTTCGACAAGCGGGACGACTGGCCCACTACCAACACCTGTGAGATGCTGGACCTTGGCGACACGGGCAAGGGCTGGAGCTTCACCGCCCCCATGAAGAGCGGCCGGGTGATGCCCGATGCGGTGCTGCTGCCCGACGGCACGGTGTTTGTCTGCAGCGGCAGCAGTACGGGTACGGCCGACGTGGCCCGCACGCCGGTGCTAGAGGCGGAGATCTACGACCCTGAGCAAAATAAGTGGTCCAGCGTCGCCTCCATGCACGTCCCCCGGCTCTACCACGCCGCCGCCATCCTGCTGCCCAGCGGCGAGGTGATGACCTCGGGCACCGACAAGTTCTACAACATTGAGCCGTTTGACCATGCGGAGAATCGGGTGGAGGTGTTTAAGCCACCCTACCTGTTCAAGGGGCCAAGACCGGCGATCGCTTCTGTCACCAATCAAGTGGGCTACGGCGACCTGTTCAGCGTCGGCACGCCGGATGCCGGGTCGGTGGCCTCGGCCTGTTTTATTGCGCCGGGGGCCAGCACCCACTCATTCAATATGCAGCAGCGGCTGGTGGGGCTGGAGATCAGCAGTCAGAGTGGCGATGAGCTGCTGCTGAAGGCTCCACCTGACGGCAATATTGCGCCGCCGGGGTTCTACATGCTGTTTTTGGTGAATGGGCAGGGGGTGCCGTCGGAGGCAAAGTTTGTGAAGCTAGGAGCCTGACCCTACCCCCTATGGTCCCCCCGGGGGGACGGCGACAGCAGGGGGTAGAGTTAAGCCCGCTTCAGCGCATCGGGCTTATGAACCGCTTTTTCGCCCGACTTTTCGCTCTTGACGATGTAGCGCGGGTCATCTTCTGAGGCAGCGGCCTTTTGACCGTTAACCTCCTGGGGTTCAGTGATCATCTCTTCTACGGTGCCCACCGTCTCGCCCTGGGGGGTGTTCCACTTGACGCGATCGCCTTTGTTGAAGTTCTCTGCCATTGTTGAGTATTGGATTCGACAGTTTCCATTAGGGTGATTGGGCCATCGGTCAGCATCTTTCGACTGGTAGAGTTGCCTGTTTAACGACAGGGGCGCTGATTCGCTCTTCCTCAATGAGAGAGCTAGACAACGGCAGCTTAGACCTGATGCGCCAGCTGGCCGGATCTTTCTTGACCGAAGAACAGATGGACCAGCCAGCTTCACCGCTTGAGTGGCGACGCTGGTATAAAAGGGCGGTGCAGGTGCTTCAGCAGCACGGCATAGAAACGGAGGCTGACGCTGAGGCAGGGGCCGATCGCTGCGTGGAGATGCGGTACCGGTGCAACCACATCGTTGTAGCCTTTGCGAAGTACAACGATGTGGGAAGCTACAAGCTGTGCGAAACCTCCCGCGCGCTGTCGGGGTTGCCGATTTCTCTAATGACGGAGACAGTGCAAAAGTTGGGCAGTGGGACAAACACTAGCGCAGCGGCATGGTTTGCTGAGGCGATCGCCCCTGAGCGCCCTTTGTAATCGAGTGCTCTGCTAGATAGACAAAGTGGACCCAATCGCTTGGACAGAGTTGCCTTGGGCGATTGGGCCGGCGCGCTTACCGCTTCCGCTGCTGAATGAGGTAGCTCAACACCTGACCTTGGGCCGGGGTGATTTTGACGCCGTCTTCGCGGATGGCGATCAGCGGGGTCCAGCGGTGGCGCTCTATTCGCTGGCCCATGTGGAGCTGGTTGATGGCGTCGGCGACGCCTTGGGGGGAGCCAATGATGATGTGGTGGACATAATCATAGTTGGCGTCGGGGCCGGGGTTGGGGAGATTTAGGGCGGTGGCGGCTTCGGTAGTGGAAGCGCTAAAATCCCCAATTCTGGCGGCTTTAGATTCGGGCACAGGGACCTGTGCCGCCTCATCGGTGGGATGAGACGACGGGCGGTATTGAGTTGTCATTCTTGGCCTCTTTTAGTTTTAGCTTTAAGGAAGCCAAGAATTCAGCCATCCCTTAAGCATGACGTGTTTCGGGATGGCTGTCGGGATCGCGTATGCTACCGATAGCCGCCGAGGCAGGTCTGGTCTGCTTTGGGGGTCAGGAGGCGATCGCCGCTGACACAGCGATCGCCTCCGTTAGGCCAAATTCTTGGGAGCCAAGCTGCGGGGTGCAGCTCTCAAGACAAGACTTTATACCATTGGTGTCCGGTAGGCAAGCGTAAGTTTTTGATGTTCTGAATTTTTGCC
>JBHJHD010000153.1:0-13296 GCA_050331115.1 Elainellaceae cyanobacterium
CCACTGCCGCGCAATAGGCAGGACAATCTGGGCGGCGACCCAGAGTAGCCAAGCCAGCGCAAGCACCAGCGCCAGCCACAGGAGAGCCCTAACCACCCAGCCGGATAGGGTAGGGAATGCCCCTAGGGGAATATCCGGCGGGTCGTTGAGGAGCTGAAACTCAGCCCATTCAGAGACCCGCTGCTGCAGCTGCTGAATTTGCCAGCCAATACCGTTTTCTGCAAACGTCGCCGCCATCGCCTCAGCCTATTCGGTCACCGCCGCTCAATTATATCCAATGGCGCTGCAGCGGCGAGGCTATACCAGCCCGTCAAATACCAGCCCTGCCAGCACCGAGCCCATAAAGGCAAAGCCCAGGTAGGCGTAGAACACCGGGCGACGCGCTAGGGCAAACACGGCAATCATGGCGGGAACGCTCGTCGCTCCGCCCGCCAGCAAAAACGCCATCCCAGCTCCGGGGCTCATTCCCTGGGCAATTAGCCCATCCACTAAGGGCAGCGCTGCATAGCCGTTTAGGTAGGCCGGAATGCCGATCAGCGCCGCGCCCACTACCGCCAAGGGGCTGCCGTCGCCGGCCACTGCCCCAATCCAGCCGTCGGGCACGTAGGTCACCATCAGGCTCTCCAGCAAAAACGCTAGCGCCAGCCACTTTCCCAAAAATACGGCGTTCTTCTGCGCCCCTTGCCAAAACTTCTGCCGCCGCTTTGCTTCGGGCCAGAAGCGCCACACCACAGACTTAGGACTGCGAATCACGCCGCCGCCGCAGCCGCCATCCCCCGCGCCGGCTTTTAGCGGTTGGGCAAACGCCTGGCTGGCATAGACTTTCATTAGCGCCAGGGTGCCAAACCCACCCAAAAGACCGACGGCAACCGTCGCCATGGTTTTAGCGATCGCAAACGGCAGACCTAGAGTGCCCACCGTCAGCATAAACATTGAGGGGTCCATTAGGGGGGAAGCAAGCCAAAAGGCCATCACCGCCGCTACGGGCACCCCCATGGACAGCAGCGCCGAAATCAGCGGAATTACGCCGCAGGAGCAAAAGGGAGACAGCGCTCCGATCAGCGCCGCTGCTGAGATCATCACCGGCAGCCGCCCTTGAAAGGCCCGCGCAATCAAATTGTCGGCCCCGCTGGCCTGGGCATAGGCCGCAATACCGATGGACAGCAGCAGAAACGGAGCCACGTGCCACAGGCCCTGTAGGGTGAAGCGGGCGCTCTGGGAGGCCTGCAGCGGTGCTAGCAGCACCAGAATGAGCAAGATGAGAGCGATCGCGAAAACAACGCCGTCCATCTGACGAACGCTGCGGTTGAACCGGGTCAAAACATTTGAGGTCATAGCACTCCTAAAAAATAGAAAACGGGCGTCAAAGGGTATCCACCATTCGCTTAAACTGCTGAAGTACATCAGCATTGACCTGGTAGCATCGCTGCCGACCGGTCAGTTCCCCTTCCACTAGGCCAACGCGCTTTAGCTCTCGCAGGTGCTCCAAAATCGTGGCTTTGGAAAAAGAAGACACCTCAACGTCATCACAGAAGCAGGTTCTTTGAGTAGAGAGGATTTTGAGCAGCTGTAGGCGAACGGGATGAGATAGAGCGCTGAATATGTCGGTGAGCATTGGGCACGGCCTCCATGTTGTCTGCAGAAGCAAATCGAAAATCGACAATATTCGATTTGCTTGACGTTCAAATCGAGCTGAAAAGCAGCTCAAAGCGCAGCGTCTATAAATCCATAATCAAGTGAGCCGCCTGGGGGAAGCGGCTCAGACAGTCGCCATCGACGCTGTAATACATAAAGTTGGCCTGTCGCATTGCTGTGACAAAGCCCGCATCTCGCAACACTTTGAGGTGGTGGGAGATTGCGGGCTGACCCAGGTCAAAGTGGCTAACGATGTCGCAGACGCACAGGGGGGCGGCGTGGCGGGTCAGCAGGCTGAGAATCCGAATCCGGGTGGGGTCTGCCAATGCCTTAAACCAGGCGGCGTACTCCTGCGCCTGGGCCTCACTGATAGCGAGTGGCGATACCGGGATGCAGCAGCCTTCTGAAGTCGCGCCTTCCGGAGTCGTCGCTGACGCTGCGGGCAAATCTTGCTGTGTAAGCATGCGTAACCCTAAGCTTGCAGTGCTAGCGCAAGTATATGCCCTATATCAAAGTTCGTCAATATTGACGATCGCTGATATTCGCTAAAGCAGCTTTCGGCCCGCGGCCCACTGCCCCATGGTCTGCTGCACCTCAGACTGAGGAACAGCCAGCCGATTGACCGAGCGGCTAAATTCTGCGATCGCCGCGGCGATCACGAAAAAGTTGATGCTCAGCAGCACGACGGCGACGGCGGTGGTGATTTGGCAGTCGCTGTTGGCCTGAGTGGCTCTTGGCCTGTCTTCCTTGTCTAAGGCTTCTGAGACCAGGGGCTCAGCATCTCGAAGCTCGTGGGGAATGTAAAAATCGAGCATGCGGGATTCCATAATCTGACCCTCATAATTGCGCACGTTAATTTTTACTTAACCAGATTCATAAGCTGCGATCGCACCTCGTTTAGAAAAATTTAGATCTGTTCAAATCTTGAAACTGGCCCTTTCAACTAGGGCTTTTTGCCAATATGTCCTAGGCCTCGCCGTAGGGCAATTTGGCTGCGCGCCCGGCGCTTCAGTTCGGTAATTTCTGGGAAGCGACCCTTTTCTTTTTGGGACCAGACCAAACTGTCGTTGCCACATACCTCAAACATGCCGCCAGTGCCCCGGCTTCATCGTGCTAGGATCCGCAGGGCACCCTGGACGGGTGCTAGATTTGCCGCATCCTTACATAAGCTATGTCTAACCCAAAAGTCTACTTCGACGTCAGCGCTGACGGAAACGCCCTTGGCCGCATCACCATGGAGCTGTTTGCCGATGCTGTTCCCAAAACTGCCGAAAACTTCCGCCAGCTCTGCACCGGGGAGCCCAGCTTTGGCTATGAAGGCAGCAGCTTCCACCGCGTGATTCCCAACTTCATGTGTCAGGGGGGAGACTTTACTAACCACAACGGGACCGGCGGCAAGTCTATCTACGGACGCAAGTTCGAGGACGAAAACTTTACCCTCAAACACACCGAACCCGGCATGCTGTCCATGGCTAACGCGGGTCCCAACACCAACGGCTCGCAGTTCTTCATCACCACAGCCGTAACCGACTGGCTCGACGGTAAACATGTGGTCTTTGGCAAGGTAACCGACGGCATGGACGTTGTGAAGCAGCTCGAGTCTTACGGCACCAATAGCGGCAAGCCCACCGCTAAACTGGTAATCGAAAAATGCGGTGAACTCTAAAAGCTCTGTCTATCAGTACTAGTGAGCGGTGTGGTAGCGGGCTTAGAGTCGTATTACACCCCAGTAAGTTTCGTTGTGCGATATGGCGGGTCCGCTCAAACTGCTGATTGTTGACGACGACGAGGTCGATAGAATAGCGCTTCGTAAAGCCCTTCAAGGCTCGGATCTCCCTTTCGAGCTGCAGGAGGCCAACGACGCTGAGACGGGTATAGCGCTGCTGACCTCTCAGCCTTTCGACTGCGCTTTTTTAGACTACCGCCTGCCCGACTCCGATGGCCTAACGCTAGTCAGCCATCTGCGAGAGTCGGGCATTCAAATTCCCCTCATTGCGCTAACTGGACAGGGCAGCGACGAGACGGCGGTCAGCCTAATTAAAGCAGGCATGTCGGACTATCTATCAAAGTCCAGGCTTTCTAGCGATACCCTAAAGCCGACCATTGACCGGGCCATTCGGCTATATCATGCAGAGCGCGAAGCGGCGCTAGCCAATCAGCATTTGAGGGAGGCCAACGAGCTGCTGAAACATCAGAACCGTGAGCTAGAGCTACAGCGGGAGCAAATTCAGCGCCGTAATCTGCAGCTCATAGAAGTATCGCGCCTCAAATCCGAGTTTTTAGCGACCATGTCCCACGAGCTAAAGACGCCGCTTAACGTGATTATTGGGTTTTCCCAAGTGCTGATGCGTCGTCTCAGTGACGATCGCCTCCACGACATGACCGGACGCATCTTAGTCAACGGGCAGCATTTGCTCGCGCTGATCAACGATATTCTTGATTTCTCTAAGCTTGAGGCAGGGCGGGTCACCCTGCGGTCTGAGCCGGTCAATATTGCCGCGCTCGTGGCCACCTCAGCCGAATCACTGCAGGCAATAGCAGCCCGTAAGCAGCTTGAGCTGACCACGGCCATAGCGCTGAGCGATCCGATTGTGACCAGCGACAGCATGCGCCTACGTCAGGTTATGGATAACCTGCTCTCCAACGCCGTCAAGTTTACGGAGTCAGGCAGCGTTCGCGTCGTGGTTCGAGAAATCGCTTTAGATAGGTTAGAAATTACCGTTGAAGACACGGGTATTGGTATTGCTGATGAAGCGCTGCCCCATATTTTTGATGCGCTCTATCAAAACGATCAAACCATTTCGCGTCAACACCCGGGGACAGGACTAGGGCTATCGATTACCCACCTCCTTGTAGAGATGATGCAGGGAACGATATCGGTGGAGAGCCAGTTTGGAAAGGGCAGCTGCTTTACGGTTGCGCTACCCCGGCAGATTCACTGCTATGGCGCTGTTGCTCAAAGCAGCACCAAGGGCTGAAAGCCATAAACCTCGTTAGGCAACAGCGCCATAGCATCCCTATTGAGAGCAGCGTCTCTCCTAGGGAGGGGTGCGCCATGTGTACACATCTGTCTACACTAGTGCCTAGTAATTTATCCTGAGTGCTGGTAAACCTATCCTACAAACGCCGGTCGGATGTGTTTTCTAAGCGCTATTTCCTTATGGATCTTCCTCACAAAACGCGGATTTTAGCGGTCGACGACTCCCCAGACAATTTGTTTTTGCTAGAATCGCTGCTTAGCGAAGAAGATCGATATCATCTGCAGTTTGCCAGAGACGGCAAGACGGCCCTAGATCTTGTCAGGCAGTCATCGCCTGACATAATTTTGCTTGACGTGATGATGCCGAGCATTAGCGGCTACGACGTCGTGCGTCAAATACGCCAGGCTAAGGAGCTACCCTATATTCCCATCTTACTGATTACGGCCTATGCAGAATCAAGCCTCGTGGAGGGCCTGGACGCTGGAGCTGATGATTTTTTGCGCAAGCCGTTTGACGTCAATGAGCTGCTGGCGCGTGTGCGCTCGATGGTGCGTCTTAAGCAGAGCATAGATGCCTATCGACATCTCATTCAGCAGCGGGACGACTTTGTCACCCGGCTTACCCACGACTTGAGAACACCGCTGATTGCTGCCGATCGCGTTTTAGAGCTTTGCGTGCAGGAGGTTTTTGGCAGTGTATCTAACGATGCCAAGAATGCGCTAGTCAACGTGATCGAGAACAATGCTGACCTGCTGGCGATGACCAATACGCTGCTAGAGGTGCACCGCTATGCTGCGGGTCAAAAGCGGCTCGTTCCGTCTCCGATAAGACTACAATCGCTCTGCAGCGACGTGGTCCAAGAGCTGACGCCCCTTGCCCAAGAAAAAAATCTACTGCTGACTTTGGATATCAGTGCGCAAGATGCTAGCGCGCAAGATGCCAGCGCAAAGCAGAACAGCGATGCGTATTTGATCAAGGGCGATCGCATAGAGCTGCGCCGGCTAATCACCAATTTGGTGGGCAACGCCATCAAGTTCACGGATACGGGGCACATTGCCGTCCATTTACGTGCGCGGGACCCTAAAGCAGTTGCCCTTGTCGTCGAAGACAGTGGACGAGGCATGTCTGAAGACGATCAGCGCCAGGCCTTTGAGTGGTTTCAGCAGGGCAACCATCGGCGGGCTGGAAGCGGGTTAGGACTGCATCTTGCCCAGCGTATTGCCCACCTTCACGGAGGGCATATCTCAATCGACTCTGCCCTGGGGAAAGGCACCGTGATTACCCTCACGCTTCCCCAGCCATAGCAAATCCGGGCTTTAGCCGCTATGTATTGGAAGCCGTGCCGCTCAAATCAGACCAAATTTGGTAGATTTTAGCCAAATCGTCGTCCATAATTGGTTTGCTCAAATAGCCGTCCATGCCAGCCTCTAGGCACTTCTCGCGATCGCCCTCCATCGCGTGGGCCGTCAGACCAATCACCAGGGCGTGCTTTTGGTCCCCTTCAAGCTGCCGCAGCTGCCGCGTCGCCTCATAGCCGTCCATAATCGGCATCTGGCAGTCCATCAGTACGATATCGTAGTCTTGCTCGGCGAGCTTTTGGAGGCATGTCTGACCATTGCCGGTCCAGTCTACGATGTAGCCCAGCTCCTCTAGCAGCAGAATCATCAAATCCCGGTTGTCTACATTGTCCTCGACCAGCAGGATACGCAGTTGAGGCACGGACACGGTCGCGGCTGGGGGCTCTTGCGAGGTGAGGTAAGGGCTGTATGGCCCCGTAACGCCGAATGGCACAACAAACCAAAAGGTGGAGCCTTGTTCAGGGGCGCTCTCAACCCCAATATCGCCCCCCATCACCTGTACGATCCGGCGACAGATAGTAAGCCCTAGCCCCGTACCGCCAAACTGTCGGGTAATTGAGGCATCGGCCTGGGTAAAGGGTTGAAAAAGCTGATCCTGCTGACCGGGGTTGATACCAATGCCCGTATCGCGGACGGTGAACCGCAGCGGGACGGACAGCTCGGCGCTACTTCGAGCAGTACTGAGCGCAGCAGACACGGTAATTACCCCAGAGGGCGTGAACTTCAGCGCATTGCTGATCAAATTACTCAAGATCTGCTGCAGCCGAAAATCATCGCCAATCAGCTCTTCGGGAATATCGCTGTCGGCTTCAAAGGCTAGCGTTAAACCTTGGGCACGGGCCAGGGAACCAAAGATATTGGACAATGATTTGAATACGCTGCTGATCTTAAACAAGCGCTCCTCAAGCCGCAGCTGTCGGGCCTCGAGCTGGGACAGATTTAGAATATCGTCGATAATTGCCAGCAGCTGCTCACCGCTGGACATGAGGCTGGTCAGAACCTGACGCTGCCGGGGCTGAACCAGCATGCGCTGTAGCAGCTGACCCGACATCAAAATCGAGTTGATCGGGGTGCGAATTTCGTGACTCATGTTGGCTAAAAACTCGCTTTTCGCCTGATTTTCTGAGTCCGCCGCTTGCGCAACGGCGATCGCCTCTTCTAGCACCACGTTTTTGCGCGTCAGCTCATTCTCAATTTGCTTGCGCTCGCTGACATCCATGACGGTGCCATAGAGTTTGGTGGTCTGGCCCTCTCGATCTCGAATCGCTTGCCCAATAGCGCTGAGACAGCACAGCTCCCCGTCAGAGCGGTTGAACTGCACATCGAGACTGAACGGAATACCTTCAGTAATCAAAAGCGTGAGGGCATTTTCAAACGCGCCTTGATCTTCGGGAACGTGGAGCTGAATCAGGTCCGTGAAGCTCAGCGGCGTTTCCTTTCCCTCTAGCTCATAGATGCGCAGCAGCTCGTCCGACCATTGCGGACAGGTCGTGGACAGATCTAGATCGCCCTGGAGCTCAAGATCCCAGCTGCCCACTTTGGCAAGCTGCTGCGCGTTCAGCAGCTTAGCCTGGCTCGCCCGCAGCGCTTTCTCCGCCCGGACGCGTTCGGTAATGTCCACCACCACCGAGCCTACCCCTAATCCGTCCATCAAAAAGTCGACTGGGTAGTAGCTCGCTGTCCAGTAGCGCTCTACGTCCGGAGATGCAGGGGTCGTGCTCCAGATTTCTACGCCGTAGATGGGCTCACCCGTTTTGATCACCTGGCGCAGCAGCGGCTCGACCTGAGCCGCGAGATCCGGCGCAATCTCGCTCAGGGTACGGCCAATGTGCTGATCGATGGACGCCCCGTTGGTCTCTGCCAGGGCTGGATTGATGCGCAAGAACTGTAGATGCTCGTCCTGTAGGCAAAGGCCAACAGGGCTAATCGCGTAAAGATTCTCGAGAATTTCGTTGGTCTGCTGAAGCTCAACTTGAATCTGTTTGAGGTCGTCGATATTGACGAAGGTAATCACAGTGCCGTCGCTACCTCGATCATCCCGCGAGTAAGGACGGATACGCATCAGCACATAGCGGTCAGACTCCTCTAGCTTGACCTCCTGCTCGTAGGGCTCCTGAGTGTCGTTGACCCGCTTCAAGATATCCACAAGGTCGGGATAGTCCAAGCTGTTGGTCAAATCGCTGAGGGGACGCCCGACGTCGGTCGGCTTAATGTTGACCGTGCGGGTCGCAGCAGGCGTATACCGACGAATCTGTAGCTCGGCATCTAGGAAAATAACCCCAATATCGGTGCTGCGCAGCAGGTTGTCGATGTCGTTATTGAGCTGGGTGAGCTCTTGGATCTTGGACTGGTACTCGCCGTTAACGGTGTAAAGCTCTTCGTTGACGGACTGCAGCTCCTCATTGGTGCTCTGCAGCTCTTCGTTAGAGGCCAGCAGCTCTTCGTTGGTAGCCTGCTGCTCTTCATTAGCGGTTTCAAGCTCCTCGATAGTCACCTGCAGGTTTTCACGAGTTTGCTGCAGCTCATATTCCAGCTCAGCAACCTGCTGAGCAGCCTCTTCTCCGACGTCAAAGTGCAGCGCGGAGAGGGGCACAGAGGCATAGGCTTCAATCTCTAAAATAACGATCGTGCGGCTGCTAGAGGCGGCCTTACTGTTATCCGGACCGACGCGCATGGTGACGCTGAACGCTTTGCCCTCACGCTCTAGCTTGATGTCTGTGTAGAGCACAGTTTCTCGATCACGCTTTGCGCGATGAAGCGCCGTACTCAGGGGCAGCCTTAGCGCAGGGGGAACGATTTTAGAAACCTCTAGATTAGTTTCCCCAATCGGGTATTCCAAGAGATTAGCGCCGTTATAAAAAACCCGCAGCAGCTGGTTTTCATCGTTGATGAGTAGACAAGTAATCTGCCTATCGCTGAAGCACAGGCGAAACACCTCACTTAGCAGCAGATCAAACTGCTGCTGAGATTTTTTGCGCACCGAAGGCTTTAGCGGGGTGACGATCTCTTGCCGCGTTAGAGGAACGAGAGAGAGTCGGTTGTTTCGACGCTTTTGGAAAATTTTCCACCTGGAGCTCGTCACAATAAATTCGTCTTCAATGCCGCCCAGGGTTTCAGAGCTGCCCAGAACTAGCGTTCCCTGGGCGGCGAGGGCAAAGTGAAGCAGCCGTAGAACCTGCTGCTGGAGGCGGGGCTGCATGTAGATCAGCACGTTCCGGCAGCTCACCAAGTTCATTCTTGAGAAGCCGGCATTTTTGGTGAGATCGTGGGGCGCAATAATCAGCATCTCCCGCAGCGATCGCTTTACCTGATAGTGCTCGTCCTTCTCGTCGAAGTAGTGCTCTAGCCGCTCGGGCGAGACATCGTTGGCAATGCTTTCGGGATAAATGCCCTGGGCTGCAGTTTCCAGAGCGTTGATGTCTAGGTCTGTCGCAAAAATTTTGACTTGAATCGGCTTGTCGAGCTGGCGAATCACCTCATCTACTGCGATCGCCATGGAGTACGCTTCTTCGCCAGTCGCGCAGGCGGTAATCCAAATTCGCAGCTGCTCTCCGGGCTCTAATGCTTGGATATGTCGAGGTATCACCTCCGCCTGCAGAATGTCCCACGCGCCTGAATCGCGGAAAAAACAGGTCGCCCCAATCAATAGATCCTGTCTTAAGAGCTTTTGCTCATCGCGCGACTCTTCGATGAACTTGATGTACGCGTCGATACTGGGGTTGCGGGTTAGGGCGCAGCGGTGGTGAATACGACGGCTCAGCGTGCTGACTTTATAGTGAGAAAAATCGATTTCCTCATGCTCCGCCAGGATGTTGAGAATCTTCTGAAGCTGGTCGGGATCGATCAGATTAATGTCTTCTACCTTCAGTTCCGGGAAATTTTCTGAAAATCGCACCAGCTCGTATACCGTTTTTGCCAAGTCTTCTGGCGAGAGAACTTCATCCACCAAGCCTGAGGGAATGGCGCTGGTCGGCATACTCGTGAACTGAGCCGTCTCAGGGGACTGCACTAGGGCAATTCCGCCCACCCGACTGACGGCCTGCAGACCTTCGGTGCCGTCGTTTCCGGTCCCCGACAGCAAAATTGCAATGGTCCGATCGCCCCAGCCCTTGACGAGCGAGCGAAAGAAGAGATTGATGGGGTAGTGCGGAGATTTGGGCGTGTCCTCTAGACAGAGCCGCCGGTCTTTAACGATAAGAGATTTTCGGGGGGGGAGGACGTAGACCTTAGCGGGCTCTAGCAGCATGTGGTCCTGCGCGTCCTGCACCGGCAGCGTCGTCTTTCGCTGCAGGATTTCCGCCATCATGCTGCGGTGGTTGGGCGAAAGATGCTGCACCACCACAAATGCCGCATTGGGGTTGTCGGGCAAGCTGCTAAAAAAAGACTCTAGTGCCTGAACGCCTCCCGCCGATGCCCCTATGCCGACAATAAAGAAGTCTTCTTGGCTGGGTGACGGAGACGCCATTACTATTATTCCAAAGTGAAATAGAATATTCTCTATAGTTATACAAGGCAGCCCAGGTGCACAATACCTTAGGTTAGATATTCCGCCTCGCCGCGCTGAGCATTCCCATTTGCTAACGAGTTTGACTTGCCTGAGGCTGCTTTTTCTTTGGGCCGTCAGTAGAAGCATCGCCTACTCGGTCCGAATACTCTACAGTAGCTTCCACGTTAAACGCCTGATCGACCCAGACCTGCTCGACGCGGCTCACCTGCTGGTTGGTCAGGGTTACTAGGGAGAAGTGCCGCCGCTGCTGGTCACCCTCGGTAATGATACGGGGGACATACGCCCCGTTGAGATACACCGTCTCCTGTATAACCGTCAAATGCTCCCGCAGGCGGTCCTGGCGGTGGCGCAGCCGGTGGTGCATATGCCCAAAGGCGACCAGGGGCACGGTTCTACCCTGCGCTTGAGCATAGGCGATCGCCCGCTGCAGGTCTGGGTCGCCGTAGTCGCCGCCGCTGGGCTTCCAGTCGCGTCCACAGGGGTCCTCTGGGCGATCGCCTAGCCCAGATGGACCACAGTGTCCGATGAAAATAACGGTGCTGTGGGCCGCTGCATCTACCGACGCCCGGATGCGCTCGTAGGACTCTTCAAAGTTACCGATATCAAACCACTGCTTGTAAAACTTGCGGTGCTTCCACTTTTTGCCGCCCCAGCTGAAGGGACGTCCGCCGACCACGGTGAGGTCAAACTGGGGAAAGTCGAGCTGGCTATAGCCGACGTGGGCGCTGCCCAGCAGATCGAGCTGCTCCGCAACGCGGTTTTCCTTATCCATGTCGTAGGGGCAGCGCTTGCGGCCCCAGTCGGTGGCGTGGTACCAGGCGTCGTGATTGCCCATGATGGCGGCTTTAGGCAGCGGCACCTGGGCAATCTGGCGCACGATATCGACTGACTCATTGCCAAAATCGCCCATAAATAGCACGAGGTCAGCCCCGAGATGCTCTAGCGCTACGCGATCGCCATCATCCCAGAGGTCGTGCACATCGCCAACGACGGCGATGGTGATGGAATTCGGCGGATCTGCAGACTGCTGCGGGTGAACCTGACTCATAGTGCTCTAGACATTACGCTGCTACTTCAGCATAGGTTAAGACTAGCTATACTGCCCGTTTCATCGGCTAGAGACAAATGAGTTGAAAGTAAATCATAAAAATGGGATTTCTAAACCTGGTAAATATGCTTAAGAGGTTTGCGCTAGATTTTATTTGATTTTATAAACAGCGTTTTTAAGGTAATAGCTCTCTCTTCAAGGTGCAAAGCTTCTCCAAAACTTTAAATTACTAGTCCTGTTGCGTATTTGACCGCCCTGTTATCTCCATCTACGGACTGGGAAAGTTATATTCAGAGCCAAAAAGGCGCTTTCAGGTGGATTTAAGCGGCTTCAAGCTGTCATCAAACTCTTTTGGGATTTATAACTTGCGCTATGCGTATTTTCACCAAAGAGCTCGCCGTGCCAATACAGCTTAAGCCCTTATCCTTGGAGTGCTTGGCGGATTTTAATCAGGTCTGAGTTATCGGGTTAGGTTTCTCTAATCGCGAATTTGCTCTGTCAATTTTTTGGGAAACCCCCTTTTTTTTGACTTTGCTTATTGCAATTTGTATCTACTTCCTTTAGGAGTGAGTTTTTCGCATGGATCCTCTTGATCTTCTTCTTGGCGGTACTGTCGAGCTTGATGCCCTTCTTGATAGCATCACAGCGCTCAGTGCCGAAGTTGCTGCCTTAACAGCTGATGTTGACGGCGCGACGGCTTCGGTCACTACGCTCACGAATGATGTGACGACTGCTGAGGGCACAGTTACCGGCCTGACGACCACCGTCAACGGCGCGGTGACCACCGTCGATGGGCTACTGACCGACCTGACGACGATTGACGGCACGGTCACTGCGCTAACGAACGATGTGACCGCTGCTGACGGTGTGGTGAGCACCCTGACGACCACCGTCGACGGCGCAGTGACCACTGCAAATGCGCTACTGACTGAGCTCGCGACAATTGACGGCGCGATCGCTGCACTAACTGACGATGTGACCGCTACTGACGGTGTAGTAGCTGGCCTGACAACCACCGTCAACGGCGCGGTGGCCACCGTCGATGGGCTACTGACCGACCTGACGACAATTGACGGCACGGTCACTGCACTAACGAACAATGTGGCTGCTGCTGACGGTGCAGTGACCACCCTAACGGCCACCGTCGATGGCGCAGCTACTACGGTCAATGGCCTACTAACCGACATCGCGGCGGCTGATAGCGCTGTGACAGCGCTGACGACCAGCATTGACACTGCCGTTACCGATGCGACAGCTGCGGTTGATGGTCTGACGACTAGCGTCGACACCGCCACAACGGGCGTCACCACAACCATCGAAGGCCTACTTGCCAATCTGATCACCAGCGTCGATGCTGCCGTTGCTGGGGCTACCACTTCTGTTGATGGGCTAACGACTGGCGTCGACACTGCTGTTACTGACGCCACTACTGCCGTTGACGGGCTAGCAACTGGCATCGACACAGCCGTTACCGACGCCACCACCGCCGTTGACGGGCTAACTACCGGCGTCGATACTGCCGTTGCTGATGCTACCACCGCTGTTGACGGGCTGACGACTGACATCAGCACTGCTGTTGATGGCTTAACCACAAGCGTTAACGATGCAGCTACCGGTGCAACCGAAACCATCGATGAACTACTCAACAGCCTGCTCACAGGCGTCGACGGTGCGGTTGATGGCGCAACGGGTGCAGTTGACGGGCTAAACACTGCAGTTACTGACGCGACAGGTGCTGTCGATGGACTCGACACTGCCGTTACTGAT
>JBHJHD010000154.1:0-13504 GCA_050331115.1 Elainellaceae cyanobacterium
CCCCCCCCCCGCAACCCGCCCGCGCCCCCGAGCACGCCGCCCAGCATGCCCCTCCCGACAACCCCCACCAACCCCTCGGCGAGAGCGTCGACGAATTCATCCTGCGTACGGGCGCCACCACCGCCTATAATTAGGCTTTTCTGTGCATCAACCTGGGCCGCGCCGTCGATGGCCCCGTCGATGCGATCAATCTCGTCCAAAGAGACCACAGGGATGCCGTACTGCCGCGCTAGCACAATCGCCTGAAATGAGGTGGTCACCCCTTTGATGTTCTTGAGGCTCCCCGACTGCAGCCGCTCTCCTAAATATTGAATAGCAAAGGCCGTGGTCGACCCGGTACCCAGCCCAACGATAGAGTCCGATGAAACGCGGTCGGCGGCGGCGCGGCCAACCTCTTGCTTCATCAGGGTTTTGGGATCAGTCTCTGCAGCCATGGGAGCCTCCTTATTCGTTATGCCCACGTCCTAGCATGCCGTAAAGTGGTTCCAGTGCCTAGAGTATGCTGTATAGACACCAGTTGTTCAGCCTATCCCCACCATCCGAGTAATGCCTTTTAATCGGTTAGCAGCGCGCAGGGGCTTTAGAAAAGCACCCCGAAGCCAGGCGCTTGCAGCCTATGACGACGCGCTTCAACGCGTAGACGAGCCTATGTCTACGGAAGCTGCTGACCTTTGGCGGCAGCGGGGCCATCTGCTCCGCCAGCTCAAACAGCCCCAGCTCGCCCATCACAGCTTTGAGCAGGCCTTGGCAATTGAGCCTGAGCATGGTCCTACCCTCAGCGCCCAGGGAACGGTGTTGGCTATGTTGGGACAGCGACAGGCGGCGCTAGACTACTGCGATCGCGGTCTCTTAGCGCCCTCGGCTGACGGCTTCAATGCCCGAGGGCTGGTGCATCTAATATTCAGGCAGTTCCCCCAGGCGATCGCCGACTTTGACCAAGCGATCGCTTTAGATCCCGGCTTCAGCAAGGCCTGGCACAACCGCGGCATTGCCCTCGCCCGCCTCGGAAAAGATAAAGACGCCCTCGACAGCGCCGAGCGATCTTTAGCCCTCAACCCCCAGCCCGCCGTCCAAGCCCTCGCGGCCTATCTGCTGCTCAAGCGGGGGCAGTTCCGCGGCGCGATCGCCCACTGTGAGAATGTTTGGGCCACCCAGCCCAGCTCCTATCCGGCAGCGCTATACGGCGTTGTGAGCATCGTGGCCTCGGGGCAGCTCGTGGCCTACTTCACCCAGGCTAAGCGGCGGCAGCAGCTCTTAAACGCTCTGAGGGTGCTGCTGCTGCACAGTCGCTATCGGCTGCTGGCCCTCGCGGCGCTGCTGAGCCTGCTGCTGCTCGCTCCGGCGGGCTGGTCGGCGCTGCTGCAAACCTGGGGCGCAAAGCTCTTTTCCATCGGTATTATTGCCCTGATGGTGGCGGATCTGTGGCGGCAGCGGCAGCGGTTGGGCCTTATCCGGACCGTCTACTTTCGCTGCGGCCTGCTCACCTACCTGCGGGCAGCGGGAACTATTGCAATCACCATAGCGGCCTTCCTGTCGGCGTACCAAGTCTTTCCGCCCTTTATGCGCTGGGGCTGGTCTAGCCTGATTTTCGGCCAGCCCAGCAACATTATTTTCCAGCCTTTTAATCTGTTTAGCGGGGGCGTGGCGGGGCTGACCTACGCTGGGGCGATCGCTGAGCACCTGGTAGGGCAGGTTATCCCTTGGGCAGGCCTACTCTCAAAGGTGGCGATCGCTACCGCCATTCCTTGGGCCGCCCTATCTATCACCGGCTTCTGGCTGCTGCTGCTGCTGGGCATTCCCTTTTGGGCCAGGCTAGAGGAGCATATCTTTCGCCGGGGGGCAAATACCTGGAAGAAGATCGCCGTTCGGTCGACCCAGTTTGGGCTGGTGCACCTGCTGGCAGGCATTCCGCTGCTGGGGGGCGTGGTGCTGATTTTGCCTGGCTTCTTATTTGCCTGCCGCTATAAATACGTCTGCGATCGCCACTTCCGCCGCCACCAGAATCTAGAGCAGGCCCAGGAGGCGGGGGTAGCGGCCAGCACGGCTGACCACGCGGTTTATAACGCGATTCTGGTTTCGCTAGTGGCCAGCAACTTGCTGGCGGTCGCGCTGAATTAATGTTTCTAGGGTCGGTCTGGTTTCCTTCCCTCAGAATTGGGGGAAGGGTTGGGATAGGGGCCTTTCAGTACCCTAACTTTCAGTACCCTAAACAGATACCGCAGCCTGCTGCGCCCCAACGCTACCCCCCAACAGATTAACGAAACATGCTGCTGACGGAGCTGTCCTCGTGAATACGCCAGATCGTCTCACCCAGCAGGTTCGCGACCGACAGCACCGTTAGCTGATCAAACTGCTTGGTCTCCGGCAGCGGAATCGTATTAGTGACAATTACCTCTTCGAACAGCCCACCGGAAAGTCGCTCGATCGCAGGTGGCGAGAATACCGGGTGGGTGGCGCAGGCGTAGACCTGACGGGCCCCCTCCTCCCGCAGCAGCTTCGCGCCTTCGCAGATGGTGCCCGCCGTGTCAATCATGTCGTCGACGAGGACGGCGGTTTTGCCCTTCACGTCTCCAATGACGTTCATGACCTCAGCCACGTTGTGGGCCTGTCGTCGCTTGTCGATGATCGCCAAGGGCGCATCGTCGAGCTTTTTAGCAAAGGCCCTAGCGCGAGCCACGCCCCCTACGTCGGGCGATACCACCACCAGATCAGACAGATTCTTGCTGGCCAAGTACTCCAAAATGACGGGAGAGCCGTATACGTGATCGAACGGGATGTCGAAATATCCCTGAATTTGAGCGGAATGGAGATCCATCGCCAGAATGCGATCTGCCCCAGCCTCGGTAATAATGTTGGCCACGAGCTTGGCGGTAATTGACTCTCGACCTGCCGTCTTGCGGTCGGCGCGGGCGTAGCCGTAGTAGGGTAAAACAGCCGTAATTTGCCGCGCAGAGGCCCGCCGGCAGGCATCTACCATGATCAAGATTTCCATCAGGTGGTCATTGACCGGGTGGCAGGTCGGCTGGATTAGATAGACATCGCAGCCGCGAATGGACTCTTGAATCTGGACATAGAGCTCGCCGTCAGCAAACCGCTGACGAACCATCGGCCCTAGATCCATACCCAAGTAGCGGGCAACCTCTTGAGCCAGCGAAATATTGGATGAACCCGAGAATAGCCTGAGCCGGCTGTTGTCAACAAGCTGAGGCGTTGGCGGCTGGAGCGTCAGCGTTGCAGAATGAGTCACGTCAAACCCTCAGAGCAGTCATGGCAATCTTAGCACTTCGCTCTGAAAATCCCTGCCGATTTTCTTGAAGGGCTGCTGTAAGCAGAACTGACACGCTCTATAGAACCTGCTAGCGGCGTTTCCGCATCGATAGCCCTACAGATCGCCCCGGCTAGCCGCGAGAATAAAGATAACAATGGGACCAGAAATCATAATCATTCCCACCAGGGTGAGCTGAATGATGGCTTCAAAATTTAACCCGCCGATCGCACTTGTGATAGCGTTCATAGCGCCTCCTAAAATAGACTAAAGAGTGGGGTTGCTTGGACCGAATATGCAACACATTTTACCTGATTCAGGCGCGTCCACCCCGCAACCTTAATTCTGTCGCCGGTCAACGCTATGGCTACTTGGCACTGTATCGATAACTGCGGGGCGTGCTGCTACCTCGCCCCTTTAGAGCGACCCGGCTTGGACGAATATCTTTCGGCTGAAGAGCTGCTGCTGTACTTGAGCCTCGTCGGCAAGGACGGCTGGTGTATCCATTTTGACCGCCAGACCCGGCGCTGCGGCATCTATGCCGATCGCCCCCGCTTTTGTCGGGTTGAGCCCGATGTATTTCAGGACATGTACGGCATTGCTCCAGGCGAGCTAGACGATTTTGCGATCGACTGCTGCGTTGAGCAAATCGAGGCAAACTACGGCGATCGCAGCTTTGAGATGGCGCGATTTAGGCGAGCCGTGGCCGAACCCAGTGAGGACACCGAAGGGGAGCGCTAGGCTCAGCTCCCAGAATAACCGCTGATTCGGGCTAGAATGATTCAGGCTTATAAGCTGGGAAATCACCCCTTGACTCCTTCTGACCCCGATCAGCGCCACTCAGCCCTGCCGCAAGACGCCGAGAGCGGCGACAGCGGCGCTGCTCAAGCAGCGGTGAGTGGCGGCATAGACCCAGATGGGGCGCTCAGCGGGCAGGGCGTTTCTGAGGGGCGGGTTCCTTCGGGCGGGCTCAAGCTTTTCTTGACCACGTTCGTCACCATCTTCGTTGCCGAGCTTGGGGACAAAACGCAGCTCACCACCTTATTAATGAGCGCTGAATCCCAAGCGCCGCTCACCGTTTTTCTCGGCTCCGGCTCGGCCCTCATTTTGACCACGCTGATCGGGGTTTTGGTGGGGCGCTGGCTCTCCAGCCGCGTTTCCGTCGATACCTTGGAAACGACAACAGGGGTGATTCTGGCATTCATCTCGCTGCTGCTGCTGTGGGACGTGGTCCATCTCTAGGGCGCTGATCTGCAGCTGCCTATTTTCTTCGGCTCTAAAGGTACATCAGGCAAAGACGCAAAAGCTAAACGCTATGGATTGGAACCTGCTCGGACTCAGCTTCATTACGGTCTTTATCTCTGAACTGGGGGACAAAAGCCAGCTGGCGGCGATCGCCCTGAGCGGCAACGCAACGTCGCTGTGGCCGGTGTTTGCCGGTGCTACATCGGCCCTGCTGCTCACGTCCCTATTGGGGGTGTGGATTGGGGATGGGGCCGCCCTGCTGCTGCCCGTCCGCTGGGTCAAGGCGGCGGCGGCGCTGGGCTTTGCCCTGATAGCCGTACGGCTGCTTTGGGTGGATAGTGCGGCCTAGCGGAGGGCCCTCTAGCGGTAGGCCCAGCGCCGATAGCGCTGCCGTTTCCAAACCCTGATACAATTCGGGCGTAGTGTTTAAGACTTTAGCGCCATGTCCACAACGACAGGAGCCGACGCGGTTGATGTCGCCATCGCCAAAGGTCAGGACCTCGACGGTAGCACCATCCCTGCAGATAAGCTCAATTTATATAACGAGGTGATGGCCCTAGAGGCTGGACGGCAGCGCAGCGGCGTCACCAACACCATGCGATCGCGCATCGTGCGCATTGGCGCGAAGCACCTGAGCCAAGCGGAGCTGAATCAAAAGCTAGAGGCGGCGGCGTTTTCCCCGCTGAAGCCCAAGGAAGTTGCCTTCTACTACGGCGATAAGTAGGTTTGTAAGGGCACAGTATGCTGTGCCCAGGATTGCAGTCTACCCCAGCAGCCTCCTCAGCGATGTCCTAACCGGGTCAGTATACCGACGGCGACGCTAGCTGAAGCACCCGATCGAGCAGCCAAGGGGCCGCCCGATTGCACCCTAGGGCTAGCTGCGCCTGCCACCCCACCGATATCTCTGCCGCGTTGCGCTCTAGCCCCCGCACCAGCGATCGCGCCACCGCCTGGGGAGACACCGCAATTACCCCCCGAAACCACTTGAACTCGCGCACCATATCCGTGTCGGTCAGCGATGGCAGCAGCGCCGTCACCTCCACATTGTGGCTCGCTAGCTCATGGCGTAGGGCCCGGCTGAACCCCACAACGGCGAACTTAGTGGCTGAATAGGTGGCCATGCTGGGGGCCGCCACCTTACCCATTAGGCTAGACACATTGATGATTTTGCCCTCTCGGTGGACCGCCATGCGCCGCGCCACAAAGCGAGTCACGGCGTATAGGCCAACTAGGTTGGTGTCGATTTCTGCCTGCACGTCGGCCAGCCGCGACTGGATGAAGGGCCGCTGATGGGCCACCCCAGCACAGTTGACCAGCAGGTGGATGGGGCCAAAGCGCTTCCAGGTCTGGGCAATGGCAATATTTACGGCCTTGACTTGGGTCAGGTCGAGGGGCAGAGGAACCGCCTGCACTCCCAAGGCCTCAATTTGAGCGGCCACCTGGGCGAGCCGCTGGGGGTTACGCGCCACCAGAATGACGCGTCCGATGCCCTGATGGGCTAGCTCTAGCGCGATCGCCTCACCAATGCCGCGGGATGCGCCGGTCACTAGCGCTGTTTTACCTTGTAGCTGCATAAGAACCTCCTACGTGGGCTCTAACGGCGAATAGCTAACTATCCGCCGCTAGGGGTAGATATTGAGTTCGCGAAATTTCTGGACCGTCTTAGTCGGGACGTGGTTTTAGTCGGGACGTGGCCCTAAGTCGGGACGTGATGAGTAGGTCGTCGTGGACAGGTGCTGCTCGCTCTGCTGCACCTGCACACGCTAGCAGTCAGATCAAGCACCTGCAATGTTTCTTTGTAGAATCCAAATTTTGTGATTTTTGTTTACATCCTTCTCAGATGTTTGCCGGAAGCTGTAATCAAGGCGATCGCGGGGGATCGCCATCTCATCGCTATATCGATGCAGAAAAAACGCGCTACAGGTTGCTGCACTTCTGAATCTAGGCCGAATTCTGGCCTGAATTCTGAGAGCTTTCTGCTGAGGGCTTCCCTGGCAACGGCTGTTTTCTGGCGTTTGGCCTCTGGCATTTGGCCTCTGACACTGGACCTACAGCAAGATTGACCCGTCCGCCTGCGGATTCGACAGCAGGGCTTCCACCGCCTCGGTAGACAGGGCCTTGGAAAACAGGTGGCCCTGTCCTAGTCTGCAGCCTAGCTGTCGCAGCAGCTCAAGCTGATCTGACGTTTCGATCCCTTCTGCCGTCGTCTCTAGGCTGAGCTGTTGCCCTAGCGAGACGATAGTTTGCACAATGACTTGGCTTCTATTCTTGATCTGCATTTGCCGGACAAAGGACTGGTCAACCTTGATCATGTCGACCGGCAGCCAGCAAAGATAGCTCAGGGAGGAATAGCCGGTGCCAAAATCGTCGATGCTGATCTGAATTCCCTTTTCCTTTAGCGGCAGCAGGCGCTCAAAATCACATAGATTTAGCAGCACGCTTTCTGTAATCTCCAGCGTGAGCTGCTCTCCCGATAGATTGCTCTCTTCTAGGGCGCGGACGACGTGGTCGATGAGGTGCGGGCTGCGAATATCGTGCACAGAGAGATTGACGCTTATTTTTAGATCGGCGGCATGGGGATACTGCCCTTGCCAGGCGACAAGCTGCCGGCAGGCCGTTCTGATCAGATTGAAATCGATATCCACAATTAGGCCGCTGTTCTCTGCTGCGGCAATGAAGTCTTTGGGCAATATTAGATCCCCTGCAGGGGTTTGCCACCGCGCTAGGGCTTCAAATCCCTGTAAGCGGCGGCTAGCTAGAGACACAATCGGCTGATAGTAGAGCATGAACTCCTGATGGGCTATGCCCCGGCGCAGGCTATTCTCTAAGGTCATTAGCGCAATTGCGTGCCCTCCCATCGTGGCGTCAAAGATTTTATATCGGGCCCGTCCCTCGGCTTTGGCTCGGTAGAGGGCGATATCGGCATCGCGCAGCAGTGCGACGCCATCGCTGTAAGTCCGCCCCATGACAATACCGATACTCGCGGTGAGAGCAATGCTACAGGCCAGATTTAGCGGCGGCGTCGCAAATTCAATGGAGATGCGCTCAGCAATGTGAACCGCGTCTTGCACCGTCTCGACGGCGTCGAGCAAAATGACAAACTCATCTCCGCCGAAGCGAGCCACAACATCCTTAGCTCTGACTACGGCCTGAAGCTTTTGGGCCACCGAGAATAAAACTAAGTCACCGATTAGGTGGCCAAAGCTGTCGTTGATGAGCTTGAACTGATCTAAATCGATAAAAAGAACTGCAAACTGGTAGTCCTCGACCTGCTCCGCCTGGTGGATGAAGGTTTTTAGCCGCTCCATAAACATATGGCGATTGGGCAGCCCGGTTAGCGCGTCGTGAAGCGCGTCGTGAAAAAGCTGCTGCTCCGCGCGCTTGCGATCGCTAATGTCTTGGAAAGCCGTAATCGAGTATATGACCTGGCCACGATCATCCCGGATAGGGGTTGCCCAAGCCTCCAGCGGAATTCTCTGCTGCTGTCGCCGCAGCTCAAGATCTTTTAAATGAACGACTTCTCCTTTCAGTGCCCGGAGTCCCGGTAGCTCTGCCTCTGAGTAGGCTTGCTTGGTGTCGTCCTGATAGATCTGAAAAAGCTCGACTATCGTGTCCGGCCAAGCGTCATCGGGGCCGAGGCCAAGGAGCTGCTTCCCGGCCCGGTTGAGATAGGTCGGCTGCCCCGCCAAGTCGATGACGACCACGCCCATGGGCAGCGCGTCTAAAAACGCATGTAGGCGGTGTTCGCTTTCAGATAGCGCGGCATTGGCGGCCTGCAGCTGATCGAACGATCCTTTAAGCTGAATCGCCATTTGATTGAACGCGCGCGCGAGCTCGTTCACTTCACGGCTCGAGCCTACAATAACGCTCTGCTGGAGATCTCCCTGTGCAATTTGCTTGGCGGCTTTATTCAGCGCTAGGAGTGGCCGAGTGATGTAGCGGGCCGTGACGATACCCGAGCCGCTGGCGATCGCCAGCGCCACTAAACAGAGCAAAACAGTCGTGCGCGTATTCATCTGCATCTGTTCAGTAAAGCTAGATTCCGGCACCACCACGACGGTAAGCCAATCTATCCCATAGCCATCTTCAAAAGGTGTGACATGGATGAAGCGCTGCTGCCCTTGGTCCCTGATGACCATCTGCACTGGAGAATCGATGGCCTCTAGGGAACCAAATTGTTCGAGCAGACGCTCTGCCGCGAGACGAACCGTGGGGCGATCGCTGTCAAAAATGGAGAGCCGCTGGGGGCCTGAAGAGGCTCCGTCCTCTCGAGAGGGCGCTTGGTCCATCGAGCTCGCCACAAGGTCGCCCGTACGCTTGATGATAAATATATCTCCCTCCTCGCCAATGCTCAGATCGGCAAGGAACTGGCTCGCAAAAGAAAGGTCATATCCCACGCCAATCACCCCAACGAGCCCGCGGACAGGACTGTAGAGCGGCTCATTGATCGCAAGCACTAGCCCCTCTGATGCAAAGTAAGGATGAATGCTTCCCCAAGTGGGCCCGTCTGCCGATCGGGCCATCTTATACCAAGGCCGCTGGCGCACATCATAGTCAGGCTCAGCTTTCAGGAGCCTGACGCGGTCTCCATCTTCACTTAAGAGATGATCCTCTAGCACCTGGTTTGTGGCTAGCGTCGCGACCCGACTCTGAAACTGGTCGTTCGGTAAGCGGTTGACGCTGATAAACTCTCCGGCTTCGCTGCCAAAGCCAATAAATGTCACAGCCTCGTACAGCATCAGCTGCTGCATAAAATACTGGACCGTTTTGTCGACATCGCTGAGGTCGAGTAGACCAAGCTGAGCCGCTCGGATATTGGTTTGGTTGAGCCGTCTGGGCTCTTTAGCATATACGTGGAGCTGTTGGGAAATGCGATCGCTCGTTTCATCGACCAATTGCGCCATAACATCATGGATAGCCGCCTGCCCGTTGCGCCACGATAGCCAGCCCGTAACTCCTACCGCCGCAAAGATCTGCAGCAAAAATGGCGCTACAATGAGCAGCCGCAGCGGCGGCTGAACCAACCAAAATTTAATTCGCTTAGAAGCTCGATTTAGCCTCATTCTGGCGGTTCTCCCTGCCGAACGGCCTCTCACCGAGACAGAAAACTGCACGGCAAGGAAGACCTACGCATTTACCGCAATGCTAACTTAGTCTCTTAAATCGGCTTTCAATGGAAAGTTAAACCTATCTAAGCTTGGTTTCCCTTGCGGTGCTCTCTCATATCCCCTCACGACGCACCAGGCGATAACAGCTGCCACCCCTGCTTTTCATTGAGCGCTAGGATAGCATTGTGATAGCGAGTCAGCGACTCATTATGACCGACGCTGAGCACGGTAATGCCGCTGGCGCACAAATCCTGATAAAGGTGAGCTTCGTTATTGCTGTCTAGGGCACTGGTAGCTTCGTCTAATATGACGTATTTGGGCTGGTTTGATAGGATGCGCGCAAAGGACATGCGCTGTTGCTCGCCCTGGGAGAGGACCTCTGACCAAGTTTCCTCGGCGTCGAACCCGTTGAAGCGCTGGGCCAAGTCGGGCAGGTTGACCTGAGCCAGAATGTTAGAGAGCTGATCCTCTGAAAGTTCGCAGTGGGGCTGGGGGTAGCAAATTTGGTCCCGCAGGCTGCCCGGCACCATATAGGGCCGCTGGGGCAGAAACAGCACCTCCTCGATGGGTGGATGAACGATGACGCCTTTCCCAGAAGACCACAGCCCCGCGATCGCCCGCAGCAGCGAGCTTTTGCCGCAGCCGCTCGGTCCGGTAACCAATAGACTCGCCCCGTGGTCTAGGGTGAGCGATAAACCTTCGATCAAGGTGCGCTGGTAGTTGGGGGTCTGGAGGGTCAGATCTTGGAGGGCAATGCGATCGCCCTGCTGCCGGGTGATGGTTGGGTTATGGGCTGCCGGCGGCTCGGCCGCTGCCGGCCGTTCCACTCTAGAGTCGGCTTCCTGTTTTGGCGCTTCGGCTTCCTCTGATTTGTCGCCGGGCGTATTACTGGACGCATCGCTGGGCGTGTTAGTGGACTCGTCAACGGGTGCATCACTATTGGTGTCCGAAACCAGGTGAGCCTCCGGCTGCGAGATGAAATCCTCAAAGCTGGCCAGTCGATCGATGCCGGCCCCAAAGTTAGTCAAATCCTGAAACTGGTTGACCACCACGTTTAGCGAAAAGAACACCCGAATGAACGCCCCCTGGGCCTCAGTCACCTTGCCGATCTCTAAATCCCCCGCAAAGATTGCCGGAGCGACCACGATGGCCGGAATCACAAAGGGCACAAACTCATAGATATTGGTGAGCCCGTTGAGCCCTAGCTCCCAGCGAATTAACCGCTTAAAGTTGTCGAAGACCGCTGTGAAGCGATCGCGGGTAAAGCGCGACTCCTGGTCTTCACCACGATAAAAGGCGATCGCCTCGGCATTCTCGCGGATGCGGATGAGGCTAAAGCGAAAGTCGGCCTCTTTCTTGAGCTGCTGAAAGTTGAGCCGCACTAGGGGCTTGCCAAACACCAGCGTCGTCACCCCTGTCCCCAGCAGGGCGTAGAGGGCTAAAAATAGCACTAGCGGCTTTGAGATACCGAACAGCACCGTACCGAAGGCAATGGTTTCTAAGAACGAATCTAGAAAAATCAGCGTAAATTTGAGGGAGTCGAGGGTGAACCGACGGATATCTTCCGCAATCCGCTGGTCGGGGTTATCGATGTCGGTGGTGGAGGCGTTGAGGGTATAGTAAGCGCGATCGCCCAAGTACTCCCCCAAAAAGCGGTCGGTGAGCCAGCGCCGCCACTGCAGCCCAAAGCGATCGCGGACGTAGACGTAGGCCGCTAGCACCGGCGCGTAGGCTACCAGCACTATGATGAAGATAACTACCGTCTGCCAAAACTGAGGCTCGTCCCGGTTAGACAGCGTGGTAATTAGTGCGCCCCGCTTATTATTGAGCAGCACGCTCAGCCCGGTATAGGAGAGCAGCAGCACCAGCAGCAGCGTCAGCGACCCCCGTGCGGCCCATTTCTCCTCGCTCCACCAGTAGGGCTTGGCGATCGCCCAAAACCGCTTAAATAAGGTGAGATCGAGTCGCGTCATAGGTTACCGCCGCTGCCCTAGGTGTTAAGTATTTGTTACGTTCTTCTAAACGTAACCTTGTTTGGGCAATTGGGGGAACCTGCCGGGTGGTAGAAGGCCTAGGTCATCTTTTGGGGAGACCCTCGCGCCGCAGGCTGGCCCGCACCCGATGTCGCAGGATACCGGTTCATCAATCGCGGCATCTCCTCGCAGACCACGGCGCAGACGCTGCAGCGTTTTGGCCCTCACATCCGTCCTCTACAGTCCGACATCGTAGTAATTCAGGTGGGCATCAACGACCTGAAGGCCATACCCCTGTTTCCAGAGGAGCGGGACGAGATTGTATCCAACTGCCTAGCTAATATTGAGCAGATGGTTGCTGCGGCTCAATCGCTGGGGGCGACGGTGATTGTCAGCACTATCCTCCCTGCGGGCGAGGTACCGCTGAAGCGCCGTCCGGTGTGGTCTGATGAGGTAAACCGCGCCGCTGTGGCGGTGAATGAGGCGATCGCCCTGCTCGCTGATGAAGATACAGTTGTGTTTGACGCCTATGGGGCGATTGCTGACGGGCGGAGGCTGATGCCAGATGCCTATCGGAGCGACGAGCTGCATCTAAATCAGCGGGGATACGCAGCGCTCAACCAGGCGTTTGTGGCGGTGCTCGCTCGCATGGATAATCGAGCGGCGGCCTCTAGAGCGATCGTGTCGACCGCATCTTTTATAGAGAACGCGCAATCTATAGCCATGTCACAGTTGGGTCAAACCGCTTTTTCGCACGACGCGACCGTTCACAGCGCCAGCTTTAGCCCCGACGGTCAATTTATCCTTACAGGTTCTACTGATGGCACTGCCGCCCTGTGGCGGACTGACGGTGAGCAGGTGAAGCAGTTTACTCACAGTGGCCCAGTTGTGAGCGTTAACTTTAGCCCTGATGGTCAGTCAATTCTCACGGGTTCGCTAGACGGCATTGCCACCCTATGGCATGTTAGTGGCGATTGCATCCGGCAGCTTCAGCACCCCGGCCCAGTGGTCAGCGTCAGCTTTAGCCCCGATGGCCGCTCCATGTTGACCGGCTCCTCCGACGGCACTGCCCTACTGTGGGATATCGGCGATCTCGCCAGATAAAGCCTGTCCCACCAAATCATGACAGAACCCTCCAGGAGGCTTTGATCCTGCCCTATCGCGATCGCCGCGATCGCTTCCACCGCTGCGATACCCACAACCCCACGAAATAAGCCACAATCGCACTCGGCAAACCCACCACAACGCACCCGAGAAATAGCGTCGTCGTAAACCCCGCCCCCAGCATCATAAATTCCTGAAACGCTGCCCAGCCCGACGCGCTGACCACATCCCCGATCGCCCCTGCTTCTGGAACCATCGCCGACAGTCCAAATTGCGACAGCAGCCACGCCCCGACGCGAAAATTGAAATAATAGATAGGCACATAGGTAAGCGGATTACTCACCCAAGTGCCTGCTGCCGCCATCAGCTTGTTTCCTTTAACCGAAGCCGCGATCGCCACCCCAATAATGGTCTGCAGGCCAAATAGGGGAAACCACCCCGCAAACACCCCGGCCGCTAGCCCGCGCGCGATTGCCCTAGGGCTACTTTGTAGGCGGATGAAGCGGAGATAGATATAGCGGAGCTGCCGCCGCCAGGTGCGCCGGTTGCGAAGGGAGGGAGACATAAGAGAAAAAGCGAAGTCGCCTCCATTCTAAGCGCGGTTTCTGCGAAAGCCTCAAATCTATATCTGGACAGGCCGCGTTAGGATCGAAACGGGCGCAACCCTCATCCTCGACCTGTAAGGGGCAGCGGCCGCCCACCCCACCGCCCGGACCACACCACGTCACGCCCCCCTGCCCACCGCCCACAACAATTCCCCCAACACCACCGCCGTTGTGCCCCACCAGGGCAGCCTCAGCAACCTGCGC
>JBHJHD010000155.1:0-11722 GCA_050331115.1 Elainellaceae cyanobacterium
CACCTTCAGCGGGTTACGCGGACAGGGGATTAGATTAATGTACTTGTGCTCCAGCACCGCACCCGTGCCGCAGCCCATCATCGCCAGGTCCATCATCAGCCCGAAGGCCTGCCAATCAATGACGTTGGTGCTGGTGCAGTTGTAGGACCCAGAAAAGTTCTCGGGCTTCTCTAGCCAAGCCGTACCGCCCACCCACAGCCAGCGCCCCGAGGGCATCGCCTTGAGCTGCTGCTGCATCTGGCCCACCAGCTCGGCCTCGGCCTCCGAGAGCTGACCCAGCCTGGTGAGTCCCTCTAGGGTGCGATCGCACATCTGTCCCCAGGTTTCGCGGGTGGCGTCGGGGTCATGGCCGCGACGGCTATAGGTTCTATAAAATACGGCGTTGGCGGCGGGGGCTGAGGAGGGGTAGCTCGACTGGCGAGACCGTTCGATGTTTTGAACCACGATGACTGACTCTGGGTTAACTCTAGATGTAGCGTTTGATTTCGCGAGTAAACACTATACTAGGCCATCTTTTTGAGATGATCAAGGAACTTTGCACATCGTTGATTACACAATTTGGTACGTTAGTTCTTCAGCACTCAAAAGCGATCGCCCCGGAGAGCGGGCACGGGGGAAGATAATGTAGCGTAACCTTGAGGCCCGCGAATGACCGTCAACATCCGCCCTGCTGAACTCGGTGACTGGCCCTCAGTCTGGGCAATCATCGAGCCTGTTTTCCGGGCTGGCGAAACCTACGCCTTTTCCCCAGATCTTTCAGAAGACGAGGCAAGGCACATTTGGATTGATGCGCCGAAAGCGACCTACATAGCCGAAGCGCAGGGCGAGGTGCTAGGGACCTACTACATCAAACCCAATCAGCCTGCGCTGGGAGCCCATGTGTGCAACTGCGGCTATATCGTGGGCGCGCAGGCGCGGGGGAAAGGGGTGGCCTCGCAGATGTGCGAGCATTCCCAGCGAGAAGCACTACGGCTGGGGTTTCGAGCCATGCAGTTCAACCTGGTGGTGTCAACGAATGAAATTGCCGTGCGGCTGTGGGAGAAACTTGGGTTTAGCATTGTAGGCACGCTCCCCAATGCATTCAAACATTCGAAGCTGGGCTTTGTTGATGCGTTTGTCATGTACAAAGGTTTAGGGCGCTGAGTTGACCCGCTTGGCCTGGTGGAGAAAGAGAGCAGGCTTTTGCCACGACAAGCGTAAAGGCTTTCGAGAAGCCAGCATAGAGGACGAGGGCGGGGGCGCGAGCTCACAAAGCTCCTTACTCTCCGGCTGGCTGGCCATGCCCCTGACCCGCTAGCTGCCCCTTTGGTGAGTCGCTTTGTCGAGTCTTACGGCGCTTGCTGCCGTTCGTCATTTGATTGCCGGGGGGCAAACAATCTTCGTCGTTCTTACCATCAGGCATCAGATCTGCCACGCTGGGCTGGACGACTAGGTCGAGGATTGGCACAACAAACAAACTTAACAAGGGCGCGATCAGCATGCCGCCAAACACGGCTGTGCCCAAAGACTGACGGCTCCCCGCGCCAGCACCGGATGCGATCACAAGCGGAAAGATGCTGCTCAGCGTAGAAATAGCCGTCATGATAATGGGCCGCATCCGCTGCTTAGCCGCCGCCAGCGCCGCCTTTGTCAGCGAGAGCCCGTCCTCTTCTCGCCTTTGATTGGCAAACTCCACAATCAAAATAGCGTTTTTACTCGAAAGGCCAATCAGCATCACGAGTCCGATTTGGCAGTACAAGTCGTTTGGCAAGCCTCGCAAAGACTGCGCCATCAGCGCCCCCATTACGGCCAGCGGCACAGACAGCATGATGATGGTGGGATCTGTGAAGCTCTCGTACTGGGCAGCAAGCACCAGAAAAACAAGGATCAGGCCAAAGCCGAAGATGAAGGGGGCCTGTCCGCCTGACGTCTTTTCTTCTAAAGAAATCCCCGACCATTCATAGCCCATGCCGGGCGGCAAAACCTCTGCGGCGACTGCTTCCATCGCCGTCAGCGCCTCCCCGGAGCTAGCCCCTTCAGCCGCCGAACCCGTAATCTCAATCGCACGAAAGAGATTAAAGTGATTGATCGTCTGTGCGCCAATAGCCGGTGTTGAAGTCACTAGATTGCCGAGGGGAATCATCTCGTTCAAGTCGGAACGGACATAAATTTGATTGATGTCTTCTGGCTCAGATCTAAACTGCCTATCGGCCTGAATGTAGACCCGGTAAGTGCGCCGACCCAGATTAAATTCGTTTACAAACTGAGCACCAATGTAGGATTGCAGGGCAGAAAATATTCGATCGGGAGGAACCTGTAAGGATTCAGCTATTTCTCTATCGACTTCAATTTCGAGCTTGGGAGTACTGGCGGCGTAGGTACTGAAAACCTGCTGAAGTTTGGGATGCTGGTTGGCTGCGCCGATCAGCTCTTGCATGTAGCCTACAAACTGATCGAGCTCCAGATTGCCCCGCCGATCTTCGAGCTGAAAGGTGAAGCCACCAAAATCGCCTAGCCCTTGGATAGCAGGTGGATTAACCGGGAAGATGCGAGCGTCAGTAATGTTCCCCAGCTCTCCTTCGAGGTCGCTAACCAGCTTCATCGCGGTTCGATCGCGATCGCCCCAGGGCTCTAGCGTGACGTAGATCACGCCGCTATTGGCCGAATTTCCCCCAAAGCTAAATCCACCAATGGCAAACGTGGTGCGAATTTCAGGCTGAGCCAGCAGGATCTCCTCTGCCTGAGCCATCACATCGCTCGTATAGCCCAGGGAAACCCCCTCTGGCCCCTGCACAATCGTCGTAAACTCGCCCTGATCTTCTTCCGGCAAAAAGGCTGAAGGCACCGCCGTGTAGAGCCATCCCGTAGCGACCAGCAAAACCACAAAGCCACCGATCACCCAGTACTTGACGCCCACGAGCCCCTGAAGCGATCGCTCGTAGCGATCCTCAACCCAGGCCAGAGTTTGATTGAACTTACCAAAGACCTTACCGAGCCAGCCATCGGCTTGGTTTTTGCGGCGAAGCAGCAGGCCGCACAGCATCGGGGTGAGCGTGATGGCGTTAAAGGTAGAGATAGCGACTGCGAACGCGATCGTCAGCGCAAACTGCCGGTAAAGTGCCCCGGTTGTGCCAGGGAAAAAGGCTACAGGCACAAAGACCGCCATTAAAACCAAAGACGTCGCAATGACGGCGCCCGTCAGCTCGCGCATGGCCACGATTGCAGCCCGACGAGGCGGCATGTCTTCATCTTGAATTTTGGCGGTGATGTCCTCTACCACAACAATCGCGTCGTCCACCACCATACCCGTGGCCAAAATCAACCCAAACAGCGTCAGGCTATTGATTGAAAAGCCAAATACTTTGACAAAAGCAAAGGTGCCGATGAGCGAAACCGGAATCGATACGGCCGGAACAATAGCGGTTCGCCAATCCTGCAAAAACACGAAGATAACTAGAATAACCAGGCCAATGGCTTGAATTAGCGACCAAAAGGCCTGGGATAAAGACGCGTCTACGTATTCAGTCGTATCGAAGCCAACACCGTAGGTCATCCCGGGTGGAAACTGTTCTGAGAGCCGCTCCATTTCGGCTCTAACGCTTTTGGAAATGTCTAGCGCGTTGCTCCCCGGAGTTTGATAAATCCCTAGGCCGACCCCGTCTTTACCGTTGTAGCGCAAGAACGAGCTATAGTCTTCTGCGCCCAGCTCTACTCTGCCCACGTCGCGCAGCTTCACTAAGTAGCCACTCTCGTCTGTGGCGACCGTAATGTTTTCAAACTCAGAAACATCTTCCAGCCGGCTGATGGCCTCCAAATTGATTTGGTACTGCTGGCCGTCTTCGGCGGGCTGCTGACCTAGCCGACCCGCAGCAATCTGAACGTTCTGCTGGCGAATAGCCGTGGCAACATCTTCATTGGTGAGCCTGCGGCTAGCGAGCCTGTCAGGGTCCAGCCACAGCCGCATCGCATAGCGTCGCTCTCCAAAGATTTGAGCATCCTCGACGCCGTCTATTCGCTTTAGCGCATCGACTAGGTAGATGTCGGCGTAGTTACTCAAAAACGTGCTGTCATAGTCGTCTTCCTCCGAGAACAGCCCGAAGCCTAGCAAAATGCTGCTGGACTGCTTCGCAATGGTGATTCCGGTGCGGGTCACTTCTTCAGGGAGCCGCACTTCAGCAACAGAGACTCTGTTCTGGATATCGACAGCGGCAATATCCTGATTGCGGCCAGCATCAAAGGTGATTGAGATAGCGCTATCGCCGCTGTTGCTGCTAGAAGAAGACACGTAGCGCATGCCCTGCACGCCGTTGATCTCTCGCTCAATCAGCGACGTGACGCTATTTTCGACGGTTAGGGCGGAAGCACCGCTGTAGTTGGCCGTCACGCTGACTTGCTTAGGCGCAATATTGGGGAACTGTGCAACTGGGAGCGTCGGAATGCTGACCCCGCCAATCAGTAAAATGATGAACGCTGTAACTATGGTAAAAACGGGGCGTTTGATAAAGAAGTCAGCCATAGTGATCGCAAGAAACAACAGTATGAAGCGTCAGTCTGGCATCGCAAGCTGCAGCTCGCCGCGTCGCTCTACAAAATAGCCATCTCCAAGTCGAGCGTGTCGCTTTGCAACGATGTCAGTTAGTGCCGTGCTGTCTAAGGCTTCTTAAATGGCGATCGCGTTAACTTGCGATCGCTCGACATCTGCTTCAGCCTCACGGACATAGGTCAATCCAATCGACCTCAAGCTGAAAGGGCCCGTCGCCCACATCGTTGAGCATTAGGCCGAGTCGAGATGCGAGATCTTTTCGGAAGGGCGGAGCCTCAACAGGGTCTCCAAAGACTGAAGGCTGCAGCTGATCAAACGCAACAGAGACGGTTTGCCATTCACCCACTGGGCCAAATTCGATATTTTCCCGGTGTACCGTGGGTGCCGATCTCGTTTCAAGGTCATCTTCCATGATGAGCCTGTAGGCGCGCCCATCGGGCTTAAGCCGCAGAACAGCTCTGCTGTAGGGTTCAAGGATATTCGGCTCAAGCACTTTTCGAACCGAAGAAAATCCGCCGCCGTTGGTGTTGATGTAGCCTGAAAACGTCATCACAGAGCTCTCAAACGCTGGACCTCCCAGAGACTGCCCGCCCATAATGTTGTCGTTTACAACAGTCCATTCATCATTTGCCTCTGACGTTTCAAAATCGGTGAGGCGCCTGCACTGAGAAAAGTCCGTCGTCTTTGATTCGGCTACCGGCAACGCTTCGACAGCCTCGGAGGACTCAGCCACGTCGGAGGAGCGAGCATCTTTAGCGCACGATGCGATGAGGCCTAGAAGGGCAATGGATAGGAGTATGTGCTTAAACACTGATAGCTTGTGTGGGTAGTTCATTTTCATCTGAGGCTAGTCCTCCTGATGCCTGCGTTTTTAACCCTGAACCTAGCATTTGGACCGGGTCCAAATGCTAGGGCTACTCATCGCACGAGTCTAGAGCGAGGTTAAATCAAGCGAGGGGGGTAGCAGCACCGCATCGATAACATGGATAATGCCGTTGCTGGCCATCACATCAGTTGCTACAACTGTGGCATCGTTTACGGTGACGCCACTTTCGTCGGCAACAATATTGAGCTCTTCGCCCGCAACCGAGGCGACTGCGCCCGTCTCTACTGCGCTAGAAGGCACCTCGGCAGCGATAACGTGGTAGGTCAAGATCTGAGTCAGTGCCTCCTCATTTTCGGGCAGCAGCAGGCTGTCTAGTACGCCTTCAGGTAGGGCCGCAAACGCTTCGTCGGTTGGTGCGAAAACGGTGTATGGGCCTTCTGAGCTGAGCGTTCCTGCGAGGTCAGCTGCTTCTACCGCTGAGACCAGTGTATTGAATGAACCATTGGCGGCGGCAACATCTACGATAGTTGCTGGTTCAGCCTCGGGTGTAGCGGCCGTCTCTTCTTCACTGGAGGCGGGAGCTTCAGCAGGCGTTTCAGAGACGGTTTCGGGAGTTTCGCTGTTGCAGGCGACAGCGAAAGGCAGGATCAGCAGAGTAGATGCAAGGCCGACGAGCTTACTGTAGGGCTGAGACAAGATTGAAAATTTCATAGAATTCTCCAAGGTTAAGTGGTTGAAAAGTGGCTAAGAGGGCACTTGAAAAGTAGCAAAAGCGCTATATTAACCTCTATAAAAGCAGCTTTTACGAGAGACTAGCAGGAACTACTCGTAAAGGCTGCTGACGCCGAGCTGGGTTGCTAACTGCTGCTGCAGTGAGGCTGGGATGAGAACGCGGTTGATCTGATGAATAACTCCATTGCTAGCGGAAATATCTGCCTGGGTAACGCTGGCGTTATTGACAACAACACCGGAGTCAGAGACGCCAATAGCGAGCCCGCCACTCAACGCGCTAACGCCGCCTGTCGACAGGTCACTGGACATGACTTCTTGGGGAATGACGTGGTAGGTTAAAACCTGCGTGAGTATGGTTTTGTTCTCTGGCTGTAGAAGAAAATCGAGCGCACCGTCTGGCAGTTCTGAGAAGGCTGCGTTCGTGGGTGCAAAAACGGTATAGGGGCCTTGTCCAGACAGCGTGGAGACTAGGTCTGCTGCTGCTAGAGCATCTACTAATGTGGTGAAACTATCGCTGCCGCTAGCCACATCGACGAGGGTGTTTGAGCTCGTGTTTGCTTCCGAACCTGTAGTGTGATCATCGGCAATGAGAACGCTCGAATTGCCCTCAGCGATCGCAGGCGTAGCTATCAATAAACCTGCGCTTAATAAACCTGCAGCCGCCGCGACCTTCTTGGAGAAAAATGAGAGATTCATGGGAAATACCTATTGTGTTAAGAACTTCGGCTTGACTCCTACATTTAAATATGTTCAAGTACAGGTATTAAAAAAATGTGAACTTAGACTAGACCTACAAAGAAAACCACATTTAATCTGTCTTCAGGCATAGTTTTCTACAGATTTAAGCCTTACTTTTAGGCAGGGTGGACCGGCAAAAGCAGGGTGATTTTTGTTCCTTCGCTGAGTTCACTCTCAATCTGCAGTATGGCGTTTTGCATTTGGCAGACCTGCTGAGCGATCGCCATCCCCAAGCCCAGACTCCCCTTCGGTCTCGCTTTGCTGGCCCGATAAAACCGCTTCGTGACTTGCTCTAATACCGCTGGCGCCATCCCAGGTCCATAGTCACGCACTTCTATCGGGACATAATACTCACCTCCGTGGGTGACTGGCGATCGCACCTCAACCACAACACCCTTATTGGAAGGCGCATACTTCACCGCGTTATCCAGCAAATTCAGCACCACGGCCCCAATTAGAGCCGGATCCACCCAAACTTTCGGGAGACCCTCGGCGGCATTCAAGTGCAATGAGGTTAAGGCTTGGGCTGCCGTCGGCTCGATTCGCGAGAGACACTCCTGCGCAATCGCTGTTGCTGATACTGCCTGAAGCTCCATCTGCAGCGTTCCGGCATCGGCTTCCGCCAGAAACAAAAGCTGCTCCACCAGCTTTGTTAAAAAATCGGTTTCACGGTTGGCGCGTCGCAGATATTCTTTGGCTTGCGCACCCACAACCAAGCCATCCAGCACGGCCTCTATCTCCAGTCTCAGGCTCGCCAGCGGCGTTCGCAGGTCGTGAGAGACGTTGGCGACCAGCTCTCGCCTGGCCGCTTCTTGTTCATGAAGCGATCGCAGCGTCTGCGACAGCCGAGCCGCCATATCGTTGAGTAAGGTGCCCAGTTCAGCCAGTTCATCTTTTCCTTTTATCTGTGACCGGGCCTCGTAGTCTCCGGCCCGCAGCCTCATAGCTTGCTTGCGAAGCAGAGATAGCGGATGGGTGATGCTTCGCGAGAGGAAGAGGGCTGCGATTGCGCTGGTGCTCGTTGCGACCACTGCAATCATGATGACTCTGTTGTTCACCTGTTGTGCAAATGCTCTAGGCTGACGCAGCGGCATCGCCACATAGACCGCGCCCACGGGCTGAGCGGCTTCGTCTAAAAAGATCGGCGCAGTCGCATACAGCCACCATGGGTAGGTCGGATCATTGGGCACCCGAAACTGCCCTGACTGGGGTCCGCTAGTCAGCGTACTTTGAACTAGGCCAGCGGGCAATTCGACCACGCCCGCCCCGTGGAAATCCTCACCCCGCAGGCGCTCTTCGCCATCCGCATCAAAAATAACGGTCTGCACCAGCCCTTCTCGGGCGGTCAAGCTGCTCAAATGCTGCAGCATCTCAGGGCTATTCCACGTTAGAGAAGCGGCTTCGCGAAAAACATCGGCACTCCGCGTCAGCTGCGCTTGGGCATCCTCCACAAAGTAGCGCTTGAGCGAGCCATCTAGAACTAGGCCTAACCCCAGCAAACTGCCCGCTGTAAGGCCCAGCAAAATCAGGCTTAGGCGAGTGGAAACGCTGTGCCATTTCACTATCCGCGTCATGCTTTTGGTGCCTTAAACCGATAGCCAACGCCCCACACGGTTTGGATGTAATCGGGTCTGGAAGCGTCCACTTCAACCTTAGCCCGCAGCTTGCGCACATACACATCTACAATGCGAGTGTCCCCGTCGTAGTCATAGCCCCATATGCTCTCTAGCAGCTCTTCCCGCGAGTAGGCGCGCCCTGGCACCGCTGCGAGTTGGCTGAGCACATCAAACTCTTTTCCGCGCAGGTCCAGCGGCTCACCATTGAGAAAAGCCCGACGGCTGCCGCCCTCAATCGTTAAGCCGCCACGATGGCCAATATCGCGGTATCCCGTGCTGTAGGAGCGTCTGAGCAGTGCGGTCAGACGGGCAATTAGCTCCTTGGCGCTGAAGGGCTTAGTGAGGTAGTCGTCTGCACCCACAGAAAGGCCATGAATGCGATCGCGCTCTTCTACCCGTGCCGTCAACATTAGGATAGGGACAAAGCATTCCATTTGCCGCAGCTGCTGGCAAACCTCAAAGCCATTCGCGTCCGATAGCATCACATCTAGCACAATCAGATCAGGGTGGCAGCTCTCAACCTGAGAGAGGCCTGCTCCGGCACTATGGGTCAGAAGACACCGCCATCGTTCTCTCTCAATATAAAGCTGAAGCGTTTCACTTAAGTTCTCATCGTCCTCAATCACCAAAATAGTCTTCACGGGTATCGCTAAGTGGCTGGCCACAAGTCAACGGTGTTGGAGATTCGCCCCCTGAGGGGCCGAATCTCCAAATAGGGTCGTTTGTCTATGGCCTCTTACTTATAAGTGCTGCCATAAGAACGCTTTGTTAGTAAAGCTGCGTGCGGTTTTCTCCTTTTCTGGTACTTTTCATCATCTGCCAAACATATTAAAGAAGTGTGAATCCCTCAGAAAAGTGAGACGGCGAAAAAAAAGGTGCGTCACGCGTTAGGGCGACGCACCTTGAAGAGAATTTAGATCGGGCTTAAGCCCGCGCTAGCGGAACCGGGGTCCTAGACCCACAGCCCCGGCATACACCGCCTGGTCCCCCAGCTCCGACTCAATGCGCAGCAGGCGGTTATACTTCGCCACCCGCTCGCTGCGGCACAGGGAGCCGGTCTTGATCTGCCCCGCCCGCGTCGCCACCGCTAGGTCGGCAATGGTGGTGTCTTCTGTTTCACCCGAGCGGTGGCTAATCACCGAGGTGTAGCCGCTGCGGGTGGCCATGTCGATGGTCTGCAGCGTCTCGGTGAGCGAGCCAATTTGGTTGAGCTTGATCAAAATCGAGTTGCCCGCCTTGTCGGCGATGCCCCGCTTCAGCCGCTCGGGGTTGGTGACAAACAGGTCATCCCCCACCAGCTGGACGCGATCGCCCAGCTGCGACTGCAGCTGCTGCCAGTTGTCCCAGTCCTCTTCGTGCAGCCCGTCTTCGATAGAGATGATGGGGTACTGGCCCATCAGCGACTCGTAGTAGCTGATGATCTCGGCGGGGGAGTGGGCCGCGCCGTCGTAGTGGTACTGCCCGTCCTTGTAGAACTCGCTAGCCGCCACGTCCAGCGCCAGGGACACCTGCTCGCCGGGGCGATAGCCCGCCTTCTCGATGGCCGCAATCAGCAGCTCTAGGGCCTCGCTGTTGGAGCCTAGGTTGGGGGCAAAGCCGCCCTCGTCGCCGACGCCCGTCAGCAGGCCCTTGTCTTTGAGCACCTTGCTCAGGGCCGAGAATACCTCCGCGCCCCAGCGCAGCGCCTCTCCAAACGTAGCTGCGCCGTGGGGCACGATCATAAATTCCTGAATGTCGACGTTGTTGTCGGCGTGGGCCCCGCCGTTGATCACGTTCATCAGGGGCACCGGCAGCAGGTTGGCCAGCGGACCGCCCAGGTAGCGGTACAGCGGCAGCTCGATGGCGTTGGCAGCGGCTTTAGCCGTGGCCAGCGAAACGGCGAGGATAGCGTTGGCCCCCAGATTAGACTTATTTTGAGAGCCGTCCAGCTCCAACATGGTTTGGTCAATCAGGGCCTGATCCAGCGCGTCTAGGTCCACCAGCTCAGAGGCGATCTTCTCTTCAACGTTGGTGACCGCGTTTTGGACCCCTTTGCCGCCGTAGCGACCAGAATCGCCGTCCCGCAGCTCGTGGGCTTCAAAGGTGCCCGTCGAGGCTCCGCTGGGCACCTGCGCCAGGCCAACAGCCCCACCGGTCAGGTAAACTTCCGCTTCAATGGTGGGGCGACCGCGCGAGTCGAGAATTTCGCGGGCCAGGATATCTTCAATTGCCGTATCAAGGGCGTTCATCATCGCGTTACTCCTTTCGTCAGGTGAGATGACAGCAGTTTCAAGGGTTGAGCCTGCCTTTATTAAAGTGGGGAAAGCCTCCTGGGGGTACTTGCATAATCCCCGCAACTGTAGCATTCTTGCTGAAAGAAACGATGCATCGGCGATCGCGCAAAGCTCGGTCGTATCTCAGCATTAGGCTCCTGTGCCCTCAGCCAGAGCTTAATCGTAAGATCACAATCGACCGCGCGGTCTAAAATTTGAGCAGGAAGACCGCAACCGATTGAAACACCACACAGCGAGGAGAATTGCCCATGCGAATGCTACACACCATGCTGCGGGTCGGCAACCTAGACGAATCCATCGCGTTTTACTGCGACGTCCTGGGGATGACGCTGCTGCGCAAGAAGGACTACCCCGGCGGCGAGTTTACCCTGGCGTTTGTGGGCTACGGCGAGGAGTCTGACCACACCGTCATCGAGCTGACCTATAACTGGGGCACCGAGAGCTATGACCTGGGCGACGCCTACGGCCACATTGCTCTGGGCGTCGACGACATCTACGCCACCTGCGATCGCATCAAAGCCCAGGGTGGCCGCGTGGTGCGCGAGCCGGGACCCATGAAGCATGGCTCAACGGTAATTGCCTTTGTTCAAGATCCCACGGGCTACAAGATCGAGCTGATTCAGCTGGGGACCCAGGGTTCCGCGCAGCCTAAGTCACAGGAGATGGTTGCAAAGTAGTCTTTTGTAATGTTCCGGACGGCACAGCGCTATCGCGTACAAATACATAGGAAGGTTCCTTAGGCTTGCAACACTCTATGCAGGTCGGTAAGCCAACCTCTACCGCTATGCGGTGGACTGGCTTACTGGCTTTACTCTTTAAGTCCTGAACTCGTATTGCGCTAGCGCTGCTGTCCTAATGCATTAGGACAACTCCGAAACCAAAAGCGCGATAGCCACCCAAGTTTGGGGGGTCGCGCTTTTTGTATTTACTTGGGGGCCGCCGTTGAAGTAGGGCGCTATTGAGGCGAGCTGCCCCAAACCACCACTAATAGGCCAAAGCCCCCGCAGGCAAAACC
>JBHJHD010000156.1:0-6073 GCA_050331115.1 Elainellaceae cyanobacterium
AGCCCGCGAGCTGGGGGTCCACAGCGTCGGCGTCGCCTCGTTAGCCGCGGCCGATTCTGACGCTGGAGCAGCCAGCAGGGCGGCCCTGACGCAGTGGCTCGCCCGGGGATATCAGGCCGATATGGCCTGGATGCACAACCCCAAACGGCGTGACCCGCGCCAGATTATGCCCGAGGTGCGCGCCATTATCTGCGTTACCCTCAACTACTACACTGGCCACCAGCGGCCTGAGGGGCCCCAGTACGGCAAAATCGCCCGCTACGGCTGGGGACGCGACTACCACCGCGTGATGACGACGCGCCTCAAGGCCCTGTCGGCCTGGCTGGCGGCGCAGAAGGGCCCAGAGCCGATTCAAGTTCGTCACTACGCTGACACCGGCCCCGTGCAAGACAAGTACTGGGCGCAGCAGGCTGGGCTGGGCTGGGTGGCTAAAAACAGCAATCTGATTACGCGAGAGTATGGCTCCTGGGTGTTCTTAGGAGAGCTGCTCACCAATTTGTCCTTAGTCCCCGATCGCCCCCACACGGCCCACTGCGGCACCTGCACCCGCTGCATTGACGCCTGCCCCACCCAGGCCATCGACCCGCCCTTCATGGTGGACGCTAACCGCTGCATCGCATACCACACCATTGAGAATCGGGCGGAGACGCTGCCCCCAGAGATTGGCGATCGCCTCGAGGGTTGGGTCGCAGGCTGTGATATCTGCCAAGACGTGTGTCCCTGGAACCAGCGATTTGCTCAACCCACAGACGTTCCTGATTTTCAGCCCTATCCTACGAATATTGCTCCAGCCCTGACCGATTTGGCCCAGCTCTCCCCCAAAGAATACGAGGCCCGCTTCCCGGCTTCGGCCCTGCGGCGCGTCAAGCTGCCGATGCTGCGGCGAAACGCGGCGGCAAATCTTGCCCGTCTAGATCGCCCGCCGTCTTCGCGCCCCAAACCTGACCAAAGGCGTGCTGATGCCTGAGCAAATCGTCTAAGCTACGAACATTACCCCGCTATACCCAACCCGCCTGCAATGATCCCGTTTGCAATCATCCCGCGCCATCGCCTGACCGCTCTTCTTGCCGGCCTCACCTCCGCGGCAGCGCTGCTCACCACGTCAGAGGCAGCCTTTGCCCAAGCCGTTGTCCCCCACGTCCCGCCCATCGAGCCAGAACAGCTTGAGCTTCAGGGCCTGCTGCTGGCTCAGCAGGCGCAGCAGCTGGCCCAAATTCAGCAGTTCGAGCTGGCGCTGCCCCAGGCGCAGCTCGCCGCGCAGCTGGCCAACGATTCCCCCCAGGTTTGGCTATTGCTCGGGCAGCTCTACTTGCAAGTCGGGGATCTGCAGCCCTCGGTTGTGGCGTTGGAAAAAGCCCGCTCCCTAGACCCAGAAGACCCCGCCGCCCTATTTAATTTGGGAACGGTCTATTTCCAGCTAGAAGACTACGAGCAGTCAATTGAGTACGTCAAATTGGGCTTAGAGAGTAGCCCGGGCATCGCCGGCGCTTGGTTTGACTTGGGGAACGCTTACTACAAGCTTAGCCGCTACGACCAGGCCATCGACCAGTACGAGGAGGCGGTCGATTTAGAAGCTGAGTTTTGGCCTGCGGTGAACAATATCGGGCTGGTGCTCTATGAGCAGGGTGACGCGAAGGACGCCGTCGACCAATGGGAGGATGCCGTCGAGCTGACGAATCAAGAGGAAGCCGAGCCCCAAATGGCGATCGCGGTGGCTGAGTTTGCCCGAGGTAATCAAGAAGAGGCCGTTGATTTGGCGATCGCCGCCCTAAGCCTCGATCCGCGCTACGCCGACCTTGAATTTCTTGAGGAAAACCTTTGGGGACCTGAGCTGCTGACGCAGACGGAGCAGTTTCTCGCCCTGCCCACTATGCAGGAGGCGCTGCAGGCGCTGCGGATGCGCAATCGCACCGCCCCCGAAATACCGCTAGAAGCGCCAATCGAAGCGCCTACGCCGGAAGCGCCGCTGCTGGAAGATGCTTTACCGGAAGCGCCCCTGCCAGAAGCGCCCCTACCAGAAGCGCCCCTGCCAGGGGCTCCATTGGATGGGCCAGAAAGCCTTTAGAACTCTGGCGACTCGCACAGCGTTAGATGCGACAGTTCAAATACAACATCGTCGATGGCCTGCAGCATTCGGTCTCCTGACTGTCCGGGCTGATTGACGATAATGCTAAACACGATGGGGCCGTAGTCTGGGTGGCTGAGGTAGCCCGACAGCGCCCTGACGCCGCGCAGCGTCCCCGTCTTGGCCCGCACCTGCCCCTGCAGTGGGGTATCGCGAAACCGACGTCTGAGGGTGCCGCTCTGTCCGGCGACCGGCAGCGAGCGATAGAAGACCTCGCCGCCTGGAGCGCTCCACATCGACCTGAGTACGGTGACCAGGGTGCTCGGCTGAACGGCGTTGTAGCGGCTCAGCCCTGAGCCATCAACCTGGCGATAGCTCAGGGGGTCAATGCCTAACGACGACAGCGCCATCTGCACTTGGCCCGGCCCCCCCAGGTGGGCGAGTAGGGCGTCGGCGGAGCTGTTGTTGCTCTCTCGATTGACGATGCCCACCCAGGTCTGTAGGGCTGTATCCCAGCTGCCAAACGTCTGTAGGGCAGCGGCAGTGGTGAGCAGCTTGACATTTGAGGCGGGAATCAAGAGGCGATCGCGGTTGCGGTGAAATAGAACCTGGCCTGAGAGGGTTTCCGCAACCACGCCCCACTCAGCCGTCTGGAAGGTCGGCTGATCGATAATCCGCTGAATCTGGCCGTGGAAATTTTGTGGGCAGTAGCCCTCCGAAGGCTGAACAGAGACCGGGACGGCCTCGCCACTGTCGAACTGCGGCGAGGCCGCGGTTGAGGCGGGCAGGATGACTTGAAAGATGAGAGAAAAGGTCAGGGTTAGACCTACAGGGGTGCGGCCGAGCCAGTGTCGGAGGCGCTGTAGATAAGTTATCTTTGAAGACATTAAATTTTTCTAGCCTTGGGGAACAAAACGGCAAACTACATTAGTATGAGGCATTGTATGGGGTCCTGGTCAGCAGAGACATGGTGGTGATTGGGTAAAGATGCGATCAGGCAGGGCACGATTGAACATGGGCGATCGCCAAATCGTCAATAAAAATTATCTCCAATTTGAAGAGTTATCGGCCCATATCGGGTTGACACACTATTCCATAAATTCTTAATTTATGATTTAGGACCCTACACCCGCCAGGTTAGCCATGGAATCAATCGGATATCTCTACGGTCTCGCGGCCCAGGATTGCGACGCCTCTGCCCCAGGGGACTGCCACCTAAGCGCGCTCGGTCCGGACGCCCTAGGTGACTTTGTGCCCGCAGTGGACGTCAAGCAAGCCGTCACCGCCGCATCTCGTCACGCGGTGACTCTGGCTTGCGGTGTCTCGCTCGTCGCAGCAACCGGCAGCGCCGCCCTGGCCCTGCGACGCGGCGACTCCGGCGTCACCGTCACCCAGCTTCAGCAAGACCTAGCGGCAATCGGCGCGTATGACGGTCCCGTGACGGGCTTCTATGGGTCGCTGACCGAGGCCGCCGTACAGGATTTTCAGGTTGCCCAAGGGCTCGCCGTCGATGGCGTCGCGGGCGCCAATACTATAGCTGCGATTCAGGGGCCGGCGACCGCTGCCCCTTCGGCGACCGCGACGGGCAACCCCGCCGTCCTTGCCCAAGGAAACCGAGGCGCTGCCGTCGGTGACCTGCAGCGGGCTTTGACCACCGCAGGCTACTACGGCGGCCCCGTTACCAGCTACTACGGCACCCTGACCGAAGCCGCCGTGGTTCGCTTCCAGCAGGCCAGCGGCCTGACGGCAGACGGCATTGCGGGGCCTATTACCTTAGCCGAGCTGGCGGTAGCGCAGTCGGCCCCGGACGTTACGGTGTTGAATGTGGCACAGCCGGCGATCGCCCCTACCCCTGTGCAGCCCGTCGTGGTGTCCACCCCTGAGCTGGTGGGCGATGTGCTTTACCTGGGCGATCGTGGTCAGGCCGTGCTTAGCCTGCAAACCCAGCTCGCCAATATTGGCTACTACAGCCGAGAGCGAATGACGGGCTACTACGGCAGCTCTACTGAAGCCGCCGTGAAGCGCTTTCAGGAGGCCAGCGACCTGGTGGTCAACGGCATTGCCGGGCCGCTCACCCTAGAGAAGCTTGGGGAGCGGTCTGCACGAACGCCCTAGCCCAATTGCCCTAACCCAATTGCCCTAGCCCAAACGCCCTAACCCAGCTTGACCGGGGTAATCCAGTCTTGATAGTCCGGGTCTCGATTTTCTGTAATGGCCGTGAGGGTTTCCCTAAGCCGCTCTGTAATGGGGCGCGCCTGCGGCAGAGTATAGTTCTCAATCCGCTTGACGGGCGTAATCTTGGCGGCGGTGCCGCTGAGAAAGACCTCGTCGGCAATCAGCAGCTCGGATTTATCGATGGGGCGCTCCTGAACAGGGATGTCTAGGCTGCGGGCGATCGCCATCACGCTATCGCGGGTGATGCCCTCTAGGATGTCTTGGTCAAACCCCGGCGTAATGATGGTGCCGCCTCGCACCACAAAGATATTCATGCCGGTGGCCTCGCTGACTTTCCCTTGGGAATTGAGTAAGATCGCCTCGTCGAAACCGGAATCGACCGCCTCCGTCTTAGCCAGCGAGGAGGTGATATAAGCGCCGCTGATCTTACCCCGCAGCGGCAGGCTGCGGTCTTCCTGTCGGTACCAAGAGCTGATGCGACAGCTCACGCCTTCTGGAGAGAGATAGTCTCCAAGCTCGATGCCGTAGATGAAGAAATTCTTTTGCACATTGTGCAGCCGGGGGGCGATGCCCAGGTCTGAGGTGTAGACGAATGGGCGAATGTAGAAGGACGTCTGAGGACGATTCTTCTGCACAAATTCTAAAATCACCGCGCGAATTTTGTCGGCGGGCAGCTCGTATTGCAGGAAGCGGGCGCTGGCGCTGAGGCGATCGCAGTGGCGGTCGAGGCGAAATAGCAGCACCTGGTCGGGGTTTGCGGGATCGGGAAGGCCGCGCATGCCGCCAAATGCGCCCGTGCCGTAGTGCAAGGCGTGGGTGGCAATGGAGAGGTTGGCCTCCTTGAAGGGAACGAACTGGTTTTCAAAGTAGGCAATAGGCAGGAAGCTGTGCATGGGGCAGGCTCGTCTAGCGTTAAGTTTAGTTTTGACCCATAGTATCTGATGTTGCGGGGCCTGTCGCCCTGTCGTTACCTTCAGACATCGCGGCATCAGGGCTCGCCCATCAGCGCCTCTACATCAAAGGTCACCATCACAGGAAAGTGGTCGCTCTTAACCGCCGTGTCTGGGCAGTAGTCGGTGTCGGTGTAGGGAATCGTGGCGGCGGTAACGGGCCATCGGGCCGCCTCATTGGCCACAAAAACGAAGTCAAGCACGCTGTTGTAGCGATCGCTGCAGTAGGTGGTCGTCAGCGGCTGGGGGCGCACCCAGGTAAAGACGCCCTCTGCCGTCATCAGATCAAACCCTAGGTCTCGCTGGCCAGCGTCCCCTGCCGCCACGTCAAAGTCAAAGTTGTAGTCCCCCACCGCCACCACCGGCAGCGGCAGCGATCGCCCCCACTGGTTGAGCCAGCGGGCCTGCTGGTGACGCTTCTCGGCATCTGAGCGATAGAGGTGGTTGACCATAAACAAGAACTGCTGGGCGGTGTCCCGGAACTGAAAGTGGCCGACCAGCGGCGCTCTCACCCGCCCCTCGAAGCTCAGCTCGCCCAGCTCCTCCACCGCAATTAGCTCTAGCTGCGCCTGGTTGTAGATAATTGCCAGGCGATCGCCGCCGCCGCTGTTGCCCAAAACTGTCGCGTAGTCGGCCCGCTCCCCCGCCTCTGCGCCCTGCTCTAGAACCTCGACCCAGCTCTCGTTCTGCACCTCAGACAGCCCCCACAGGTCGACGCCCGACAGCGCCGCCAAATATTCGCGGGCTAGGTAGGCCGGAGCGGCGTCTGCCGATTCTAGGTTGAACCCCACCACCGTCAGCGCGGAGGTGCTGGTCTGGCCCTGGAGCGCAGCTATGCTTTCCGAAATTGCGCGACATCCCGCCAGCAGAGCGCATGCGGGCC
>JBHJHD010000157.1:0-17206 GCA_050331115.1 Elainellaceae cyanobacterium
CCGCGATTACCCCGCTTCAGAGTGGCGATCGCCTCACTCGGCTGGAGTTTGAGCGACGCTACCGGGCGATGCCACACGTCAAAAAATCCGTATTGTTTGAAGTGGTTGTCTACATGGCTTCTCCCCTGCGCTTTGAGCCCCACGCCGAACCCCACGGCTATTTGATGGGCTGGCTGTGGACCTACAAGGTTGCTACGCCAGGGGTACGAATGGGGGACAATCCCACTGTGCGGCTAGACGTGGACAACGAGCCGCAGCCGGATGCACTGCTGATGATTGATGAGGTCTGTGGGGGCGGTGCCCGTATTAGCGCCGATGGCTACGTGGAAGGATCTCCGGAGCTGGTGGCAGAAGTGGCAGCCAGCAGCGCTGCAATTGACACAGGCGATAAGAAGCGGGCCTACCGGCGCAGCGGCGTGGTGGAGTATGTGGTGTGGCAGGTGTTTGATCAGAAGCTGGATTGGTATCACTTGAAAGACGACGACTATGTGCCCCTAGAATGCGATCAGCAGGGGATCTTGCGCAGCGTGGTTTTTCCCGGCCTCTGGCTCGATAGCGCCGCTATGCTGGCGGGGGATATGCCAACGGTATTGGCGGTGCAGCAGCAGGGGCTAGCTTCTGAGGCGCACCAGGAGTTCTTGGGGCAGCTCGCGGCTCAGAACTGAGGGCCTCCCGCAGTAGATGAGGGCGATGGTGTAGTAGTTGACCCGAAACAGGGGGGAGGTGTAGGGCACTTCGGGGTGGAGGTCAGCGAAGCGGTGGACCGTAAAATCGGCGTCTTGCGCGATGTGCCCGCCCAAGGAGGCGTAGAACTCCGACAGCGTATTGAAGACTTGGAAGGTTCGAGGCATTACCCGGGCCTATTGTCCATTTTGAGCGGCTCCGCTAGCTCCTTCATCTATCCAGCAGGCTCCCGCGTCACCGCCGCTGCGAAGGACTGCGGATTACCCTATTCTAAGCAGGCTTTAGCCTTACCTTGCGTTCTCGTCTGCTAAAAAACCAATTAGCTGGTTCAGCACGAGCGCGGGCGTTTCTAGCTGCGGTAGATGACCCACCTGGTCCAAGGTCTCGAAAGCGGCCTGCGGGATAAGCCCGTGGAGCGCTCTGCCCCGCTTAAGGGGAATCCAGGGGTCATCCTTGCCCCAGATGATTTTTACCGGGCAGCGAATCTCCCCAAACAAAGGCTCAACCTCAGCGGTGTACTTTTCATCGGCCTGCGCAAACTGTCGGTAAAAGCTGCTGCGCCCCGCTTCTGAAAGCCAGGGCTTGGCCAGCTGCTCGAAATCCCCAGGGTCGATGTCGTTGACGAGGGCACCTTTTATGTAGGCTTCGACGACGGCCTGGTGAATGTGGGGCGGCAGCCCCAGGAACGCATCGATGTGGCGACCGACGTGGTCAAAAAAAGCTGAACCCCAGGGCCGCATGGCGACGACGTTCATCAGGATATAGCGCTCGAAGTCGCAGTCGTGCAGCAGGTGGGCCCGCAGGGTGGTGGCGCCACCAAAATCATGGGCCACGACCCGAGGCCGTTCAAGCTGCCAGTGCTCAAGCATCTCGGCGAAGATCTGCCCCTGCATGTCTAGGGAGGTGCGCTGGCCCTCAGCCTTATCGGACTGCCCATAGCCGGGCATGTCGTACCAGTGGACGCGGAAATGTCGCGCCAGCCCTGGGATGACGCGGTGCCAGGAAAATGAGGACCAGGGCCATCCATGGGCGAGCACCAGGTTGGGGCCTTCGCCTGCGCTGCCGGCTGCCACGGTTCCTGCACTTGTGGCGACAGACTGATTGAGCGCCCAGGGCATTTGCTTCTCCTTAGTCGATCTGCTCACCGGCAAGGGGCGGGGTCGTTGGTGGCGATCGCCTCACCTGGCTGGCCTGCTCGTAGGCATAGGCCAGCCCCAATAATACAGGCTCACTGTAGGCGCCGGCCATGAAAGATACCCCCACCGGCAGACCAGCCTCTGTATAGCCCATGGGCACGGTGATGTCGGGGAAGCCCGTCGCGTTGGCCAAATAGCCAGCGCTGTAGGGGTCGTCTGCCTCACACAGGTAAGTGGGGTCCGATTCAAGGGAGTAAATCGGGCTAGCCGGACAGCTCATTGTCGGGTAGACGAAGGCGTCTAAATCGTCCTCGGCCATGATATCTGTGAGAATTTGTCGCGCCATCGGCAGCTGATTCGACAAGCTGTAGAGCAGGCCCGTATCTGCTAGCCCCAGCGTGTCTGACATCTCTACGAAGCTATCGAGTCGGGCGGGATTGACGGGGGTTTCAGAGCCCGCGATCGCCGGGTCAAGGCTAGCGTCGATCAAGGCCTGTAGGGTTTTGGGATATTCGTCTGGTAAGGTGCTGAGATAGGCCTCAATCTGGGGCTTAAATTCATTGTCCCAGGCTGGCCCTAGATAGCTCCAGGGCGATTCTAGCGGTTCGGGTAGGGCGACTGTAACGACTGTCGCGCCGAGGGCTTCCATATCTGCGATCGCCGCTTCCGTCAGGGCGTCGATCTCCGGGTTGCCCCCCATGAAGGTGGTGATGAGGCCAATGCGGGCTCCGGCGAGGGCGTCCGCGTCTAAAAAGGGCCTGTAGTCCTCCGCAGCGAATTCAGCGCTCTCTGCAGTTCTCGGATCGGCTGGGTCAGGGCCAGCCATCACGCCGAGGGCGATCGCCGCATCGGTCACGGTGCGTGCCATTGGCCCCGCCACGTCGAAAGACAGCGTCAGCGGCACGATGCCGTCGCGGCTCACGAGCCCTAGGGTGGGTTTAATCCCGACTAGCCCGGTCACCGCCGCAGGGCCGCGCACTGAGCCTGCCGTGTCGCTGCCGGTGCCCAAGACGGCAAAGTTAGCCGCGATCGCCGCCGCCGTACCGCTGCTCGACCCTGACGCATCGCGGTCAAGGTTGTAGGGATTCAAAGTTAGCCCGCCTAGCGAGCTGTAGCCCAACCGCCCATAGGAGGCCGCAAACTCGCTCATGTTGGCTTTGGCGAGCACAATCGCGCCTGCGTTGCGCAGCTGCTGTACGACAAAGGCATCATCCGGTGGGATTGCGCCCATCAGCACGTCTGAGCCTGCCGTTGTCGGCATGTCGGCGGTGTCGTAGTTGTCTTTCAGAATGATGGGAATGCCGTGCAGCGGTCCCATCACTTCGCCTGCCTCACGGGCCGCATCTCTCTCGGCAGCGATGCTCAAGGCGTTTTCGTTCACGGTGATCAGGGCGTTGATGGCAGGGCCGGTGGCTTCATATGCGTCAATGCGGTTGAGATAGCGCTGCACCAGCTCCACTGACGTCAAGGCCCCCGCATCCATCGCGGCCTGAATGTCTGCAATGGTGGCTTCTTGAAGTTCAAAGGCTTCGGCGATCGCGGGAAGTGCTGTACCCGTTATGGCGGCGATCGCGGCCAATCCAGTCAAAGCTCCCAGCTTCTTGATAGTCCTTTTCCCCTCAAACACCATTTGTCTCCTCTCACTTCTAATCAACTAAGTTCTGCCGATTGCATGCCAACAGTAGTTCAAACCCTTGATGTGCTTTGTGGCGAGGGCTACGACGTTGCCTGTATTGGGATAGCGCGATCGCAATGGCGATGTGGCCGCGACGCCGCATCTGTAGTGGCTACGTTCGCTTGTTGGCGCGGCGCAATTGAGTGCTGTGATCTAGGTTTGAATGAGGCGGCTGTGGCGGGATTGGTGATTGTGAGGCCAACGAAGTGTATGACAACTTACAAACAGGACTTAGAGGCTGTTTGTAAAGTGGCAAAAGTTCTGCATTACCCCCTCTAACTCCCCCTTGACTTTCGCGCAGCGCGTCCGCAGGACGCAGGAGAGAATTGCGGTTTCCCCCCTTGCCTTTGGCGTAGCCTGCCCGCAGGGCGTAGGGGAGCTAGAGGGGGTAACCGAGACGCTAAACACATACACAGGGAAAAACTCCATTTCCCAACCTAGACGAAGTCTCTCCAAAACCGCCTCACTGCTTCACGATCGCCCCAAAGTCCGCCAGCACCCGCGCATAGTTGCGCAGCCGCCCCAGCAGCGTCAGCCAGTTACGGCGCACCGCCGGGTCCTCCGCCATCACCAAAACGCTGTCCGGCCCGCCAAAGAACTGGCTGACCACCGGGGCAATCTCCCCCAGCGCTTTCACCAGCGCCCCGTAGTCGCGGCTGGCCTGGGCCTGCTGGGTTTTGGCACCAGCGCCGATGGGGTGGCGCGTCTTTAGACATGGGCTAATGGGAAATCAATAGCGATCGCTTCTAACCGCCATTTGCGATCGCTTTAGTTGGGCAATGTAATGGCCCAACTTTGTCTAGACCACGATCTGCTAGTTTCCCGCCTATTCCTGCCCAAATCCCGCTACGAGACCGAGAACTCACACCTCCTACGAAATATCCGTAACGAGGGTACTGTGCTGTGACCCCAGAGCAGCAGTCTTTAATGCTCAAAGCGCAGCGTAGCTACACCCACAAAAAGTAGGGGCGTAGCTCAAACCACGCCCCTACTGGGTTCATCTGCAACCGGGCATTAGCCCGCCGCGACCGCCTGACGCTCTTTGGCTTCCTTAATCACGTCCTCTGCCACATTGCTGGGACAAGCCGAGTAGTGACCAAAGGCCATGGAGAACTGACCGCGACCGGAAGTCATGGTGCGCAGGTCGCCGATGTAGCCGAACATCTCGCTCAGGGGCACATCTGCCTTGATGCGAGCGCCCATCGGGCCGGTGTCCTGGGACTTGATCAGGCCCCGGCGACGGTTGAGGTCACCGATGACGTCACCCAGGTAGTCGTCGGGGGTGAACACGTCCACGTTCATGATCGGCTCAAGCAGCTGCAGACCTGCCTTGGGTACCGTCTGACGGTAGGCCGCCTTAGCCGCAATCTCAAAGGCAATAGCCGAGGAGTCTACGGGGTGGAAGCCGCCGTCGTTCAGGGTCACCTTCATGTCCACCATGGGGAAGCCTGCCAGAGGGCCTTTGTCGATGCTGGTCTCAAAGCCCTTCTGCACCGCGGGCCAGTATTCTCGAGGCACGTTACCGCCGGTCACCTTGGATTCAAAGGCAAAGCCCTCGCCCTGCTCATTGGGCTCAATGATGTAGTCAATCTTGGCGTACTGCCCCGAACCCCCGGACTGCTTCTTGTGGGTGTAGCTGTCGTTGATCTGCTTGGTTATAGACTCGCGGTAGGCCACCTGGGGCTTGCCCATTTCCACCTCAACGCCGTGAGTGCGCTTCAGAATGTCTACCTTGATGTCCAGGTGCAGCTCGCCCATGCCCTTGATGATGGTCTCGCCGCTCTCTTGGTCCGTCTCCACGTAGAAGGAGGGGTCCTCCTGCACCATCTTGCTGAGGGCCATGCCCATCTTCTCGTTCTCGCCCTTCTTCTTGGGGTTTACGGAGACGGAGATCACCGGGTCGGGGAAGATCATCGGCTCTAGGGTGGCCGGTTTCTTCGGGTCGCACAGAGTGTGGCCGGTCTGCACATTCTTCATGCCGACGATGGCGACGATGTCACCGGCCTGGGCTGTATCCACCTCTTCCCGGGAGTTGGCGTGCATCTCCACAAGGCGGCTGATGCGCTCGCTCTTGCCGGTGGCGGTGTTGAGCACCGTGTCGCCCTTGGAGATGGTGCCGGAGTAGAGGCGGGTAAAGGTGAGCGCGCCGTACTTGTCGTCCATGATCTTGAACGCCAGCGCGCGCATGGGCGCGTCGGAGTCCACAATGGCGAATTCGCCGGTTTCGTTACCTTCAAGATCCACCTCGGGCTGGGGCTTCACCTCTTTGGGGTTGGGCAGGTAGTCCACCACCGCATCCAGCACCAGCTGGACGCCCTTGTTCTTGAAGGAGGAGCCGCAGTAGGTGGGGAAGAAGGCCAGCTCGCGGGTGCCCTTGCGGATGCACCGCTTGATGTCGTCGATGGCCAGCTCCTCGCCTTCGAGGTACTTCTCCATCATGTCGTCATCCTGCTCCACCGCCATTTCAATTAGCTCGGTGCGGTAGGCCTCGACGTCGTCTTTCATGTCTTCGGGGACGTCCTTGATTTCATAGTTCATGGGGTCGCCGGAGTTGTCCCACACCCAAGCTTTTTCAGTCAGCAGGTCAACCACGCCCACAAAGTTGTCCTCGGTGCCGATGGGCAACACCATCACCAGGGGCTTGGCCGCCAGAATTTCGTCCACCTGCTTCACCACGCGGTAGAAGTCCGCGCCAATGCGGTCCAGCTTGTTGACGTAGATGATCCGGGCCACCTTAGAGTCGTTGGCATAGCGCCAGTTAGTCTCCGACTGCGGCTCTACGCCGCCGGAGCCGCAGAAGACGCCAACGCCGCCGTCTAGCACTTTGAGGGAACGGTACACCTCGATGGTGAAGTCAACGTGGCCAGGGGTGTCAATGATGTTGAGCTGGTGGTCGTTCCAGAAGCAAGAGGTGGCCGCCGACTGAATCGTGATGCCGCGCTCTTGCTCTTGCTCCATGAAGTCAGTTGTTGCCGCACCTTCGTGCACCTCACCGATCTTATGGATCTTACCGGTGAGCTTCAAAATCCGCTCGGTGGTGGTGGTCTTACCGGCGTCCACATGGGCGAAGATACCAATATTTCGATAACGGGTGAGGTCTTTCATGGTTGCTCTCGATGTAATCTGCGACAAACGAACTGCGATAAATAAATTAAAAAGCGAACTAACTGCAACAGACCGCTGTAACCACCGTCGAACGGCTCAAGTCTAACCTCGCAATGGCACTACGTGCATGCCGTCAGTAAGTGGCAGTCACGTTCAATTGTAAAATATCTCAACACAAAGTCGTGAGAAACTTGGCGTTGACGACTAAACCTGCCGCAGTAGGCCGTCTTGAAAAGCTGCGGCGCTGTAATTACTCTAGGTAACTTCTCTATATTAGCGATCGCTGCCCCCGGTGGAACCCCAGCAGGAGTGGTAAATACCGCCCCGGTCGGTTCTCCATCTGCGATGGGCCTATCTAAGATAGCCGCTCGAACACCATTTCGTAGCGATAGAGGGCGACAGGCTGGGGGCCACTTTTGAAGAAGTCGGGGTCTTGGGGAGACAGATATATGGCGGTAGCCTGGTCAGCGGTGATCGTCTCAGGGGCGGCGGCGCAGTCGGTGGCGCAGGTGTAGGCCGTGGTCGACTCCACCGCGTTGAGGTAGGGCTGAGGCAGACCGCGAAACACCTGCTGGAAAACCTCGCTGGTGATGAAGGTGTCGGGAGCAGGCGTCTCGGTAGCCCGACCGGTAATTGTGGTCACCAGCTGGCGATAAGGGCTGCGCCCTCGCGCGCGATCGCCCTTCATTAAGGTCACCTGACGGTTGGGGTTATCTGGGTCTACCTTCACCTGCTGCACTAGATCTCCTGCGCCCTCCGAGGATTGATCGAGGTAAGCTTTTACCAAATTGAGGCCGTTGAAGGCGCGGTCGGCGACCACAGGGGGAATTCGCCGGGTGAGCGGGAGCACCTGCACTGGCGCAATCGGCAGCGGGACCAGCTGGGCTTGATTGGTAGAAGCGCGCACAAATCGCGCCTCGAAAGTCACCGGCTTGCCTAGGTAATCGCGGTTGCCCTCAAAGCCGGGGGTGACGACGTCGGGGGCGAGGGGAGCGGCTAGGTCTCGCAGCGTGGTGGTGACGCGCCAGGTGCCCAGGAATCCGTTAGGGTAGACCAGATCTCCGGTAGCTGCCTGAACGGGAGGCTTTTGGCTCCACTGGGGAAACTGCTGCAGGCGATCGCTCAAGGGAAAGTCTGCAGCGCGAGCCGTCCCGCTGCACAGGAGCCACAGTGCCAGCAGCAGACCGACCCACAGCAGCCGTCTACCGTTGATGATGCCCATAATTAAAGCCAAGGGGTTAAAACCGAGGGACTAACGCCGAGGGATTGAGGCTGAACGAACCACCTGCACCGAGGCTCAAGCCGCTCCAGCCGATGTCAGCGATCGCTAGTCAGAGAATGCCACAGATACCTCCTCAGCACAATGACGGCAGCCAGCGTTGCCGCTACTATTCGAGGCATCACTGCAATCGGTAGGAGGGTACTGTGGCCAACGAAGAGCACATGAGCTTACTCCAGGGTGGAGTCGAGAGCTGGAATCAGTGGCGACGCCATAACCCTGATGTCTATCCCGACTTGAGCAGCTCTGAAATCAGAGGTAAAGATCTGAGCGGAAGCGACCTGAGTGATGCTGACCTGCACGGCGATAGCTTTGTTGGAACCGACTTGAGCAACGCTGACCTGTCTGGCGCTGACCTGGCGCGGGCCCGCTTTAACCTAGGCGATTTGAGGGATGCGACCCTGCGGGATGCCAACCTGATTGAGAGCAAAATGCAGTCGGTGGAGCTAGATGACGCCGACCTGCGGAATGCCGAGCTGATTCGGGCAGACCTGAGCAAGTCGGCTCTAATCAAGGCGGACCTGCGGGGGGCAAACCTGACTGGGGCGGACCTGCGGGGGGCGCGGCTGATTATGGCCGACCTGCGGGATGCCGACTTAAGCCGGGCCAACTGCACGGGGGCTGATTTCATCGATTCTGACTTGCGCAATGCGGACCTGAGCGGCGCTAACCTCGCTAACGCGAGTTTTGCGGGCGCCAACATGGAAGGCGTCAATCTAGACCACGCCAACTTGAACGAAACCGTGATGCCGGACGGGTCGGTTCGTGCGCAGCAGACCGAGGACAAGAAATCCCGGGAGATGCCGGCGCGATCGCTGCGGCAAATCCTAGAGCGCCGCGATGCAGAGTCTAATTCCATTCGCGAGCGGCACCGCTGGAAAGGCCAGTAGGGCCAGCGGAATAGCGCTATTCCGTTAGGAGTCACTTTCCTCTACCGGCTGGGCTCTCAGCATGCCGCTCACAAGCCTGTGGTACTGCTGCTCTGAGACGTTGCGGGTTAGGTTGAGGCAGATCGACAGCAGCTTGGTGGCGCTGTAGTAGGTCTGCAGGAGCTCAACGTCCGCCGGGGTAAACTCCCAATCGCAGCGCAGACCGTGGGTGTTGTGGATGTAGCGCCCCACCCGCTGCCGCCAGTAGACCCGGTTATGGTCCCACCACTCCTGGGGCAGACGGTGCTGCCGCTGCTGGTTGCGGATGACGTCGCGCCAGCCCTCAAACTGCACCTCCTGCTTGGGGTCGTGGCGTACCTTAGTGTAGATGGCGTCTACAGTGCGAACGAACTGCTGGTGGTCAAAGCGGGCCTCCGCTGGCGCATAGCCGTAGCGCTCCTCAGAAGCCTCGACAGGGGTGAGCTGGGTCGCGTGCCAGGCGCGATAGAGCAGGGTATGGAGGTCTAGCTTGTCACTGCGCAGGGTGCTGGTGGCGTAGTCGAGGTCTGGGAACTCAAACTGCTGGGTGCGGTGGGTGGCCGAGGCTGTGAAGCGGTCTTCTAGGGTGAAGGCGAAGTACCAGGCCCGCAGCAGTGTCGATGTGTGGGGGATGGTCGCCCGCACAGACAGGGCCGCCACTTCGGCGGTCTGGTCGAGCCAGTCTAGGAACTGCAGAATTTTGGCGTTGCCCAAGATAAGGGCGTCCACCGAGCGCTTGAAGCCCTCAAAGAAGGCCTCGGTCTGCTCGAAGTGCAGCAGCTCCGCCACCAGCTGAATCACAAAGCGCCAGCGGGTGTTGGCAAGATGCTGGTGCACCCGCTGCTGCTGGTCAGTGTTGACCAGATACTCGGCGGTGAAGTACTCCTGGAAGGTGAGGTGAGAGAAGGAGCAAAGGTTTGACGCCTGCTGCACCAGCAGGCCATAGGTGAGCTCAACGTCGCTGATGATGCGGGAGGCGGAGACGTTGGCCTGCTCAGCGTCTAGGGTACTCACGAAGTAGTCGCGCACCTTGTGCTCAAGCTCTCGGCGGGCGAACACAATCTGAATCTGGGGCCGCAGGAAGAACTCGGCAGCGATCGCCCGCAGCAGGTCCCGCGTGGTTTCCAGAGAGATGCCCCTGAGGCCCCGGCCGCCGCGCAGGTTGTGGGCCTCCTCGTATAGGAGGCTCTTCAGGCCTAGGTCGTATACATCGGCCCGGGTGGGGGGGAAGCGGCCATACTGCCGAAATACCCGGCATAGGAGGTCGAGCAAGATAGGGGTGCGGGTGAGCTCGCCATAGGTGACGTGCTTGCCCAATCGCTCTAAAAACTGCCGGGTAATCTGCTCTGGCTTTTCGGCCCGCGCCGTCTCAAACCAGCGGCGCACGTAGGTGGAGCGCTGGCGGGCGTTGAAGGGGGCAATGAGCATCTTGTCGAAAGCGCCACCAAAGGGCAGCTGCAGGGGCAGCCGACAGGAGAAGGCAAACCGGCAGGCGTAGAAGTTATTGAGCAGGTCTTTAATCTGCGTATAAACCAGCGGGCGCTGCGTCTCTGAGACCTCATCGAGCCCGTCGAGCAGCAGGAATACCCGCCCTTCCATCAGCAGCCGCTCGGTGGTGTGCTCAACGTCTTCGACCCGGCAGTTTCTGAAGTACTGCTGAATCTCGTCGTAGAGGCTTTGCTGGCTGGCCTTGGGGGCAAACGAGCGCATTTCCAAGAACACCGGCACGTAGCTGGCCAGAATTTCCCCCCGGCTGCACTGGATGGCGAGCCACTTGAGGTAGCTGGTCTTGCCGCTACCCGGCCATCCGTAGACGAGCAGCCGCTTGTGGTTTAGGGCCGCGCTGCGGCAGGAAATCGGCGGCTCCATCGGCCGCAGCGGCCCAATGCGATCAAACCCCTCGGGGTCAACGTTTGGACTGCTGGGAGGGGTATTGCCCGCCGCAGTGAGGGCCGTGACTGCCGCCAGGCGGGGAAACTGCATCTGCTCTGACGGCAGCGCCAGAATGGGGTAGAGGTTTAGCTCGACGAAGCGGCCAATGGGCAGCCGGCTGCCCATCATCTGAATCGTGCCGCAGGCGTCTTGAATGCGATCGCCGACGCAGTCACGCACCTTTAGCACCGTACTGCTCAGGTTGTCGTCGCTATCAATAGGGCCGCTCGCCCTGCCGCTGCTGCTGCCGTTACTCGCTACGCCCTGGGGGGACTCTGAAGCGCTGACCTCATCCATGTGGAGCCCCAAAGCCGCGCAAATTTTGTCAAAGTTGTCCCATCGAATAAATTCGTCATCGAGCAGGACTCGGCGCACGGTCTGCCGATGGATCTTTGCCTGCCGGCTCAAGCGGCTCTGCCAGGTATTCGCGCCATATAAATGCTGGGCAGCCCTTAGAGCCCTCTGTTTCCCGCCAGCCGAAAACTTAAGATTCTTGGGGCTCTGCCCATTTTGATCCGTCATGGTCTAGTAGATTACCTGACACCTAATGCTGTCCAAATCTGCTGCGCTTGCCGGGCGCAGCTCTAGACAAGTATGCTGCAAGGCTACACCTTTTGAGGCGTAACGGGGAGTATAAGAAATACGCTCCAGATTTGACCTTAAGCCGCAAGGCCGCAATAAACCACCATAAATATTACAATATTTAGCGTAAAATTTAGCATAAAACCGCACAGTGCTGTCCATCTCTGCTGTGGCTAGGCCGGCCGTCAATTTCCATCAAAAAAAATGACGAGCGGGGCATGTGAGCGCCAGCCCCCTTGTAGGTAAGGGATACAAGCTTCACGAAAACTTTAAGGGGCCCCTGTCGATCAACAGCGATCGACAATTTTCGATAGACAGGGGGTTGAGATACTAGATACAGAGACCTAAAGGGGATGGGCTTACGCCTATTTACCGGGGTCTCAACACCTGACGTTTGCAGCTCTAGGGCGTCCGTTCATGATGACATATCTGACGGAAGAGGTCGCCAACCTTAAATTAAGCGCCGCTAGAGCTGCTTTTTTTCTTGCATCAGCTTGCCATCGGGAGGACCACTATGACAACTGGCTTACGGCAGCCCCAGACTGAGTGGGGCCACGCCGAAAATATGACTTGTCCCTACTGTAAAGGCAACCGCATTGTGCACCAGGGCAGCCACTACAAGTGCATCACGCCAGGCTGCTCCTACGACGCCAACGCCGACGATTCATACGGCGTTTCTGAAAATAGATCCGGGCTTTTAGCGGCCCTAATTACTGCTGCTGTTGTTTTGCTCTTGCTCTAGGCTGCCGGGCTATTGGTCGGTCTAGGCGGCCGGTTCGACATCGCTCAGTACCTCACCTCAACGGAGAGACGCAGCCATGAAATCCTCACCCATCTTTTCTTCCAACTATTTCCACTCTGCAGACACCCGTGCCCTAGTCGACCGTGAGATTAAGGCCGATCAGCCTGGCTGGGTCAAATATAGCGGCTCCTGGTGGCGCGCGCGCTGCCAGGAGCCGATTACCCTGCTTCCGGGGACCATTGTCCGGGTTACGGGGCGGCAGGACTTGACCCTAGTGGTTGAGCCCGTGCTTCAGGCCGCAGCCGTGTAGCAGCCGCACGGCATCGCGGTTCGCAGCGCAAGGGCCATAGAATCTGAACCCATGGTAGGATTTGGCCCATAGCATAGGGGGCGGCACCTCAGACGCTGCGGTATTGGGGTAGTCTAAATACCGAACGCGGGTAGTCGCTCTTTTATGTTATTCAGCTCGCCGCCCCGAACGAGCTCGCTACGGTCAATCCCGGTATGTTCGATTCAACGCTGCGCTTTTGGGATCTGGTGGGCTGGACGTTTGCGCTCAGCAGATCCGCGCTGCGCGATATTTCAGCGCTGCCCCAGGGAATCTGGATTGCGGCAGCCCTGGTGCTGCTTGCGGGGCTATCGCAGGCGATCGCTCAAGCGATTGTGCTGTTTATCAACCGGGTCAGGCCGCTACGCTTCGTGCTGAGCCTGGTGGTGAACGGGGTTTTGTTTGCGGCGGGCTCTTTTTTCTTGATTGCCAGCACTTGGCTCATCACGCTGCTGCCCTGGTCTGAGAATATTCCTTTTCGGGCGCTAGCGACGATTTTGGGCATCAGCTACGCCCCGCTGATTTTCAGCTTTTTTGGGGCGCTGCCCTACCTGGGGGTGCCTATCCTAACCCTGCTCTCGGTCTGGCACCTGCTGGCGATGGTGGTGGGGTTCAGCGCCGTTAGCTATACAGGCTTTGGCACTTCCTTGAGCCACATCGCCCTAGGGTGGGTTGTGCTGCAGATTTTGCAGAACACGGTGGGTCAGCCGGTCGCTAACTTTGGGAACCGCCTCGCTAACGCGGTGGCTGGGGTCGAGCTGGTGACAGAGCGGCGGGATATCTTGACCACCCTGCGCGATCGCATCAGCGAGATTGCCTGGACTGACGAATTGCAGCAGCGGCTCTCTAGCCTGCGCGGCGCGGCTCAGCGGGCGGTAGGCGCTGATGGGGTGGCTCACCCTGGGCATGCTGGGCAGGACATTAGCTTGACGGCGACCGAAGCCGACCCTAGTGCGGCTAGCGCTCCGAGGCAGCAGCGCCCAAGCCGCAATCGCATTCCTAGAACCTTGCTGGGGCTGGCAGGGATGCTCATTCTCACCGGCACGGTGGTCGTCACCCTGAGGCCAATACGGGCCTGGCTACCGGGACTAGACGGCGATCTGCCCGAGCTGCTGGGCGCGCTGCTAGACTTTACCTGGGTCGGGATAATCGGCATCGTGGTGGCCGGGCTGCTGGCTCCGCTGGAGACCCTGGGCTGGTGGGCCGGCTGGTATAACGACGAAATCGACGTCACGGTGAATGCGGGGGATTTGGTTACGCCTAAGGTCGAGGCGGCTGACCCGCGTACGAGCTCCGCCGAGTCGCCGTCGGTTTCGCGCTACGTCGTCTATCTCGACGGTATCGGCAAGTCTACCTTTGAATATCTGCCCGACATTGAGGACTTTTTGGATGCCCTGGGGCGATCGCTGCCGCCCAATGTGGCGCTGATTCGCGGCATCATGCCCTACTCCGTACTCAACAATCCCCTCGATGAGGACCGTCCGCTGGCGTTCTTGTGGAAGCTCGCCGATGAGGCCCGCTTTGCTAACCCCATGGCGCTGCTGGGGCTGCTGGTCAACATCCGCAACATTTTGATTGTCGGCGTGTCGGCGGACCGGCGCTACGGCCCCCTCTACAACCACGGCGTTGCCCAGGTCGTCTTCAACGGCCTGATGAAAAACGGCTACGACATCGGCAGCAGCACCCCGATTACCCTGATCGGCTACAGCGGTGGCGGCCAGATCTCCTGCGCCTGCGCCCCGGTGCTCAAGCGTGCTCTCAGCGCCCCCATCGACGTCATCTCTCTCGGCGGGGTAATCAGCGGCAACTGCAATATCTTGAAGCTAGAGCAGCTCTACCATCTGGTGGGCGATCGCGATGTGGTTGAGCGGGTCGGCCCGGTGATGTTTCCGGGCCGGTGGCGGCTCTTCTTCCTGTCCTACTGGAATCGGGCCAAGCGCTACGGCAATATTTCTATCGTTTCCCTAGGGCCTGTGGGGCATCAGGTGCCCGGCGGCATTCTCGACCCCGAGCGCGTGCTGCCCAACGGAAAGACCGCCCTGCAGCAGACCCTAGACCACATTATCGATATTTTGCGCGGCGATCTGCTGCCGGCCCCCGACCTCAGCTCCGTTCAGCTCAGCAACTACGAGCGCTACCGACAGGCCCCGTTCAACCGCCCCAGCGCTTATCCCATTCGCCCGCCGGCAGAGGTCTGCCGCGAGTACTATCGCCCCGTCGCCCCTTGGATAGGGCGGCTAATTCTGCCGGAGCGAAGCCAACGGTGGGGCGGGGTGTGGTTTGAGGTATATCACGCGCCCGGGGCGCACGCGCCTTTGATCGGCCAGGCTGTCGCCCTCGAATGGAGCCGCGACCCGGCGGTGCAGCGGTGGGTCAGGGCAGCGACCAAAGACCTACATTTCAGCGCTGACGCCGAACACAGCAGCATCTACGGCGGGCTGGTCCACCCCGATCGCCTCAATCACTGGCAGCAGGTCAACCCACTTGAATCCCTAGCGGGCGCTCACCCCGTGGACGACATTGTCGTCGCGCTGTCGGCGATCCAAGTAGCGTCAGACGCGCCAGCTCGGCCGTTGGGCCGCGCCTCTGGAGTGCCGTCAACCGCGGCCTGGACGCTCTATACCAGCAGCGAACCGGTTCAGATTACGGGCCGCTACTACGCGCTGGTGCAGTTTATACAGCGGGTGGGAGAAGACGGCTATCGCGTGGTCCATTTCAACCGTCGCTCGCGCCAGTTTGACGGCCCAGCGGAGACCGTGGTCATGCCGCCGGTGGTTGCAGATCAGAACGGCTGCTTGCCCTCGTCGCGCCAGCATCTAGAGCAATCCCCCCTCAACGAGCGCGGCTGGTATATTTATGGCGTGCCGAATGCCTCTGATCGGTTTGTGGTCCAGTCGCTCGCGCCGCGATCGCTGCTCAGCCTGCAGCCTGACCGGGTTCTGTTTTGCCAGACGGCGTACCGCCACATCCGCCACGAGACCTGGGACGATATCGTTGCCCAGAAAGGAAAGGTCACCTCGGTACTCTGCGCAGCGCGGGACAGCGGCGCGCCCGACGCCGTGCAGACGGCCATCGATGAGTGGCAAGTGGGCGATCGCGCCCTGGTGCTACACGTCTACGGCGGCATCGGCGGGGAGAAGCGCGAGCCGGCGGCGGCAGGGCCGGTTTTCTTTGGCCACTTTGCCTATGGCGTGGCGACGGTGGTGCGCGACCCGCTGGCCGACGAGCTGCGCTTCGAGATTCAGTACCACCAAATTTACACCCACAACACCGACGGCCTAATCGCGGGGACGCTGCACTGGAATCGCTACATGGGCGATCGTCAATTTGGCTGGGCGGGCACCCGCCCGGTGTGCGACCTGCTGGTAAAGCTCAACAGCTTCACAGACCGGTACGACATCGACGGGGGTCGCCGGGCTGAGACTGGCCCTATAGGGCGATCGCCGCTGTCAATGATGGTCACCCAACTGAGCGCCATGGCGGCCCGCTACCGCATTGGCGATGGCACCGGCGGTACCTACGTCGGTCCCGCCAATAACTGCTCCCAAGACTCTAATCGGGCCCTGTTTGCCACTTTGGAGCGGCTAGAAAACGCGCTCCAGGGCCGCGATTTAGACGCCTGGATAGATGCTCACCCTGGCCAAAAGACCCAGCTTGGCCGGGTGGTGAAGCTGGGCGCCGATCTGCAGGCGGTGCTGCAGCCCTTTGGCTCTCCCCGCCCTGACTGGGAGAAAAATGAGTATAACCTGGGCAGCACCCTAGAGGATGAGCCCATCCGCAACCTGATTATGGGTCTGGGAAGCTGGCGAACGCTGCTGCCGCGTAAGGCAAGCGACGCCGTGGTTAAGGTGTTCTTGGCCCATGGGGCGTCGGTGTGGGTGCTGCGCACGAATCAGATTGGGGGCTATGCCCCCGATATCGAGCCGATTGCGCCCGTGACGCTGTAGATTGGCTTATCTCAGGTACCGATTCCCAAGCTAGGGATTTTGGCAGCGATGGCGCAGACCGTAGAAGACCGCAAGGCAGAATGAGGCGCTGGACGGAAATCTCAACACTGGCGAATGCACTGGGAGACACACGTCCGGACTTGTAGGTGTCTTCGGTGGTGTAAGCCCCGTCAGTCAAATTGCGAAAAACCTCGAGTTCTCGATTTTTGAGATTGACAACCCAATATTCAGAAATTCCCGCTTCCGCATAAATTGCGCGTTTCTGAGTCAGATCTTTAGCCAGGGTGGTGTTAGAGAACTCGATCAGCCAGAAAATATCGCTGGGATAGGGGGGGGTGCTTAAGGTAGGTACTTCCCAAGGGCCGCACGATTGCTAAGTCGGGAATTGGTTCAGAGTTGTTGGGCAGGGTAATGGGATGAGCTTCGCGAATTTTGGCCCGACTGCCCAACAGTGCTCGCAGATAGTCTCCTGCTTCGCTGTTGTAGTAGGAGTGGGGTTCTCGCTCTGGCGGCATAACGACGAGCTCTCCCCGCAGTAGCTCGATAGGTTGGTCGTCAAAGACGCCAGCATCAATGGCTTGATGGTAGCGATCGACGGTCCATTTGTAAGTGGTGACAGTCATGGTAGGCCAGCCTTGAAACGCGGGGAAGCATTCTTGAGCTCTTAAGTATGGCAAAGACAGTATGGCAAAGACTCGGGTGTGGGCGGCTAGATGAAATCCTTAGATTCGATACCCTATAGTGCTGAAGCCGATGGGGGGATTTGAACCCCCGACCGCTCGATTACGAATCGAGTGCTCTACCACTGAGCCACATCGGCAGGACCGGTTACACATCATATCAAATTCCAGCTTTCGGAGAGCGGCCTCCAGCTAAATTTCTCCCACC
>JBHJHD010000158.1:0-28924 GCA_050331115.1 Elainellaceae cyanobacterium
AGGACAGCGGCGTCATCTTTCGATTGCCTCAATGAGTCTTATTAAGCCAGCTTGAAAAAACCTGTGCTATCCTAGCTGCCCTTAGCGCCAGTGCGGCTTGGCGTGTAAGCGGTAGATGACCATCTGTAGTGCCGCACCCCGCGAGAAAATGCGCAAGATTCTCTGTAGCTAAAGAGACGTTCGACTCCACAGCAAGTTCCTCTTCGTGTCGCTACAGGAGCTAAAGGCGATTAGACTTAAGAACCACGGGTACCCCCGGGGTCAGCGGTCGTTCGGTGGCTGGTAAAATTACGGTCTCACCGGGACGTAGACCGGCCTCAATCTCCACATGGTCTTCTTCTTCTAAGCCAACTTGCACCGGGCGCGGCTGGGCCTGCTGCTTGCTGTCCATTACCCAGACAAACGTCTCGCCCTCATCGCCACGCTGCAGAGCCTCGACGTCAAGCAGGGTGGCATTTTCCTGAAAATCCATAATAAACTCAACGGTCGTCTCGCTTCCTGACACGAGGAATTCACTGGGCTGATTGAGCCGTACGAGAACTGGCACCGTACCGTCAGCGCCCGACCCTGATAGTACGGTGCTCTCGCTGCCGGCCGATCGCGCTGAATCGGAAATTTGTACGACGCGGCCCTGGAATGTTTCAGATTCAGAGGCCACAACCCGGGCCTCTTGGCCCAAAGTGATCCGCGCCGCATCTGAGGCCGACAGCTCCAGACTCACTAGCTCCTGCGAGGGGTCGGCTAGGGTCACCAGCGCTGCGCGAGGCTTTACGGCACTGCCGGTAGATACGCTGATGTCGATAACCTGACCGGTAATGGGCGCGTTGATGACGGTCTCCTGAACCTGTGGCTCTAGCGTGCTTCCCTCGGCGCGCAGGCGGTCTAGCTCCTGCTGGGCCGCTGCCGCCGTAGCGCGATTTTCTTCAAGGGCGAGCTCTGTCTGGCTAATATTCTCCTCAAGCTCGCTAATTTCACCGTAGGGCACCCCTTCTTCAACTTCCGAATCGCTGAAAAAGTCGATCGACTCGTCTTGGTACTCGTCTAAAGCGCTTTGGTAAACGGCAAGCTGCCTTTCGGCCTCGGCAACGCGGCTCTGGCTAAGCCTAAGACCGTCTTCTTGCCGGATAATCCGGCGCTGCTGGCTGCTGATTACGCCTGCTTGGCCCACGCTCAAAAGCCGCATCAGGGACTCCCCAACAATTACTGGCTCTCCCGTCTGAACCATCACTTGATCAACCGTTCCGTCAACGGGCGATTCAACCGTCTGTTGGTTGGCCATCTGAATAATGCCGCTTTCGCGGATAGTTTCTTCAATGCTGCCTTGTTCGGCGACCCGGCTTGTGACCTGTACCGTAGGGGCGCTGCGACGCTGCCAGGCGCTGTAGCTTAGAATGCTGACAACGCCAACCACCAGCAGCACAGCGGATCGGCTCAGCCGGCGCATCTTGAACTTTGGTAAATATTTTGTAGCCATCGTAGAAAGAGTTCTGTGCCGTAGATGTACTGTAGTTTTTCCTCCTATGCTATGCTCTGGCGCTAGAGACCGCTAATAGAGAAAAAAAGGCGCGCCGAACGTGTACGAGTTTCGACTGTATATGGAGCGCGGGAACGCACAAGCGCAGGCCGGCGTCGGGAAAGACGAAGAGTCTTGCCCGAATGTTTGAGGAGATACGATAGCGCTTGGGGTAGAAGGGCGGCTCACCCAGACCTAAGGGCCTGTACCGGGTCTAGCTTACTGGCCTGCAGGGCCGGGAGCAGGCTCGCCCCTACTCCCACAGCGATCGCGGCTCCTAGGGCGATCGCAGCGCTGCGCCCCTCAAACTGGTAGGGTAGCTCAAACCGGTTAGCCACTACCCGCGTCAGCCCGTGTACCACGACAATTGCCACCGCGCCGCCAATAATACTCAGTACTGCCGCCTCTAGGATAAACTGCAGCATGATCTCCTGCCGTGTCGCCCCAATGGCTCGCCGCAGGCCAATTTCTGAGGTGCGCTCGGCCACCGACGCCAGCATAATATTGGCGATGCCCACGCCCCCCACCAGCAGCGAGATTACCCCTACGGCAGCTAGGCCACGGGCGGCGAGCTGCAGCACCTGCTGACGCTCGCGAATGTCCTCAACGTTGTTGAACGTGTAGAAGCGGCGGTCGGGCGATCGCTGCTGCAAGACCTGCTTGGCCTGATCTTCTAGGGCGTCAATTGTTGTGACGGACTGGGGCCTTAGCCGCAGGGCGTTGATGCGCTGGTGGCCCTCTAGAGCATGGTGGAGCGCCAGGGGAATATACACCTCACCCGTCGGGGTTTCTTCCGAGTCTCCCAGCTTTGTCTCCAAGACACCTACCACCACCAGCGGGCGGCCGTCAAAGTAAACCTGCGCGCCCACGGCAGCCTCGGTGCTCTCAAACAGATTGTCGGCCAGAAACTGGTCGATCACCGCCACCGAGCGGTAGCGCTCAAAGTCCGTCTCGGTGAGAACGCGGCCCGCCAGCAGCCGCAGTCCAGAAGTGGCGAAGAACTCCTGGGACACCGCCAGCATAAACGCGTTGGCCTCGCGGTCGTGGAACAGCGCTAGCACCGTACCCGCCCAGTCAATCGCGCTTAGGGCGCGGACCCCCACCAGCCGCTGCCTTAAGAAGGTGAGATCATCGATTTGAAGGGGCTGGTAGGGTTTACCTGGCTGCCAGCGGGGATAGAGAGAGACCTGGGGCGCTTCTCGCTTAGCCAGCTCTTCGGCAATCACGGCGCGGCTAATGGTGCCCACCTGCAGGGTGGTCACTACGGCGGCCACTCCCATAAAGACTCCCGAGACCGACAGCAGCGATCGCAGCGGGTTGCTCCGCAGAGAGTGGGTCGTCAGTCGGAGCAGGTCAGTAGAGGATAGGCTCATGGGCGTGATGCGCTAAGCGCTAGCGTCAACGACAACAGCGGTGCCTGGGGCGATCGCCTCGTCCGGCGGCGGCACGACAACCGTCTCGCCTGGCTCTAGACCCGCCTCGATTTCAACCTGGGTCAGCCCCTCCAGGCCAATTTGGATGGGGCGTCGCTGCACCTGCTGCTCTTTGTCTAGCACCCAGACAAAAGGCTCTCCGCTGCCGCGCTGCACCGCCTCGGTCCCTAAAACAGTGACATTTTGCTCGGCCTCCAAAACGATCTCGACGCTCACCTGGCTTCCCGGAATCAGGAATCTCGTCGGTTCGCTGAGCTGCACCAGCGTCGGCACCGTCACCTGGGCCTCTTGGCTCTGCCTACCCCCGTCCTCGCCAGGCGGTCGGGCTAGGGGGGAGATCTGCACCACCTGGCCGTCAAAGATTTCTGGGTTGGGGCCAATGACGCTAACTCGCGCCGCCTGGCTCAGGCTGATGCGGGCCGCATCCAGGGTAGACAGCTCTAGGGCCACCAGCTCCTGGGACGGATCGCCTAGCGTCAGCAGCTCCGTGCGTAGCTCCACGCCGTCACCGTCGTTTACCATCACCTCTAGCACCTGACCGCTAATCGGGGCCGTAATGATCGTTTCTGCCATCTCCTGCTCGATGCGGCGGTTCTCGGTTCGCAGCCGGGCCAGCTCGAGCTGGGCCCCCTCCGCCTCACTTCTGGCATCCTGCAGGGCGGTCTCTGTGCGGCGAATGTTGTCTTCGATGTCGCGAATGTCGTTGTAGGGGATAGCGCCCGCCTCTTCTAGACCGCTGAAGCGCTCCAAGTCGCCTCCATAGGCCGCAAGCTGCTCTTCTGACTCGGCAATGCGCGCCTGGGCCCGCTCAAGAATCACGCTCTGCTGCTCAATCTGCAGCTGCTGGCTGCTGGTGGCGGTCTCTCGCTCGGCATTGCGCAGCACGACGAGCACCTGCCCTGCGGTAACCCGCTCTCCTGGCAGCACTAGCGCCTGGTCCACTGCACCCTCCGCTGGGGATCTGAGGGTCTGCTGGTTGGCAAGCTGCACTACGCCGCTGGCGCTGATGCTCTCCTCAACGCTGCCCTGCTCAGCGACAATACTTCTAACGGCGATAGGGGGAGTGCTGCGCTGCTGCCAGGTCAGGTAGGCCAGCGTGCCGCCAACGCCGACAGCAAAAAGCACCGCAGCCCGCGATAGCCACCGGAATCCGGCCTTAGGGAAACGTTTCGAGGCCATCGTAGTAGAATTCTGTCACCGCACCTGTACTTTAACGCCTTTTGTTTTCAATGGAGTTATCCATGGAGTCAGTTCCCCAATCCCCGCTATCGCCTCTTGCCGCATCGCCTTTTTCCTCGTCGCCCCTGGCAGAGCGCGGCCACCTGCTCACCGAGCAGGTCAACCCCAACAGCCAAGATTTAGACCAGCTTACGCCGCTGGAGCTGGTGGACCTGTTTAACCAGGAAGACGCTCGCGTCATCGAGGCCGTTGCCGCCGCCCGCGAGGCGATCGCCGCCGCGATTGAAAAAACTGCTGCCGCTCTGCGCCAGGGCGGACGCTTGTTTTACGTCGGGGCGGGTACCAGTGGACGGTTGGGGGTGCTAGACGCTGCCGAATGCCCGCCCACCTTTTGTACGCCGCCCGATCGCGTTCAGGGCATCCTTGCCGGGGGGGAGTCGGCCTTGGTGCGCTCGTCGGAAGGCCTAGAAGACCGGGCAGAGGACGGGGCAGCGGCGATCGCTGGCGCCAACGTGGGCGCTAACGATGTCGTGGTGGGCATCACCGCAGGAGGGACTACCCCCTACGTCCATGGAGCCCTAGAGGCGGCCCGAATGCGGGAAGCCACCACCGTTTTTATGGCCTGCGTGCCCGAGGCGCAGGTGCTGGTGGCTGTAGATGTGGACATCCGCCTGCTGGTGGGGCCAGAGCTGCTGGCGGGTTCCACCCGACTGAAGGCGGGCACCGTCACCAAACTGGTGCTCAACATGATTTCGACTGGGGTGATGGTGCGGTTGGGTAAGGTATACGGCAACCGAATGATCGACGTAGCCGTGACCAATCAAAAGCTCTATGACCGGGCCCTACGCATCTTGACGGACCTGACCGATCTGGACAAGGAAAAAGCGGCAACCCTGCTAGAGCAGAGCCACCGCCGGGTAAAGCTAGCGCTGTTGATGCACTGGGCTGCCGTCAGCGCTGCAGAAGGCGATCGCCTGTTGGCCGAGCAGGGTGGGGACCTGCGGAAGGCGATCGCAGCAGGAAACCCATAGGTCGGGCTAAAGGGGCATCTCGTCCCCCTGCAGAGGCGGTTCGGGGGCTAAGCCCCCAAGCAGCCGGTTCGCAAGAGATTAGCCCTCAGCAGGTTTACGGGCAATCCAGTACTTGCTCATAAAGTGAATTCGGGTATCTACTACCTCAAACCCCGCCTGCGCTAGACGACCGTTAAGGTCATCTTCGATGTAGTTGCGGTAAAACGGCTCATGGAACATCACCGAGAAGTTCTCCATGGATACTTTCAGCTCGGGCGAATCGCTCAGCTGAATCGAATCACAGATAATAAACGTTCCGCCGGGTTGAACCACGCGGTAGGCTTCGTTAATGACGTTTTGACGCACCGGGGCCGGTAGCTCATGGAACATGAATACCGACGTCGCGCCCTGAAAGAAGTTATCGACATAGGGAAGAGCCTCTGCATTGGCCTGCATAAGCTGAGGCAGCTCGCCTGGAATGCTGGAGAGCATTTGGTTGGCCTTGCGCAAGTAGGCGGGCGACAGGTCTACGCCGTAGAGCGAAGCTTTGGAGAATACATCCCGCAAAAAGCGCAGGGTGCGGCCTGTACCGCAAGCAACGTCCAAAATCCGGGTGCGCGAGGCGTTCTCAAAACCAGACTCGGCCATGAGCTGCTTCAAAGGTGCCAGAATGCGCCGCCGCATGGCGTCGGCAGTGCCGTTGAAGAGAATTTCCACCTGCAGGTCGTAGAGGTTGGCCGATTGATCGCTCAGGTAGCCATCGGTCTGGTAGTGGAAGTTGCGGGCGTAGTACTTGGGGTAATCTTCGGTGGAAATGCCGGGGGAGAACTCCTCGAAGCGCTTGCCGCTGACGCGGTTCCAAACCTGGGGCTGGTCGACCCAAATCATAGGGTAGTAGCGGAAGAAGTCTTCCCAGGGATTGTCGAACAGGATGTCGGTTGAGTAAACACCCCGCTCAGCATCGACCCAGTCCTCTTCTAGGAGCTGATTCATGCGCTCGTTGATCTGCAGCAGCAGTCGGGGAGAAATCGATTGGGTCTCGGTCTCGGCCTCGGGCGGCGGTGAGATAACGTTCATAAGCTGCGTACTGATGGCCTTGTGCGCCAAGCCAAAGTAGCTTTTGCCTTGTTGAACGGTCTGATAGGCCAGTTTTGTAAGGGGCGTCGCTGTAGTCGCCATAGTGAATCGTTAGGATATCTAGAATCTTTAGTCATTATTGTAAACAACTGTTAATTTCTTTGCCGTAATTTTCAGAATGTGGGCCGCGTCAGCTCGTCTGCGGCCCATGGTCGTCTGCGGATGCGATCGCGATGAGAGATGCTACGCTCGATACGATTGGATGAGTGACCTATGACCAGAAACCAACTTTTTGGCGGACTGCTGATTTTTATTCCGATTTCGATTGCGGCTCACTTTTTAGACTGGGGAGCGATCGCTATATTTGCTCTCGCGGGGCTGGCTATTATTCCGCTGGCGGCTTGGATGGGCACCGCAACTGAGGAAATCGCCGTTGTTGTGGGCCCCACGTTGGGCGGACTGCTCAACGCCACATTCGGCAACGCGACAGAGCTGATTATTGCCCTCATTGCCCTCAACGCGGGATTTGTCAACGTCGTCAAGGCGAGTTTGACTGGCTCTATTATCAGCAACCTGCTGCTGGTGATGGGGTTCTCGATGCTTCTGGGAGGGCTGAGGTTCAAAGAGCAGAGCTTTCAACCTGTTGTGGCGCGAATCAACGCGTCCTCTATGAATCTTGCCGTTGTGGCCCTGCTGCTGCCCACGGCGGTCGAATTCACCTCGAGCGGCATTGGACCGCCGCTGCAGAATCTGTCGGTAGCGGTGGCGGTGGTACTCATCGTCGTATACCTGCTGACGCTGTTGTTCTCTATGAAAACCCACAGCTATCTGTGTGACGTTGGGGAGGCTGATGCTGCGGTAGACGGCTTGGATGCAGGTTGCGACGACGCTCAGAAGCCGCGTCAGCCCAATCTCTGGCTGTGGGGCGGGGTTTTGCTTGTCGCCACAGTGATGGTCGCGATTGAGTCGGAATTTCTGGTCAGTACGCTAGAAGAGGCTACCGAAGAAATTGGGCTGACCCGTCTGTTCACTGGGGTGATTCTCCTGCCCATTATTGGCAACGCAGCTGAGCACGCCACCGCTGTCACCGTTGCCATTAAGAATAAGATGGACCTGTCTATTTCAGTGGCCGTGGGATCAACGCTGCAAATTGCCCTCTTCGTTGCGCCGCTGCTGGTGCTGGTGGGCTGGTTTACGGGGCAGCCAATGGATTTGAACTTCAACCCGTTTGAGCTGGTGGCCGTGGCCGTGTCTGTGTTTGTCGCCAATTCGGTAAGCTCAGACGGCAGCTCTAACTGGCTAGAGGGGGCGCTGCTGCTGGCAACCTACGTTGTTATTGGGCTGGCGTTCTACTTTCACCCCGAGCTCCTGCCTGTCAACAGCTAGCGCACTGCTGAATCATCTACCGAGTTCATCTACTGAGCATCTTACCCGCCGCACAGCGATGGGTAACCCCAGCAAGAAATTTGCCCTTTCTTAAAAGACCCTATTGAGGTAATCACAGACTATGCAGCGCGATAGACAGCTTTGGTTCATTAAAGGCGTCGGTGGCCTGCTGTGCGTGGGCGCGGGGCTGAGCGTGTTCGGCGAAGCCCTAATTCAAAAGATTCAGGGGGGCGGCTGGTTTTGGCTGGGAACGCTGAGTCTAGTGCTGGTGAACTTCGGCCTGTGCCTCATGTTCGACAGCCATAACCATCAAACGCGGCTGCGTCAGTAGCGAGGCTGCAGCGCGCTGACTCCCTTCTGGCAGCCCCTCCTAGCGGGTTTTTAGTTGTCCTGGCCGTTCTGGGCCGACAGCGCATAGACCTGGCCGTCAAACAGCAGCCGCGTGATGCCCTTGGCCTGCAGGTAAGCGGTCGTCTTCTGCAGCAGGCGGCTGTCGGGCACCTTTACAATCCGGTGAAAGCGACGGTTAGAGAAGCGCTTCGCGACCCGGTGGTTGTCAAAAACGGGCAGCGTCTTTTCTTCCACCTCCCCGGAGGGAATGTGGCCCAGGTCGGCAAAGTCGCTCAGCGGTCGGGTAATTAGCTCAGCGGCGCGGTCAATTACCAAGTAGCAGGTGCGGGGCAGCTGGGCCTCAGAGAGAGGACGTACATCGAGATGGGCGCTCCCCCGCACCTGAAAGGCGGAGAAGGCGTCGTCATCGTCGTCGCCGTCGCTGTCATCGTCGTAGTCATCATCGGTATCTAGGTCGTCCTCATCATCATCCAAATCGTCGTCATCCTGGAACTCGTCCAAGTCGTCCTCGGCCTCGTTGTCTATGGCATCTCCCACGGTGTCGCTGATGGAGACATCCTCAGAATTGCCGCTGGCGATCGCCGCTGGCTCTTCACTTTGGCCGTTTTCCGAATGATCGTTTTCTAAATAATCGTCATCGGGGTCGGTAGCTCTGACGCGCTTGCGCAGCACTGGGCCAGGGCGATCGCCGCTTGATTTGTCTGCTTCTGATGAGTTTGATTCTAGCGGGGAGTCGTCCGCTGCTACGGCCTGTTCAGCAGCGGGCTCAGCGGCGGTTGGCTCTGCATTTCCAATTTCGCTCCCATCAGTTCCGAACAAGATGCGGCGAGAGGCCGCTACACCTTCAGAGGAGGACATAACGAGGGGGTCGGGGGCCGCTGCGGGAAAGGGCCTGGGCACGCCCGTGCGCTTCTGCTGGACGAGAGCCTCGTACTCATCCGTCGAAAGACCTTGCTTTAGTACGCGGCTAATAGTGCTGCTGCTGACGCCGAAGCGAGCCGCCAGAGTCGAGGTCGTCTCTGTGGGGTGGCGGTAGAGCTGAAGAATGGACTCTTTCTCTGGTTTTGACAGTCGTTTGGGGGCCATGGGACTAGCAGCTCTTGCTCGTTGAGGACGTGAAGCGATTCTAACCGAATCTAAATGAAGAGCCTAAACTAAAGACCGCTAGGCACGCCGACGCATTCCCCGGCGGGACCGTCTTGACAAACTATATTCTAGCGCAGCGCCAATGCTGAACAGCACTGCGCTAAAAATCCAAAACACCTCAGGTAGCTCACCGGTCTCGTAGTTTTCAAATCGGGCGATCGCGTAGGCAAACCAGGAATCGGCGATGTAAAAAGAGAAGGCGGCGGCGGCGATGAAGCGCCAGGACATGGAAAATCGCCCGCCCCAAAAGGCCAGGAGTAGCGTTGTCGCCATCACCAGCAAAAAAATATCCCCGGCGATGTACAGCAGCCCAACCGGCCCCGCCAGAGGCGCGAGAGCGTCATTGAGACTAAGGACCCAATCCGGCACGGGCGCGGCGCTATCTATGGCGGCGGGCTCAGTAACGGGTTCGAGCGCAGGCGCGGCGGGTGAGCTGTTCTCTGCTTGTGGTGCGGCCGGTGCCGGTGCGGGCGGTGCCGGTGTGGTCGGTGCCTGCTGGGGGGCAGCTTGAGCCAGCCATTGCCCAGCAGAATTGTTCGGTCCTGCCGCGATCGCTGCTGAGACCTGCATAGCTGAGACCTGTACGGCTGAGGTTTGCTGAGGCGGTGTCAGCGGCGAGGCCGCGCCCTCTTCAGGAGCGCCGTAGGAGACGAAGTAGGCAACCCCAAGACCAATGATGGCGATCGCCGCTACGATGGCGTATTGAATCGTTGTCAGGTTTAGCCGCTTGGAGACGACGGCCAGCAGCATGCCGATTCCTAGGACAAGGTAGGTGAGCAAGTAGAAGAAGTCTGCTGGAGAGACGTCCGGCTCCAGACTCCACACCAGCTCCCACCAGGCTAGAATCAGGTTGCCGGTGAAGTAGGACATCATGCCGACGGCAAACAGCAGCCAGACCCCTCTGCCGCTGACGATTTGAGAACTCTGCCAGTTTCGTAAACACAGCAGAGCCGCCCCTAGAAACGCTAAATTTTCCAGCGCGTAGGTGGCGATGCCGTACCACTGGGGTCGGGGAGAAATGGGGCTGCCGAGTAAAAATATAACGAGGGATACGACCCCCCAAAGCGCCGCCAATACAATCACCGTCTGTACGGAAATCAGCGATTTCGCCTGGTTGACATTGTCACTCATTACCCATCCTCCTGGTCAGTTGCACACTTGAAATTTGCTTATACCGTCAGTCACGCTGGGGCTAGCCGCCGTGCCAGACCTCTCCCGCTGGCGAATGTCTGAGCCAGCCTAAAAATAAGCGACGGTCCTGGTCCGGCATGTCTTCTAGGGCATCCATCACGCGCTGCGTGAAGTTTGCGTTGCCAAAGTGCTCTTTCCCCAGTCGATGAAGCTCTTGTAGAAGCGTTGTCATATGGTTCTCCCGCCAGGACGGCACCTGGAGCGAGGCCAGTGGGTCAATTGTCAGCAGCTGGCTGGTGGCGTCTGGCGTATCCACGCCGGGAAACCGATTCCCCTTAAATAAATCAGCGAGCTCTTGCTCAAAAATTTTCAGCTGGCGATCGCCCAGCAGATCTTCAATGTCGATGTAGACGGCCTGCAGCAGCAGCAGACAGGCCTGAATCAGCGCGGGTTTAGCGCCGTCGCCGCCATCGCCGCTATCGTCCTGGAGCTGATCGAGCCGAATCTTTCCCCAAATGCTGTAGCGCTCGGGCTCTTCCAGCAGGACACAGGCCTTGCCGCGATTGTCGGTCAGCTCGCGCCAGTATGCCCTAGCTTCATTAGACTGAGTTGCGCCAAAGATGTTGACCAGCCGAAATGTCTGTCCCTGGTACTGCAAAATCGGCACTTTTTGATCCCGCTTCGGATGCTGAATACTCGAGATCTCAACATCCTCGCGCTTCAAGATAAACATGGCGGTGACAATCGACTCCCGTCAAGGCTAGAGTGGTAGACAACTCAAGTCGCAGCGCCGCAATCAGCGTTAGTGCAGCCTAACGGCATGCTGCTGGTCTTGTCAGTGTCTCACAGGTCGATACGAGCGGCGTAGACTGGTCCGGATAGCGACAATTTTGTCTGGAAGCAGCTTACCACTATTGACTGTGCCTAGCGCTATGGGCTGGGGCAAGCTAAAACATATTGTATTGGGTATTGGTTTGGGTGGTGTCAATTAAATGCGATCGCGCTCAAAGCTGAAGCGTGTGCCTCACTAGAGCCGGGGTGATGGTAATTTTGTTTGCGTAGGCGTCACAGGCTTGCCACTTATGCTCGGGGCCAAGCCTCACATCGCTTAAACCGAGGATACAGGCAGTTTCCTCAATCATTCTTTTACTCAGCTGAATCGCAATCGATTGGGATGTGAGAATGAGGCCGGTGCTCAGTTCCATCGCTTCCATCTCCCGTGGGGTTGCAGCAAGAAGTTCTATAAACAGTACAAGAGAGAAGCAAAAACGGTTTTAAACGCCGCGTTGGTCTTGTCCTAGCCGATGGGGCAGCTGCATGGGCGACAAGACATAAGCGACAAGACGTTTGCTGTGCAGTGAAGCGGGTAGCGACTAGAATAGGGCTGACGGCGTTGACCTTAATGCCGTAACCCGTTTGCGATCGCCGCGCGAACAATGCCTTGGGCGTAGACCCTTAAGCCCTTGCCAGCTCCAGTAGCTCAGTGGATAGAGCATCTGCCTTCTAAGCAGTCGGTCGCAGGTTCGAATCCTGCCTGGGGCGTTCATTTAATGACCCACCTAATCGTCAACCTCATTAAAGTAGGTGCTCTTTTATAAAGCAGGTGCTCTAGGACATTTTGTGCTAAGTTCAAAAACCGCCACGTCTGGGACCGCAACATGGGACCGCAACAGGTTAAACAATGTTGAAGCTTAGTTTCAGCGGGTCGTTCACTTAGAGTAGGCTGCAGTATGACCCCCCAATAGGTGTTAACTCCTGAGGGCATTGATATGAATGCTAAAGCGTTTACGCAAGAAGCGGCTCGACTTGAAGCGCTCCGGCAGTACAGAGTTCTCGATACCCCTCCGGAACAGGCCTATGACGACATTACGGCGCTGGCCGCATTTATCTGTAACGTTCCTGTCGCCCTGATTAGCCTGGTGGACAGCGATCGCCAGTGGTTTAAGGCCAAAGTGGGGCTCGAAGTCAGTGAAACCAGCCGCGACGTCTCATTCTGCGCCCACGCCATCCTAGATGGGCAGATTATGGTTATTAACGACACGCTTCAAGATGCCCGCTTTGCCAGCAATCCGCTGGTCACCTGCGCCCCTAATATTCGCTTCTATGCCGGTGTGCCGCTGGTCACGCCCCAGGGTCACGCCATCGGGACGCTCTGTATTATTGACCATCAGCCCAGAGCGCTGTCGGAGGAGCAGACCCAGGCAATGCAATCCCTCGCTCGCCAGGTGGTAAAGCAGCTAGAGCTGCAGCGCGTCTCATCTCAGCTGGCGGAGGCTCTAGACAAAATAAAGCTGATGGAAGGGCTGATTCCCATCTGCTCCTACTGCAAGGGGATTCGTAACGATAAGGGCTACTGGTCTACGGTAGAAAAGTTTATTGAGCAGCATGCAGACGTCGGCTTTACCCACGGCATCTGCAATAGCTGTATGCAGCAGCATTTTCCAGAGGTGGCTGAAATTTTGCAGCCGGAGGTAGACGACGCTGAGGGCCAGTAGAGGTTGCGAACGCGGCTTAGCTCCTGGGATCTTTGTGAAAATCCCAGGAGCCAGATTCAGCCATTAAAACGCTGTCCGCTCCGCGATCGCCGTCTTCAGCCGCTCCAAAACGGTATCCAAAGGCAGCGAGCCTAGGTCCTTGGTCTCTTTACCGGCTCGGCGGGCTCTCAGGCTGAGGCTTCTTGACTCCACCTCCTTTGCCCCGACCACCGCCATCACGGGAATCTTCTCTTTTTCAGCCGTGCGGATCATTTTGCCGAGGCGATCGCCCCCCAGATCTACCTCCACGCGGGCTCCCAGCTCGCGCATCTTCTGAGCCACCTCCTGGGCGAAGCCGACGTGCTCTTCGGTGACCGGCAGCAGTCGCACCTGCACTGGCGCAAGCCACAGGGGAAAGTCTCCCGCGTATTCTTCAATTAAAATGCCAATTAAGCGCTCTAGGGATCCGAAGGGGGCGCGGTGAATCATCACCGGGCGCTGGCGCGTACCGTCTTCCGCCACGTACTCCAGCTCAAAGCGCTCCGGCAGGTTGTAGTCCACCTGCACGGTGCCCAGCTGCCACTCTCGGTCTAGGGCATCCTGGAAAATAAAGTCCAGCTTCGGGCCGTAGAAGGCAGCCTCGCCAATGCCCTCGAAATATTCCATGCCCAGGGTCTCAGCGGCGTTGCGGATGGCGGTTTCTGCCTTATTCCACACCTCATCCCCGCCGATGTACTTATCTGACTCGGGGTCGCGGAAGCTGAGCCGCGCCCGGAAGTTCTTGAGCTGCAGGCTCTTAAACACGGTTAAAATCAGATCTACCACCTTCAAGAACTCCGCCTCCAGCTGGTCGGGAGTGACAAATAGATGGGAGTCATCCACCGTGAAGCCTCGCACCCGGGTCAAGCCCCCTAGCTCGCCCGACTGCTCGTAGCGGTAGACGGTGCCAAACTCAGCAAGGCGAATTGGCAGCTCGCGGTAGGAGCGCAGCTGACTCTTGTAGATCTGAATGTGGAATGGGCAATTCATCGGCTTGAGGACGAAGCCCTGCTCTAGAGCGCGGGCCTCATCGTCCTCCGACATCATCGGGAACATGTCCTCTTTATAGTTCTGCCAGTGCCCCGACACCTTAAACAGATCTATTTTTGCGATGTGAGGGGTCACCACGGGCAGATAGCCCCGCTTCACCTGTTCCTGCTTCAAAAAATCTTCTAGGGTAGAGCGCAGAATGGTGCCCTTAGGGGTCCACAGAGGCAAGCCCGGCCCCACAGGGTCCGAAAAGATAAACAGGCCCAGCTCTTTGCCCAACCGGCGATGGTCCCGCTTGAGGGCCTCCTCTCGCCGCCGCCTGTGCTCCGCTAGCTGCTCTGGGGTCTCCCACGCCGTGCCGTAGATGCGCTGCAGCTGCGCTTTAGTCTCATCCCCTCGCCAATAGGCCCCCGCAACGCTCTCCAGCTCAAAGGCCTTGGGGTCGAGGTCGGCGGTGCTCTCCACGTGGGGACCGCCGCACAGGTCCCACCACTGGTCCCCAAGGTGATAGATGGTAATCGGCTCGCTGTCGATGTCCGCTAAGATTTCGAGCTTGTAGGGCTCGTTAAGCGCTCGAATGCGCCTTTCAGCCTCTTCTCGGTCTACCTCTTCCCTGACCACGGGCAGCTTGCGGTTGATGATTTTGATCATCTCCTTGCGAATCGCCTTGAGGTCTTTCTCGGTGAAGGCATCAGGGGTATCAAAGTCGTAGTAAAAGCCCGTCTCAATCCAGGGGCCAATGGTCACCTGTGCCTTGGGAAATAGCTTTTGTACCGCCATGGCCATCACGTGGGACATCGTGTGGCGGATGCGCTTTAGGGCTTCAGACTCGCTAGTGCGGGGCAGGTGGATCTTTTCCACGGTGGGCTCTGCACTCGATGAGAGGACGTCGGATGACATTGGCAAACAGGTTGGCGTAGTGGAAACGGGTGACGGACCGTGAGAAGTACGGCGATGTCTTCACCATATTAACGACTGGTTGGTGCCTTCGGCGGGCGCTGCCTAACTCTTCAAAGCGATAGACTATGCCTAAAACGCGCCTGTCGAGGCTAAGTCACCGACCAAACTCTACAGAATGAGAGACCGTAACAAAACGTAAAGGCGATACAATAGGGTTATAAAGGCTGTATTAAATCCCTATGTCTGGATATTCAAAATCTGAGCTGCTGCAGGCGGTGCTCCAGCCCCTGCTCGATGACTTTATCTACTGGTTCGGCCGGGCCCAGTCGCTTTTAGAGCAGCGCGAGCTACCCGACCTGTCGACAGCGCAGCAGGCGGATCTGCTGGCTCGCGTGCATCAGGCTCAGCAGGAGGTTCTAGCCGCGATCGCCCTTTTTCGGGCGACGGGGAAGCAGGCTGGCGTCGACCCAGCTGCGGTCAGACGATGGCACGAGCTGGTGGCTGAGTGCTGGCGCGCGTCAATCGCCTACCGCGCGGCTGATCCTGAGGAAGGATAGCGGCGGCCTGCGTCAGCTACCGTACTCATCTTTTCCAAACTTAAAAAATTACCTTTAAAAGCCATGCTTCATCTCCTCTATGTTCTGGCATTCACGGCGTTAGCCTCCGTGGCTATTGTCAACTTGATCAAAAATTTAATGGTCCTGGGGACTGAGTCTCAGCGGGGCTACCGCGCCGATAGCCCACAGGCCCGACGGCCCCAGCCGACCCACCCCGAGCTATTGGATGACTCTGGGGACGTGATCCGCGAGGCGTACCTTGTCATGCGCTCGATGTCGGTGGATGACGCTCGCGATCGCCTCAACGATCTTTATGACGCCTCCCCCAGCGCCACCATCGACGCCGAGGACGCTGAATAGCGTGCTGCGGTCACGCTATCCGATGGCGCTGTCGTATCATATCTTGGCGTAGTCAGCGGCAGGGACGCTCGTGACCGGCAAAATCAGCATAAGGCAGCTCTCTCTGCTGGGCCTGTGGACCGCGATCGCCGTGGGTCTACGCCTCCAGCAGCTCAACGCTAAGCCGCTGTGGGCCGACGAGATTTCCACCCTGGCCTTTAGCCTAGGCCACGGCTTCGGCGGCGTCCCGCTGGGTCAGCTCATAATGGCGGATAAGCTTCTACAGCCGCTGCAAGTTGATGGTGCTACCACCGCTACAGACGCGGCGCAATCGCTCCTGGCCGAGAGCAACCATCCGCCGCTGTTCTTTATGCTCATGCACACCTGGCTGCAGCTCACCCACGCCGACGGCAGCACGGTGGGGCTAGCGGCAGCCAGGTCGCTGTCTGCCCTCATCGGCGGGCTGCTGACGCCCCTAGCTTACGGCCTAGCGCTGCTTGCCCTGCGCAGCCCCGTCGCCGCCCAGATGGCCGCTGCCCTCATGGCCCTGTCGCCCTTCGGCCTCTATCTATCTCAGGAGGCGCGCCACTACACTTTGGCGCTCCTGTGGATAGCGGCCTCCCTATGCTGCCTGGCGGACGGGCTGCGGCGCATGGCCCGGGGCAAGCCCCTGCCCTACGGGCTGGTGCTGCTGTGGACTGCGGTCAACGGCTTCGGTCTGGCGACTCACTACTTCGTGGCGATCGCCCTTCTCTCGGAGGTGCTCGTGCTGGCGGGGTTTATGGTCTACTGGCGCGGCACCCTCAAGAATACGGTGCGGGGCGCGGCGGGGCGCATCGGGCTGGTGGCTGTGGGGACGGCGGCCAGCGGCCTCGTCTGGATTTGGGTTCTGGTCGCCGCGCCCAATCAGGGCCAGCTGACCCGGTGGATTCAGTCGTCCTGGGGGCTGGGCGACTGGGTCAACCCTGTTACCCACACCGCCGCTAGCGCCATCACCATGGCCTACCTGCTGCCGATTCAGGGCGTCCCCGCCGCCGCCGCCGCCGTCTCGACCCTGCTACTGCTGGCGATCGCCCTGTGGAGCCTGTGGGGGGTGCCGTGGCGAGACTATCCACCCCAGGCCGCCGCGCTGTGGGGCACCTGTGCGGCGGCAGTCGCTATCCTCTGGGCCATCACCTACAGTCAGCAGATCGGCCTCGCGCAGGTGTTGCGCTACCACTTTGTCTACTTCCCTGCCTTTGTGGTTGCGGTAGCGGCGGGGCTCGCCCACCGCTGGCGCTCTGGCCGCCGGACTTCGCGTCTTCTGGTGGCGATCGCGCTACTCGTCAGCCTCGCCGGCAGCCTCAGCGTGGCCTACAATTTGGCCTACCAAAAGGTGCATCGCCCCGACCTGGTGGCGACCGACATCGCTAAGGATTCGGCGCAAGGCGATATTATAATCGCGGCGTCGCATCAATCCCACGGGCAGACGGGGCGGCTGATGGCGATTGCCTGGGCGCTTAAACGCTATCCCGCCCAATGGCCTCAGGTCCGCTTTTTCCTCGACCCCCAGCCCTGCGCCGAGGCCGGAGAGCAAAACTGCGGTACCCCGAGCACCAAGCTTTTGGAGGCCTTGCCCCAGGGCGAAGCAGATCTGTGGTTAATCAACTACGTTGGACAGCCCAATCTGCGGCCTTACGGCTGCCGCTATCAGGACACCGACCGCGTCGATGGCTATAAGTATCAGCACTACGCCTGCTGAGGACTTGGTCCAGCGCCGTAGGGCTGCTGGGCTCTCTTCTGGAGTCTGCGCAATCGCTTCAGGGGCTTAGCGATCGCCTCAGCGACGTCGTCCACTTCATCCGCGTGCGCGTGGCGGTAGCGCACCTGTGCGGCCCGTATGGCCTCTAAATGCGCCGCAACCGTCTCTTGGGTCAGGCGGCGGCCAAAATCTTTGGGGGGCTGATGGCCTACGGCCTCGTAGCTGAACAGCCGATCGAGCACCCAGCTGCCCACCCGCGGCTTGAAGTGCGACGCGTCGAAATAAAAGTAGGCGTCTGAGTTGGGGATGCGCTCTTTAGGAATGGACTGGGTGGTGACGCTGTTATAGCCGCTGAAATCCCACAGCGGGAAGGGTTTTGCATTTCGGCGAGCCGCCTCTTCCGCGTTGATGGCGGTCAGCGCCTGCTTCCACTGCTCAAACTCATCCCACAGCCCGCTCCGATCGAGCACCTCCATCAGGTAAGCATGGGTTGGGTTGATGACCATGCGCAGGTCCATCTGCTCTTGGTGCGCTGTCACAACAAGCTCGCGGAAAGCCTCTAGGGTTGAGCGCTGTCCTGGCCCAGCCTGAAACGCATAGGCTCTGCGGGGCGGGGGAAAATAGACCGCCTCAATAAACCGTCTGCAGCCCTTCAAAAAGGGGGCGCGAAACTGGAAGGCGCGGCTGGATTTGTACTGAAAGCCGTTGGGGAAATAGGTGGTCCTCACCGCCTCTAGATCTTGGCTGGTCACGGTTTTGTAGCTCGCGTCTAGCGCATTGAAGGACAGCAGGCTGGGCACCACCTCAGCCCAGCGGGAAAGGGGCCGGGGCTTACCGGCGTAGCTCACGTTCATGTAGGGCCTGATGGGACCCGCGTTTTGATAGGCGTTGAAGCTCAAAAAGTCGAGGGCGAGCACCACCTGCTTAACCGGATGAATTGACTGGGCGTGCTGTAGATAGCGGTAGGTGCGGTGCATAGTAGCGCTGGGCGTCGCCAGGTTATATCGGGGTGCAGCGCTCTGCCAGCCGGAGTGGTCGGGGTTGTAGCCCTGCTCGGCGCGGGAGGTGCCTAAGATGATACCTTCAGGCTTGACGTAGCGCACCGTTGCCGCTTTGCTCAACAGCCGGTTCTGCAAAAAGCTTGGCTTTAGGGTGTTAAAGCCCTCAATATGCGCTATGTGAAACAGTCCATAGGGATCGACGACTGCATTGATGCCAGCGGCGATCGCTAGGGAGAGCGCCACCGTCAGCGCAAATTGTTTTAGATAGCCCGTGAATTTCATCCGCTGCGCCAATCTCACCCCAAACGCTAGAAATTGAACCCTTAAAATTGAAAGTATAAAAACTCGCTCACCCGCGACATCCCCAGCACCGCCAGGCTAAACAGGATGCCGCTGACGACAGCCCAGCCAGAGGTCGGTATCCAGCGTAGCTTACTAGAAGCGAGCAGATCTTCAACCGGATAGGTCTGCAGCGCCGGGCGATAGCGGGACAGCAGCTCGTAGGCATTTGGGGCAAAGAAGGCCAGGACGATCGCCCCCGCAAAAACCCCGTTTAACCAGGGATTTAGCGCTAAAGGCGATAGGTCAGCGCTGAAGCCCTGTAGTCCCGCCATGGCGCTGAGCATCCGGCCCGCCGCCGCCACGGTACCGGCGCGAAACACCACCCAGCTTACAACAACGGCAGCAAACGTAACGGCTAGCGCTGCTGCTTTAGCGGCTGCTTTGAGCTGGGGCGACTTCGGCTGCGATCGCCGGCGCTGGCATGCGGAGCGCCACCCGTGATTGACTACTAGATAGCTGCCGTGCAGCGCCCCCCAGATCACAAAGGTCCAGCCTGCGCCATGCCACAGCCCGCCCAGCAGCATGGTCGTCATCAGGTTTAGGTAGCGGCGAGGGAGACCGTGACGGCTCCCCCCCAGCGGAATATAAATGTAGTCCCGCAGGAAGCGCGACAGGGTCATGTGCCAGCGCCGCCAAAACTCGATGATATCGGTGGATTTATAAGGGGAGAAAAAATTGAGGGGCAGTCGAATATTGAACAGGAGTCCGATGCCGATGGACATGTCGGCATAGCCCGAGAAGTCGAAATAGAGCTGAAAGCTGTAGGCCAACGCCCCCACCCAGGCTAAGCCGGCCGTAAGGGGCTGGTTTCCCAAGGAGACGTCAAACACTGGATTGGCGTAGAGGGCCAGCGAGTCGGCCAGCACCGTCTTCTTAAAAGCGCCGATGGCAAACAGGGTAATCCCCAGGGCCAGGCTGCGCGCACTGGGCCTAAACAGGCGGCGCTGCTCGAACTGGGGCATCATCTCGGCGTGGTGCACGATGGGGCCAGCGATCAGCTGGGGAAAGAAGGTCACAAATAGGCAGTAGCGCAGAAAGTTGGCGTCGCGAATTTTTCCGGTGGAGACATCCACGAGATAGGCGATCTGCTGAAAGGTAAAGAAGGAGATTCCTAGGGGCAAAATGATTTGCCTAAGCACCAGATCGCTGCCCGCCAAGGCGTTGAGATTGTCGACAAAAAAGTTGGCGTATTTGAAATACCCCAAGGCCGCGAGATTGATTAGGACGCCCAGCCGCATGAGGTGGCGGGCCCCAGCCGCGGTCTGTTTGGAGGTTGGCTTACTGGGGGCCGGCTTACTAGGGGCTGGGCTATTTGGGGTTGGGCTACCGGGCACCGGGCTACTGGGGCTCGCCAGCCTTTGGCAGCTCCACCCCAGGGCGTAGTTGACGCCAATAGAGGTCAGAATGAGCGCGACATAGCTCGGGTTCCAATAGCCGTAGAACACCAGCGAGACCAGCACCAGCCACGCTAAGGCGAGCTGCGGCCAGCGCCCTAGAATGTAGAACCCGGCCACAGCGACGGGTAAAAAGATGAAGACGAAGGGCAGAGAGCTAAATATCATAGGGCTCCTAGTTTACCTTGCGCCACCGCCCTCAAAGCAGGAGCCCCACGTCCAGAGCGCCAACCCTGGGGCGATCGCCTCCTAAGCCCCTGCTGGCGCGATCGCCCGCGCTGCCGTCAGCTTTGAAAAAGCGCTCTCGGTGGGCGCCGCCACCAGCTGAATGACGGTTAGCTCGGGCGGGCACCACAGCCGACCGGGGAAATAGGTCCCCAAGCCTCGGTTGACGTAAAGGGTGTTCTCTCCGACGCGGTGCAGCCCTTGGGCCCATTCCCAATGCTTCACCACCTTATGGCAGTCCTGCCGCATGTAGGGAATCCAGGCGCGTAGCCACTTAGGGGTCCGGTTGCGCAGCCGCTGGTACCAGTGGGGGAACGGTCCCATGCCTGGCAGCACGATCTGACCGCCGTGGGTATGGCCCGAAAGCTGTAGGTCTACCCGATGGCGCTGCAGCGGTACGGCGCTGTCGGGGTTGTGGGAGAGGACGATGCGGGGGGTTGTCGGCGGCACGGCGTCGAGCACGTCGGTGCGGAATTCCCGCGACCAGTAGTCTGCGAGCCCCACCAGCGCCAGCTCGTCTCCCCAGGGGTAGCAGACCTGGTTCCACAGCACCGAAATGCCCACGCGCTCAAACGCCTGCGTGACGGTTGCGGCGGTGTGGGGATAGTAGATGTCGTGGTTGCCCAAAATGGCGTAAACGCCGGTTTTGGCCTGTAGCCCTCTCAAATGCTGGGCAAGCTGACCTGCAGGCGCTGGGTCGTTGGTAATGTGGTCGCCCGTGAGGACCACGATGTCGGGCTCGTAGCGGTTGCTGAGGGCGATCGCCTCCGTCAGCAGGGCTGTGGAGAGGCGAACGCCATCGTAGTGGAGGTCGGAAAGCTGCGTGATGGTGAGCCCGCTCAGATAGCTGGGCAATCCTTTGATAAAGACGGTCAGGGTTTCGACGCTGAGGGCTCCCGATAGCCATCGGTTCATAGATCTACTCCAGAAGGTAGTTGCTGAAAGAGAATAGTTAGCCATTGCGCTGGCCCGGCTGCTGAGGACAATGCGACTGGCTCAAAGCCTTGACGTTTCGTAGCCAGCTGGGTGCGCAAACGCCCCAATGCATCAGGACATTTGCTACAAGGATGACAGCCAAAAACAACCAAAGCTTACCCTTTCAGTGAAGAAAGTTAAACCGTGAGTAGACAATTTCTAGGTCTACTTTAGGCCTAGGAACACAGGCTGGGCTGGCTCAACTGCAGATGCGCCAGCAGCAGAGGGCAGACCTGAGTCGGCTCAACAGCAGACCCCTCTATTAAATCCGACCGCTGGGTGATCAGCAGCGGGCCATCTGCCTCCGATGTCGGAGCGCTGCCGTGGGACCCCTTTACCACGGTTGCATCCAGACCGATGACATCCATTAGGTAGCGGAACCCCAGCTTTTTCTTGAGCAGGGTGAGTCCGACCTTCGCCAGCGGAAATTGCAGCGCCGGGTCAATAAACAGCTCCGCAGGGTCATACCCCGGCTTGCGGTGGATATCCACCGTGCGGGCAAAATCGGGGGCGCGCCCGTCGTCTAGCCAGTAGTAGTAGGTAAACCAGGCGTTGGACTCGGCGATCGCCACCAGCTCCCCGGCCCGGGGATGGTTGAGGTGGTGGCGCTCCTTTCCGGCCTCGTCTAAAACCTGCGCAACGCCCGCCGTACTTTCTAGCAGGGCCTTGACTTCAGGCAATATCTCAGGGTCGTTCACATAAACGTGGGCGATCTGATGATCGGCTACCGCAAAGGCTTTACTCTCCCCCGGATTCAGCAGCTCTCGCCCTAGCTCCTCTCGCACCTCAATGAAGCCCTGCTTTCTCAGCACGCGGTTGATGTGCACCGGCGTCGAGACGGGCATAATGCCGTACTCTGACAGGACAATCACCTCAGCGCCCCGGCCCTCGTAGAACTCAATCAGGTCGCTGCAGAGCGTATCAATCTCCGCTAGCTCCCGCGCAATTTTGTCTGGGAAGGGGCCCCGCTGCTGCAGGCAGTAGTCGAGGTGAGGTAAGTAGATCAGGGTAAGGGTAGGGCTCAGCTTTTGCTCAGTCCAGCGGGCGGAATCAGCGATCCACTGACTGGACTCGATCGATGACTTGGGTCCCCAAAAGCTAAACAGCGGGAACTGACCGAGGTCCCGCTGGATCTGGTGGCGCAGGTGGGCCGGTTTGGTGTTGATGTCGGGTAGCTTACGGCCGTCGGCAGGGTACATCGGGCGAGGGGTCACCTCGTAGTCGGCCGACGAGTACATGTTGTACCACCAGAAGAGGTTGGCGCAGGTGAACGACGGGTCAAGCGATCGCGCCATATCCCATATCTTAGAGGACTGCACCAGGTGGTTAGACTGCCGCCATAGCCTCACCTCACCCTCGTCGCGAAAGTACCAGCCGTTGGCGACGATGCCGTGCTCGCGGGGCGTTCTGCCGGTGAGGTAGGTGGCTTGCGCGGCGCAGGTAACCGCCGGCAGTACGGACTGCACTGGTGCGACTTTGCCCTTGGCGGCCCAGCGCGCCAGGCGAGGCGTATGGCTCAGCAGCTTGGGGGTGAGGCCCACAACGTGGAAGACGACCGTCTTTTGCATAGGTCTGGTGGCGTATGGGTGGGTGGCGTATGGGTCTGGGTAGCGTAGCGAATACGGCAGTGGCTTAGGGGGCTGCGGGCCGGAGTCTATCTGAGCTGGCGGTACCTTGGATCTGGCCCTCGGCCCAAGCGCCCAGCACCCACCGATACTCCCGCTCGATGGAGCTGAGCAGGTCAATTTTCATGGCGGGGGGCAGCACATCCCAGGTGTAGGTTTCGATTTCGAGGTGGCGGCAGGTCGGCAGCAGCGGCAGCGCCTCTAGGGCGTCCTGGATATCGGACTGGGTGGACTGCAATGTCTGGTAGTCGTGGATAAAAATCGGCACGTGGAAGTGGGTCCGCCACTCCTCGCCATCCGTGGCCTCTAGGTGGGGCAGCGCCTCGGCTAGGTCGCGGTAGCGCCGCAGGGTTCCATCTGCTCGCCGCTCCACCACCTGATGGAGATAGGTGGCCTCGACGAAAGCCGCTAGCCGCTGACGAACCAGCTGGCGATCGCCCCAGATCAGCGGGGTCTGAATCGCGGCGCTAATTTGGATCTTCCCCACCTGGATTCCGGCCTGCTCAAAGCGCCTAAACACCTCAGCCGGCTGCTCGTATTCCACCGCAAAGTGACAGGTGTCATAGCAGATGCGGACGTGCTCCCGCAGGCAGGACGCCGCCTCATCAGCAGACAGCCCCAGCGATCGCTGCAGCTGCTGAGCGCCCACGGGCAAGAGCCAGCGCTCAAAATAGTCCACCACTTCCACCGCGTTCTCGATTAAGCCGTCGGGCTCGGGCTCTAGGTCGAGGTGCAGCACTTTCCCGGTGCGACCGCGAATTTCGGCCAGATGGGTCACGACCCTAGCCAGCTGGCGCGTGCTGGCCTGCAGCACGGCCTCCTGCTCGGCGGCCTGGTCAAACCACCAGGGCTTATAGGACAAAGGCAGCGTTGAGATGCCGCCGTCCATGCCCTCGGGCAGGAGCGCGGCCAGCACGTCTGCTAAGCCGAGGGTATAGCTCAAGCGCTCTGGCCGCGACCAGTCTGGCGCATAGACCTGATCTTTGACCCCCTGATGATGGAAGCTGCCGTAGGGAAAGCCGTTGAGCGTGAACACGTAGAGCTGCTCGGCGTCTAGCCAGGCTTTGAGCTCCCCCAGGGCGCTGCCCTGAACCAGCTGACCAGCGGCGGCCTGGGCCAAGCGGAGCCCGACGCCAAAGGGGGCGTTAGGAGACAGCCGGGCCTTGAGCGCCGGCAGGTACTGCTTGAGGTTGGCCAGCACCTCCGGCCAGGTTTCGCCTGGGTGGACGTTGGTGCAGTAGGTTAAGTGATGGTCGGTGCCAACGCGCATGGTGCTTTACCCCCGGCGCTCGGCCTGATGCGATCGCAGCAGAGCAATCGCCTGCCCATAGCGCGCCAGGTCCACCTCATGGACATCGACTCGGTGGCCGATGGCGTTGAGTAGCGCAATGGTCAGCGTTCCTCCTAGGTGCTCCTGAAATTCCGACAGCCCCTTAAAGATAGAGTTCGGATGCCCTGGGTCCAGCTGCGCCGAGAGTTCTGGGACGTAGAGATCGAACCCCAGGGCGGTGAGGGTTCCTAGGATGCGGCTGAGTTCAGCCTCGGGCAAGGGCCCAGTCAGGTGCGAGTAGGCGGCATCTAGCGCCATACCCACCGCCACTGCCTCCCCGTGGCGCAGCCCATACCGGGTCAAATGCTCCAGTCGGTGGGCGGCCCAGTGGCCGAAGTCTAGCGGGCGGGAGGAGCCCATCTCGAACGGGTCGCCGCTGTTGGCAATGTGGTCGAGGTGGAGCTGGGCGCAGCGATAGACCAAGTACTGCATCGCCTCTGTATTCCGGTGGGCGAGGTCAGAGGCTGCTCCCTCAATCCACTGGAAAAAGCCCGCATCTTTGACCAGAGCAACCTTGACCGCTTCGGCCATGCCAGAGCGCCAGTCCCGATCGTCCAGCGTCGTCAAGAACTGGCGATCGTTGATCACGGCGTAGGGTGGCGCAAAGGTGCCCAAAAAGTTCTTCTTCCCAAAGGCGTTGACGCTATTCTTTACGCCTACGCCGGAGTCGTTTTGGGCGAGCACAGTGGTCGGGACGCGGATGAGGCGAATGCCGCGGTGGGCCGTGGCGGCGGCGTAGCCCACCATGTCGAGCAGGGCCCCGCCGCCAACGGCGACGACGTAGGAATGGCGACACAGCTTCGCGCGCTCGAAGGTCTGATGGAGCTGCTCGACTAGGGCCGGGTTGTTTTTACTCGCCTCCCCACCGGGCAGCACAATGGGCTGACCTTGAAGCGCCAGTACCGCAGAATACCGCTCCCCATAGGCCTGGATGTGCTTTAGGAGGTGGGGGTGGGCCGCATCGACGCCGTTATCGACCACAGCCGCAATCTTTCTAGGGGCCTGACCGCCAGCAAAAGTCTCTCCGGCTAATACCTGAGCCAAGAGCGGGTTCTCTGGTCGAAACAGCCCCGTGGTGAAGTGAACGCCGTAGCTGAACTGAACGGTAACGTTTTGCTGAATGAGGGGCTGTAGGTCAGCCTTGGGCAAGGCGCCCGCTATGGGAGATATAGGTGCTTTGATGGCGGTATTCATGTCAAAAAAGAGCGTAAATTAGGGATAAATTTGGAGGCGTTAGGTCACAGAGAAGAGCCTGGCCAGCGCCCTCGACGCGGGCAGCAGCGCCAAAACAACCAGACCGTAGGGCCAGCCCAAAAAGCCAGCTGCGATCGCCGCATTAAGGATAATGAGGCAGAGCACGCCAGACTTAACGGCCTGCATTACCGTCGCCGGTGACGGGTCTCGGGCGGCGGCGGCGAACGGCGGCAGCACAATCAGCGAGAACAGGGCAATGAAGGGTGCGGCGTCTAGGGCGCGGTAGTCGGATAAGCCGCCGAGGGCGAGGACGCCGATAATCACCAGGCCCGCTAGGGCGATCGCCACAATTCCCGTGCTGCGCCTGCCGCCGTGCACCTCGCCCTGGCTGACGGCGGTGACCGCGCCGATGTAGACCACGGGAATTAGGGCCAGGTACCCGTGGGAGATGACGGCTGCGGGCACGACGCTGACGCCTAGCAGCAGATTGCCGCCCCGACACAGCCCCATGTTTAGCGGACTCAGCCAGACCTGTCGCTTGCCCCAGCCGTCGTAGAGCAGCGCCATAGCGGCAACCGCGATCGCCAGCAGCGCGCTAGTCCAGGACACCTGGGCCGCAGCGAAAAGGCCCATCGCCAGCAGCAGCGCCCCAAATCCAGCCGCGCTCTGGCGGGAAACGCGATCGCTGGGGATGGGGCGCTCGGGGCGCTCTCGGGCGTCAAGCTCAGCGTCAAAGACGTCGTTGAAGGTGATGCCGCCGCCGTACAGCCCGGTTGTGGCGACAATCAGCCACAGCAGGTCGGGGGCTGCGGCGGTGGGGGTACTCAGGAGGTCTGACGCGCCAGAAATCTGACCCGCTGCGGCGTAGCCCGCCAGGATATCGGCCCAGGCCGTGAGAATGTTGGCGGGCCGCGCCAGCTGAATATAGGCTTTGAGGTCTAGCGGGCGGCGAGTTAGGGTTTCCATCAGCTTTTTTCTGTTCGGTTTCCGCTATTCGATCAGCACTGATTCTTTCTCAGCGCTATAGACCGGCTGCTGCCCCCGCAGCACCGAGTTGCCGCTAAACAGCTGCCGCTGATCCACAGGCGCTGGGCTGAGCCAGTCGTCCTCGGCCATCTCACCGCTTTGGCCATAGGCGCTGAGGGCGTTTTGATAGCACACCGCTTTCACCGCCGCTTCAAAGATGCCGCTCTCTAGCATCAGCTGGGCGGTTTTAGGCACCGCCAGCGGATCGCTCATGCCCCAGTCGGCGGCGCTGTCGACGATGATGCGATCGCTGCCGTACTGCTTCACAATCTCCACCATGCGCTGGTTGCCCATCTTGGTTTTGGGGTAGATGGAGAAAGCGCACCAGAAGCCGCGCTCTAGAATGTCGGCGGCGGTTTCTTCGTTGGCGTGGTCGACAATGACGCGGGTAGGGTCAATGCCGTGCTCTAGGCAAACCGCAAGGCTGCGCGCCGTGCCCTCTTTTTTATTGCGGTGAGGCGTATGGATCAAGATGGGCTTATCGAGGTCTTTAGCCAGCTCGAGCTGCAGTCGAAAGTACTTGTCCTCTGCCGCCGTCATATCGTCATAGCCAATTTCGCCGATGGCGACCACCCCTTCTTTGCAGGCGTAAAGCGGCAGCAGCGCCATGACCTCCTCCGCTAGCGCTTCATTATTGGCTTCTTTTGGGTTGAGAGAAATGGTGCAGTAGTGGCGAATGCCAAACTGCCCGGCTCTAAATCGCTCCCATCCAACTAGGCTGCTGAAGTAGTCTTTGAAAGAGCCTATACTGGTTCGCGGCTGCCCCAGCCAAAACGAGGGCTCAATGATGGCAACAATGCCGTACTCTCGCATGACCAAGTAGTCGTAAGTCGTCCGCGACGTCATATGAATATGCGGATCGATCGCCATCATGGTGTTCTTCAACATAGTTAAGCTCCGGGATAAGTGTGATCTTCAGGAAATGGTTTTCAGGAAAGTGGCTTTAGCTGACTGCTCAAGTAGCGCCAGGTGAGCTGCCCCGACCGAATCTGCGACTGCAGCTCTGGGTATTGGGCTAGCAGGGCGCTAGCGCGCGGGTCTGGCGACTGGGCGCAGGCGAGGGCGGCCGCCTGCCGCTGCAGGGCATCTGGCTCCGCGATCGCCCTGGCCAAATCGCCCACAAGGTCGGCCACGGCAAAGGGGCCTACGCACCGCCACAGCGCTGGGCTCACCGGGCGACCCGCCGCCCAGCGCTCGTGGGCATAGTCGGACAGCATGCGGGCCAGCGTGGCGTTGGCGCGTCGATCTAGGCCTGCAATGAGGTGCAGCGGGCTGCCCACAAACAGCGACTTGAGCACCAGCTGGTTCCAGGCGTTTTCGTCGAAATAGCTGGCGGGGTAGGGGTTGCGCAGGGCGATCGCCTCGAAGACTGCCGTCATGCTGCTGCGAATGCCCTCTGTCCCCTGATGCCGGTGGAGCTCCGGGTGGGGCAGCAGCGGCAGCGCCTGATAGAGCGCCACCTGCTCGCCGAGATCGGCGGCGGCAAAGAGCATGTCAAGGATTTGCTGATAGGCCTGCAGGTCGCCTGAGGGAACCGCCAGCACGAGCAGCGTCCGGCCCGCCTGGTCGATGCTCCAGTGCCCCGGCTGCCAGCCGGCAAGGCGATCGCCCGCAGCCCCAATCTCTTTGCTGGATAGGGCTAAATCGGTCTTGCCGAGGTGCCGAGGAACGCTGCTAAAGGCGGTAAATAGCGTTCGTTCTGCTCCGTCCGCAACCACTTTTTGCTTGCTGAGTAACCAGCTAAAGGCCTCATTGGTCAACCTGGGTCGTAACCAATCTATGAGCAAATCAATCGCTAGTTCGTGCCTATTCTCTTGAATTGAAAGCATTGCTTAAATTCACTCGGCTGATGCCAGATATTTGTAAGCTCGACAGGGCAGAATTAATTTGACGTAGTGCAGTCGCCAGTGCTGTTGCATTTGCTCTGCCGCCTAGAACAGCGCTTTTGGCCGCGCCGCGTAATGCGAACGGCTCAAAGCCTTTTTGTCAGCAAATTTAGTTGAGTAACCTCTGCTAAAAGTGGTGACCCTTGCGGCAGGTTTAATTGCTTTAGTCGGCGTAGATGAACACCCAGAAATTGTCGAAGCGATTAGTACAGGACCTGGCCGAGCTGCCCAAACGGCTCGCGGCCTTGTAGTATTCGTAGTGCAGATATCTTTTGCGTTGCAGATTTATGCTCCCATGGGGATACAAATCTACAAACGTTGTCTTGCACCTCTTCATAATAAAAACAAGCGAACTTTAAACAGCGCGTCCTGATTTCATATAGCGGAGCTTTACGGGTCATGCACCGATGCCCGAAGCCCCAGAGGACGCTGTGCCAGTAGCATCCTGTGACCAAAGCACTAGTCTTCTGACGGCAGGCGTTATATGCTATGGCACAAGTTGGTGTAAGGAGTTGACGGATCAATTCTCACAAGCATGCGCTAGAGGAGCTTAAGGAAACGAGTCGAACATATTATATTCCTATCAGTCGCATGCCGAACCGGCAGCAAGAGGCCTTCGCATCGGATTACCTGCTCATTCGCTCGATTCACGAAATAGAA
>JBHJHD010000159.1:0-29612 GCA_050331115.1 Elainellaceae cyanobacterium
AAGCCCGCTTCACCCGCTCAATCCAGCCCTGAGTTCGCCTAAGAACCGTAGGCAAAGACCGCCTCTGCAGTCTCGAAAGATGCTAGGGGGTCGCGATCGCGGGGAAAGACAAAGGTTCCGTGCAGCCAGCCGTCGGGCTGAGGGGCCATCACCGTACGGGTGTCCTGCCCCATGAACCAGGCATGAACCCGGTCTTCCGCCAAGGCTTTGTCACTCAAAGGCCGCTTCATAGAGGTCGGCAGGGGAAAACGAACATGCGAATGATTTCGTTGTGGGCAGGGGTTCCCCCAGTCCTGGGTGCGATCGCTCCATTGCGGTATTCATTGCGGACGTCAGAGTCAACCTCTAACGCTAAGTATTCTTCAGCGGTATAGGGTTTAGCCGATACTTCTGCAATCGTCATGGCTGACACCTCTCAATCAACTGCCTAAATTCTGCCTCAATCCCCTCTAATCTGCTGCTGCCATGCGACGGGGTCTAGGCCCTGAAAGGCGCTAATTTTGCCTGCGCGCTGGTTGAGCTGGGGTTTGTGAAATGGCCTGCTGTGTCCAGCAGACCGGTTAGAATCTTTGTGAGGCTGTCCATCGGTGCGACCTGTTCGTTACAGTTTCACTCTATACAGTTTCACTCTATACAGTTGCACTCTATACAGTGGGCGGCATACGGCGGGCGGCTTTCTTGCGGCTCCCCGGTAAAACTGTCCAGACTATTGAATATAATATCCCTAGCGGATCGACGCGACGTGGATCAGGGCGCTCTACCCAATTGCCCTTCTAGCATATGCTCTAAATCTATGTCACGCCTACGCTTTAACCCTTCCGAGATTCTCGTCCTCGCCCTAATTTTGGTGCCTTGTTTAGCAGGTGGGGTCTACGCTATTTTTTCTCTCTCCGGCTCGAAGCCAAACAGGGTAGCCTCTAGCAACTTAATCAACCCATCCCCAGAGCCACCTGCGCAAACTGAAAGTACGTTTGCCGATGTAGCAGCTGTCCCAGACGGCGTATTTGCCTACGGCGGCAGCACGACCTGGGCACCTGTTCGGGGTAAGCTTGACCTCTTGATTCAGCAAGCCTACCCCAGCTTCCAGCTCCGATACACCGAAGACGACGTGGCGAAGCCCGGCTCTGGAACAGGGATTAAAATGCTTCTAGAAAGCCAGCTTTCATTTTCCCAATCCTCTCGAGCACTTAAGGACGAAGAATATCAGCAGGCTAAAGATCTGGGCTTTGCAATCACCCAGACGCCGGTCGCTGCTGACGGCATTGCGGTTACCGTCAACCCCAATCTCTCCATTGATGGTCTCAGCCTAGCGGACCTAGGCCGCATCTACCGCGGGGAAGTCACCAACTGGCAAGAGGTCGGCGGACCCGATTTAGCCATCACGCCCTACACACGGCGCCGCGAGGACAGCGGTACGGTGGAGTTTTTTGTTGAAGCGGTGATGGATGACGCTGACTTTGGCAGTGCAGTGGTCTTTGTCGATACCTTGACCATAGGGCTACAGCAGGTGGCGCAAGATACCGGCGGCATATACTATGGCTCAGCGCCTGAAATTGTGCCTCAGTGCAAGGCGAAGCCCCTGCCGCTGATCAACGACGTTGGCGATATCACGTCGCCCTATCAAGGAGCATATGTGCTCCCAAGCCAGTGTCCTGCAGAGCGTAACGAGATCAACTTTGCGGCCTTTCAGTCGGGAGCCTACCCGCTCACGCGCCCGCTTTACGTGATCTCGCGGGACGACGACCCCGCCGCAAGCGAGGCAGCCGAGGCCTACGCGCAGCTCCTGCTGACGGACCAGGGGCAGCGGCTTATTCAAGAGGCTGGGTTTGTGCCGATTCGCGCTGAGTAATTCCCTCGCGATCGCAGGGGGCGTCGAGGTCAATTTGGGGGCCTTGAGGAATCAGCCCGCCGGGGTTGAGGGGAAACAGGTTGCCGTAGTAGTCTCGCTTTACCGCGCTGAGGTCGCAGGTGCCGGCCACGCCGGGCTGCTGATAGAGGTCCCGCAGATAGCCGCCCAGGTAGGCGTAGTCCGCAATGCGGCGGCGGCTGCACTTGAACAGGCCGTGGTAAACCGTATCAAAGCGAAACAGGGTTGTAAACAGCCGTACGTCCGCCAGCGTCAGGCGATCGCCGCACAGATAGCGCTGGCCCGCAAGCACCGCGTCAATGTCGTCTAGGGCCGTGAATAGCTCGTCGCAGGCGCGATCGTAGGCCGCCTGCGACTGGGCAAATCCGCAGCGGTAGACGCCGTTGTTGACGGCGGGGTAGATTTTGGCGTTCCAGCGGTCCACCGCGTCTTTGAGGTCAGGGGGGTAGAGGTCGAGCTGGCGCTGAGCAAAGGCTTCAAAAGCGGCGTTCAGCACCACGATGATTTCAGCGCTCTCGTTGTTGACGATAGCCCCCGCCGCGTCATCCCACAGCACCGGCACCGTGGCGCGGCCACCGTAGCCCGGCACCGCCTGTCGGTACAGCGCTGCTAGGGCCTGGTGCCCCAGAAACGGCTCGTCAAATATCCAGCCCCCCGCTTCGGGCGAGGGCGACACCACCGTCACGGCGATCGCCTCTTCCAGCCCTTTGAGCGATCGCACCACCAAGGTCCGGTGGGCCCAGGGGCAGCCCATGCCGACAATCAGGCGATAGCGGCAGCGCTCCGGCGGATGCCCTCCGTCAGGGCTTACCATATTGCGAAACTGGCTCGCGGGCCGCTGGTAGTCCCCCGACTGGCTAGACGGGGCGAGCTGTGACATCATTAGGTGCCACTGCTGGCTCCAGACAAATCGCCCCAGGCGGATGACCGCCTTTCCCGGCAGGCTACCCACGGCTGGCAGGCCGCGTCACGACAATGCCGTAGGCCTCAGGGTTGAGGTACTGCTGCGCCGCCTGCTGCAGATCGTCTGCATCGATAGTGCGAATGCGCTTGGGGTAGTGAATCGCGGCGTCGAGGCTGCCGGTTAAAGCCTGGTAGTAGCCGTATAGGCCAGAGCGGCTCGTGGGCGTCTCGTTGGCAAAGATATAGCGATTCGCGACCTGAGTGCGGATGCGCTCAATCTCCGAGGGCTTGACCGGTTCGTCTCGCAGTCGGCAAATGTGATCGAGGATCGCCGCCTCAACCTCTTCGAGGGCCGACTCTGCCATGCGGGCCGACACCGAGAAAATGCCCTGCTGCGCGTAGGTCATGTTGCTGACCCTAATCTGGGACACCAGCGATCGCTCTTCCCGCAGATCCTGGACGAGGCGGGCGGTTCGCCCGAAGCCTAAGATCGAGGCCAGTACGTCGAGAGAATAGGTTTGATCGAGCTGCTGAATGCCCGGAACGCGCCACATCATGATCAGCCGCGCCTGCTGCAGCGCCGGATCGACCAGATCGCGGCGGACGACGCTAGAAAACGGCCGTCGGGCTGAATCGCTGAGGGCTGGGCTAGGCTGGGCCGTAGGAGCAGCATCTGTCTCTTGGACGTCAGATTGGATGTCGGGCCCAGAATCAGCGCCTGGAATGCTGTTCTCAATCGTTTCAATCAGCTGCTCTACAGGCAGGTTACCCACCGCCACCGCCGTCATTGCGGACGGACGGTACCAGGTTTGATGAAAGGCGCGCATCTGCTCGGGCTGCAGCGCCTCAATCACGTCAGGAGTCCCAAGCACCGGCCTGGCGTAGGGCAGATCGGGGCAGGCGATCGCCATCGCTTCGTAGAATGAGTCCCGGCCCGGGCTGTCGTCGGCGCGGCGGATCTCTTCAAGAATCACGGCGCGCTCGCGCTCAAAGGCCCCGTCCGAGATGCTGGGCTGCAGCACCACTTCAAGCTGCAGGGGGGTCAGCGCCACAAAATCCTGCGGGGCCATGGTGATGTGGTAGTGGGTGTAGTCCTGGCTGGTGGCCGCGTTGGCAATGGCGCCGCGCTGCTCCACAATCTGCTCAAACTCGCCGCTTTTCAGCCGGTTAGTGCCCTTGAACATCATGTGCTCAAGGAAGTGGGCCATGCCGTTAATGTCATCCGCCTCCACCGCTGAACCCACGCTAAACCAGAGGTTGAGGTTGACGGCGTCCACCGGCACCTGCTCGGCGACCACCGTAAGCCCGTTAGACAGGCGGCGAACCGTGGGCTGATTGAGAGGGGCTACAGTGGCGGGCGGGGTCAATCCAACGGACATAGGTTTTTTAGATCGTGAGGTTATGATTCATCTTAGTGCGTCTGAACTCAACCTGTTTGAACCTTGCCGTTTGAACCTCACCGTAGATAGTCGATGATGCCGTTGGCGATCGCCTGGGAAATCTGCCGCCGTCCGCTGCTGCTGCGCAGGCGGGCCGCGTCTTCAGTACCGGTGACGAAGCCAGTCTCCACCAAGATGGCTGGCATCGAGGTGTTGCTAATTACGTAGAAGCGGGCTTCTTTCACACCGCGGTCTACTGAGCCCGTTTCACGAATCAGGCGATCTTGTACCGCTGTCGCGAGGCGACGACCCTCCGCAGAGGAATAGAAAAAGGTCTCAATGCCGTTTACCTGGGGGCGGCTCATACTGATGGCGTTAGCGTGGATGCTGACGAAGATATCAGCGTTACTCCGCTCCGCGATAGCAACCCGAGGCTCTAGATCGACCTCCTGGTCTCCGGGGCGAGTCATTACCGTGGCGATACCCGCCTGCTCCAGCAGTCGCACTACCTGGTCAGAGATGTCGCGCACCACTTCTTTCTCCTGTAGACCGCCGATACCGACAGCACCAGGATCTCGTCCGCCGTGCCCAGGGTCAATCGCCACCACCAGTCGGCCGTTAGTCGCAGGGCGAGGCGCGGGGCGGCTTGGTCTCGGCGTCGGCGTTGAGGGCGTCGGCGTTGAGGGCGTCGGCGACACCACACCGCTGGTCTCGATTTCGAGGATGGAAGCCCGCAGCCCTTCGTTGCGCAGCTGCTGCCGGGTCGCGTCAGCGGTGAGGCGATCGCGGAACAGACCGGCCTGCATAACCACTTCGCCGTTGATTAGAGTCCGGAAAGCGTCGGGCACGACGGTCCTCACCTTGGCCTGTACGCTGGCTGAGCTGGCGGGCACAACGACACGGTAGCGGAAGCCAAGCCGAGCCGCCTGCTCGGAGGGCGCTGCGGGAGGGCCGCTAGGCCTTGGGAGAGGCCTCGGAAGGGGTGTAGACGGTCGGCTTGGGCTGCCCGGACGCCCAGGAATTGGAAGCGTCGGCAGCGGCAGAGCGCTCCCGGGCCGGGGTAATAGCGCCGTAGGTGACTCGGACGGCGTCACGGGGCTAGCGGCGGGGGTGGGGGTGGGGGCGGCAGTAGCGACTAGGGTATCGAAGTCTTGGTCGTGGGTGAGGTAGTAGTGGCCGAGCACCTGTCCGTTGTAGGTGCGCTTGGTGACGCGCCAGCCCGGGTTGAGGTTGATTGAGGTAAATTCCCCGGCTTGACTGGTGGCGCGGCCAATTTCGAGGTCGGGCTTGCTGCGGTCAGAGACGGACCGCGCTACGAGCTTTAGGTCACTGCCGTCCCGCAGCACCCGCAGGTCATAGCGCCAGCCTAGGTCTTCACCGCCCACGCGCACCGAGTAACCGTTGCTGTCGGTGCCTCGACCGCAGATGCCGGTAAAGTCAAACTGCAGCAGTAGGGGCTCTACTGCGTCGCCGCTCTCTTCCCAGCACTGACGGCGATCGCTGAGCTGCTCTAGCACCAGAAGCTGGTGGGCGCGAGTGCCAATGGGTGAGGCGACGGTGACTACCTTGTCTGGGCTAAGTTCTTGATGGCTGAATACAGCGGCGGAGGCAGCTGGGCTTTGTCCGATTCCGGCGAGGCTGAGGAGCGCCGTGAGGGCACAAAAGCGGAGTCCGAATGATTTCATGGCGAGTTATCCCCTACTGGTAATGTGAATCGTCGAACTCAGTCACAGTTGCAAAGGACGCTGAGACATCCACCCGACAGAATGCGTTGCTCGACATATTCATGGTCAACCAGCCGCCTCAAAGTTTCGATTGGTGTCGTTCGAGTTATTCAACTGGGCCAAGAAGACTAAAAAGCGAAAGCATCAGGTCAAATGGCTAAAAACCCTTGTGCGTAGAGCTTTAGGCCAAACTTCAGCCCTGCTATATTCTGCATTGCTCGGGCTTTGGCCTAGGACGATCACCGGGTTGTCCTGACGGGAGCGAAGGGCAGCCCTAGTCCTAGTGCGTCTGGCCAAACGCGGCGTGAGCGGCAAATAATGTTGCAGAAATATTAAATTAGCGGCGATTGTTTGAAATTTGCCCTACTTATTAAGTAGATTTTTCACATGGTCCGGCCTATGGCCGCTTTCTATTGGCCGTACTCTGGCTAAAGCTGCAGCCTGGTCTTACTTCGTTTTGTTCCCTACGATCGATTCTCCCGAGCTGAAATGTCGCTTGACGGGGCTATAATCTGCCCTAGGAGACGGCTTTAGGCCCCGGCACCATCAGACCACCTATTAGACCTGTCTATCTCCGGGCCCGCTTTTGCCGTCAGCTTGCGCCTCCATCAACAGTCCTTTACTGAAGAGAATGCCCATGGAAATTTTTGCGTTTACTCACGCCGCTGCCGCCTACGAAGATCCGTCACCCGCGCCCCAAATGCGATCGCTCACCGTTAAGGTCCCGAGCTCTGCTTGGATCGGCATGGCGGCCTTAGCGGTTGGTCTATCGATTGTGGGCACTGCCCCTAGCGCCATGGCGGCCCGCTTAGGCGACGTCGGCCCCGAGGTGACCGCCATTCAGCAGGCGCTTACGGATCTCGGGTTTGCTCCGGGACCCGTCGATGGCGTCTATGGCCCATCCACCGAGCTTGCCGTCAGGAACTTTCAGGTCTCAGTGCCTCGCCTAGTGGTCGACGGCATTGCCGGGCCGGCAACGGAAACCGTGCTGGGCCTCAGGGATGGCGTAGACCCCGGCAGCATTGGCACCGATCCCGGTCCGCTGGTTCAGCAGGGTGATTCTGGAGCGACCGTTACTGCCATCCAGGACACGCTCAAAGCGCTGGGATTTTTCCCCGCAAGCATCGCTTCAACCGGCTTCTACGGTACGGTGACGGTGCAAGCCATCCGCGAGTTCCAGGCGGAAAATGGCCTGGTGGTCGACGGCGTTGCGGGCCCCTCAACTCAGGGTCTGCTGCTTGACGGGTCCACCAACCCCAGCCCAGTCGACCCACAAACCGTTCGGGTGAGCACCAGCGGCAGCCCGCTCAACGTTCGCTCAGGTCCTGGTCCCCAGTTTGGCGTCATCGATGCTTTGGGCAACGGCACCGTTGTCGGCGTCACCGGAGATGTCTCCGGGGGCTGGGTCGAGCTGTCTGGGGGCGGCTGGGTCTCGTCCGGCTTCGTCATCTAATCTCGCCCATGGCCCAGGTGGCGTTAAGCCTCCCACAGCCGGTAAGCAGACGCGGGCCGCCGTAATGGTGTACGGCGGCCCGCGCGCTTGAATGGGGCGATTGCCCGCTTAAGACACAAACGGTCTCAGCGCGCTCAAAGCCTCATTCCGGCTCATCCCCGGCCTCACCTCCGGGCGATACAGCATTTGAATCACCCGCTCATCTCGCTGGGAGTATTGCGTCACGGCATTCCAAAGCTGAAAGAATATGCTGTCGCGGTACTGAAAAGAGTCGTTGAGCAGGCCTAGAGACTGGGTGACCTCTTCCCGAATAATGTGGTTTCGCTGCGGCTGAGTGAGTCCGCGGTCGGCGATCAGCACGGTTGCCCCGCGAATCGCCCCGGAGGAGGACTGTATCCAGACAAAGCCCCCTCGGCCAGGGTTCTGGTGCGGGACATAGCTGGAAAACTCGGCGGGGTCGACAAAATAGACGTTGATATTCGCGCGATCTGCCGTCTTGTCGACCACTTGAATATCGATACTGCCCACCAGGCCTTTTAGCTCATCAATAACGGCGTCGAGTGTCTGGCCGTCTTCTGCAGTGGGGGTACCGTGGAGCTTAATTTTGACGTCCTGCTCCCACTTACGAATCGGTAAGTCGGCCCGCACGAATTCTGAGCCGGTGGCAATTTCTAAAAAGTAGTCGAGATCGGCTTGACTGTATTGCTGGTTGAGCTGCTCTCGCTGCGGGGCGACCTCCGGCCGCGGGTCTAGCTCAAAATCAATCGGGCGGCGGGCGATAGGCGAGCGGCGAGTGGGCACGAGGACGACAGGGAGATCCTCTGCAGGGACATCAGGCCTGATCGTAGGCCTGCCGTTCGGCGGCCCTACCTGCTCGCTAGCCTCCGTCTCTGCAGGGCTGGCGGGTGGTGCCGCGACCGATTCGCTGTCAGCCTGCGCTGCGCTTACCTTAACAAAATCGCTGTGGACCCAGCCCTGCAGCCGCCGGCTAGGGATAGTGGACCGCACCTCATACCACTGGTCACCGCCTTGAGAGGCCTGCTGATCTATTACCGCAATCCGATCGCCTACGCGAAGCTGTCCAAGCGAGCGGGCGAGGAGAGACGGGGCGTAGCGAATGTTGATGTTGCTGCTGGGGTCACTGGCGATAATCTGACCAGTCGCAGCGCCTGCGGACGGAAGCAGCAGCTCTTGCTCCGCATCGCGGGACACGGGGATCTGTAGCGCTGAGGGAGATGGCGCTGAGGAAGATGGCGCTGAGGGCAGCCGCGCTGAGGACGGTATCAGCGGCACTAGATTCAGCGCGAGCGGCAAGCTTACCGTTGCGATCGCAGAAACGACGGAAGACATCAGCATAGTTACAACCTCTCTACGTCTTAAGAACATCCTCTAGCCTTTTCCGATAGCTCTTTCTCGGGGTCGCAGCGCGCTGTAATCAGATATCGTGATAGCGCCATGTTACGCAAAGTGTGACGCTATGCAAAGCGTTTTTACGCCGCAGTGCGGAGACTCAATATTGCCCCGCACAACCCATGCTATTAGTTTATGCGTACTAGTGAGAACTAGGCTATCGGGACCTGGGCTAGGCTATCGGGACCTGGGCTAGAAGATAATTGCGTTGCCACCGGTGTAGCGCCACAGTTTCCATAGAAGCGTCTTGTCTCGGCTCTAGCGCCCCCCGACCTCCTACTTCTCTAATTGACCCCTAAAGTTAGGGCGTTGCTGGTGCGATCGCCGGACGGTGTAGCCGGCTGGAAAAGGGCCGCACCGCCTGGCATTGCTAAAGTAGAGGGGATTTAGATGTCCTGACGTCATTTGCCCTAGGGTCCGTGCCTATGCCGCGATTGGCACCCAGTCACCGGAGCCGCTGCAGCTAGCCGCCTCGGCGCTGCTCAAAGCACCCAAAAGACTTTATCTCGTGAGCTACTATAGGAAATAGACCTGTTGTATCTGTAGGAATTTCGAGGGTTTCGTCCATGACCTCCTTTGCCACCTCCACCGTCCGGTCAGACCTAACCGAACTGCGACGTCTCAAGACGCTGCTGCCGCCTGAGCTGAAGAGCTGGGTGACCATTGAGAGCACCACGGCGGTTAACCCGCCCTTGATCACCTGCGAGGAGCTGAGCCGGGACCAGGTTGAAATTCAGATTGACCTGGTCCGCTGGGAGCAGCTGGCCCTCGATCAGCGCAACCTGATGTTTTGGCATGAGGTGGCCCGCATCCAGAACGATACGATTCCTCGGGATGGCTGGGAGATGGCGGCGCTGGCGATTGGTCTAGGCGGCGCGGTGGGAGAGCTTTGGGTCCAAGACGGGCTTCTGCTTCTGCTGGCGCTGACCCTGTGTAGCGTGTCGGGATGGCGGCTCTACAAGCGCAACAATATGTACAAGGCGCAAGAAGAAGCGATCGCCGCCGACGAAAAAGCGATCGCCCTAGCAACGCGCTTTGGCTACACCTTGCCCAACGCCTACAAGAGCCTGGGCAGCGCCCTTAAGTTTTTGATCGACCAAACGCCAAAGAAAAAGCTGCGCAAGCGCTATGAGTCACGGCTGCAGGCCTTGAAAAAGAGCGCTGCGAAGGCCAAGGCCAAGGCCAAGGCGCGCTCCTCTGAGGATATGCTCTAGCCCAGCCTGCGCGGGTCACGATTGGGTAAGCCCGTCGGTGGCCCGCACCAAGGCATCGACGATACCGACCTCAGAGGCCGAGTGACCCGCCTCAGACACCACGACAAATTCAGCTTCTGGCCAGGCTTGGTGGAGATCCCATGCCGTAACCATAGGACACACCACGTCATAGCGTCCCTGGACGATGACGGCGGGAATGTGGCGAATGCGATCGACGTTTTTGAGCAGCTGATCTTCCTGCTCTAGAAAGCCGCGGTTCACGAAATAGTGGCACTCAATGCGAGCGAACGCCTCGGCAAATCGACTTTGGGCGAATCTTGCCTTGGTGTTGGCAGAGGGCACTAGGCGGCTCGTGCTGGCCTCCCACACGGACCAGGCCTGAGCGGCCCTACGGCGCACCGCTTGGTCATCATCGGTGAGGCGCTTGTAATATGCCGCCACTAGGTCCCCGCGCTCTTCTAACGGGATCGGCTCTAGATACTCCTCCCAGGCGTCTGGGAAGATATTGTTGGCCCCCTCTTGGTAAAACCAGCGAATTTCTTTAGCCCGCAGCATAAAGATGCCCCGCAGGACGAGGGCGCTACAGGCTTCGGGATGAGTTTGGCTGTAGGCGAGCGCCAAGGTACTGCCCCAGGAGCCCCCAAAGACGGCCCACCGAGAAATACCCAGATGCGATCGCAGCGCCTCGATATCGGCCACCAAATGCCAGGTGGTATTCTCCTTTAGATCAGCATGGGGCGTGCTGCGACCACAGCCCCGCTGATCAAACAGCACTATACGCCAGCGTTCGGGATTGAAGTAGCGGCGGTAATTGGGATTGCTGCCGCCGCCAGGGCCACCGTGGAGAAACACGACGGGTTGCCCGTTTGGGTTGCCTGCCTGCTCGTAGTAGAGCGTGTGACGCTCGGACACCTGCAGCGCGCCGGTATCGTAGGGCTGGATTTCGGGGTAGAGGGTCAGCATGACCCGAGCATAGCATCAGTGAGAGGCTTCAAGCGAAGACGGGCCCAGCGTTCCCTCAGTTAGATGCGTTGTGGGCTGCAGGATTAAACTCCCAGAGCAATATGGCCGTTGAGGCCCCAGCGGACCCTGCTGGAACAGCGTTGGCGTAGAGAATAGCTTCTCCGTCTGCATTTCTAATCTCAAAGATGCGAGATGCGATACTGCCGTCACTCCCGTAAACCTGACCAGGGAGTTCCTCGATTTGCATCGGCGAGTCAGACGGCAGAATATGCTTGTTGGGATCAAACGGTACAGGATCGTTGCCCGTTGGATTGGGGTTTGCCCCCTGGAGCTTGACGTTGTTCAGCAGGTTGCCGCCGACGATTCCTGGTCTGGTTTCGCTGCCTTCTTGAAATAGGCTCTGATTGTTGTTAGGCAGTTGTCCAATAATCGCTGATAAGTCCGACGTGATGCTGCTGCCAACGCTACCGAGGTTTGCCGTAATGCCCGCGCGTTCTCCTGCAATCCGAGCCTGCCGGTCCTCCTTCGTTTCTTGGGTCTCTTCTGGCTGCTGCACCTCAGGCTCTTCAGCCTCACTTTGGGACTCAGCCTGCTCAGCTTTCTCCGGCTCTGGTGGTGTCGGCTCCGGCGGTGGAGCCTGCTGTGGGGCAGGGGCGGGTGGCGCCGCCGCCTGGGGTGCGGACTGGGGCGGTGGTACAGGAGGTGTAGGCTCTGGCTCTGCTTCGACAATCGGCGAGAGCATGGTAATTTCGATTTCCTGCTCTTCCTCTAGCTCCTCTGGCATCTCTTCTTCCGACGCCCCTGGGATAGCAAAAAACAGCCCATGCAAGACAATCGACATATAGAGCATGGGATGAAACAGAATTTTCCGCCACAGAGGGCGCTGAGCTTGGGGCTGAGTCATGGTGCTTGCAGGAGATGAAGCGAATATAGATGGAGAACAGATGACGCATACGGAAGCGCACACCGTAAGGTTATCCCTATACGATGTGCGCTTTGGCCGCTGGCCTTTTAGGGTAGATGCCGCAGCGGCCTAGTTGAGGCCTACGCTGGCCGCACCCTCTTCGTAGTCTGCATCCGGTAGAGGAACATAGCCAACCTCAGAGATGAGGGGGCGGTTCTCTTCGTTTAGGTAAAACTCAACGAAGTTAGCCACTTCAGGCTTGTCCAGAGAATCCCTACGAACGTAGATGAAGATGGGTCGAGACAGGGGAACGTAGGTGCCGTTCTCAACGGTCGAATCAGAGGGGAAGACAGCGCCCTCGCCATCATCGGGGTTGGCGTTGTCGATGCCCACTGCAGTCAGGGTGTCCTGGTTCTCTAGGTAGTAAGCCAGACCGAAGTAAGCGATGCCGCCTGTTGCACCCTGCACACCCAGAACGAGGATGTTGTCGTCTTCGCTAGCGGTATAGTCGCCGCGGTGGCCCAGCTCTTCGCCGCCGTCGCTCTCTAGGATGACTTCGTTGAAGTAGTCGAAGGTGCCGGAGTCGGTTCCGGGAGCGTACAGCGCTAGGTCGACATCGGGGAAGCTAGGGTCGACCTGGTTCCAGTTGGTGATTTCATCCTCAGCGCCAGCTTCCCACATAGTGCGCAGCTGGTCGGTGGTCATCGTAGTGGCCCAGTCGTTCTCATCGTTGATGACAACGGTCAGCGCGTCGTAGGCAACGGGAACTTCGATGAACTCGATACCAGCGTCAGCACAAAGCTCTCTTTCGCTATCTTTGATGGGGCGAGATGCACCTGAAATGTCGGTCTCGCCGGCGCAAAACTTTTTAAAGCCGCCGCCAGTACCAGAAACGCCTACAACAACCGCTGTACCAGGGTTGTCAGCCTGAAACTCTTCCGCCATCGCTTCAGTGATCGGGAAAACGGTGCTGGACCCGTCAACTTGCACGATCGCATCTTGTGCAGACGCGGGCATGATAGCCGTGCCAACCGTTGCTGCTGCAGCGATCGCACCAACCGCAAGCGCGGCGCGGTTGCGGACGTTGATACCATTAATTAGCATAGAAACTCTCTCCGGGGTATTGGACCGCATATGTCAGTCGACCTGCATGTATGCAGGCCAGATGTAACCTACCGAACCAGCGTTAAGAGTTAGTGATTAAGTAGTTATGAAGTTATTATTAGAAAATTATTTTTAGGTTAAGGTGTCAAAGAAAAGTTAACTTCTAGGAGTAGATACTGAGAATACTGGTGACTGGGATCGCTGAAGGCACAGCATTATCGTGAATAGCGTTTAAGAAGTTCTTGGCGAGGCGAGCCTGCCGCGCTAATTTCCTGAAACGCTGATTTATCTGGCAATCATTCAGCATCCTCTGACCAGCCGTGCCGTAGTTGCATTGCACCCATATGTCAAATAAGACGATCGACTCGAACCTCACCGCAGAATTGGATACAGATTTAGAAGACGCGATTACACTTATGGATAAGCTGCTGGCGCCCCGGCAGTTGACATCGGTGCAAGAGCTTGTGTTTAGGCAGACTTGGTCAGGCAAGACCTATCAAGATATGGCTCAGGACTCAAGCTATACCACGGACTACATTCGCATCACAGGCTCCCAGCTCTGGCAAATCCTTTCTCAAGTTATTGGGCGAAAGGTAACTAAGAGCAATCTGCGAATGAGCTTTCGGCAGTACAAAGTACGGCTACAGTCCCCTCAATCGCCCCAGACGTCCCAAGCTGGTCCGCTCTTCCAAAACCAAACGGCCTGGAAGTCAACCCAAGCTGACCCGAGCTGGCAGCCCCCCCTGAGCGCTACAGAGCTAGAGCTCCCTGTAGGGCAAGTTCCCTTAGACTCTCCGCTCTACATTGAGCGCGACGTCATCGAGTCCCGCTGCTGCGCCGCCATCTATCAGCCCGGGGCGCTGCTGCGCATCAAAGGGACAAAGCAGGCTGGGAAGACCTCTTTGATGGCAAGACTGCTCCACCACGCCCAGCGGGCGGAGTTTGCGACAGTTGCCATCAACATGCGTCAGATCGGGCTAGAACCCCTTGAGAGCATCGATGCTTTCCTAGGCTGCTTTTGCACCATGGTGACCCGGCAGCTTGGGCTTCCCAATCGGTTTAGCCAGTACCAAGATGAAATCTGCAGTCCTTTAGCCGACAGCACGGACTACTTTGAGCGCTACCTGCTCGCCGAAGTCCAATCTCCCCTGGTCCTAGCGCTAGACGATGTAGACATCCTCTTTGACTATCCTACGGTGGCTTCTAACTTCCTAGGGCTGCTGCGAGCTTGGTACGAGCGATCGCGCTACGGCATCACCAGCAGTCAAGTGTGGCAGCGGCTGCGCCTCATCGTAGTTCATTCCACAGACGCCGCCCTACCGCTAAATGTTCATCAATCTCCTTTCAACGTGGGGCTATCGGTGGAGCTCCCCGACTTTGAGCTTCCCCAGCTTCAGCATTTGGTCAAGCGTCACGGGCTGGAATGGCTTCAGGGCGATAATAATGAGCGCTTAGTTTCCCTATTAGGCCACCTGGGGGGCAATCCCTATCGGCTTCGTCTGGCGCTCTATCATCTGGCCCACGGCGACATCAGCCTCAACGGCATTTTGAAATCGGGCGCAGAGAATCCAGGCATCTACGCAGATCATCTCAACCAGCAGTGGCAGCGCCTTCAGCGTCGTCCAGATTTGCTCAACGCTTACGCCAGAGTCGTCCGGTCCCTCAGCCCCGTCGCCTTGGGCTATCGCACAGCCGCGGATCTTCACAGTATGGGGTTGGTTACGCTGACCTCCCAAGGCGCAGTTCCCAGCTGCGGCCTCTACCGCGAGTTTTTCCGCAACCGATTTGATCGCTGTCTCGAAGCAGAAGACGCTGCGATCGCGGCCCAGGCAGACCCGCCGGTAGACCATGGGTGAGGTCTTGCCCCGATACCCAGACCTCTATCAGGTCGGCGGTAGTCTACCCGCCGATGCGCCCAGCTACGTCTACCGCTGCGTAGACCACGAGGTCTACGCAGCGCTGGCAGCGGGAGAATTTTGCTATGTTTTGACCACCCGGCAGATGGGTAAGTCGTCCCTGCGCGTGAAGACTACCCAGCGGCTGCACAGGGCGGGCGTCATCTGTGGCGTGGTCGATCTGACCGCCGTGGGCAGCTACGGTCTGACGGCTGAGCAGTGGTACGCTAGCCTACTGCGGTGCTTGATCAACAGCTTCGAGCTGCCGGTAGAGCTGGTTTCCTGGTGGCGATCGCGCCGTCACCTCTCCCTAATTCAGCGGCTCGACGAGTTTTTTTCTACCATACTGCTGGTCCATGTTCAGCAGCCCGTGACGATTTTTCTAGACGAAATCGACAGCGTCTTGGGGCTATCTTTTCCCGTCGACGACTTCTTTGGGTTTATCCGCTCCTGCTACGCGCGCAGGGCGCAGCAGCCCGCCTACCGACGCCTGACCTTCGCCATGCTAGGCGTTGCCACGCCCGCAGCCCTGATGCGCGATCCGGCCCGCTCTCCCTTCACGATCGGAAAATCTATTGAGCTCCGGGGGTTCAGCTGGAGCGAGGTACAGCCACTGCTTGCGGGCCTTAGGCGGATCGTTCCCGATGCGGATGCGGCCCTGCAGACCATCCTATTTTGGACCAATGGCCAGCCCTTCTTGACGCAGAAACTGTGCCAGCTCTTGGTTTCTAGCGCCCACTACCTGTCGAGTCAGCTCGAGCAGATCTCTCTCGACCCTAGCCAGCTCGACCAGCAGCACCAATACCTAAATCCCTGGCTGCGCGCCTACCGCCGCGATGATCTGAGGGCCGCCCACTGGGTCGACCACCTCGTCAAGCGTGAGCTGATTACCTATTGGGAGCGCTACGACGATCCCGCCCACTTCAAGACCATCAGCGATCGCCTGCTCACATTTAAGCAGCGCAGCGGCCCGCTTGAGGTCTATCGAAAGATCTTGGCCTGGGGTACGGTTGCCGTGGATCATAGCCCTGACCAGAGCGAGCTACAGCTTTCGGGGATAGTTACCTGCCGCGACGGGGCGCTATGGGTCGCCAATCCGCTGTATCGGGAAATCTTTAACCTAACCTGGATAGACCAGCAGCTTTCGTGAGGACCAGCGGGGTCGAGAAGCGGCCCCAGGCGTCGCTACTCCACCGCTAGGGACACCCGTCCCCCACCAATATCGCGGATGGTCAGCAGCAGCGCGGACACCTGGTCGTAGTCTAGCTCCCGGTCGGCCTTAATGCGCACGTAGCCCTCTGGATTCTCCGCTAGGTAGCCGACGAGGCGATCGCTGAGCTGAGCTTCATCCACCACCTCATCGGCGAGCAGAATCTGGCCCGTCTCGTCGAGACCGACGAGGAAAGGCTCACCCACGTCCGCCTCTCCGCCCTCCTGCAGGGGGGGCAGCTCCACCGACTGAAGCTGCTCACTGGTCAGGTTCATCGAGATGATGATAAAGAAGGTCAAGACAGACATCAGCACGTCCATCATGGGCACCAGGTTAACCTCAGGCACCTCAGAGGCACGCTCTCGCTTAAAGCCCATCGCCATCCCCCTTACGCCGACCTAGCCCCATCACCACTATTCCTCTTCGAGGGCCAGCGAAACGCGATCGCCCCCCACCTGCTTCATCTGAAACACGAATTCCACCACCTCTTGATAGGAGGCCTGGGGGGCCGCTTTGACGTAGACGACTCGATCCTCACTGCCGGCGAGATGCTGACGAATCTGGGCTTCGGCGTCTCCCTGGGATAGGGGCGTCTCCTCAATTAAGATCTGATTTTCGTTGCCCAGGGTAATGATTAAAGGCGGCGCGTCGTCTTCGCCACCGCTCGGGGGCGGCGCTGAGTCGGAGCTGGCGGGAAGCTGTAGCTCTAGCCCGACGGGGCTGGTCAGCGTCATCGTAATCAAAACGAAGAACGCCAGGATTCCCAGCATGACGTTGAGCATGGGAATCAGATTCACCGCCGGAATTGGCGCTTCTTTGTGCTTGTTAAGTCGCATAGTGGCGATCGCTGCTCAACTTGATTTCGAAACCCTTAGGCATATCCAAAGAGGACCCTATACAGAGCTGGGGGACTCAGCCGGCAGCCGCACCGCTTCGCCATGCCCTTCGCTGTGCCCGTTTGATTCGTACCACTGCTGCCGGTAGATCAGCTCTAGCTCGGTGCCCACCTCCGAGAAATAGTCCACCTGCCTTGACTGTAGGGTGACGAAGATGCGGAAAAACACCAGCGCTAGAATAGCAACGAACATGCCCGCCGCTGTCGTAATCAGCGCTTCACCGATACCGGCAGCCGCTAGCTCACCGCTTTCCCCAGAGCCCTGCCCGCCAATATCGAGGTTGTTGAAGGTTCTAATCAGTCCGGTTACCGTTCCCAAAAGCCCTAAGAGCGGCGAAAGCGCCACTACAGTCTCCAAAAACTTGTCGCCGCGGCGCATGCGCACAAACTCCTTGTCGGCGGCAGACTCCATCGCCAGCCGAAAGGTTTCGGGCGACGGCTGCCGCAGCCTCAGGGGGGCCAGCAGAAAGCGGCCTATGGCCAAGGTACTGGCGCGTTCGGCGATGGTCCGGGCCTCTACCAAGCTTTGGGGCGCGGCGTCGATCACATCCCGCACGATTCGGTCCTCTTTACTCAACAGTCGGTACCAGAACCACAGCCGCTCTAAAGAGGTGGCAATGGTGAGTACGGAGAGCAACAGCAGCGGAATCATCACGATCCCCCCTTTCACTAGGAGGTCGAACATCGGGAACGTCACTGACAGGACCGGCATAGGGTGTCTCTTGCGAAAAGCTGGGCTGCCTCAAGAATAGCCGACCCGCCTTTACAATTCGTTAAGGCTAGGTTAACCGTCCGCAGGGTCACCGTCTATGCAGTCGCCGCTTATATAGTCAAAGAGCCGGTGGGCCAGCTCGAGCTTGTGGCAGGGCGGCACCCGGACAGCGGCGCCGGCTTTGCTGAGGATTAGGGCCTGGTTGCGATCGCTGCCAAAGCCGGCGTCTGGCTGGTCGATGGGGTTAGCCACAATAATGTCGAGGCCTTTGCGCTCCAGCTTTTCTTTGGCGGGCGGGTAGATATCTCCCGTCTGGGCGGCAAAGCCCACCAGAATTTGGTGGGGGCGGCGCTGCTGGCTGAGCTGACTGAGAATGTCGGGGACCGGGGACAGGGGAAGCGCGCCGGGCAGCGCTGACTTGGGCAGCTTGTAGGGGTGATGGTCTGTGGGTCTGACATCAGCCACCGCCGCTGCCATGATGATCTGGTCGGCCTGGGGGCAGTGGTCGAGCAGGGCGGTCTGCATCTGCGCCGCCGTCGTGACCGGAATCAGGTCTACCCGGTCTAAGCCCGCCAGAGCCGACGTCTCTATTGGACCGTGGACCAGGGTCACCTCAGCACCCCGATGTAGGGCCGCCTGAGCTAGGGCGATGCCCATCTTGCCGGTGGAAGGATTGCCGATAAAGCGCACCGGGTCTAGGTACTCCTGAGTGCCCCCAGCGCTGATTAGGAGCCGCTTGCCTGCCAGGTCTCGGCGGCCGCCGGTGTGCAGCAGAGAAGCGAGCTGGGCCAAAATCTGGCCTGGCTCTGCCATCCGCCCTGCTCCAACGCGATCGCAGGCTAGCCGCCCAGCCCCAGGGCCAGCGGTGTGGTAGCGATCGCTTCCCTGAAGCTGCTGCCAGTTGCGCTGCACGGCATCCTGCTGCCACATGTCGGTGTTCATCGCTGGGGCGAGCAGCACCGGACAGGTCGAGGCCAGCACCGTATTGGTCAGCAGGCCGTCGGCAAGGCCGTGGGCCAGCTTGCCTAGGGTATTCGCCGTCAGCGGGGCCAATACCAATGCCTCCGCCGCCTCCCCCAGCGCAATGTGAAGCGGACGGGGGTGGGGCTGCCAAAAGTCATCGTCGGTGTAGGCCTGGTGGCGAGCCAGCGTCGTCAGGGTGAGCGGCGTAATGAAGCGCTGCGCGCCGCCCGTCAGCACCACGCGGACCGACGCCCCTGACTTGGCCAGGGTAGACACCACCTCACAGACTTTGTAGGCCGCAATGCCGCCGCTGATGCCGACCAAAATAGAGCGATTGGCAAAGATAGCGTAGTTGGCAAGCACTGGAGCGCCGTCTCTAGGGGATGCTTGCCCTAGAGCTGATCGATCTGCCGCCGTAGCTCTTCTAATTCGTCGTCGCTGGTGGCGGTCGATGCCGGGTCTGAAGAAGCGTCGCTGCCCGCTGGCAGCTGGCCTTGATCGGGCGCTGCACCCCCCAGCATTTGCTGCTTCATGGCGGCCAGCTCGTCGTCGACGTCGGAACCGGCCTCCAGCTGGTTGAACTGGCTCTCCAGATCGGCACCCGCTAGCTCGGCTGCAGCCTGGGACTTCGCCTCCATCATCAGCACCTTCTCTTCCATGCGCTCGAAGGCCGCCATGGAGGACCCGGTGGTGGATTGACCGATGGTGTTCTGCAGCTGCTCGTTGGCCTTGGCGGCACTGGCGCGGGCCTTGAGCATGTCTTTCTTGGTTTTGGCCTCAGAGATTTTGCCCTCAAGAGCGATCAAGTTGCGCTTGAGGGTTTCGACCTGACCGGACTGCTGATCGAGCTGGCCTTTGAGCGCGTTCGACGTCTCAGCCTGGACTTTCTTCCGGCTGAGGGCCTGGCGCGCCAGGTCTTCATCGCCTTTCTGTAGGGCCAGCTGGGCTCTCTGCTGCCACTTGCCGGCTTCAGATTCGGCTTGGCTATACTGCTGCTGCACCCGCTTTTGGCTGGCGATCGCCCGGGCTACGGCCTGCCGCATCTGGATCAGATCTTCCTGCATGTCGATAATGGCCTGCTCGAGGATCTTTTCTGGATCCTCGGCGGCACCGACCACTGCATTGAGGTTAGACCGGACAACCCGGCTCACACGGTCAAACAATCCCATGGGTCTTCATCCTGTCGGGTTTTCAAACAAATGAATATGGCGATTGAGACCCATTGCCGAGGCCCCTACGCTTTATCTAGTTTAGTTCAGCATGTTGAAGACCGCACAGTCTGAAAAAGCTATTCTGACGCTATTATTCGGGCACTTCCTCTGTAGTCGCCTTGGTGGGCGGGCGATCGCTGCTCCAAGCCCACCAGGCCGCGCCGCACTCGCACCGATAGAACTCTTGCCACTTGCGCTGCCGGTCGAAGGTATAGACCGGCGATCGCCGGTTGAGCCATACGGCGATCGCCGCTTGAGAAGCCGCATCGCATCGAGGGCAGCAAAACTGGCGGGCGTGAACGGCCTCTTGAGCCCAATCGGGCGGCGTTGGCGCAAATGCGTCCATGGATTACTCTGTAGAGCGTCAGATATCGTGCTTATTTTAGCGACTTCTCAGGGCATCCATAAAAATTGGCAATATCCGCCGCTGGGCTGACCGTTAGACCGTAGTATAAGGGCGTGTCTATAGGTGGCTCTCATTAAACAAGGCAAAGTGCGGTATGGAGATTCTCGGTCTGCCACTTCTCAATATTATTTCTCTTTTAGGCATGTTTGGGCTGTGCGCCTTTGCCTGGGTCTTTTCTGAAAACCGGCGGCTGAAGTATTTCCCTTGGCGGGTGGTGATCAGCGGCATCGCGCTGCAGCTCTTACTGGGGGCGCTCGTGTTTGTGGTGCCGGGGGCGCGGGACGCGCTGCAGATTTTTAGCAACCTGCTCAACGGCGTCTTTGATGCGGCAGACGTGGGGGCGCGCTTCGTCTTTGGCGCTAACATCGTGCCGGTGCCCGGAGAGGACCCGGCTGTCGACCTGGGCTACGTCTTTGCCTTCCGCGCCCTGCCGACGGTGATTTTCTTTGCGGGACTGATGGCCCTGCTCTACAACATCGGCGTCATTCAGGTGATCACCAACTTCTTCGCCAAGGTCTTCTACTCCACCATGCGCCTCAGCGGCGCTGAGTCCCTCAGCGGCGCGGCCAATATCTTTGTGGGGATTGAGGCGGCCATTGTGGTAAAGCCATTTTTAGCCAAAATGACCCGCAGCGAGCTGTGCGCTATTCTCTCCTGCTGCTTTGGCACTTCCGCCTCGTCGGTGCTGGCAATCTACGTCAGCTTTCTGCGGCCCGTCTTCCCCAACATTTTGGCTCACCTGGTGTCTGCCTCCATCATCGGCATTCCCGCCTGCTTCGTACTCTCCAAAATTCTGGTGCCCGAGACTCAGGTGCCGCTCACGGCCGGCGGCATTCCTCAGGAAGAAGACCTGCGGGATTTCGCAGCAGACGGGAGTTCAGATGACGGGCTGGAAGACTCGCCCCAGACCGTGATAGGAGAGCCCATCAGCAAGCAGAGCCCCCTAGATGCGGCGATCGCCGGGGCCTTAGACGGGGTGCGCATGGCGGTGGGCATCGCGGCGGTGCTAATTTTGATTTTGGGTTTGGTCGCGCTTGTCAACCAGATTTTTGACGGCCTTGCCGCCATTCCAGGGCCTGTGGGAACCACGTTTCAATACGTGACGCTGCAGAACATCATGGGAGTGCTGTTCCTACCCTTCACGGTGCTCACGGGCGTCAGCCTAGACTGGCCAGAGCTCTGGCAGGCTTCGGTGCTCATTGGCCGTCGCCTATTCGAAACCGCTATTCCCTCTTACCAAGCGCTAGGGGCCCTGGGGGCAGAGGGTGCCGTTAGCGATCGCACCATCTTGATCGTCAGCTATGCCCTCTCTGGGTTTGCTCACCTGGCCTCGGTGGGTATCTTTGTGGGCGGCACCGCCGCGCTGATTCCATCTCGCCGCCGCGACATCGCCGAGATGGGCTGGAAGGCGCTGTTTGTGGGTACGCTGGCTACGCTGATGATTGCCTGCGTGGCGGGCGTCTTTGACGATGGGTCGCCGGGAGTGCTGGGTCGCCCTGAGTCGGCGCCACCCGCCATCACCGCGCCCGCCTCCACCGGATCGACGCCGGCCGAATTGGAGGAGACCGTCCCGCCTCAGGACGTAGCGCCAGAGATCAATGGGGTCCCAGAAGAGGAGCAGGACACCCCAGAAGCTCCGGCAGCTGCCGACGATTTGGACACGCCTGAGGACGCACCTGCCGCTGAAGAAACAGAAGCGCCAGCGGTAGAGACGTTTCCGGAGGCTCCCGCCCAGTAGTCCGCGTTAGCAGCTCGTGTTAGTAAGCCCAGCGTTTCAAAAGGCCCAACGCTCCAAAAAGTCAGCCGCTACAGGCGCGCCTCATGTGGCAAGATCAAAACGCTACCCGTTTTCCCCGGGCTACCCTTTTGTCCGTCACGTCTCAGCACGCGCTATGACCTCCAATCTTCCTCTCGACGCCCCGTTTCAGCGGCTTCGGACGCTGCGCAAGATGCTGCTGCGGCTGCATAAAGCCCTCCTCAATTGGGAGCGCTCGATCTACGAGCGCGAACATGGACGCATTCAAAACAACGGTGAGTTTTTCCGCCTGGTCGTGGGCCACGAGTGGTTTGACTGGCTGCGCCCCATGTCTCAGTTTATTGTGCGTATTGACGAAGCCCTGAGCGCTAAAGAGCCCGCCACGCTCAGCGAAGTAAATCAGATTTTGGGGGATGCGCGATCGCTGCTGCGCGTCAATGAAGAAGGAACTGAATCGGAGCAGCGCTATTACGAAGCGATTCAGCGCAGCCCTGACATCGCCTTTATGCATGCCGAGGTATCGCAATTGCTAAACAAACCATAGGGGCCCCTCAAAAATGCGTGCACCATCTTGGACATGATCCAAATGGTTCAACGATGCACCAACCCATTCCCCAGTTTACCTGACCCATCTTCACCTGACCCATCTTCACCCAACGATCCATGGCAACCATCAACGACAACTACCTAAAGCTCAAAGCCGGCTACCTCTTCCCTGAGATCGCGCGGCGGGTCAAAACATTTGTGGCCGATCACCCCGACGCCGACATCATCAAGCTAGGCATTGGCGACGTTACCGAGCCCCTGCCCGAGGCCTGCCGACAGGCCATGAAAGCCGCCGTAGACGAGATGGGCGATCGCGCCACGTTCCACGGCTACGGTCCGGAGCAGGGCTACAGCTGGCTGCGGGAGGCGATCGCTGCTAAAGACTTTCAGGCGCGGGGCTGCGAGGTGGACGCCTCAGAAGTGTTTGTCTCAGACGGGGCCAAGTGCGACAGCGGTAACATTTTGGATATCTTTGGCCATGACAACGCGATCGCCGTGACCGACCCGGTCTACCCTGTCTATGTCGACACCAACGTGATGGCGGGCAACACCGGCCCCGCCAACGAGAGCGGCAAGTACGAGGGACTGGTTTACCTGCCCATGACGGCTGATAACGGTTTTACCCCCGCGCTGCCCTCACAGAAGGTAGACCTAATCTACCTCTGTTTTCCCAATAACCCCACGGGCGCTACCATCACCAAGGCCGAGCTCAAGCAGTGGGTGGACTACGCCCTAGAGCACCAGTCCCTCATCTTGTTCGACGCCGCCTACGAGGCCTTTATCACCAACCCCAAGCTTCCCCACTCTATTTACGAGATTGAGGGCGCCCGGCAGTGCGCGCTAGAGTTCCGCTCCTTCTCTAAAAACGCCGGGTTTACCGGCACTCGCTGCGCTTACACGGTGGTGCCCAAGACGCTGACGGGTAAGGCAGCGGACGGCAGCGACGTGGATCTGCATCGCCTGTGGAATCGTCGCCAGTCGACCAAGTTCAACGGCGTTTCCTACATTGTGCAGCGAGGGGCTGAGGCGGTCTATTCTGAGGCGGGGCAGTCGCAGATTCAGGCGCTAATTGCGTTCTATCTGGAAAATGCCCGTTTGGTGCGAGAGTCGCTCACTAAAATCGGCATCGACGTCTATGGCGGCGTAAATGCGCCCTATGTCTGGGTGAAGACGCCACAGGGGCTGTCAAGCTGGGACTTTTTTGACAAGCTGCTGCACAGCTGTAACGTAGTGGGTACACCGGGTTCTGGGTTTGGCGCGGCGGGCGAGGGCTATTTTCGCATTTCGGCGTTTAACAGCCGTAAGAATGTGGAGGAAGCCATGGCGCGGATTGCGAAGACGTTTGGTTGATGTTGCCGTAAAAGCTCTAAGCGATCCAGCTAAAAGAGAGCGTTCTTTTGGACAATGGCGTCAAGTCCTGAAAAGGTTGGCGTCTATTCGTTCGAGATCGCTATGCTCATTTGAGCGATGACAGAATGAGGCAGCACAAGAATCTGAGCGGCTTGGTTAGGGGAAGCTAGAGTAGGTGCGGTGAGAGCGATACTCCTTTAGGCTTAATCGCTGAATCGCACCGTGGAAGAGGAATTGTAGGACATCTCGTTCAAGAAATTGAGGACTACGTCATCGTTTCTAACCCGGATGCAATTATTGTGTTCGCCGATGATCAGCGCCTATACGAGAAGCACGGATTCGTCTCTCGCTTTAACCGTGTCAGCTTTTATCATTCAAAGCGCCGCTGCTAGCCGTTCTCGAATAGCAGGAGACCGGAAGCCCAACACTAAATCCTTAGCCGCTATCCCCTGCTCAACCAGTTCCCGATAGACATCAATTTCAGTACTGTTTTGCTGAATCCAAACCTTTTCTTCAATCACATCAAGGTAAATCGCGCAGCCATAAATACGCGACTCCCCTCGCCAACCAGAATAAAGTACGAGGTAGCGATTGCGCTCTGTATCAAAAACTAACTGGGCCTCTGGATCGCCCTCGGCAAAATCCTTTAGAAACTGACAGACAATCCTTCGGTATTGCCCTACTCGATCCATTCTTCAATTACCCCATCAACAACGTCGTAAACTAGCAACCAGAGCTGATAGCGATCGATTACTGTCTTAGCAGGTTCAAAGCATAGAAACGATTGGTGTACGTCTCAGGGAACCGCTAAGTAGAGAAGGCGATCGCTTTCCTGCGACACTTCCAAAGCCAGGCGATAGTTGAGAAGTTGCCCCGAAACCGTGTAGAAGTGCCATATTGCTCGAACTGCTACACCAAGTACGTGCGCGCGCCCATCCTAGCGCCTACGATTTGCATCATCTGCTTCAGTCACAAGTCCAGTATCAAGTTTGATGCGCAATTTCATTCTAGGAGCTGCCGGTAGACTGAAAGAAGAGCCAGAACATAGATTATTTTCATTCTTCGGCGCGACAACCTTTTGATGCCTAGAAATACACAGCCTCCATCCCCTAATACAAACCCCACAACAGAGCTAGCAAAGCAGCGCAACCAAGCGGCAGCCGAAAGAACCCTCCTAGCCTGGATTCAGAACAGCCTGATGCTCCTCGGGATAGGCTTCACCCTCGACTACATCGTGATTTCACTTCGCCAAAGCACCCCTTCCGCCGTCAAGGCAGATCCTCAGTCATTATTTGATTCGCTCAGCCTACTCATCGTGCCGCTAGGGCTGTGTCTACTTACATTAGCAGTTTGGCAGTACCGGCTTTCAATCCGCTCAGTCCAGCGCCAAGCCGGCGCTCTACCCCAAAATCAATCAATGGCTACAGTCGCGGCCATAGCGGTTATTTTGTTTGGAGCTCTCTCAGCGGTAATTGTTCTATTTAGAAGTGTCTGAGCCCCGCTAGGTAAACGATTTCACCAAGATTCCAATAAAAGCAACCAGTCCAAACACAAGCAAAGAATTAGCCACAACTAGGCTAATAGAGCGCTCAGGCATATAGGTGTAATCCTCATGCTGAATATGCCTAAGCTCCTGACGATGCTGCAGGGATGCCGCTAAGGTAGCCCAAGTTCCCAAAGCAATGAAGAACAACCCCAAAATTCGCGACAGACGAATTGGATTATTGACGCCCGCCACATTGTTCAGCGCAGCTACAATCTGATCAATACCAAAGCCAAAACTAATCAAAGCGAGACTCGTTCGAATCCATGCCATCAGCGTGCGTTCTGCCGCCGCCTGATTTCTCTTCTTGGCGAGTTCGGTCTTAAGGTCGAGAGGATGCTCGTTTTCAGAAGCTTGCATATCACTCACTCTAAATTAGCGATCGCTAAACCCGCTAAACCCGCAGGAGCAAAACGGTATAGGTGAAAGCGCCCAACGCAAATGCTGAGAACTTACTCTTGCGCTCTTCCGGAAGCTCTTCTTTCAGCACGTTGAGCACGATGCTGCCCGCCAAAAAAGAAAATAGCAGCGATATCCCAACTTCCGACAGCTCACTCCTCCAGCCCACCACAGCCCCTGCAATAATTGCTGCCGCTACAATCCAGCGTCCGCTGTGGCGGTAGGCGCTGGGGTAATCCTGACTCAGACCAAAATCATTCACCACAAAGTGCAAACCCATCACCAGCGTGTAGACCAACAGACTCGCCAGCCCCGGCTCCTCGCGGTGAAATAGTGAATAGCCAATCACAGCATTGTAAAGCGCAAAAGAGGCAATATGTAGCCAATAAATTCCCGGATTGCTCTCTTCCGATTCGCTAACTTGCTCTTGCTGAGACTCTACGACGGCTCTCTCCAAACCATAAAAGGTTGTCATCCCAATCAAAGCCATAATATAGAGATGTTTCTCCAGCCATCCCAGCTCTAAACCCGAGAATGACGCCTGCATCTCGCTGAGCTCTGGCAGTAAATGAACAAAGACGTAAGCCACCGAAACGCCGCTCGCTCCCGACAGCCAGCGGCTTCGCGGAACGGTACCAATAAACTTTAGTTTGTTGACGAACAGGTGAATCAGTGCCAAAGCGATCGCGCAAAGCCCCGATTGAACGCCGTAGTTTGCACTTGTTTCAGCAGCGTTAGAGACTGCAATTAGCATTACTTCCCTTGTTCCAAGCGCGTCGGTCTATCATTTTACCTGGGAACGTCGGAGCTCGTGACGCGGGAAGAGGCGATCGCTCGTCTATCCTAAGTACGGCTGCGATTTGAGCCCGGCACCAAAGAGGCCTACTCCAACGCTGGCCATACTCTGCTCGCTGTTGGCGTGGCCTTTACATTTGTGACAAGCCGGGCCTCTCACCCAGCAGAGGGGACTTGGGATGAGATCAGTGACCAGGTCATAAGGCTTGCAGAGATAGCTGCACGGGATGAGTAGCGCGTTTACAGCCCTCCTATAGAACTGGTCCGGTCCAGTCAACTACTGCGCTTCATCCGTCGCTAGTCCGCGTCCTGGTCCAACCGCTCCAAATCTAGCAGCGATCGCTTCCGCTCCAGCCCCCACCGATAGCCCCCCAGGCCGCCATCGCCGCGCAAAATACGGTGGCAGGGCACCAGTACCGATACCCGATTCGCCCCGCAAGCCGAAGCCGCTGCCCGAACCGCCTTAGGCCGCCCTATCGCTTTCGCTAACTCCCCATAGCTCAGCGTCTGCCCTTCCTTCACGCTCAGCAGAAAGCGCCAAACCATCATCTGAAACGCCGTTCCCCGTAGGTCTAACGGCAGGTCTGGGCAAGGCGCGCGCTCAGTAAGGTGAGCATCCAGCGCCGCCACCCACGCATCCAGCATTCCGCTGTCGCTAGCCTCTGAAACCCTAATCTCCGCCTTCGGAAATTCAGCGCTAAGCTGCTCCACTAGCGCATCCGTATCCGCATCAAACGCCACAAAGCACACGCCCCGCTCCGTCGCCGCCATCAGCATTGGCCCCAGCACCGTCTGCCGCAGCGCGTAGGCAATTACCTCGCCTCTGCCATCACGGCGGTAGGCGCTCGGCGTCATCCCCATCTCTCCTGCGGCCCCGCCATACACTCGGCTAGGCGACCCGTAACCCGCCTCATAGGTCGCCTCACTTACGCTACTGCCCTCCTTCAACGACGCCTTAAATCGATTTAAGCGGTGTGCCTCTTGATAAGCCTTGGGGGAGACGCCAAACGCGGCGCTAAACACCCGCTGAAAGTGCCCCACCGATAGTCCCGCTCGGCTGGCCAGACTTGCCAGGGTGAGCTTCTCATCCGCATGGGCTTCGATAAAGCGGGCGATGTCGGCCAGCACCTCAGCCTCCCGCGACGCTTCCGTCGGTCGGCAACGCTTGCAGGGCCGAAAGCCAGCGGCGATCGCCGCCTCGCAGCTCGAATAAAACCGTACGTTCTGGCGCAGTGGCGTCCGAGCTGAGCAAGAGGGGCGGCAAAAGATTCCCGTAGTCACCACAGCGCAGATAAACTGGCCGTCTAAAGCGGTGTCTCTAGTGGCGATCGCGGCCCACATCGCGTCTTGGGTTAACGTCATCGCTGCTCGTCTCCTTGGCTCTGCACAACCGCCTTTCCTCACACTACAGCGCCGTCTTCACCCCTTGCACTCCGTTTCCTGTCGCGCAATTTAGCGGCACAGCTTACCCACGAATCACCATAACCTCATGTCCGTTCCCAGTTCTAGCCTTTTCGGCTGTCGTCCGCTCAGCGATCGCCGGTAGACCAAGGCGCTGGTCAAAGATCACCAGCCAGCCCCGCGTTAGCCCTAAACCCGTCAGGTAGCGATCGAGCTGCTCCAAGCCTGCTTTCAGTGGGTCAGGGCGACCCTCACGCCACACCTTTAGCTCCAGGGCCAGCGTCACCTCCCCGTAGCGCAGACAGAGATCCATGCGGTCAGACCCAATCGCATACTCCCGCTCTAGCGTACCGCCGCCGTTAACCACCCGGTGCAGAAACGCCATTAGCACCAGATGGGGCGCAATCTCATGATAAGGAGCACTCTTCAGCAGGGGTTGTCCGTGCTGCCGCCAAAAGCTCAAAAACGCCTGCAAAAGCCGGTCTACGTCTAGCTCTCCCATCGTCGTCAGCCAGGTCGGATGAATCATTGGTAGGCTGTCCTGCGGTCCACTCGCCAGCGCCCGAGGCAGAACCTCGCGATAGATGGGGTTTGCAGGCGTCAAGCCGCCCTCAGGGCTGCGCACCACCAGACCCAAGTCCACTAAAAACTGACGGTCATCGCTGGAGATATCGCCTAGCTCCTGGCCCGCCAGCATCGGCCCCAGGACGCTGCGTACCCGCTCCTCTCGCAAGATGCTGGTTAAGCTGTCGAGGTGAGTATCTTGCCGCTGGATTAGGATTTCCTTGGCTTGCTCGATGTCGTCAACGGCGATCGCAGTCCCGGCGTCAGGCACCAGCTCTTCTACCACCTCCTTTGCCAAAGCGTTGACTAACCAGGGCTGGCCTTGGGTCAGCTCAAATACTCTCTGCGTTGCGTCTTCATCAAAGCGCTGCCCCGTAGCGCAGATATGCTGACCGTAGAGCTGTGCGACTTCCTCTAGGTTGAAGTTTCTCAGCGTCAAAGACGCCACTTTGATATTGAACGGGCTCGCCGTGTTGAGCCGACTGCTCCCGCCTGAGGCAACTTTGTAATCCCGCACATCCCGCACCCCGACCAGCGCCAGTGCGTGGGGAAAGCCCTCTGGTCGGTCGGGATAGCCCGCGCGGAGCTGCCGCAGCACCGAAACCAGCACGTCATCCCGCAGCACGTCTACCTCATCAACTAGCACCACTAGGGGACGAGGCGACGCCTTGGCCCAGGTCTGAAGCGCCGACTGAATCCGCTGTCCTGGGGGGACGCTAGACCAAGGCGGCGGCTGTAGATCGCCCGGCAGGCGGTTTTCGGCTTGGCTACGCCAGGAGTTGAGAATGGCCTGCTCGGCTCCGTCGAGGTCGTTGGGGAAGGCGGCTCCCACTTCCACCGATAGCATAACGGCAGCGTACTCTCCGCTGGCACTGAGCTGTTGGGCTAGGTGCAGCATGGCGGTGGTTTTCCCGGTCTGCCGAGGGGCGTGCAGCACGAAGTACCCCTGCTGCGCTACGAGCCGATTGACCTGAGGCAGGCGGCCCAGAGGCGGGAGCCGGTAGTGGATATCGGCTTTGCAGGGGCCGGCGGTGTTAAACCATTT
>JBHJHD010000160.1:0-21991 GCA_050331115.1 Elainellaceae cyanobacterium
TCGCTGATCTGATCTTTAAGGGTCATAGCTTAATAGTCTGGCTCCTCCTCATACTCCACCACCCGCTTCTTCTCAGGAATATTGAGCTTCTGGGGCTCATAGGGCTGAGGGTTTTCATCGCTAGACCAAGCGTCCCCAGTCACATCGTAATCCTCGTACTGGGTTTCCGGCTCCGGCTCCGGCTGGCTGTACTCCTCGTAGGGAGCCTCTTCTACGTAGTCAGTCTCAGGCACTTCGCCCCAGTTACTCTCCTCGTAGGCCTCTCGCTGCCGCTGCTCAACTGGCGCTTGTAGAGGCTCGGCGACGGGTTCAGCCTCGCTCCAGTTGTCTTCGTCCCAGGTTTCGCTGGCCGCTACGGTTGCTTCGGCCTGAGCTGTCTCTGCCGCTGTGGTTTCACCAGTACCGAGCTGATTGGCCGGAGAGGTAGGCATAACGTAGTAGTCGTCGTTGCCGCGGTCCCAAGGGGGGGTACCGATGCCGAGCCGCTCCAAAACGCCGACGGTGATCTGCACCATTTTGTCTTCTGCACCCTCAAACACGATGAGGCGATCGGGGCCGCTGCTCACCACTTCCTCTAGCGGCAGCTCGTAAGTGCTGATCACCTGGTCAGGAATTTGGGGAATGCCCAGGGACGCGATCAGGAGCGACGTCACCCGACCATTCGACGCGTTGAACTTGAAGCCGCGCACCTTGCCCAGCATCTCGCCCGTTTCCGTAATCACTTCGCAGTTGATTAGGTTGCTGTAGGCCTCGACGTCAATATCCTGGTCTAAGACGGTATCGTCTTCAACCAAAATTACGTCCCCAACCTGACTGACGTCGCTCAGCAGCATGGTCTGCTGCGTAGTTGATAATACCCCAGCCATCACGCTGTCACGCAAGCCTAGGGCCACCACCTCGCGCCGGTCGATGTCTACCCAGAGCTGGCTGATAATACCCAGTCGATTGCCGCCGTCGCGGGTGATGACCTGGGTACCGAGCATGTCGGAGCGCTGTATTGATTGTTCAACTGTCATGTTTTAGATCCTGATCTTTGGAGATCGCGCGGGGCGATGGTCACACATCGCGAGATGTAATCACGGGGGCTAGCCACTGCCGCAGGGCGGCGGTAGTTATCAATATACAAGTATTAAGATGCCGCTACTGCAATGACGTCCCAATGGTGGTACTAATATTAAGACAAATTTTTCTCAGTGTGCGCAGTCGTGAGTGCCGAACCTCCCTTGAATGCCGCTACTGGCACATTCGCCGCTGGTATATTTGGCCCGCCTGAACGACTAAGCTCGCTGGGACTGTAAATTGATGCCCAGCACCTGAGTGTAGGCTCCCCGAGCTTGGGTCACGCCGATAGTGCGCTCCGCCGACTCAATCATCGGTCGCCGCAGGCTGACCACCACAAACTGCGCGTACTGCGACTGATGTTTGATCATCTTTGCCAGCCGCTCTACGTTGGCGCCATCTAGGAACATATCGACCTCGTCAAAGGCGTAAAACGGGGAGGGGCGATAGCGCTGTAGGGCAAAGATAAAGCTGAGGGCCGTGAGGGATTTCTCGCCCCCCGACATCGAGGCTAGACGGCGCACGGGCTTGCCTTTGGGGTGGGCCACTAGGGTCAGCCCGCCGCTAAAGGGGTCGCTGGGGTTGTCGAGCTGTAGGTGACCGTCGCCGTCAGAGAGCTCGGCGAAGATTACTTGGAAGTTGGTGTTGACGGCGTCAAAGGCTTCCTTGAAAGCCCGCTGCCGCAGGGTCGTAAAGTTCTCAATGCGCAGCAGCAGCTCCGATCGCTCTTCCGCTAGGGTAGAGAGCTTTTCGCTCAGGTCCTCTAGCCGCTCTTGGGTGCGCTTGTGCTCCTCCAGCGCCATCATATTCACCGGCTCCATGGCCTGGATGCGCTTCTGCAGCGATCGCAGCTCCTGCTGCAGCTGGGTGAGGGTGAGGTCGGCGGGCAGCTCGGGAATGGGGTCCGGCAGCTCGGCGGCCTGCTCCTCGAGCTGCTGCCGTAGTTCTACCAAAGTAGCCGCGGCCGCCTGTCGCTCTTCCTGCAGCTTTTCCAGCTGCCAATCTAGGGTTTGCCGGGTGCTTTGCTGCTCGCGAAGCTGCCGCTCGACGCGATCGCGGGTCTGCTTTTCGGCGGCGAGGGTCTTGTCTAGCTGGGCGATGGCTTTCTGCAGCTGGGCGATTTCTCGGTCTAGCCCCTCTCGCTTCCGCCGCGCTTCGGCCTGCTGGGTTAGGGCCTGTCGCTGCTGCTGCTTATGCTCCTGCAGGCGGCGATCGCCGTTCTCTGAGCGCTCTTGGAGGCGCTGCTGCTGGGCGTTGAGGTCCTGGGCGCGGTTCTCGGCGGTCCGCAGCGCCAGGCGGCAGTCGTTGAGGACGCTCTCCTGCTGCTGAATCCGCTGCTGGGCCTGCTGCCACTCGCTGTGGGTCTGGGAGGCCTCTAGCTCACTGAGGGTGTCCCGCAGCGCCTGGAGCTGGGTCTCCTGGGCGGGGAGCTGGTCCTGCAGCTTTTCCAGTCGCCCCTGGGCCGTCTCCAGCTCCTGGCGGTTTTGCCCGAGCTGCTGCTGCACCTGCTGCTGCTGCTGCGTCAGCGACTTCACCTGCTGCTCGACCTGAGAAACGCTGAGCTGGGTGTCTCGCTGGGTGTCCCGCGCTTGGGTCAGCTCATCGGCCTGGGTCTGGCTCTGCACCGTGAGCTGGGCTATTGCCCCCTCACAGCGGTCTAGCACCCGCTCAATGTCTGAAAGCCGCTGCCGCAGCGCCCGGGCCTCCGCCGACTCGCTCGCTTCCGCCGTGCCGAAGTGCAGCGAGCCCTGCCGCCGCCCCGTCGAGCCACCGGTCATCGCGCCGCTGGCCTCTAGCAGCTCTCCCTCTAAGGTGACCATGCGGTACTGGCCGATATTTTGGCGGGCTTCAGCCAGGCTCTCAAAGACCAGGGTGTTGCCAAACACGTAGCCGAAGATGTCCCTATAGCGATCGTCGCAGTCCACCAGGTTGACGGCGTAGTCGATAAAGCCAGCGGGGCTCTTCCACTTGGAGATGGCGGTAAGACGGGGGGCGCGAATCTTGTTTAACGGCAGGAAGGTGGCTCGCCCGCCGCGGCGCTCTTTGAGCAGGCGAATGCCCGCCGCTGCCGCGCCGTCATCTTCCACCACCAGGTGACCGAGCCGCCCCCCAGCGCTGGTTTCCAGCGCCAGCTGATACCGAGAGTCTACCTGTCCAAGCTGGGCCACCAGGCCGCAGACGCCCGGCAGCCCCGTCTGAATCAAAATTTGAGTGGCGTAGGTTCCCTGAGACTCTTGGGTCGCCTGGGCCTGGGCCTCTAGCTTGTCGAGCTTGCGCTGGCTGTCTCGCTGCTCCCGCAGCAGCCGCGCCTGGGTCTCCTGCTGCAGCTGCAGCTCCTGCCGGGTGGCGGCCAGGGCGGCGGCCAGAGTCTGCACCCGCGCCACGGCGCTGTCGGGACTGCCTAGGGTTTGCTGCTGAGCCTGGGCCTGAGCGAGCGCCTGCTCTGCCTCTTGGTCGGCTGCCGTTTGGGTTTCGATGGTTTGGGTGAGCTGGCGAATGCGCTCCTGCAGCCTGGCCTGCTCGGTGCGCAGCGGGTCCACCTCCGCGAGCAGGGCGTCTATGCGGTGGCGCAGCTCGGCCTGCTGCTGCACCCACGACTCCGAGGCTGCCGCCACTGCGTTGGCGTCTTCGCGCTTTTGGCCCAGCGATCGCTGGGCCTGGTCCCGCTGGGCAGTTAGGTCGATGAGGCGCTGCGAGATGTCCTGCTGCTCCTGCTGCAGGGCCACCTGGGTGTCGATCAGCGACTGCATCTCCTGCCGCGTCTGCTCCATCAACCGCTCTGCCTCTTGGGCACTCTGATGTTCGGCCTGCTCCTGACGCTGAAGCTGGCGGCGCTCGGCTTCCTGGGTGGCCAGGTTCGACTGCAGGGCCAGCTGCTCTTCCTCGCCCAGGGCTTTTACCTTGGCGTTGAGCTGCTCTAGCTCGACGGTTTTCCGCTGAATGTCGTCTCGGAGCTGGCGCTGCTGCTCCCTGAGGTCTGCCATCTTCTGCTCAGCGGTGGCGATCGCCTTCTCGCACTGGGTGATGCGCCGCTGCTGATTGCGCCACACCAGGACGGCTTCCCAGCGGCTGCGGGTCTGCAGGTCCTGGCGGAGCTGCTGATATTTCTCGGCTTTGATGCGATCCTTGGCGAGGCGATCGCGCTGGGCCGTCAGCTCTTTTTCCACGATGCGAAACCGCTCTTCCCGCTCGTGGACGGCGTCCAGCTTCTCCTTGGCCTGACCAATCTTGCGGTCAAAGGCTGCCACACCCGCCAGCTCATCGATGATTTCCCGCCGCTCCCTGGGGTTCATGGAGATAATGCTGGTGACGTCCCCCTGCAGCACCACGTTGTAGCCCTCGGGGTAGACCCGCAGCCGCTGCATCTGCTCGTGGAGCTGGCTGAGGGTGCAGGATTCGCCGTTGATGAAATAGGTAGAGGTGTAGGTGCCCTGAGCGGTAACCCGCAGCTTTCGCGTCACGGTCCACTCTTGGGCAGCGCTGCTTGGGGTGCCATGATCGGCAGCGCCATTACTCGCCCCATTCAGGTCAGCGCCTGCAAGTGGTTCGCCTAAGCTGGGTTTACCCAAGCTGTGGCCGTTTGAGTCAGGCCCTTTGGCCTCACTGCCATTAGCTTCGCTCCCATTGCCCTTATGGGAATCGTTGCCACCTGTGGCCGAATCGAGCCCTGATGCCTCCTCTAAATCATCATCTAGCTCATCTAGGTCGCCCAAAGCCAGGGTGACCGAGACGCTCGCCTCCATGGTGCGGCTGCGGCTACTGTGGTTCTGGTTGACCAAATCCGGCAGCTTCTCGGCCCGCATCCCCTTCGATGTGGAAAGCCCCAGGGCAAACAGCAGCGCGTCTAAAATATTCGATTTTCCCGAACCGTTGGGTCCAGAAATCACGGTGAAGCCGTCGCGCAGCGGAATCTGCGTTGTACCACCGAATGATTTGAAGTGGGACAGCTCAACGCGCTTAATATACACTCGCTGACAGGCTCGCTGGGGTTGAGGGCTAACGGGCAGAAAAGACTATGCACAGAAAGACTATGCACAGTACAATTATACTGATTTTGATTCGCACGTCAGGATAGTTAACTCAATTGTGTCACTTGTCTTGACGTAGCCTTACCCAAATACTACCGCTCAAAGCCTAGATGTGGGGTGTCTTACGATATTTTTCGCTTTATTGCGCTAGGGAGGCCCTAAATATCCTACGGCACCGTAATATCTAGCAATATCTAGCAATATCTAGCCCCGCTGCAGCTAGCCCTGTAGCAGGGCATTAGAACGGAATGTCGTCCAGGTCGGCTTCGGTGGGCATGGGGGGCTCTGCAGCCGGAGACGCCGCTCGCGCGGGCGCGGCTGCAGGGGGGCTAGCCGGTTTGGCGGCGGGCTGGCTTTCCGCCGACGAGACGATGCTCTCGCCACCGCCCAGCTGGTGGATACGCTGGGCCGTTAGTTCAGCCCGCTTCTCGCGAAAGCCCTCCGGGCGCTCTGTGGAAACCATGTTTAAGCGACCTTCCACAATCAGGCGATCGCCCACCTGGTAGCGCTCTTGGATTTCCTGGGCCAGGTTTCCCCAGCCCACTACTTTGAGGGTCTCCGGCGGGTCGCCGTCCCGCAGCGCCTCAAACTGCACCGACATCTCGGCGATGGGGGTTTGGGTATCTGAGGTATAGCGCAGCTGAGGCGCTTGGACCACCTCGGCCATGAGGATGCAGTGATTCATAGTTTTACCTGTAGTGCCGACTCTAGAAATAACGCGATCGCGGCTCTGGTGTACAGTCGGGACGCTCTAGATCCGTAATCGCAGCCCGTAATCGTAGCTGAAATGACCCAATGACTGTCAGTAATCATTATGGGATACCGATGGCCTGAACAGGTCCACTGAAGATCGCTAACACTTTAGATCGCACTTTAAGATCGCTTAGATCGCTACGTTTTTGATGAAGGATTGGTAGGATCAAGGCATGGGGATGTGGTAGTACCACGGTACGCTTGTAGCGGCTCTAGAAGAAGCGCTAAGCGCGCACCTACCACACCTCCAGACGAAGTACGTTCACCGATTATCCGTCACCATGGCCCTGGAAAACCTCCGCGACCTCTACCAGCAGGTCATTTTAGATCGCTACAAAAAACCCCGGCATCGGGGCAAAGCTGACCCAGTCCACCGCTACCAAAAGGGCCATAATCCCTCCTGCGGAGACACCATCGAGCTAACGCTGCAGCTGAACGAGGCGAGCGATCGCATCGAAGACGTCAAATTTGAGGGCGAGGGCTGCGCCATTTCCATGGCTTCGGTAGACCTGATGGCGGAAGCGCTGCGGGGCAAGTCCCCGGAGGAAGCGATCGCCATGGTGCAGCAGTTTCAGGCGATGATGCGAGGCGATGCCGAGTTTCCTAAAGAGATGCGCAAGCTCAACGTCATGCAGGGTGTAGCGCAGTTCCCTGTGCGCATTAAATGCGCTAATTTAGGCTGGCACACCCTCAAGGCCGCCATCGAGCAGCCGACCCAGGCTGAGGCCGCGCCAGACGCTGACCGATTCGTCACCAACGAGTAGGGTGCGTTAAAGCCGGTAGGGTGCGTTAAAGCGCTAGCGCAACGCCCCAATCCAAATTCCCAAATCTAATTCCCCAAGCCAACCCACAAAATTCCCCTGCCCCATGCCCACCCCTTCTGATTTTCTTACGCTCGCCAAGTGGTCCGGCATCTTGACCCTGGTGTTCGGAGCCATGACCGCCCTGTGTTTCCTGCTGGGGTGGGGAATTCGCTTTCGCCTGGTGGGGGCAACGGGCTTCATGGGCGTGCTCACCGTGGGGATTTTTGCCTTGGGCCTAGTGCCCTTCACCCGTACGGTCGTGCCGGGGGCGGTCAAATTTTCGCGGGTATACGACAACGGCGCAACTCGGGCGGTAATTGCGGTGCCGCCTGAGATTACCGAACCAGCGCTAGAGGCCACCCTAAAGCAAGCCGCCGGCAACCTATTTTCCCCCGGTCGGCTGGGGTCGGCCGGCCCCGGCGAGCTCACCATTCAGGCTCGCACGGTGCTTCACCCGGAGCCTGGGCTTACCAAGCCGCTGGTGTTGGGCAAAATAGAGCGATCGCTCTCTAAGCGCGAGGACGCAGACATGGCAATCACGATATACCGCGACCGCATGGCCGAGCTTCCCCCTCTCGAAGCGCCTATTGGGAATTAAGCAACAAAGCGCCATACCTGACTAGAACTGACGCTTCGATATCGTTTATAATCCCGTCCATGAGCTACTCCAACTCCCCTACCCCTGCATCAGACCTGCTGGTCACGGCGATGGCTCCGGCTCGCGTGCTGCGGGGTTCTGATGCCCTGTGCCAAAGTTCAGCCGCGATCGCCGTCCTGGGGCAGCGTCCCCTGATCGTGGGGGGCGATCGCGCCCTGGCCATGGCGGCTTCGGACCTAGAGCCCGCGATCGCGGGACTGGAGAGCGCCACCGCGTCCTACGGACGCGACTGCAGTGAGGCCACTCAGGCGGCCCTGCGAGAGGCGGTAGCGGCACACCGCGCAGATATGGTGATCGGCGTCGGGGGCGGTAAGGCGCTAGATACGGCCAAGCTGCTGGCGCACCATGCCCAGCTGCCCATGGTGACGGTGCCGACCTCTGCCGCCACCTGCGCCGCCTGGACGGCCCTGTCCAATGTCTACACTGACGATGGCGCGTTTCGCTACGACGTGCCGCTGCGGCGCTGCCCTGACCTACTGGTGCTGGACTACGGCCTGCTGGAGACCGCGCCGCGCCGTACCCTGGTGGCGGGTATCGGAGACGCCCTAGCCAAATGGTATGAAGCGTCTATTAGCAGCGGCCACTCCCAGCGCACCTTAGTTATCGGTGCGGTGCAGCAGGCGAGGGTTCTGCGAGATATTTTGTTCCAAAAGTCGCGTCAGGCTTTAGACGCGCCGGGCAGCGAGACATGGCGTGACGTGGTGGATGCGTCGGTGCTGATGGCTGGAGTGATTGGCGGTCTGGGCGGGGCGCAGTGCCGTACCGTTGCGGCTCACGCGGTGCACAACGGACTCACCCACTTGACAGAGAGCCACGGCACGCTGCACGGGGAGAAGGTCGCCTACGGCATTTTGGTGCAGCTGCGCTTAGAAGAAATTGTGCAGGGCAGTCAGCTCGCGGCCTCAGCCCGGCAGCAGCTTCTACAGTTCTACGGAGATATTGGCCTGCCGCGCACCTTAGCAGAGCTGGGTATGGCAGACATCACGCTATCGCGCTTAGAGCGGAGCGCCGAGGTCGCCTGCGCCCAGGGGTCTGACATTCACCGGCTTCCTTTTCCGGTATTGCCCGCTGAGCTGATGGCGGCCCTAGTGTCAACGTCAGCCTCAGGTCGAGGCTCAAAGCGCGATCTACCCCCGTCAGAATCTAACCCCGTTGCCGAGGTAATAGCATGAGCCTAGATTGGATTCATCCAGCCGATCGCCTAAAGAAGCTCCCCCCTTACGTCTTTGCCAGGCTAGATGAACTCAAGGCCCACGCTAGAGCAGAAGGGCTAGAGCTGATAGACCTAGGGATGGGTAACCCCGACGGCCCGACGCCTCAGCCGGTTGTCGATGCTGCGATCGCTGCGGTCCAGGACTCCGCTAACCACGGCTATCCCCCCTTTGAGGGCACCGCGAGCTTCCGCCAGGCGATTACCGACTGGTACCACCGCCGCTACGGCGTTAGCCTCGACCCCGACGGGGAAGCCCTGCCCCTCTTAGGCTCGAAAGAAGGGCTCACCCACCTAGCGATCGCCTACATCAACCCCGGCGACCTGGTGCTGGCCCCCACGCCCGCCTACCCCGCCCACTTTCGCGGGCCGCTGATTGCTGGGGCAGAGGTGTATCCCCTGGTTCTCAAAGAAGAGCAGGACTGGCTCATCGATCTGGGGGCGATTCCCGACGCGGTCGCTCAGCGGGCCAAGGTGCTCTACTTTAACTACCCCAACAACCCCACCGCCGCCACCGCCCCCCGAGAATTCTTTGAAGACATTGTGGCCTTTGCCCGCAAGCACGAAATTTTGCTGGTGCACGATCTCTGCTACGCCGAGCTGGCGTTTGACGGCTACCAGCCCACCAGCCTGCTGGAAATTTCAGGGGCCAAGGACATCGGCGTGGAGTTTCATACCCTATCTAAAACCTACAACATGGCGGGCTGGCGCATCGGCTTTGTGGTGGGCAATCGCCACGTGATTCAAGGCCTGCGCACCCTAAAGACCAACCTCGACTACGGCATTTTCTCTGCCCTACAGCGGGCGGCAGAAGCGGCGCTGCAGCTTCCCGACACCTACCTCAAACAGGTGCAGGGCCGCTACACCGAGCGGCGGGACTGTCTAATCGAGGAATTTGCCAAGCTGGGCTGGAGCATTCCTAAGACCGAGGCCACTATGTATGTGTGGGTGCCCTGCCCACCGGATATGACCGCCAGCGAGTTTGCCCTGACGGTGCTGCAGAAAACCGGGGTGGTGCTCACGCCGGGGAGCGCCTTTGGCTCAGGGGGCGAAGGCTACGTGCGGGTGAGCCTGATTGCCCCTTGCGATCGTCTGCGGGAGGCCATGGGGCGCTTGGCGGCGGCCGGTATTCGCTACGCGTCAGCGGCGCAGGTGGCATCAGTTCGTTGAAGGCTGTTGCTAAGACCGAATCTGCTACTTTTTGCTGGGCAGCTGATGGCCCTGGCGGCGCAGCGCGGCGGAGACGTGCCGCTGCATAATGCGCTCAGACGACTCCGCGGCAGCGAGAAGGGCGGCCTCCCGCGCTAGCGCAACAATTTCTCCCCCCGTCACAGGCAGCGTCGCTAGACAAGGCCAGCGCAGCCGTCCTAGCTGAACGCCCTGGGGAAATGCCCCTTTCCAAAGTGCCAGGCGATCGCCCTCGGCCGGCGTTGGAAAGCTCAAAGTCCTATCCATGCGACGACGCCACTGCGGACTGATGAACGCGGGCTGACGCGCGCTGAGCAACGTCAGGGTAGGGTGCTTCTGCCGCTGGGCAATGAGTTCGCTGAGGGCGTTTACCTCAGAAGTTGGCCCGAACCAAAGCCGCGCCGCCTTGATCAGAACGACATCGGAACAGCGGCTGGCCAGGCTTTCTAGGACGCTGCTCCATCGCCCCGGGCTGATGGTCTCTAGGTCATACATCAGCAATGGATGGCCCGCAGCGTTAGCCACTGCCCTGGCCGCCAGCGTCTTTCCCGTGCCGGCCGCTCCCGTCAGCAAGGCAAGGGTGCCGGGCTGGCTGGCTCCAAAGCTCTGGTGCTCAAACCCCCAGTCGCAGTCAACCTTCACCTGTAGCGCTATGCGATCGCTCAGGTATTTGAGTTCGCCCATAAGGGCCCTCGGTAATATGAGGTCGTCCCAGACGACAGGGCGAGGGATAGTCGCTAATGCGTCGTCAGCTGTGGGCACGTCTGCCGTCTGGTGGGTAAGCGCGGCGTCAGACGGCCTTTCAATACCGCTGATGCCCTGCGGCGCATTGCGGTCTGACCCAGAAAACTGCACGGGCAGCGGGGTAGACGCGCCAATGGCGGCGCTAGCGGCCGAATCACCCTCCATTTCTTGGAGAAGGCCGTCGAGGTCAGCGGCAGTCGCTTCAGACAGCAGCAGATCGACCAGCCGCGGCAAAACTCGCACCGAAGCGCCAAGAAACGTGCCGCCCGCGGGGCGAACGAGCTGAACTAAGTGGTGGCCGACCAGAGGGGACCGGTCGCTGAGCCGTTGCCGCGCCGTCTGCCAGTCGCCGTCGTTGCGGCACAGCAGCCGCAAGGCTAGCTCTAGTGTGGGCAGCTCTGAGTCAGCGCTGCTCTGCAGGTATTGATATAGCCGGCTGTAGCGCCGATTCACCTCAGGGGCGAGGGCCATTAGGACAAGATTTTTTTCAAACAGCGTCAGCTGTAGGCGATCGCGCAGCAGCGGCAGCAGCAGCACTACCCCATTTTGGTCGCTAGCCTGGATGCGGGTCTGGAGCTGCTGCTGATAGCCCACAGACGGCGAGGTTGCCTTCGGGCGATGCTCATCGTAAGCGGGCTTGCCGTCTAGGGAAACGAGACCCTTCCACCAGTGAGCGCTCACCTGGTCCGCCTGGGAGCGAGCAACTCGATTGATGGCCTTTTGCTCTTGCCGCTGGCGAGACAGCGCCACCATCAGCACGCGCTCTAGCCAATTCAGCTCGGTCTTTAAATAGGCCCAGTTGCTCGCAAATCCGTTTGGCATTGCTGTGGAAAGTGGTGAACGCTTACAAAAGCACAGCTGCTAAAAAATGCTGACAGAAGCGTAGTGTGCCAAAGCGCTTTGGCAGTAGCGCTTTATGCAAAGCAAAGCTTGTCAAAACAGGGTGCGATCGCAAGGGAGTGCTTCCAGTGTACAAAGTTTAACCGTAGGGTGGCCCAAAAATTGGCCGGCGCTAGAGGGCAGCGATCGCTGCAGCATCGGCCCGCTGCCAGACTTCTGAAAGCTGATTCTGAGAGGGAAATCGGGCCGCGACGGCGGTTGAGGCGCTGAGATCGGCTAGCCTTAAATACAGCTTAAGTCGCTCTAAAACAATTTTTCCTTCAGCAATGCCGCTCTCCACCGCTAAAATCGCAAACTTACTCCTATCGAGTCTGGCAACAACGTCCTGCTTGCGGGCGGTGGACTGAATGATTTCAGCAAGCTTCATAACGTACTGTTCCCCTCCGGCAGGGCCGCGATCGCAATAAACTTGGTCTAAGTCATCCAAGTTTATTGAAATGACGCAGGCGGAGTGACCGTAAAGCCGGCAGCGCTCCTCTTCACCCTTCAAGAGGTGCTCCCACCCTCGGCAATTGTAGAGTCCGGTGAGCTCATCTTTGAGAGATTCGGCACTCGCATAGTCTAAGCCACGAGCCTGATTGGCCATGTCGAGGCAGACGCCAAGAATCATCTCTAGCATCTTCGAGAGCAGCTCAAGCAGCGGCATTTCTTCAACAATGGTAGCAGGCAGAGCTTTTGGATTGATGGCGCAGAGCGTTCCAAATAGATTACCGTCACTTTGCCTGAGGGGAATGCCTATGTATGCCCCGATGTTCAGCTGGTGGCCGATAGGGGTGTCGGCGTAAGCAGGCTCTAAGCGGCAGTCCGGGACAACGCGGGGCGCATTTTGAGTGGCCATGCGGTAGCAAAATGAGTCTTGCCAAACCAGTAGGTCCCCCTCGCGAACGCCGTAGCTATTATCGTTGGCGTATAAAATGAGCCAGCCATTTCCCTCGACCCTTGTGATCATCCACAGGTCAAACGCTAGCCGCCGGCTTAAAAGCGTCAGCATCTCGCGCGCCGTACTGTCAAAATCTAGGAGCGCTTGATTATTTGGCATGAAATTCCTCAATGGGCTTAGGTCGGTATCGAGATGCACCAGCTAGCCGATTTGTCACCCATTATAGCGATAGCGACGTTGAACCAGCCCTAGTGGAATAACCTATTGCGATAGGTTTATTTCTTCAGCCAGACTACAGTAGGATTCGTGAGTTGATAGGCTATAGGCTAAAGTAATGTTTTAGGCTGCCATGGTAAAAGGTGCAATAACCGAGGCGAGGCGACTGGCCTACCATAATCTCATGGTGGTGGAAGACAATACGCAGGACGCGGTACTGCTCGAGCGCGCCTTTAAAAAGGCCGAGCTTCATAACCCGGTGCACGTCTTGTCTACCGGAGAAGAGGCCGTCGACTACCTAGCCGGCGTTGGGCGATACAGCGATCGCACTCAGTATCCCCTACCTATCCTAATTTTCCTCGACCTGCACCTGCCGGCCCGCAGCGGCCTGAGCGTTTTAGAATGGCTGCGATCGCAGCCCAACATCAGCCGCATCCCCGTAATTGTGCTCACGGGCTCTAAGAACAGCGATGACGTCCGAAAGGCCTATTCTTTGGGGGCCAACTCGTATATGGTTAAACCGACAGACTACAGCTCGTTGACCCGCATGGTAGAGGCCAGTAAGCGCTACTGGCTAACGCTCAACGTCTATCCTTCGGTCTCCCCCTTTCCCCTGCGCTTCTGAGCGCTGCTCGATCGCTTTTGGATGAATCCTCTAGAACCAAGTCCCCCCGCTAAGATGCCTTCTAACGCTTTAGATTCTGACTGGCTGGAGATTGGACGTGTGGTCGCCCCCCAAGGCCTTCAGGGCGAGCTGCGGGTCTATCCAGACAGCGACTTTCCAGAGCGCTTCATGGTGCCTGGAACCCGATGGCTGCGGCAATCGCTTCAAGATATTCCCAGGCCTGTAGAGCTGCTGGCGGGCCGTCTTATTCCGAAGAAGGGCCTCTATGTAATTCGGCTAGCCGGGGTCAATAGCCGAGATGACGCCGAAGCGATGCGCAACGCCCGGCTGCTGGTGCCCAGCAGCGATCGCCCTCCCCTAGAGGCGGGGGAGTACCACGTGTCAGATTTGGTAGGGCTGTCGGTGTATGACCAGGCCACAGGGCAGCTCGTGGGCACGGTGGTAGATATTCGAGAGGCGGGCAACGACCTGCTAGAGGTCGCCCCGCCGCCGGAGGATGAGGCCAGCGCTGCCCCCGACCGCAGAATGTTTATTCCTTTTGTCGAGCCCATTGTGCCGGTGGTCGATCTCAACCGGCGCCGCATCGAAATTACGCCGCCGGCGGGACTGCTAGATTTGGGCTGAGCTGTTCTAATGGGCGTTGACCCGAGGCAGAGTGTGGCTGCGATCGCGCATGGTTAAGGAGGTTGCCAAGGTCTTGTAGGCGGCCGGGTGTCCGGCAAAATATCCCGAGAGATAATAGCGGGGCGGCTCGTAGTGGCGCTCAGCGGTAAAGGGTGCTAGAAATCGCTCACCCACCAGGTCACTTCTGACAAAGAAGGCGTTGACCCCCGAGAGATTGCAGCCCACCAGCCGGTATCCCTTTCGATGCAGATTTACCTCGAAAAACTTGAGCGACGCGCCGAAGCAGTCATCTTTTTCCCAAGTGTGGGTCTCATCGTAGTCCATGCAGTACAGCAGGGGAGGCGTAAATTTGGCGTTGTATTCCACCACAATGACTCGGGGACTGACGCAGTCGATTGCGTTCAGCACGTGGTAGTCGTTGCCATCAATATCTACCGACAGCAGGTCAATCTCATCGGCCTGAATTCGCTGGGAAATAAGCGAATTAATATTGCTTACTGTAATAAAGGACTGCACTATGGCGAGCTGCCCACCGTCAATAATTTTAGAAAAATGCGTCTTAATCGCGTTTACCGAGCGGCTAGAGGCGTCAATCCACAGCCCCCGCCAGTTCTCAAATAGTAGAGAGAGCGTGTTGTTTTCTAGCCCGTCTCCAATACCAAACTCTATAAATGTTTTGCTGGTCGCACCAATTCGGTTAAAGATTTCTCTAATAATGCCGTCTTCGTCGCTCTGAGAATAGACTTTATCACCAAACGGAATCAGGCTCTTTGGGTCTTGATAGCGATCGCTCGCCCTAAGGCGATCAATTTCTTGAACAATAGGAATATGGCTGATGCGCTCTCTAACAATTGCTTCGTAAGCCCTTTCTTGGGCAGCAGAATCAATAGATTGCTTCAGTTTATTAAACGGCATAGGCTTACTCTCAATAGACGGCCAGCATAGAGGTTTACCGTCTTAGATAGGCTTATGACCCAGCGCTGCCGCTCAGGCTACAGTGGCCTTGCGCTCTGCCTCAGGAGGCTGTCACATATCTATTCAAAGCGGGGGCAAACCTCAGCTGGGTTCAGCGTAAACCAAACCCGCCATCAATTCCAGCCGCTAGCTCAAAGCGGCATCTACCATGCGTGGATTCCAGCGAGAGCGGCTTTCCTCGATGTGCATATTTGCCGTATTTTTCTTGAGGTGTCGGGGACTGCTCTCAAAAGCCAGGGACGAGGGCAGCGCATCTGGTCCATACTCAGAGCGGATGAAAGCCTCAACCTCAGCGTAGGTCGGACTCTCATCCCACGACGAGGGCAATAGTCCTTTGCGCAGAGCGGCGGAAAACAGGCCCGTACCGTCGTCGAAAAAGCGCTCGGTGGTGGCGCCGTATTCGTCGTAGGGGTAGTAGGCTAGGTCACCCGGGGCCTGAGCCGACACCCAAGACACGTAGGCCCAATACTCACTAAAGGTGCCAAACTCGTTGGCCGAGCGCATCATCAGCTGCAGCCAGTTCTCGTCAGACTGGTAGTACTGGCCCACCTGGCGCTTGAGCGAGTCGAGGTGCTGCCGCTTAAACCACATATGGTGCGGGATAAAGGTGCCTTTAGCATTCGTAATCGCCTCGACGCCAAGCACCGAGCGAATCCAGCGCTTCCAGGTGGAGACAATCTGAGCATTTCCGTATTGGTTGTGCTGCAGCAGCGCAAAGGCGTGCTCTTCACCGTTTTCGCCTTCGCGATTTTGGCTCTGGCGAATCAGCGGCCAGGTGGCGACAGGCAGAAGATCGCTGTCCCACACGAGGTACCACTCGCTCAGGCTGTCAATGCCGTCGGACGCCCCCAGCTTTAAAAGCTGCTGATAGAACCAGCCGGGGGTGTACAGCGACTCCCCCAGATCGAGCTCGGCGCAGATGGCGTCCTTAGAGAGGCCGTATTTGGCCTCAAAAAACGGCTCTTCAGGATGAACCTGCAGCGGTGCCGTATGCCAAATTTTGGCCTGCTGCTCTAAGGCGGCCACCTGGGGCTCTGGCGTCACAATGTGAATCGCTCGCGGCGCGTAATGCGCAGTAAGGCCCTCCACCACCGCCCGCGTATTCCAGCGCAGGCGGTATAGCGGGATGACGATATCAAACGATTGTTTCGTCATATCGTTTGTCATTTACACCCCTGTCAGCGTCGCGGGCTCATCGTGATAGATGGGAGCATCGAGCGGAATGTGGGCCACCGTCGAGGGATCTTCTAGACCCACGTCACGGCAGTGGGCGTCGATGCCCAGTCCGCCTCGGGGGTACTGCTGACAGACCAGCTGGTACTCGTCGATCGCCGCGTACAGCTCCGCTTGCGACAGCGCATTTAGGTAGTCGCACTGGCCAATCTCTCCCTTGGGCAGCGGTACCGCTAGGTTGCGGCCGCGCTTCTGGAAGATCTTTTCTTGGGACTCCCACAGGGTCTCTTTATGCAGCAGAATGTCGTGCCACAGGCTGAGGCCAAAAGAGCTAATCAGGGTCATGATGCGCCGGAAATCGCGATCGCCAATCCAGCCCATCTTATGGCTAAGGAAAGCCCCAAAGCCCATGCCGATGGCAACGGCGTGTCCGTGTAGCAGCCCCGCCTCAATTTCAAAGCCGGGGGACCAGGTGTGGCCGTAGGCGTGGGGGCGACACTGATGGGTTTCATAGAGGTTGCCGTATTCTGCGGCCACGTAGCTGCGCAGCGCCCCGCCTAAAATCCGCTGGGACAGACCGCTGATGGCATCGTCAGGGGTACAGTCCGTGGTGCCGAAGCGGGTGGCAATCAAAGCTGGGCCGGCTTCCTCTAGGTTGCGGAACAGCTCGGCGTCTTTGACCACCGCCATCTTGATGATTTCGATAATGCCGTGGCGCAGCCAGCCCTCCCGCAGCGTTTTGAAGAAAAAGCGATCGGTGATTGAGAGCACCGGCGGATGGTAGGCCCCAAACAGGTTTTTGTACCCGAAGCCGTCGCAGCAGGTACGGGGGGAAGGGCCGGCGTCGATGCCGGCCACAATGGAGGTGGAGAGCATCACGTAGGGCGTGTTGCGATGGTACAGGGCGCAGGCTAGCCCGGCGGTGTCGGCTAGCACGCCACCGCCCACAATGAGCACCGGCTCGTTGCGAGAGACGCCTAGTCGCTTGAAGTCTCCTAGCATACGCTCGACGGTATGGATGCCTTTGTCAACTTCCATCGCCCGGTAGACAACTCTCTCTAAAGCAATACCGTGGTGATCGAAATAATGCTCAAGCTGCTCACCGTAGTAGCGCTCGACATTTTGGTCAACTAGGCAAACGCAGCGTCCTAGGGGGATATAGATATTTCGAAGCAGAAGCTGCTCTGGGTCAAGAGAGTGATCGACTAGCTTGATAGAGGCAAAGGTTTTAGCGCTGACGACCGCCTCAATCGTCTCATCACCCGCCGTACTGACGACGTAGCCCTGACTTTCGCGATAGCTGGATGTGGGGTAGACCGCATGAGGATTTTCTTCAACCAAGCGGGAGGCAAAGGCTTTGTAAAATCCACCGTCTGGAGTGCGCAGAAGCCGCTCCAGCAGCTTATCTTCGCTCAAGGTTGAGCAATATATTCTATCGGAGAACTTAGACCACTCACTGCCTGCGGCTTCGTCAAAAGCAGCAATGAGCTGAGTGAACAGACCAAAAAAAGTGCTCAACGGGAAATTGAGGCAGCTGCGCAGCCTGCGACAGGCTGACAAACCGTCAACGGCTCCTGCCGAAGCAAACTCAGTTCCAAGCTCATTGGAAAACGCGTTGTTGTCGATTAGCGAAAGCAGCACTGTTCTAAAAGGGGTACTGCAACAAATGGCTTCAACGGCGTGATCCAAGTCCTGGTGGGTCAAAGGCTCCTTATCGTAAGCGTCGATAAAAGCCCTAACCGCCGAGGTAGTCTTTGTCATTATTGGGTTCCGGGAAAAATCTACGACGATGGCTGAGGTATTTGGCACCTTCGCCATGAGTAACTTAACACGAGTGTAAAAAAATGAAAGAAACTTAGCAATATCTCGTAATCGCTCTCGATATGGTGTAAGCTAGAGAGCAGGTGATGCTGATGCTTATTTTGAAGCGCCTAGGCAGCGCTATTTTTTGCATAGCCAAAATGCCCTGAATCGCAGCCACGTAAGGCATTTTAAGGTCTCTTCTCAAGCCAGTTAAAATTTGTGAACTGAGTTGAGCAAAGCTGAAGGCGGCGATGCTGAGGGGAGTATCAAAAGAAGTCTAGGAGAGCCTGCATTACCGCCGTGTAAAAGTTGCCATCTTCTGGGTCAATCACGAGCTGAAATGGGGAGCTAGCGTTGCCAACGAATGGGCTGAGTCGCCAGCCAAGCTGACATCCGACTACCGCATAAATTCCGATCCAAAGGCGCAGCAAAAGCGTATTGAGGGGCTGCTCTAGCCGGAACGCTAGGTAAGCGCAGCCCCGATAGAGGTAGCGCACGCCATAGAGACCGCACAGCCCAAAGATAAAGACGTGAAGCAGCAGGATGAACTGGTAGTTTTGGGTTGTTAGCGTGAAGAAGAAGGCAATGGGAGCAAGGCTAGCGAGCAGAATGGTAGTCGTGCCAATGGTCATTGCCATCAGCGTTACCGTCTGTAAGAACTTAAAGTTTTGCCCGAGCAGCACGTTGAAGGTGTATAGGGATGGAATGCAGACAGCTGCCGTCAGCAAAAACAGGATGGGCAGCTTCACTGCAGCCGACAAAGCCTGCGGTAAGCTATGATTCATGCCCATCACAAGACCATAAAACCCGGCCAGCATGGCGCTGAGTACCGACATAGAGAGGATGATTCGCGCTAGCTCTTTTTGGCGGTAAATTTGCTCAAACAGCGCCGTCTGGGCCCTCAGCAGGTAATCCAGGAAGTAAACCGATAGACGAAGCAGGTTGCTTTCATCCAGCACTCGCCGCAGCGATCGCATTTCCTCGCGGGAGTAGCTGAACAGCTTGGGGGGGCGAGGCACGTAGTCTGACTCTGCCGCACCAGCGTCTTCCTCAGAAATTTCTGCGCCGTCAATATAGCTCTCATAGCCATTGGCCCCATAGGTGTCTACCTCATCGGTGCCAAACAGCGTGGGTTTGGGCTCCGTAACAGTGCCGCTTGGTAGATCTGGCCCTATATTTTTATTGGTGTGCGCATTGTCAGGATGCACATCATGCACACTGGGCTGCGCCTCTTGCTTCCGGGATTTCTCTTCCACAGCCGAAACTCCAAGGCGAGATTACACTGATGTTTTAACAGAACCCAACGGCCAGCCGCCAGACCTGATGGGGGGGCATGACCGCTTAAAACAAATTCTGCATCGCTCGCCATACTGCTGTGTAAAAATTGCCGTCCCCCTGCTCTCGAAACAGCTGGAAGGGGGAGCCGTCATGCCCGATGAAAGGGCGAAGTCGCCAGCCGAGCTGCATGCCGACAACGGCGTAAATGCCGATCCAGATGCGCAACAGCAGCGTATTGAGGGGCTGCTCCATTCGAAACGCGAGATAGGCGCAGCCCCGGTAGAGGTAGCGTACGCCATAGATGCCGCATAGCCCAAAAATCAGCACGTGCAGCAGCATGATGAACTGATAGTTTTGTGTGGTCAGCGTGAAGAAGAACGCGATCGGAGCCAAGCTTGCCAGCAGAATAGTCGTGGTGCCGATGGTCATCACCATCAGGGTCACCGTCTGTAAAAACTTAAAGCTTTGCCCAAGCAGGACATTAAAGGTGTAAAGAGAAGGGATGCAGATAACGGCCGTCAGCAGGAAGAGAATCGGGAGCTTTACCCCTGAAGACAAGGCCTGAAGCGGGCCGTTGTACATGCCCATCACCAGGCCATAAATGCCGGCCAGAATCGCGCTGAGCACCGACATAGAGAGGACGATGCGCGGCAGCTCTTTTTCAGAGAAAATTTGCTCAAACAGCGCCGTCTGAGCCCTCAGCAGGTAGTCCAAAAAATAGAACGACAGGCGCAGCAGGTTGTGTTCATCTATGACCCGCCGCAGCGACTGCATCTCATCGCGGGAGTAGCTAAATCTAGGTGAACGAGACGGATGCTCGGTTTCCGCGGGCGGCTCCCGCTCGTCCTGAGCCTCAGGGTGGGCAAGCGGAGCGGCGTAGGGAAGCGCGCCAGCGGGTTCGTTGGGGTGCGGCCCGGGCATCATCTCGTTATCAGCCACGATTTAGAACTCCGGCAGTAGGACTACATCGACGGTTTTAGCAAATCTACGAAGTAACCGCCAGAGCTCCTGTGCCGCCTGTATCAAGACGCGATCGCTCATCTAGAGCACGCCCTAGACGCTGCCCTAACCGCTCCTTAAAAGGGCCTACTGAGCGAGGTTGGCGGCCCCAAAGGTGGCGTTGAACTGGCGACACCAAATGGCCACAGAGCCATACTCATCCACGTCTACCGAGTCTGGAATCAGGTAGCGCTGCGCGCCGCTCACCTGCTCTAAAGGTGCAATGGAGGCATAGCTGCCCTCTTCAATACCGTAGGCCGGCGGGCTGGCAATGCTGAAAAAGTCGTTGGCCTGATGCAGCACCACAAACAGGTCGGGGCCAGGGTCAGTGCTGAAATCGTCGCCTAGTTCGACATAGCGCTGGTCGCCCTCTTGAATAATCTGGGCCGTGCCCGTAGTGGGGTGCTCCGCTGCGGCAAAAGCGCCTGATTTGACGGGGCCGGCAGCGGCAGCGGGCTCACTGGCCGGGGTGCTGGTGCCAGAGGCATCGGCGCTGCTAGCACCGGCGACCTCTGCCGACTCTACGGCCTCTGGGCTGGGGCTAGATTCTACAGCGGTGTCAGCCGTGTCTGTAGAGGCGCTGCAGGCGGTAGCCACGATTAATGCTAATAAAACGGTGAGGGATTTCATCGCGTGTTTCCTCAAGAACAAAGGCGGCACCAAAGTGGGGTGCCGCCTTGCAGTCTAGGCGTTTATTCTGAGGCCAGGCTGAATTAGAGGCGAATTAAAGCATCTCTTAAGATATTCCTAAGCCGACACGGGCGCGAACCGCCCCCGGTCGGGCTCGCGTTCAAAGTCAATTATGGGGCCTTTGGGCACGATGCCGTGGGGGTTCACGCCGGGGTGACTGGTGTAGTAGTGTGTTTTGATGTGGTCAAAGTTGGTTGTACGTTTGAAGGCTGGGCTTTGGTATAGGTCGCGCAGGTAGCCCCATAGGTTGGGGTAGTCGGTAATATGGCGCAGGTTGCACTTGAAGTGGACGTAGTACACCACGTCAAAGCGAATTAAGGTGGTATACATACAGATGTCGGCTTCCGTGAGGCGATCGCCACATAGGTAGCGCTGCTTTCCCAAGACTTGCTCCCAGTGGTCTAAGGCGTCAAACAGATCGCTCACCGCTTCTTCGTAAGCGCCCTGCTGGGTGGCAAACCCGGCCCGGTAAACGCCGTTATTGATGGGCTGGTAGATGGCGTCGATGGTTTCATCCACCTGCGGCTTGAGTTCGGGGGGGCACAGGTCGACGTCGTTTTGGGCGATCGCGCCGCACTCGTGGTCAAACATGCGGATGATCTCGCGGGATTCGTTGTTGACGATGCCGCCGTCTTTTCTATCCCAGAGGACGGGGACGGTCACCCGGCCGGAAATATTGGGGTCGGTGAGGGTGTAAAGCTCTCGCAGGTACTGCGCGCCGTTGACGCGGTTGGGAACGGTGCCGGGGTAGTCGGAAAAGGCCCAGCCTTCTTCGCCCATGTGGGGGTCAACGATGGAGAGAGAGATGGCGTCGGTGAGCCCTTTCAGCTCGCGGGTGATCAGGGTGCGGTGAGCCCAGGGACAGGCTAGGGAGACGTAGAGGTGGTAGCGATCGGCTTCGACGGGCGCGCCGGAGCCGTTGGCTTTGAGCCACTGGTGGAAGTCGGTTTCGGGGCGGAGGAAACGCCCGTCGCTGTCTTCTTGATCGCGGGTGGTTTTCCAGGTTCCGTTGACGAGTCGTCCTAGGCCCATGGGTCTTTCCTTGTTTGGGTTTTTGGTGTGTTTTTGAGCGTGTTGGTCCGAACCGCAAGATTTAGGGGGTAAGCGCCCCCATGCCCCCGCTAGGGGACAGTTGCGTCCCCTAGGACCCCTCCAAAAATTATCTTAAGCGGGAAAATTTGGGTTATATCGATTGGTGTTCTTGCTGCTCACGGAAGTTTGTGAGTCTTCGGGGCTGCTCGGTGCTCAGCGTTTACTTTGATTACCGTAACAAGGGGCAGGTGCGGAAGCATCGGCCCCTAGGGCGATCGCCCTAGGGGCGCGTGTGGCCAAACCTTTAAAAGGTGGTCTTGGGAATTTCATTTAAACGCTTCTTCGCCTCAGGC
>JBHJHD010000161.1:0-22134 GCA_050331115.1 Elainellaceae cyanobacterium
GATCAGCGGGTCGTAGGTGCACAGCTCGCCGTCGAAGCGGCGCTGGTCGTAGATCAGGTCGCGGCACACCTGCTGGTGGTCCGGGTCAATCTTGGCTAGAGGCAAGATCTTGGCGGCGCTGACGATGGCGGCGTCGAGGCCTTTGCCCATGCACTCGTTCAAGAACACCGAGTTGAGCACCATGCGGGCGGCGGGGTTGAGGCCGAAGGAGATGTTGGAGATGCCCAGCAGGCTGTGGACGCCGGGCAGCTGCTCGTGGATGCGGCGGATAGACTCCACGGTCTCCCGCCCGTTTACCCGGTCTTCTTCGATGCCGGTGGAGACGGGCAGGGCTAGAGGGTCGTAGAAAATCTCGTGGGGGGGGATGCCGTATTCCACGATGTCGCGGTAGGCGCGCTGGGCGATCGCGAACTTTTTGTCGGCGGTACGGGCCATGCCGTCTTCGTCAATGGTGCCGACGACGATGCCCGCGCCGTAGGTCTTGGCCAGCTCTAGCACCTTAAAAAAGCGCTCGTCACCGTCTTCGTAGTTGGTGGAGTTGAGGATGCATTTGCCGCCAGCGGTCTTCAGCCCCGCCTCCATCTTTTGCCACTCGGTGGAGTCCAGCATTAGTGGGAGAGTGACGTTGGTCACCAGCCGCGACACCAGCTCCCGCATGTCGTGGACGCCGTCGCGGCCCACGTAGTCGACGTTGACGTCCAGCACGTGGGCGCCCTCTTTCACCTGGGCTTTGGCCAGGGAGACCAGGCCGTCCCAGTCTTCGTCGTTGAGCATGGTGCGGCATTTTTTGGAGCCGCTGGCGTTGAGGCGCTCGCCGATGATCAAAAAGGAGTTGTCCTGGTCGTAGGGCTGGGCGGAGTAGAGGGAGGCCGCCGCCGGGGCGTATCCCAATGCGGGGCGGGGGTTGGCGATCGCGGACATATCGGTCGCGCCATCATCCGGTAGGGGCAAATGGCCATTTGCCCGTACGGTATTGGAGGTGCCAGTGGCGATCGCCGTATCGGAGGTGCCGGTATCGGATAGGGGCGAATGGCCATTCGCCCGTACATCGGAATCGCCATTTGCCCGATCGCCATCGCCATCATCCAATCCCAATCGCCGCACCGATCGCGTCTTCGGCGTCAGATCCTGCGCCACATCAGCCAGCTGCTCAATATGATCAGGCCGCGTGCCGCAGCAGCCGCCAATCACCTGCACCCCCAGATCCTCCACAAAGTGCATCAGCGCCATGCGCAGCTCCATAGGCGTCAGCTTATAGTGGGCGTGTCCCCCCACGTTCTCCGGCAGGCCCGCGTTGGGAATGCAGGAAATTACGAACGGCGAATGGGCCGACAGGTAGCGGATGTGGTCCGCCATCCGGTCAGGGCCCGTGGCGCAGTTCAGCCCCAAAATATCGATGGGGTAAGGCTCCAAAATCGTCAGCATCGCCGCCGCATCCGACCCCACCAGCATCGTACCCGTGGTCTCCATCGTCACTGACACCATCAGCGGGAGGCGATCGCCCTTCTGCTCGAACACCTGCTCTATCGCCGACAGCGCCGCCTTGATCTGCAGCACGTCCTGGCAGGTTTCAATGAGAAGTAGATCTACGCCGCCGTCGTACAGCCCCTCGGCCTGCTCCACAAAGGAATCCCGCATCGTGTCGAAGTCGATATGGCCCAGGGTGGGCAGCTTCGTGGTTGGGCCCATGGACCCCGCCACAAAGCGCGGCTTCTCGGCGGTCGAGAACTCCGCCGCCACCTGCTTGGCCAACTTTGCCGCCTTGACGTTCAGCTCGTAGGCGCGATCGCCCAGGTCATACTCATCCAGCACAATCGAGGCCGCCCCAAAGGTGTCGGTTTCGATCACGTCGGCCCCGGCCTGCAAGAACTCGCGGTGCACCTGCTCCACCGCCTCGGGCTTAGACACCACCAGGTATTCATTGCAGCCCTCATACTGGGGGCCACCAAAGTCTTCAGCAGTCAGGTTTTGCGTTTGTAGGGACGTCCCCATTGCCCCATCGAATACGATTACGGGACGCTGAGGACTGTGGAGCGTTTGAAGAAAGGCAGGGATCATAGATGTTTCCGGGGCGAGCAGATGAGCGATTTGAAGCAGTGCCAATTGAGCGGACGACCAGCCTATGCGCCTATTACGTTCATCCTGTCGTTCAGGACAACGCTATGGGCGCAACGCCTCGATTTTCTTACGCGATAGGGTAAGCAGATGTCCTAATGCATCAGGACATTTGCTATAGCCTATCAAGGCATCAACCGATAGAGCTAAGTCCGCCGCAGCAGCTTCCTCTATTCTAAATTTTTATTAACTTATTCCAAGCTCGAATTTTACCGTCAGCGCCTGAGGGGCGATCGCGCGCGGCGTCTCACGGCAACCACAGCAGGGCTAAATTGGAGCTGAGGCTAAATCTGGGCAAACAGCGAGGTGTCTAGCTGACCAAAATTGGTGGCCAGCGCCACGTTGAGTAGCTCCAAGGCATGGACAAGCCAGCCCACCGCATCTCGGCGGTGCGTTTCGTAATGGTTGAACAAAATGGAGAATCGACGCTCCAGGTAGGGGCGCACGCGGCGACAGGGCAGAACGAGCTTCAGCAGCAGCCCCATTGTGCGCACCGGGCCAATGTTGTTGAGCAGATCGACAAATACAAAGTGCTCCGGGTTCTTCGGGCCATCGACCACGAGGAAGTTGAGAAGAGAGCTACAGGTGCGCACCACAAGGAAATCGTTGACTGGAGCTGCATCGCTAGTGGGCAAAATGTCTTCTAGCCGATTGCACAGCTGTAGGTTGAACTGTCGACCCCCGTATTTTGGGTCGATGCCGTCGATTAGGTAGTGATAGAGATCTTTTTTAAACGAGAGGTAGGGCTGCGCGTAGCCACTGCTGGCCATGAAGCTCTGGGCCAGGTCTCGATAGGTCTGCCCAGAAGAGATGGGGCAGGCGTAGTGCTTTATGGCCTGGTTAAGGGCGCGATCGCTCAGCAGCGTGGGGTTAATAATTGGAGACCGGTGGCTGCTAGCCTCCGATACAGCGGGCTGCACTCCCCCGCGCACCTGAGACGTCAGGTATTTAGAAAGCGCAATTTCGAACTCGGACTGAGCCGTAAGCTGAATATCCCGGACGGTGCAACGGTGTTCACGGGGGCTATCCTCGCTGATCAGGCAGTGGGGATAGAGGTAGGGATACCGGCAGATGAGCGTGCCTAGCGGCCGGCTGCCCCCACCAGCTGCATTGGTTCGCAGCAGCGCGGCCAGACGGCGCAGCGTAAAATATTGCTCCGTAGTTACAAACTGGCGCATCAGTTCGCGAAGCCGGCAAACGTAGTGTCGTCGCCATATTCCAGCCACGGGTGCGTCAGGGACCTTCTGGAATAGGTCAATTAGCTCGACGATGGCAACTTTCGTTTGAGAGCGCGACTGCCAGCGGTTAATTAAGATATGGCAGCAGCGGTTGACGATGTAGCGAAAGTCTTGGGACGCCGTGGGCAAAGCCGTAATATTATCGAGCGCCTTGGCGACTGCCGAATCAGAATATTGATATCCATCAATAAACAGCGACTTAAACCGATAGAGCATCTTCTCTGTGGACTCTTTCTCAATCCAATAGAGTAGATGATTGTAGATGAGCTGCTCATCTGCGGTAGTAAATCGGCTGTGGTGCCCCTGTAATAAAACTGCCACTGTGTGGTCTTCCTCAACATTGAGCAAGGATTTAGAGTAGCCAGCGCGCTGGTCGTAAAAGATTGCTCTGAGAGACCATCGCTTTAGCTCGCTTTAGAAATCTATGCTTATTATGGCCCTAGATCCACCTCCTGAATCAGTGACTCTTATCACGAAGACGCCTAAAGATTCAGTAAACCTATTGCGGACTTGAACAAGCTAGTGTTAAGGCATTAGGGCACGTTAACAGCTTATGCGTTCCAATACGTCTAAGCGGGGGGGCTCGAATAGACCCGCTAGTCATGCTCCCAGGCGGGGTTACATAAATCACATCGAGCCTGTCAGCGATCGCTTACTTCACGGAAATGCGGCTAGCGTACTGGGGCAAGATCTGATAGATTTCTATTTTCTATTGAGACACGACCCCCATGACCGTCCCCTCCCTAGCCGGACGCGATTTCCTCAGCATGGCCGATTTGAGCCGGGATGAGGTGATGCAGCTGCTCGATTTAGCGGTTCAACTTAAAGCCGGAGAGGTTCGCCCGCAGTGCCGCAAGATCTTGGGTCTTTTATTTAGCAAGGCCTCGACTCGGACGCGCGTCAGCTTTTCAGCAGCGATGTACCAGCTTGGGGGGCAGGTCTTAGACCTCAATACCAACGTCACGCAGGTCAATCGGGGCGAGCCCACCCAGGATACTGCCCGAGTGCTCGATCGCTACCTCGATGCCCTGGCAATTCGCACCTATGCTCAGTCAGAGCTCGAAACCTTCGCCCACTATGCCAAGAGTCCGATCATCAACGCGCTCACAGATCTAGAGCACCCCTGCCAAATTCTGGCAGACCTGCTGACGGTCAAAGAGGCCTTTGGCGCTTTAAGCGGGCTCACTTTGGCCTATCTAGGAGACGGCAACAACGTTGCCCATTCACTCATGCTGGGGTGCGCGCTGGTGGGCATGAATATTGTCGTCGCCGCCCCCGAGGGCTATCAGCCTGCACCAGAGATGGTGACGCAGGCGCAGGCGCTAGCCGGCGATCGCGCCAGGGTCGAGGTGACGACAGAGCCCATGGACGCCGTGAAGGGGGCTCAGGTGCTCTATACCGATGTTTGGGCCAGCATGGGACAAGAGGACTCCGCCTCCAACCGCGTGCCGGTGTTCCAGCCCTATCAAGTCAACGCGGACCTGCTGCAGTACGCCAGTCAGGATGCAATCGTGCTGCACTGTCTTCCCGCCCACCGCGGCGAGGAGATCACCGATGAGGTGATGGAAGGACCGCACTCACGAATTTGGGACGAAGCGGAAAATCGGCTGCACGCCCAAAAAGCGCTGTTGGTGGCTCTTTTAGAAGCTCAGCTTTGAGTCAGCGCCTAGCGAGGGTTTAGGGCTTGCTATTTTCCGGGCTCAGCCTACCTTTTTACCTTAGCTGGACGCAAAAAGCGCCACAGCGGATGGCTAGGGCCCTGCTGATTGATTTGCTGAAGCTGTCGCTCTAGGCGCTTTGTTTCCCGTAGCGAAAGCCCTAGCACAATATTGCGGCTCTGCCAAAACAGGGTGGAGAACACCAGGGCTACGCAGATAAAGAGGCCCATGGTAGGGACCGGGTTAAACGCTAGGGCATAGCGGAGGGCCGGCCAGGTGAAGTACTGCTGAAGCATCTGCACTTCAGTCCGCAGCATCCATAGGCTGGGCAAGCCGATTAAGAGGCAGCAGCCCCCCACAATTAGCCACCGGGCCCAGACGATTAGCTCGTGGAGCCGCAGCAGCTGACGCCAAAACTCAGGGGTATACCCTTTCTTAGAAATGACGTATCCGTCTCGCCGGTCTCCTATCATCGAGGTTAGGCCAATAACGCAGCGATCGCTTCTGACGGCTCTAGAACTGTAGACCGACCCCGCCCTGGAGCGCAGCCGCCGCGCCGCCGCCCTGCTCGTAGGCGTCGAACGCGATAATCGCGTTGCCGAACACCACAAAGCGGCTGTTAGGGATGCTGTAGTCGACGCCGGGCTGTAGCACAAAGGCGGTCTCATTGCCGATTGGAGAGGCGGAATCATCGTCATCCTGGAAGGCGACGCCCGCTCCGATGTAGGCATCTGTCTGCCAATTGATGGGAAAGTCGTAGGATACCGTAGGCACAAAGGCGTCGGTATCGGTAAACACGAGCGCCTGGGCTCGTACGGAGATGGGCAGCCTTAAAAAGTGATAGCGGGCTGCAATCACGCCCGAGAAGTCCTGATCCTCTCCGAGGTCGCTGTCGCCGCTGGTAAGGCCGACGGAGGCACCAACGCCGACGTAGCTGCCGTAGGCAGCCTGGGCGACGGCGGCGCGTTGGCCAATACTCACTAAGCCAGCGATCGCTAAGCCAGCCGCGGCGCTGAACCGAAAAGCAGCCTGTATCAGTTTTTGACGCCGGGGTTGGGAGAGAATCATGGGTAGGGCCTCGCAGGTATTCCTAATTATTTGTAGGGGGAGGGAGCTGTCTTGAGGGTGAGCGCCTGGCGGCTCACCTATTTTATTGCTCACCAATATACATTGCCTGCGCTCAAAAGCCCATAGTTTTGGGCGATTCAGCCTGGAGCGATTCAGCCTACTGAACGCGACACGATTATGCGGTATGGGCTAAGGGCCACATATGCTGAGCCGCCTGCCCCTATAGGTGGGAGCAGACGGCTCAACAAGCATTCACTGTTTATCTCTAAGGCCTTTATATCGGCTGGCCTCAATTTATCTTGATCTAAGGATGCCAGGAATTATGGCTCGATCACTATTCCGTAATGTTTTCTTTATATTTCAATTTCTTTTCTTATTCCTGACTTTTGTGCACATTTGTTAAGTCTTGGGGCGATCGCGCCTAAAGAGCCATACGACGAGGGCCACAACTCCCAGCTGCAAAGCAAGATTGGGCAGGGAGCGGGGCAGGTCCCGTCCGGCAAGCACCTGAGCAAGAAATACGACAGCGCCAATGGCCCCGGATGCCCCGACCGAAGCGTAGATGAAGCGCCTCAGCCCCCGATAGGGCGCTTGGGCCTCTTCCGCCAAGCGCCGGTAGAGTTCCGGGTCCATGTTCGGCGGACGCTTGGGGCGATTGAAGTTGCTCACAATTGGGCTCTGGGATAAATAGCGGCCTGAAGCAAATGCTTTGATGCGTTGGGCCCTGATGCATGGGGCTATTATACGCACCCTGCCGTCTATTGACGTAGGGCTTTAGGCTAAAACCGTTGTCTTAAGCGATTGCCCTAAGCGATAGGCCAGGCGCAATAGAACTCTACCACAGTCCCCGTTTACGGCGTGGGTGCACCGTCTTCCAGTTCGTTCGCGCCCTGGCGAGCTGGTCGTCCGACACCTTGGCGCCGGTCAGATCTGCGCCGCAGAGATTGACGCCCTGGAGGTTGGCGTTTAGCAGGTGGGCGTAGCTTAGATTTGCGCCTCGAAGATCGGCATTAGCCAGGTCGGCGTTGGTGAAGAAGGCACCTACCAGATTGGCGTCTCGCAGCACAGCCCGCTGCAGGCCGGCTCGCCCAAAGTTAGCGCCGCCGAGGTCGCATTTTTGAAAGTTGGCGCCCATGAGCTTCGACTGGTGAAAATCAGCGTCATGAAAGCTGGCGTCAGCTAATTCCGCTCGCTGAAGGTTGAGCAGGCTGAGATTGCGGGCATTAAAGTTTCGCTGTCCGCGGGAATAGGCGTCTAGAAGCTGCCGGGCACTAGTTTGCGGGGCGCGGCGGCGCGGCGGGGTGGGGATATCGATACGGCCAGACAGGGGAACAGAAGTCTGACCATTGGTTTGAAACTGGCTGTTGTCAGCAGCCCGTCGAGCGTTGCGGGCGCGAATCTGGGCAGCGAGGCGCGCGGTTGGCGATGATAGGGTGCCCGTGGAATGATCGAGTTCCGTAGACAGCGTCAGCTTTGGCCGCGTGTCAGGGCGATTTGCAGTCGTAATTCCCTCGGCCAGACTATCCATATAGGGTACGAGGTCTAGGGCTCTCAGGACCTCTACCGCAGACTGGTAGCGGTGCCCCACCGAGATCTCTAGCATCCGCTTAATCACATTGGCAAAATGCTCACTGACGTGCACATGCTCTTTCCAAAGCACTTCCCCGGTGGTCGGGTTGTAGCTCATGTCCCGCGGAGATTTGCCGCTCAACAAATAGACGCAGGTGATGCCGAGGGCATAGATATCGCTGGCGTAGGTGGGGCGCATCGCCATCTGCTCGGGCGGCGCATAGCCCGGCGTACCCACTGCAAAGGAGGTCAGCGCCGTATTTTCAGAGGACATCGATGCCAGGGCTGGGTTGACCTTATCTTTGACGGCGCCAAAGTCAATCAGCACTAGCTGCTTGTCCTGCTCGCGGCGAATTAGGTTGGCCGGCTTGATGTCGCGGTGAATGACCTGGTTGCTGTGAATGTACTGCACCATCGGCAGAATTTCGCTGAGAAACTGCTTCACCCCAGCTTCTGTCAAAGGGCCGCTGTGCTTTACTTCCTGCTGCAGCGTATAGCCGCTGATGTACTCCTGAACGAGATAGAACTCCTGGTTTGTATCGAAGTAGTCGAGCAGCCGAGGCACCTGAGGATGATCCCCAATCTTTCCCAAGGTTTTGGCTTCCCGCTGAAAGAGCTCCCGCGCCATGTGCAGGACTTCAGACGAGCTGGCGACAGGGCGCAGTTGCTTAATGACGCAGTTGGGATGGCCAGGCAGGGATTCGTCAAGCGCTAGGAAAGTCGCACCAAAGCCGCCGTGTCCGAGCTGCCGAACAATCCGATAGCGATTGTTCAGCTTCATTTTAGAACCGCACGCCTGACAACGCTGGTTTGTGTCCGGATTGACCGGGTAAGGACACATCGGGTTTAAGCAATAGCCCATTCCAATCTCAAGAACATGTGGCATTACAGAATGGATGTAGCGTTTCTTTAGTACACCCAACGGGGGTGGTGTAGATTAGCTAAAAGTCTTTGATGAGGCATGGTTCGTGATCCCGGTCGCCATTTCTACATTAAATGATTTCCCTTGGGATACTGGATAAAAACCGCGTTGCTCTTTATCGCTCTGTTAAAGAGTTGCTAAAGTTCCATCAAGTTCCTGAGTAGGCGGCATTGATATTCCGGATACCGTAGATCACGGCAGAAGCAGTCTGAAAAACGCCAGGGCGATCGCCTTGGCGGCAAGGCGGGAGCACCCTCAGTCTGGGGATGCCCAGCGCGTTTGGGTCGGCGATCGCCCTGGACGGTAGAATGAGGGGCGACAGCTAGGAGAACTAAAGGGACAGTGACGCAGCATGCGAATTTCATTGGAGTGGCTGCAGGAGTTTGTTGAAGTTGCGATGACGCCAGTCGAGCTCAGCGATCTCTTGACAATGGCCGGCTTTGAGGTCGAAGACATTGAAGATCGCCGGAGCTGGGCCGACGGGGTCGTTATCGGGTACGTCTCAGATTGTCAGCCCCATCCCAATGCCGATAAGCTGCGGGTGTGTACCGTCGATATCGGACAGTCTGAGGCTTCTACCATTGTTTGCGGCGCGGCGAACGTAAAATCCGGAATATTTGTGCCAGTTGCCGCGGTGGGGACCTATTTACCCAAAATCGACATCAAGATCAGCCCGCGCAAGCTGCGGGGCGTTAAGTCCCAAGGCATGATTTGCTCCCAGTCGGAGCTTGGGCTAGAGAAGGATTCAGAGGGCATCTATATTTTCTCCGAGGTCGATCGATCTGACACGTCATCTTTGGGCCAATCTGCAGAGCAGCCCAAAGATCAGCCCGGCTTTACGCCAGGGGAGGACGCCCGGCCCTATCTGGGGCTTGACGACGTGGTTTTGGACGTGACCTCCACCGCCAACCGAGCGGATGCCCTTAGCATGATCGGTATCGCGCGGGAGGTGGCCGCCCTAACCGGGTCGCCCCTGTCTCTTCCAGAGTGCCCCGAAGTCGACTTGCCCTCTAGTCCGCAGCTGACCATTACTGTGCAGGAGCCCCAGGCCTGCCCCACCTACATCGGCACCACCGTTGGCGGCGTTACCCTGGGCCCTTCCCCTAAGTGGCTGCAGCGGCGACTCCAGGCCGCCGGCGTGCGGCCCATCAATACGATAGTGGATGTCACCAACTACGTGCTGCTGGAGTGGGGACAGCCGCTGCATGCCTTCGACTACGACCGGCTAGTGGCCTACGCGGGGGGCGATGGCCTGACGATTGGCGTCCGCTTTGCCCAGTCAGGGGAAACCCTCAAAACCCTAGACGGTCAGGCGCGAAAGCTGCAGCCCCAGGCTCTGCTGATTACGGCGGGCGATCGCCCCGTGGCCCTAGCCGGCGTTATGGGCGGTGAGGATACCGAAGTTCACGAGGGCACTACGGCAGTGATGCTAGAGGCTGCGCTGTTCGGCTCGGTAGCCATTCGGCGATCGGCCCGCAGCCAAAGCCTGCGCACCGAGGCCTCGGCCCGCTATGAGCGCGGCGTCAACCAGGCGGAGGTGAGGCGCGCGGCGCGCCGTGCCCTAGATTTAATTCAGACGCTAGCGGGGGGCACTCTGCAGCAGCAGGCCGTAGCCGACACCGTAGCCGACACCGTACGCACCGTCGAGCTGCGGCAGGCGCGGGTGAATCAGGTGCTAGGACCGGTCGTCCTCACGGATGAAAGCCTGGGCGCGCTGAGCGCGGAAGAGATCGAGCGCATATTGATGGCCCTAGGCTGCCGGCTAGAGGCGAGGCCCGGGTGCGAGGTTGGCAGTAGCGTCTGGCAGGTAGCCATTCCCCCCTATCGCTACCGAGACCTAGAGCGAGAGATCGACCTCATTGAGGAGGTGGCGCGGCTCTATGGCTACAACCGCTTCGCCACCACGCTCCCCGGCAAGAGTGAAGCGGGCTACCTCTCGCCGCGCCATGCCGCCACCCAGCGGGTGACCGCCGCCCTCAGGGCAGAAGGCCTGACGGAGCTGGTGCACTATTCCCTCGTCAAGCCCGAGGACGATCGCCAAATCAAGCTGGCCAACCCGCTTTACGCCGAGTATTCAGCCCTGCGAATGGAGCTATTCTCGGCCCTGCTGGACGCGTTTCAATACAACCTGGAGCAGGGCAGCGGCGCGCTGAACGGCTTTGAGCTGGGGCGGGTGTTCTGGCAGGAAGGCGGCGAGCGCCACGAGCAGGACTTGATCGCGGGCGTTTTGGGCGGTGACCCAAAGCAGGGACGCTGGACCCAGGGGGGACGCGATCGCCCTATGGACTGGTTTGAGGCCAAGGGTGTGTTGGAGAGCGTGTTTCGGCAGCTTGGGGTAGCGGTTGAATCCCGCGCCTATGCCGATCACCCCTGGCTGCATCCAGGCCGCACCGCTTCGCTGTGGCTAGGCGAGGAGCAGCTTGGCCTCTTTGGGCAGCTTCACCCTCAGGTGCGGCAGCAGCGCGACTTGCCGGAGGCGGTCTATCTATTTCGGCTCGATCTAGAGGTGCTGCTGGCCCACATCACCCAGGAGGGGGCCGATGTGCCGCGGTTCACCCCCTATTCCACCTACCCCGCTGCCGATCGCGACATTGCCTTCTACGCGCCGCTCAACCTGCCGCTATCCAAAATTGGGGAGACGATTCAGGCGGCCGGAGCGCCGCTGCTGTCGTCGGTGGAGCTGTTTGACGAGTATCGTGGCGAGGGCGTGCCCGAGGGGCAGCGTAGCCTGGCGCTGCGGCTGGTCTACCGCACTGCGGAGCGGACCCTGACGGACGAGGATGTAGACCCGGTACACCAGAAGGTAAGGGATGCGCTGGTTGAGGACCTGGGCGTGACCCCTAGAAGCTAAGGGCGCTGCCAGCATGCCCTCTGTATAGGCCCTAGCCGCCTTAATCTGCCTTAACCTTGGGCTGCTAGACTGCTCAAAACAACAGGTCTGCCATGGATACTGCTCCATCTTCTCCGCCGCCTGAGCCCGCCTCGCAGCGTCTTAAAGAGCTGGCCCTAGTCTTCTTCAGGCTGGGGACGGTGGCCTTTGGTGGCCCTGCTGCCCACGTTGCCATGATGGACGACGAGGTCGTGAAGCGGCGGCAGTGGATGACCCACGAGCAGCTGCTCGATTTGATCGGCGTCACCAGCCTGATTCCCGGCCCCAATTCCACCGAGCTAGCCATCCACATCGGCTACGAGCGCGGCGGCTGGCGGGGGCTGTTTGTGGCAGGCTCCTGCTTCATCTTGCCCGCTATGACCCTAGTGTGGATTCTGGCGGCTATCTACGATCGCTACCAGACGGTGCCGGAGGTGGGCTGGCTGCTGTACGGCATCAAGCCGGTGATCATCGCGGTCATTTTGCAGGCCCTGTGGAAGCTAGGCAAGAAGGCCCTCAAGGATGCTCCGACGGTGGCGGCGGCGATCGCCGTTGTTGGCGCGTTTTTTCTGAGCGTCAACGAGATTTTGCTGCTGCTCGCCGCGGGCCTAGGGGTAATGCTCTACAAAAACTGGCGGCGGCGCACCTCAGCAGCGCTGCTGCCCGTGACGGGGCTGCTGGCTCAGACCGGATCAACGCCGCTTTCCGCCGCGCCCGTAGAGCGACCCGTCACCTGGGTGCAGGCCTTTCTGTTCTTTCTCAAGATTGGTTCGGTGCTCTACGGCAGCGGCTACGTGCTGCTGGCGTTCTTACAGGAAGACCTAGTGGAGCGCCACGGCTGGCTCACCTCCCAACAGCTTCTAGATGCGATCGCCATCGGTCAGTTTACCCCCGGCCCGGTATTTACCACGGCCACCTTTGTGGGCTATCTGCTGGCGGGAAATCTGGGGGCGATCGCCGCCACCATCGGCATTTTTCTGCCCGCTTTTTTGCTGGTGGGGTTAATCAGCCCCTGGGTAACGACCCTGCGCCGCTCTCCCTGGTTTGGCGCCTTTCTTGACGGCATCAATGCCGCCTCTCTGGGTCTAATGGCGGTGGTCACCCTGACCCTAGCCCGCGCCGCCCTGCTGGAGGCCCCCACGGTACAGCTGAGAATTGCGGCGGCGCTGCTGGCACTCGCCTCAGCGGTGGCGGTGTTCAAGTACAAAATAAACTCCGCCTGGATTGTGCTCGCAGGCGGAGTTATCGGCTTTTTGCTGCAGGCAATCTAGTGGAGCGTCAAACCTAAATTTGTAGGCTGCGGTTGACGCAAGAAAATCCAACAAAACCATCGCTAGTGTGAGGTTACGAGGCGTGGCTACATCGCTGGCACCTCTGCCACATCGGCGTTCCGGATGCGATCGCCCTCACCCTCATGGGCGACGCGGTGCTCAATCTCGGCGAGCTTACCGTGTACGTGACCATTGCCGCTGCGGGGCTGCAGCAGGCCGTAGCCGCCGTGGTTGCGCTCGTAGATGACGTTGATCTCGCCGGTGTCGTGGTTGCGGAACATGTAGAAATCGTGGCCCACGAGCTGAAGCTGCTCTAGGGCTTCTTCCACCGACATGGGGGGCATCGCAAAGTACTTGGTGCGGACCACATCCTCGGGCAGAGCCGGAGCGCGATCGCTCAACAAGCTGGGGGAGACAGGGCTGCGGGCGATCGCCGTAGCGGTTTTGACGGGGGTATGGGCTTTAGCCTGGCGCTTCTCCTTAAACTTACGCATCTGGCGCGCGATCTTGCTGGCGACCAGGTCGATGCTGGCGTAAAGGTTCTCGCTGGTTTCTTCTGCCCTAACCACAAGCCCGCTGGCGTGGATAGTCACCTCAGCAATGTGCTTTGAGGTGATTCGGGGGTTGCGAGCCACCGACAGATGGACATCCACCTCCATCGCTGAGGTTTGGAAGTGATTCACGGCTTTGACGATCTTTTGCTGCACGTAGTCGTGAACTGCAGGCGTAACGTTAATGTTCTTACCTTGGATAACAAGCTTCATGTAAGCTGCCTCCCATACACATCTTGGATGCCCATAGCGTAGCTCAGGATGTGTTCTAGGCGACACTGACCTTTATAGTGCGTTGCATCTCTTGAGAATTCTTGACGTGTAGGTCAGCATATTTTGACGCCAGGTTCTCTATACCGCCAGACCCTTAGCGCGCCCCTGCCCCATGTAAGGCTTAGTCGATGCTAATGCGGGTCGGGCTGCCGTCAGCGGGCGGCGTGGGGGCGATCGTCGGCCTGGCCACGCGGTAGTCGGCGTAGAGGCGATCGCGCCAGTTGAAAAACGCGTCGTAGGCCGGGTTGTCGGCAATGCCGGGAACGCCGCGCCCCTGCAGCGACGCCGGAATATCGACGTAGGCGACTTCAGGGAACTTGACGTACATCGTCATCGCGGCGACGGCAAAGTCGGCTAGCGTGGGGGCCTCACCAATCAGGTAGGGCCGGTCCCGCAGCAGCAGGGTGAGCGCCTCTAGACTCCGCTCAATATCGATTCGGGCGGCTTTGATCACATCTGGGCCGAGGCCAACGCTACTGCCCAATAGGTCAAGCGCTTCCCGAGGCACCGCGCCCACCAGCCCCTTGAGAAAGTCAGGCGTCTGGGCCGGCAGCAGCGCCGTACGCAGGTCGGCGTTTTGTCCGAAGGCTCCCAGCATCACCTTGCGCGCGTTGAGGCCAATGGAGTCATCCGCCCAAGCCTCTAGCGCCAGGCACTGACCCCGCTGAAGCGGTCCGGTAGGAACGAGGGGCCGGTCGGGGTACGTCCCTTCTAGATAAAAGGCGATTCCCGTAGAGTCGGCGATCACCTCAGCCCCGTCTTGAAGCACCGGCACCTGCCGCTGCCCAGAGAGGCGGTATACATCCAGCTGACCGATGCCTGGAGTGACGTCGACCTTTTTGTACGTCAGGCCCTTATAGTCCAAGAGAAAGCGCACCTTTTCGCAGTAGTGCGACATCTCAAATTGATACAGTTCCATCGCTTCTCCTCGGCAAATTATCGCGTGGGCCGCTTTAGCCCCTTTGAGTCTGCCACAATCCCGGCAGCGCTGCCGAGGCCAATAGGGATGACTCGTGCGTGAGGTCCTATCTCTCTAAAGGCGTTGTTTGCAGTCGCCCACTGCGTCCGCTGAGCGGGGTTTTTCTGTGTGCAGGGTTTCGTTATGATGACTGATGTCGTTGCTTCAGGCGCTGTGTGCCCGTGACTGAGATTGTTCAGACCGCTCAAGATGCCCTGCTGAATATGCTTGAGCAGGGCATCACGACTCTTCCTGCCCTCATCGGGGCGATTGTCATCATCATTGTTACGTCGTTTGTGGTCAGGCCAATCCGTCAGGTGGCTGGAGCAACCGCTGAGCGCCTCTTCAACAGCGAGTCGCTGCGGTCTCTCGCAATTCAAATGTCGACGGTGACCATTTGGGTTTTAGGCATTCTAATTGCCGGAGCAGTGCTGTTTCCGGGACTAGAACCAGGCGATTTGCTAGGTCTTTTAGGCCTCAGCTCTGTGGCAATCGGCTTTGCGTTTCAGGACATTTTCAAGAACTTTCTGGCCGGGATCTTGCTGCTGCTCAATCAGCCGTTTCAGATTAACGACCAAATCATCGTGACGGACTACGAGGGCACCGTGGAGGAGATCACTATTCGATCGACCCATATCCGGACCTATCAGGGGGAGCAGATTGTCATCCCTAACTCCATCGTTTTTACCAGCCCCATCACCGTTTTGACCCACCGCGACTTTCGCCGCACCGACCTCGCCATCGGCTTGGACTACAACACTCCGCTGCCGCGAGCTAGGCAGGTTTTACAGATGGCGATCGCCGATGTAGACGGCGTGCTCTCTCAGCCGTCTATCGAGGTGGACGTCGTCAACTTCGGAGATAGCGCGATAGACTTCGTTGTCCACTATTGGACAAAACCTGAGAAAGTGCACGTCAGGCAGACCCAGACCAAGGTGGTCCTAGCGCTGAAGCAGGCCTGCGACGATGCCGACTTCAACATCCCCTATCCCATCCGGACGGTCTACCACTTCAATCAAGAGAAGTTTGATGACTACTTTACCGCGGACAATCTAGAAAAAAGTACTAACGGTGGTTGACAGATTGCTCATCAAACGCATGATTGCCTAAATATTTGGTAAAGTCAGGGCGGGTTCGCGTTTTTTGATCTTGATATGGCGCGAAAACCCTGGGAGTATGTTGTGTGTTGAGCTGACATGCAGCGAATGAGCTGCAGCTTAGGCCAGCCATTTTTAGGGCGGTGCCTGAGTAAAGCGTGAGGAGTGCAACTTTGGTCGACGTACGTCTTATCTCTAATTCTGCTAAGTTCGCTGGCAGACTATCTCAGCGCGTTCTCCTATCGGCATTTGGCCTGTGGGTGACGGCTGGAGGTGTCTTAGGGCTACCAGACCCTAGCCATGGGCCAACCGCCGGCGCTGCCGTCCCGGGCGCTCTAGCCCAGTCGAGCGCTGCGGCCCCTCAGTCCCGTCGCTCAGTGCTGGTGCTGCACTCTCCCCTCGGCAGCCCACTGTCCGAATCCCGCCTTGCCGAGCGCTTCGAGGCCGCTGGCGTCAGCTACCAGCTGGTTCGTTGGACAGGGCTAGAGCGCCGCTTGGCTGACCCCGCCGGCGGTGAAGCGCCAATTCTATTTGTTCCGAGCGCCGAGATGATATCTCGGTCACAAGTGGCCCTGTTGCGCGATTTTTTAGACCAGGGCGGGCAGCTGGTGGTATCCGGTCGCATCGGTCTAGCGTCGCCCGACACCATACAGCAAGAGCTGCGATCGCTACTGGGGGCCTACTGGGCCTTTCCGCTGCTGCAGCCCGCCTACATCTCCCCAGAGGCGGAGAACGCTGCCCCCGAGGAGTATGTGGCTATGGGCGGCGTTGTTGTGCCTCACGGCCCCGGTAGCCAAGTGCTCGCCACTTGGAGTGATACAGCCGGTAGCCCATACAATTCTCCGGCTGTCGTCAAAACAGATCAGGTGCTCTTTCTAGGTTGGAACTGGGGAGAAGAGTCTGACTCGCAGATGGACAGCGCTTGGCTACAGGCAGCCGTGCTGCAGTTCGACCAGAGCTTTGCCGTCGGCGGGCCCATCAATAGCGCTGCTGCCGACCCCGCCAGCAATGACAGCGCGGCTAGCGGTGGCGAGGCTCAAGCTGTGCCTGAAGCCGTTGAGCCCATCGTTTCGGCCCAGGCTACCGGCACGGCGGTATCGAGAAATGCTCCGCCGCAGACGTCCGAGGCCCTGCCCATCTGGCCGCGGGAAGCGAACCTTATGACCGAGGAGCTTGAGAGCTTGATGGGCCGGTTTGAGAGCGCCCTGCTGCTCGCAGAATCGACCGTGCCCACCGTCAACGCCCAGGCGGTCGACGGTTCGATTTTGGTCGCTTCCACAGAGCAGGTGCAGATTGCCGATAGCGATCGCGATCCAGTGGCGATCGCCGACCAGAAATATGCCATTTTAGAGCGCGTGCAGGGCACCCTAGACGAGTTTCCGACACTGGTAGCGCAGCGCGAGTACGGCGCGGCGCGGCAGGCTTGGTTTGAGGCGCGCCGGCTGCTGTGGGACAACTTCCCCACCGATCACCCCGTCGCCCAGCCCGAGATTCGCGCCATCTGGCTCGACCGGGGCACGATTGTGGCCGCTGAGTCCCACGAGGGGCTTGAGCGCGTCTTTGACCAGCTCGCCCGCACCGGCATCAACACCGTCTTCTTCGAAACCCTCAACGCCGGCTACCCCATTTACCCCAGCAGCGTTGCGCCGGAGCAAAACCCCCTGATATCGGAAGACTGGGACCCGCTCAAATCCGCCGTTGAGCTGGCCCACGATCGAGATATCGAGCTGCACGCCTGGGTGTGGGTGTTCGCCACCGGGAATCAGCGCCACAACACGCTGGTGGGTGAGTCGTGGGACTACCCGGGTCCGGTGCTCGAGCGTCGCCCCGACTGGGCCAACGCCGACCATCGCGGCAATCCAACGCCCCAGGGTCAGACGAAGCCCTTCCTTGACCCTGCCAACTCGGGGGCGCGGCGCTACTTGCTGCGGCTGTTCAGCGAGATTCTGACTGAGTATGAGGTGGATGGCCTGCAGCTCGACTACATCCGCTACCCGTTTCAAGATCCCAGCGCGGGCCGCTCTTACGGCTATGGCACCGCTTCACGGCGGGCCTTCAGGGCCCAAACCGGGGTTGACCCAGCCACGATTTCCCCTAGCGATCGCGCCTTGTGGCAGCAGTGGACCGATTTTCGCATCGAGCAGGTAGACTCCTTTGTTTCAGCCGTCTCTCGCCTGATTGACCGCCGCCGCCCCGAGGCGATTCTATCGGCAGCCGTGTTTCCGATGCCTGAACACGAGCGCCGCCACAAGATTCAGCAGGGCTGGGAGCGCTGGGCCAGGGAGGGCGAGGTCGATATTATTGCGACGATGAGCTACGCCATCGATACGCCGCAGCTCGAAGCCCTAGTCAACCCATGGCTTGATTCCAGCCTCTCCCCGGCCTTGGTGCTCCCCGCCATTCGGCTTCTAAACCTGCCCAATACGCTGGCGCTAGACCAAATTCAGGCCCTCCGCGATCTGCCGGCCGGCGGGTACGCTCTATTTGCCGCCGAGAACCTCAATCAAAACGAGCCCCTGCAGCAGGTGTTTCAGCGCACCCAGGGCAGCATCGATGCTCCGATAATTCCCTACCGACAGCCCTTCGCCGCTGCTGCGACCCGCTTCGAGGTTCTGCAGCGGGAGTGGGATGTAGCCCTCGGCAGCGGCAGACTCTACATCTCCGCTGAGCAGCAGGAGGCGCTCATGGAGCAGGCGATCGCCTTGAGAAGCGATTTAGACGAACTTGCAGAAGACCCGTCGTCTAAAAACCTGCGGCAGGCGAAGCGAGAGCTGCGGCAGTTTCGCCGGGAGTTTGATCAGTGGATGGCGCTGCAGGCCATTAACGGGCGCTATCGCGTCCAGACTTGGGAAAACCGACTCGCGGCGATCGACAGCCTGCTCGCCTATGGAGAAGAGCGCCTGTAGGATTCTGGACGAGAGGTCTTGAGAAAATTAGAGATCAAATCCGCATGTCGAGTTATAGAGCTTTTCTTAAAATTTAGCCTGGAGCTTAATCAGAGAGCCCCATCTGCCTATAGGCAAATGGGGCTCTCTAAAATTAACCTGCTCAAGTCGTGTCTTAAAGCGCCTGACGGCTAGCCCGAGCGTCTATGTAGGGATCGCCCTCAAAAGGCTGAACGCCGACGACTGGGTAAACGCCGTCGTCGGGGCTAAACAAGCGTAGTACTCCTTCCCAAACAAACTGTAGTGCGCGCTGTAGGACGGTAGTCACGTTCATAGCAATCTCCTAATTGTCGAGGTTTACTAGACAGCTGTAAGCTCGTACAACATAAGCTAGTTAACTCAATCTTTACCTAGATTTTCTCGGTTTTACTTTAACTTTTGTGCATAGCCGTTACCCTACTTAATTGAGTTTCCTGAAGCCATGCAGCCCATTATTTATGTCGCAATCACAAACCATGGCTTCGGCCACGCCACGCGAACCGCTGCCGTTGCGGCAGAAATTCAGCGGCTGCGGCCCGACACCACCCTGATTTTGACGACCACTGCGCCCCGCTGGCTGCTCGAATCCTACATTACGGGTGATTTTATTCACCGCCCCCGCAGCTTCGACATTGGGGTAGTGCAGAGCGACAGCATCACGATGGACAAGCCCGCTACCTTAGCCAAGCTGCAGCAGATTCAGGGCAATCAGGCGGCAACTGTGGCGAGCGAAGCGGCGTTTCTCAAGCAAAACCGCGTGGACCTGGTGCTGGCCGATATTCCACCGCTAGCTGCTCCCATCGCGCGGCAGGCAGGAGTGCCCTGCTGGATGGCGAGCAACTTTGGCTGGGATTTTGTCTATCGCGTCTGGGGCAGCGCGTTTACGGAGGTCGCTGACTGGATCTCAGACTGCTACAGCCAGTGCGATCGCCTGTTTCGGCTGCCGTTCTATGAGCCGATGTCGGCCTTCCCCCACGTTGAGGACGTGGGGCTGACGGGGGGGTCGCCGCGCTGGTCGGCGGACGAGCTCCGCCAGGAGTTTGACGTCAACCCCGAGGCAGATAAAACCGTGCTGCTCACCTTTGGCGGGCTCGGGCTGGCCCAAATTCCCTACGCGGGGCTGAAACGGTTCGAGGGCTGGCAGTTCATTACCTTCGACCGCGCCGCGCCAGACCTGCCCCACCTGCTAAAAGTGACTGATCAGCGGTATCGCCCAGTGGATATGCTGCCCCTGTGCGACCTAATCGTGAGTAAGCCTGGCTATGGCACCTTTTCGGAAGCCTGCCTTCACGATGTGCCGCTTATTTCCATTACCCGCGACGATTTCGCCGAAGCGCCGGTCTTGATTGAGGGCATTCGGCGATCGTCTGCCCATCGCATTATTTCCCCTGAGCGTCTGGTGGAGGGGGGCTGGAGCTTTTTGGAGGAGCCGCTGACGCCGCCTACAGGCCAGGAGATGCTGCCCAAAAACGGTAATCAGGTCATTGCTCAGGCCGTTATCGACGCGGTGACGTAACGGTAATTTCGACCCACTAAGATTGAAGGGTATTGTTTCAGAGGTGGCACCATGCCTTCGCCCCTACCTGGAATGGACCCCTACTTGGAACATCCCCAGTCCTGGCCAAATTTCCATCACCGGCTGATTACGGCGATCGCCGTTAGCTTAGGGCCACAGATACGACCCAAGTATCGCGTGGTGGTTGAAGAGGCCATCTATCAGACCGCAGGACAAGATTCTCTGCTGGTGGGTATTCCGGATGTGGCAGTGCCCAGGGCAAAACGTAAGCCGGTCGAGGGGGCTGAGAAGTCTGCTAATACTGCGATGCTAGCGCAGCCTATTTTGGTTGATTTACCCATGCCAGAGGTAGTGCATCAGGGCTATTTGGAAGTCCGAGATGTGGCTACGAGCGAGGTGGTGACGGTGATCGAGGTGCTATCGCCGACGAATAAGCGGCCGGGAGAGGGACGACGCACCTACGAGGCGAAGCGGCGGACAATTTTTGCGAGTGCCACCAATTTGGTGGAAATTGACCTGCTGCGGCAGTGGCCCCCGGTGGTGCAGCTGCCGCAGCGAATTCAGACCCACTACCGAATTTTGGTGAGCGCTAGCGCGACGCGACCGCAGGCGGGCCTATACGCCTTTAACCTGCCGGAACCGATTCCGGCTTTTCCGCTGCCGCTGCGGGAAGGAGATTTGGAGCCGGTGGTGGCGATACAGACGCTGCTGGGGGAGATCTATGACCAATCGGGCTATGATCTGGTGATTAATTACGATAACGCGCCGGTTCCGCCGCTGTCGGATAAGGATGCCGCTTGGTTGGCGGGGTGGATGGGGGCGAAATGAGTTTGGAAGACCCGACGCTGAAAGATTTAGGAAAGCCATGGTGTTGACCACAGCCCGATGCACGCCAGAGGAGTACCTCAAGCGAGAGGAGAGCGCAGATACGCGGCATGAGCTAATTGAAGGTGAGATTTTTGAAATGGCGGGTGCTGTCTCAATCAACAGAGGGCTACGATAAGTCGGCGAAGTTTCGGCTGTATCGATCGCTGCTTGGGTTTGAGGAGTATGTGTTGATTGATCAGGCATCGTATCGGGTGGAGCAGTTCACGCGGGTAGATGACCAGCGGTGGCTGTTGACGGAATGGACGGGCGAGGCAGCAGTCTTGACGCTGCAGTCTGTGGCGGTGGAGATGAATCTGAAGGCATTGTATCGCCGGGGGCGGTTTGGAGGGGAGGATGCAGAATGAGCGATCGCCTCTACTCTAGCTGTTTCTCGATCGCCGCAATTAACGCTTCAAAGTCTGAGTCTTGGTGGGCGTCGATGTTAAACGTATTCATATCCTTGAGGGTGCTAATTAGGCCAGCGATCGCCCCTCGAATCTCACTGTAGAGATCAATCTCTTCTCGAAAGCCCTGTAGGTTAGCGGGGTCAACGTCTTTGAGGTCTTCGTTGAGGGCATTGATTTCTGCTTCCCAGTGCTTGATGTATTGAAGGCGGGGGCGGGGTTTATAAATCCCTCTGGCGTCGGGGAGAACGATGGTAAAAATGCGATCGCGAAAGTCTTCATTGCCAGCGCTGTTTTTAGAAATTTCCAGCAGCTCAAACATGCAGCTCTCGGATTTGAGGTAGGCGTCGCTGACCACCAGAATGACGGCTTTGCCTCGACCTAGGCGCTGCATAAAGTCTCTGATAGGGCCTTTATAGTCGATGGCACTACTATCTCGACGGAGGGGAATATTGCGCTGCTGGCAAATTGCTTCAACTTTGTTGGCGATCGCCTCGCCGCCCTCCCAGGCATAGGAGATAAAGATTTCTTTATTGGCTACGTCAGAGTATTTTTCGACGTGGTCTATGGGGGCTAGCTGCCCACCATGGGCGCGATCGCGATTGAAGTGGCCAAACCCAGAATGCTGAACTTTGTAGGACTCCTCGACAGAGGCGTAGTTTTGAACAACCTCGTCCATGAGTCGGCGCACGTCTACGTCTTCGTAGCTGCTGCGGCATTCAATGCTGTATCTGCGATCGCGGAGGTACTTTTGCAGGAGATCGTAAGGGTAAGATTCGGGATTGGCGTTGCCCCTGCAGCTTGAGCAATTGCAGGGAATCAGCTCTTTGTAGG
>JBHJHD010000162.1:0-16908 GCA_050331115.1 Elainellaceae cyanobacterium
GCCGCCCCTCATAAGCTACCTGCAGCAGCCCCTCCTCGAGCGTCTACGCCACCTTCGCGCTCCCCCCGTCACCGGCGCGCCGCAAGCCCCCCCCCGGATCGCCTTCCGACAGCACGCCGCCGGCGGTAATCTCGTCGAACAGCTGGTCCAAAGCGGCTTCAGTTCCCGCTTCAGTCCAGCGCTCCAAGTCGGCCTTGACGCTGTCGCGGTTTAAGGGCAGCCCAACGTAAGGGGCTATAGCCACCGCGTCGATGCCCGCCTCGCGGTTAGACAAGCCCGCCGTGCGCAGATAGTCTAGAGACTTCTCAGCGGTCCAGGAGTTGGCCGCTTGGGCCCCCAGCACCCCTACCACGCGATCGCGATCTTCCGCAAACACCTCATCCCAGATCTGCAGGACCTCGGCGGTGCGCTTACCAAACCAGAGGCGGCTCTTAGCAAACTCGTCCCCACCCTGGTCGAGCTGTCGCCCCTGATCGACAGCGTAGTCCTGCTGATCAAACTGTCCGTTCCACACTTCGTTGGACAGCTCGACGTAAATGGGTAGATCGGGCGAGAGCTGCTGGCTCACGTAGCGGGCAAACTCTTGCACATAGTTATCTGTGGCCTGATGGGGCATGTTGAACCAGGGCGATCGCCCCAGCCGGTTGGCCAAGTCCACCATCACCTCCACCGGAACGCCGCGGCGGGCGTAGGTGGCGTCCTCGGGCTGGGGTCGATTGTCCCACTCCCCCTGCTCCGAATTATTGGTGTCCATCCAGTCCATAAACCGCAGCGTCCCGTAGGGCTGAGTTTTCTCTAAAAAGGCTGGGTTAAAGGGCGCTTGCTCAAAGGTCGCCTCATATTCTGCCGGCACGACGCGAATGTTGCGGATATAGTCGTCTGGGTCGGTAGCCGTAATCTGCAGATGGATACCTTGACTGCTGGGCGTTACCTCAATTACGTCTCGACCCGGGCGAGACTCGGCCAGGCGCTGCTCGGCGTCATAGCCATAGCTCAGCGTGCCCTGCCCGTCATACAGCACGACGTACTCACCGCCGGGGTAGTCGTCAACGCCTCGAAACAGCAGCGTGCCCGCACGGGTGTAGGTGACGTCATCGTCAGGGGCAGGAAGCGATCGCACCCAGCCGTGTTCGTCTAGGTCGAGCCGATCTTCCTCCTTTGTGCTCCAGGGACAGTCTGCATCTGAGGCGCATTGAGTCACCCAGGGGCGGGAAGATTTAAAGCCGTCGACAAAGGGCATTTGCGTCGACCAGTCGGCGATGCCTGCTAGGTTGGTGCCCAGCAGCGCATTCGTTTGGGCCGCCGGCAAGGCTACGGCAATCTGAGCGGCAGAGGCGTCTTGGGGACTCTTGGCGTCGCTCTGGGTCCACGGAGATGACTGAGTGAGCGTGTGACACCCAGCGGTGAACAGCAGCGCGGCACTAAAGCCGAGTAAGGCGTTGATTACGGTTGAGCGCTTCATAGGCGTTTGGCTCCGTGGGCGTTTGGCTCCGTGGGCGTTTGTCCGTGGGCGTTTGTTAGTCCGACTTTGCCGAAATAATCCGCGCCGGGATACCGACGGCGGTAGCTTTATCTGGAACGTCCGTCAGCACGACGGCGTTCGCTCCAATATTGACGTTGTCACCCACCCGAATGTGCCCGAAGAGCTTAGCGCCAGCACCAATGTTGACGTGATTTCCTAGCTTGGGCGCGTCGAACGGGCGCTCGACGTGGCGCAGCCCAAGGGTAACCCCCTGGCGAATGATGGAGTCGTCTCCAATCTCGCAGTAGCCGTGAATGACAATGTTGCCCTGGTGCTCAATGACAACCCGGCGACCGAGCCTGACGGTATAGGGTAGCTCGATGCCGTAGGTGTTGCGGACTTTGCGGTATAGCGACTTATACAGCTTGCTCAACGGCGCCCGCAGCACCTTGGGCTTCACCTGCATCCGCCACACCCCAAAGCGATGCACCGCGACGGCCCGAAACCCCGGTAGCGTCCAGTCCCGGCCGTGGGCAACCCAGTCTTCGCGGATCATCGCCCATAGGCCAAGCGGCAGCGGATCGGGGTTGCCGATATTGGGGTTGTGAGCCGCTGCGGCAGAAACTTCTGGCTGAGCGTTAGGTAAGGTTTGCTGTACGGTCATAGCGGCTTCATCTCTCCCAGTGATGGCGATAGCGTCAGTGGCGCCAATATAAATATGCTGAATAGAAAGTAGTGAATGAATATACTCGCCGAAGTTTACGCCGGCCAGATCCGATACCCATTTTTACCCAAAACGATAGGAGAAGCGTCATATTTCTACCTTCTTCCTCATCTCTTGATGTTTTCGCCATCTCTTGATGTTTTTGCCGCAGCGACAATCTTTGTGGCAATCTCTGTAGCAATCTCTGTGGCAAAGCTGTGCCGCCCCAGCGCCATTATTCGCTTCACGGAGTCTTAATACTAAACAAGGCTTGTTCCAAAAATCATTTAGCTAGGGTAAACATTGGCGATCGCACCAAGGCAGTTTAAGGAACAGAATGATACGGTTTGGTTAGGGCTACGTGAGATCTGTGCATTCTTTAAATTGCGCGGCCTCTGGAAATTATGCAGCCTCAATCCAAGGGATATTACCAGCCAGCTTCTATTGCTGACGTGCACATTACCCTCGCGTTGCTCCAGTCTAGTCAACACATCGCCTATGAATCGCCTCGGAGTCGTCGCTATCGGCCGTAATGAAGGTCAGCGCCTAGTGCAGTGTCTAGATTCACTACGCCATCAGGCGGAAGTCCTCATCGTCTACGTCGACTCGGGATCTACAGACGGTAGCGTCGAGGAAGCCCAAAAGCGCGGCGTTGAGGTCGTCGATCTCGACCTATCTGTCCCATTCACGGCAGCGCGAGCCCGCAACACCGGCTTCAAGCGCCTGATTCAGATCTCGCCCGACATCGAATTTGTCCAGTTCATCGACGGCGACTGCGCCATTGCAGACGGCTGGATGAAAAGTGCTGTGGCCGCGCTAGAAGGTCAGCCGGGGGTGGCGGTCGTGTGCGGGCGGCGTCGGGAGCAATATCCAACCCAGTCCATTTTTAATCAGATCTGCGATGTGGAGTGGGACACACCAGTGGGTGAGGCGGACGCCTGCGGTGGCGATGCGCTTATGCGGGTAGCCGCCTTTCAGCAAGTTGACGGGTTTCGGCAGAGCCTGATTGCGGGGGAGGAGCCCGAGCTTTGCGTCAGGCTACGGCAGCAGGGCTGGAAAATCTTGCGCATTGACGCCGACATGACGTATCACGATGCGCGCATGTTTCGGCTGTCCCAATGGTGGAAGCGATCGCGGCGGGCGGGCTATGCCTATGCTGAGGGCAGCGCGCTCCACGGACGCAGCCCTCAGCAGCACTGGGTCCGCGAGAGCCGCCGCATTTGGGTGTGGGGATTGGCGATTCCACTGCTGAGCCTGCTCTTAGCTCCGCTGACCCGGGGCTTTAGCCTGCTGCTGCTCCTGGTCTATGGCCTGTCGGCCTATCGAAGCTATCGCCACACGCGGCAGCGGGGTTTCTCGTCAAAGACCGCCTGGCTTTACGCCTTATCCTGCGTAGCCGGCAAGTTTCCAGAAGTGCAGGGACAGCTCAGCTATCACATCAACCGGCTGCTGGGCCGTCGTCAGTCCATCATCGAGTACAAGTCGTAGCCTCGACATGAATGCCTGCTTGTGACCCAAGTCTGTGACTATACCCGCAGGCCAACCAAGAACTGCACCTTCAACATCGACGCATGTCAATACTGAATTAACCCCTAGATTTCAGAGTCACTAAAGTAAGTTTATCACCGCTCAATTATGCTGCTTTCACCGAATCATGGCGAGTCTAGCGAACCAAACTACGGACAGCTTCAGCCCATAGCGCCCCAAGCATCGTCATTGGAGCCTTCTACGCCTGCCTCACCTTCCGCGCAGCAGCTATACCCGACGGTGCTTGACTCAGTATTTGGCGCTGCAGCGCTGGCTGTTGATGCAGAATTCGCGCTAGCGGTAGGTCTGACCGGCAGCAGCATCGCTCCGCTTTCGGGCAGTAGCCCCATCGCTAGTGGCAGTGTCACTGGTGATGCTGCTGGCAGTGACTTCGGCGATGCTGCCGCAGACACGCCCCTTCAGCCCGTACCCAACTCACCCATCGAGGGGCCGGCCGATCTCACCGGCCTCACTGGGCAGCCGCTAATCGGCATCATCGATACAGGCTTTTCTCCAGACGTTTTAACGCTGAATTCGGCGATATTTTTGGGCCGCGATCGCATCGACAATGACGACAATCCCCTAGTGTTGGCAGCTGAGGCCTCAGGTGACGGAGCGCTGAGCGGCGGAGCTGAAGCCAGGGTTGGGGGCGAGGCGATCGCTGAAGAGGGCCTAATCGTGGTGGAACCGAGCCTACTAGAACCGGTCCTGTTAGAGCCAGTGCTGCAGGAGCCTGGGCTAGCGCCATTGGTCGTAGAGAGTAATTCATCAGAAGCTGAGCCGCCCAGCGTCGCTCAGATTATCGCTGCTGGAGAGGGCATAGAGCCGCTGTGGCTAGGGCGGGCCGACGGGGCGGAAAGCTGGGCCTCATCCCTAATTGAATTTGTCGATACGGCGATCGCGCTAGGGTTTGACAACGGGGTAGTGAGCATCAACGTCGACTTAACGGCGCCAGAGACGCCTAGCCTGGATGGACCTAGTCTCGATAGGCCGGACCCCATTGCGCCCAGCCCCAGCCTGCCTGAGCTAGATACACCTAGCCCAGAACCACTCAGTCCCGTCACGCCTAGCCTTGAAGTCCCTGCCGTGGGGGTAGGCGGCACCGGCGCTGTCCCCGAGGCGACACCGGATGAGCCAGCGGCAGCCCTCGATTCTGGCCCGGATGCGCCCCTCACCCTAATTCCCAGAGCAGAGCTGACGCTGTTTGAGCAAGCGGCCCTCTACTACGCTCGCCAAAACAATGTCCTTGTCGTGCTTCCGGCAGGAGATGGGGAAACGCCATCTAGCTTCCTTGAGGCGGCGCAGCAGTTCGACAACGTTGTGGGAGTCGGCAGCAGTATCACCGCTGATCGGGCATCGCTGAGCTATGACCCTGAAGCCGATATATTGGCCCCTGCAGGGGCCCCTGAGCCCGCCGTAGATTCTGAGCCAGTGCCTATAGAGCCGACCTTGGAGCTGCTGCCAGACCCTATCGACCTAGCGCCCAGTGAAGCCGCTAGCCTCAACTTAGAGGCGTTGTCCACAAATCCCGCGCATCTGGGTGAACCAGGCCCAGAGGCAGGCCCAGAGGCAGGCCCAGAGGCAGGCCCAGAGGCAGGCCCAGCAAGAAGCCCAGAAGCAGGCCCAGCAAGAAGCCCAGAGGCAGGCCCAGAAGTCAGCCTAAACGGTCTTGCAGTAGACGGCCTAAGCGAAATCTCCACAGTACCGCTTGCCTCAGCAGCAGAGCTGGCGGCGGCACGGGTCACCAGCGCGATCGCTCAAGTTTGGTCGATCAACGCGGCCCTGAGCTACCGGCAGGTCTTTGAGACGCTAGTGACTACAGCGACTGTAGCCGACGAGGCCGACGACTCGCTGTTGGCTGTCCCGGGTGCGCTCAATCTGGAGCTGGCTTTAGAAACTGCTCTAACCTTGGAAGGCGAGATCTACGCCCCTGAGCCCTGGTCCCTAGCCCCCCCCATTACCGAAAGCGAGGCAGTGGCGATCGCGCTGCCGGCTCTCCCTACTGAAAGCGCTACTGGGGCATAACCGTTTGGCAGCGGGCGTGAATAGAAACCTGCTGAGCGAGGGTGTGATCCGACTGCAGCAGCAGCCCGTACTCTAGCCCTTCTACTACCGCCTGATAGGAGGCGTCCAAAATGTTGGTGGAGACGCCAACCGTCGTCCAGCGCTGCTGACCGTCCCCGGACTCAATGAGCACGCGCGTCTTGGCTGAGGTGCCCGAGGTGCCGTCTAGGATGCGCACCTTGTAGTCTAAAAGCTGAAACTGGGCGATCGCCGGATAGAAGCGCACTAGCGCCTTACGCAGGGCCGCGTCGAGAGCGGAAACCGGCCCATTGCCCTCAGCCCCCTCTAGCACCTCCTCGTCTCCGACGGTTACCTTGATAGTCGCTAGGGAGTTGCTGTGCCATAGATCAGCGCTGGGGGCGACCTCGCAGTGGACCTGAAACCCCTGCAGTTCAAACAGGCAGTACCGCTCCCCTAACGCGCCGCGCATCAGCAGCTCAAAGCTCGCCTCCGCCGCCTCAAACTGGTATCCCCGGCTCTCCAGGGTCTTGAGCTGCTGCAAAATCTGGCGACAGGCAGGATGGTCCCGCTCTAGCTCGATACCGAAGTGGCGGGCCTTAGCCAGCACGTTGCTCAAGCCCGCCTGATCTGAAATCACGATGCGGCGCTGATTGCCAATGGCTTCTGGCGAGACGTGCTCGTAGGTGATGGGGTTGCGCTGCACCGCACTGACGTGGATGCCGCCCTTGTGGGCAAAGGCCGATAGACCTACGAACGGCGCGTGATCGTCGGGGGCTAAGTTGACCACCTCGCTGACAAACCGGCTGGTATCCGTCAGCTGCTGGAGCTGTAGCCCAGGCACGCAGCTGTAGCCCAGCTTGAGCTGTAGGTTGGCAATCAGCGTGCAGAGATTAGCGTTGCCGCACCGCTCCCCATAGCCGTTGATCGTCCCCTGGACCATCTGTGCTCCGTTAATCACGGCGGCGATCGCGTTGGCGACGGCGGTGCCGGAGTCGTTGTGGGTGTGGATGCCAAGGCGAGGAGCGGCGGGCTCTACATTTTCTGCAGACGCTAGATTTCTGGCAAACGCTGCGGCAGGCTGGGGACCCACTCGTTGGCCTGTCTGGGGATCTACTTGATCTATTCGGGGGTCTATTTGCGGGCCGCTCTGCACCCCAGTATTGCCCATCACCGCCGCCACCCCTTGAGCCACGTCGTGGGGTAAGGTGCCACCATTGGTATCGCACAGCACGACCCACTCCACACCTGCGGCGATCGCCACCCGCAGCGTTTCTAAGGCGTAGCTAGGATTTTGACAGTAGCCGTCGAACCAGTGCTCGGCATCGTAGATTACGCGGCGGTTGTGCTGCCGAAAAAACCGCACGGTGTCGTCAATCATCGCTAGATTCTCATCCAGCGTGGTTTTTAGGCCTTCGGTAACGTGCAGGTCCCAGGACTTCCCGAATAGGGTCACCCAGCGGGTGCCCGCCGCCAAGACCGGCTGCAGCATCGCGTCGTCAGCCGCCGTGCGATTGGGGCGACGCGTCGAGCAGAAGGCCACGACTTCGGCCTGGGTAAGCGGCTGCTCCTGTAGCTGCCAAAAAAACTGGACGTCTTTGGGGTTGGCCCCCGGCCATCCGCCCTCTATGAAGGGGACCCCGAGCTGATCGAGCTTTCGAGCAATGCGAACCTTATCGTCGCTGGATAGGGATATGCCTTCTCGCTGAGCGCCGTCGCGAAGCGTCGTATCGTATATCCACAGAGGGTAAGTCATTGCATCACGCTACTCGATCAGCGCTGATTCTAGCTTTAAAGGCTGGGGCGAATTTTAGAATTTGACCCAGGCTTAGTAAGTCTTGATACGCTGTTGTCGATCAGAGTGCCCTGCAGCACGCTGACGGGGCGCATTAGGCCTGCGTCCCGCTAGGCACATATCGCATTAGGCCTGCATCGTAGTTGCCCTGTCTAATTCGTTCCTGTTCAGACGTGTCACAATTATCTGTAGTAACGCCTGTAGTTAGCGCTAATAGGCACTAGAGGGGTATCGACCATGCCAACCGTTACGGTTCACAATCCAGCCGGCGAAGACCAGACTTTCACCTGCGACAGCGGCGCTAATCTCCGCGAGGTGCTGCTTCAGCAGGGCGTAAAGCTCTACAACGACCAAGCGACCCTCATCAACTGCCACGGCCTGGGCACCTGCGGCACCTGCGCCGTCAAAGTCGCGGGGGCCGTCTCACCGGCCAACTGGCGAGACAGGGCGAGGCGATCGCTGCCGCCCCACTCCCCCGATCGAGATCTAAGACTGGCCTGTCAAACGCAGGTTTTAGGAAACGTCACGGTAACTAAATTCAGCGGTTTTTGGGGACAGGGCCAAGAGACGGTAGCAATAGCTCATGAGACTCCTTTAGAATAAAGCGTATAAGCTCTGCCGTTGACGGTTATGTCTCGGCAGTTAGCGACGTGGTAGATGTCGGGAGGGGGCCTTGGATCAAGTACTCGGAATTTTAATTGGTGCGCTGGTGATTTCGATCGTCATTGGTGCGATCGTCAGCGGCGCGCAGCGGCTGCTCGGGTTCGGCATCATTGCGGCGATCGCAACCGTCCTGATTGGCATGGTGACCGGGTCTAGCTTTTCGCTGCCCAACGCTGCGGGAACGATTCAGTCCAGCAATGCTCAGCCAGATTCTGGCTTACCAGAGCGCATTGAGACCATCAATCCTGCTGCAGGGAGCGGCTCGACGGCCCCCGGCAGCGCGTTTAGCCCAGGTCAGAGCGGTGATGCTGCCACAGCGCAGAACAGCGGGTCTGGCTCAGGTACGGCGGGTGGTGCAGCAACTGGCAGTACGGCAGCGGGCGGTGCAGCAGCGGGCAGTACAGCAGCGGGCAGTGCAGCGACCGGCAGTGCGGGCGCTAGCGGCACCGCCCCATCCAATACATCTGCCACCGGCCAACCCGTCAACGCCTTGTGGTAGTGCGCTAGCGCGCGACGCAGCCCTTACGACTGATTAGCGAGCGGACGCGATTGGCAGTTGACATTGAGCGACCCTGTGAGCCCACGAGCGTGACTGATGTTCTTGTTTTAGGCGGCGGTATCATTGGACTGGCCATCGCCGTTGAGCTACGGCGGCGCGGCGCTACCGTAGCCGTCCTGACGCGAGATCCTCAAGAGGCGGCGGCGCGGGCGGCAGCTGGGATGCTCGCCCCCCATGCCGAAGGTCTACCGCCCGGACCGCTGCTCGATTTCTGCTGTCACAGTCTAAAGCTCTACCCCGACTGGATTAGCGCTTTAGAGCAGCTCAGCCAGACTGCGACAGGGTACTGGCCCTGCGGCATTCTAGCGCCCCAGCTTCTAGCGCCCCAACATGGCGCATCCGGCCAAGCAAATGTCGCCTGGCCGACCGCCACCGAGAACTGGCTTGACCATGAGGCGATTCGTCACGCCCAGCCCGGTCTAGGTCCAGACATCCAGGGGGGGTGGTGGTTTCCTGAGGACGGGCAAGTCGACAACCGCCAGCTCTTCACGGCCCTTCACCGCGCGGCTGAGGCGCTGGGCGTCGCGGTCCATGCTGGGGTTACCGCTGAAGGAATGACCCAGCAGGGCGATCGCATCACCAGCGTTCGAACCAGCGGCAGCGCCGACCGGGGCAACATCTGGAGCGCTGACCACTACGTAGTCGCCACCGGGGCCTGGGCGAGGCAACTGCTACCAGTGCCGGTGCAGCCCTGTAAAGGGGAAATGCTTGCGGTCCGCAGCCCCAACCCCCTAGCGCTACAGCAGGTGCTCTTCGGGCCTGATATTTACATTGTGCCGCGGCGAGACGGACGGATTATTATTGGTGCCACCGTTGAGCCCGATCAAGCGGCCCCCGGCAATACACCCCAGGGACTTCAGCAGATCTTAGCGCGGGCTATCCGCCTCTACCCTGCGCTCAAGACTTACCCCGTTGAAGAATGCTGGTGGGGATTCCGGCCCCAAACGCCGGACGAGCTGCCGATCTTAGGGCCAGGGCATTGCCGTAATCTCACCCTGGCCGTAGGGCACCACCGCAACGGCATCCTCATGGCTCCCGCCACTGCCGAGCTAGTGGCCAATCAAATTTGGAAACCCGCTGCTGAGGATGCGGTAGCGGATAAAGTAGACGTTGATCGCTTTAGCTGGACCCGGTTCACGAGCGGCATCACCCCGCCGCCGCTGCACAGCAAGGGCCTTCCCGCCGCTGCGGCTGCCAAGTCTGCTCCCCAACTGCTCTCCAACTCCCCTACGTCACCTATGTCACCCCAACTCACGTCACCCCAACTTGCAGCACCTACCCTCGACGCTGACGCTTCTGTGTCCGCCGTCCCCACGCCTGAAAAGCTGACCATCGCCGGTCGGGAGTTCCGCTCTCGGCTGATGACGGGGACCGGCAAATACCGCAGCTTTGACCACATGCGCCAGGCGATCGCGGTGAGCGGCTGCGAGATTGTGACGGTGGCGGTGCGCCGGGTGCAGACCTCAGCGCCCGGTCATGAGGGGCTGGCAGAAGCCCTCGACTGGAAGACGTTGTGGATGCTGCCCAACACCGCTGGCTGCAAAACCGCCGAAGAAGCGGTGCGCGTGGCGAGGCTGGGGCGAGAGATGGCTAAACTCCTGGGTCAAGAAGACAATAACTTCGTCAAGCTCGAAGTGATTCCTGACGCCAAGTACCTGCTGCCCGACCCCATCGGCACGCTGCAGGCCGCCGAGCAGCTGGTGAAAGAGGGGTTTGCGGTGCTGCCCTACATTAACGCCGATCCGCTGCTGGCCCGTCGCCTAGAGGAGGCGGGATGCGCCACGGTGATGCCCCTGGGCTCGCCCATCGGGTCAGGGCAGGGCATCAAAAACGCCGCCAACATTCAGATTATTGTGGAGACCGCCACCGTGCCGGTGGTGGTAGACGCGGGCATCGGCACACCTAGCGAGGCGGCTCAGGCTATGGAGCTGGGGGCCGATGCGCTGCTGATCAATACCGCGATCGCCCAGGCGCAAAACCCGGTGGTGATGGCCAAAGCGATGGCGATGGCAACTGAGGCTGGCTGGCTGGCCAATCGTTCGGGGCGTATCCCCATTAAAACCTACGCTAGCGCTAGCTCGCCGCTGACCGGAACCGTAGCCTAATAGCGTAGACCCATTCACAGCGCGATCGCCGGCGTTTATTCAAGGCGTTTATTCGGGGCGTTTCTTGGACTGGACAATCGCTCGCTCTGTGTCTAAAGGCTTAACCTTTGATAAACTCATTATTAAACGTGACTCATTGTTACGTTTTTGTTACAATTGACGAAACTGAAGTAATTAAGGAACTTTTCATATGCCGTACACAGTAGAAGAGGGCGGTCGCCTCAACAACTTCGCCGCTGAGCCCAAGGTCTATCAGGCTGAGCCTCCAAATTCCAACCAAAAGCGCAACTACATTATTTTGGCTGCTGGTGCCGCTGTCCTGATTGCGGGCGTTCTCTCTATTGCGGTTTCCGTGTCCTAAGCGCGGCTGCGGCTATCGAGACTATTTCTAAATAGAAAGGCCCGACCTAGTCCATAGAACTAGGTCGGGCCTTCAAGTAGATGCCGCGGAGTTCACCGCGTAGGCAGCTGGGCCAGCGCAGTGTTCACCGCGACTCAATTCACGCCTTGGCAAAGGGCTAGGTTCTGACATCCGGAACCTGGCCCTTTGCTGCTGTTCCTGCTGCCTATTTCCATCCTGACCCTAGATTTGCTTGGCCGTAAATATAGCTATAGCGCTGGTTATACAGCCCTTGCCCACCAGTTACCGGAGCCGATATCGGGTTTTGGAAGTTGCCGTGACAGACACCCTTTTACGCGAGTCGCTAGACGTGAATACGAAGATTTATAACCGTCTGAAGGCGGCGCTGCGGTTGAATCTGAGGCGGCAGATCTTCATTGCCGTCTGCGATGACTTAGTGCTGCGCGATCGCCTAGCCGATCACCTGCAGAAGGAAGTCACCTATGCTGCCATTAGCGCTAGGCGACAGGGCCAGCTCGCAGAAGCCCGGCGGCTGCGAATCTATCCCCGACTGGTGACGCTGCGCTTAGACTTAGCGGACCCCAACCCGATTAACCAGATGTCGCAGTGGCTGCGGCAGTTTCCCCCACCGGCGGCGGCCGGGTCAGCCATGCCGGCATTTCAGCTTTTAGGCATCGAACAGCTCAGCCGTCAGCCCGCCTCTAGCCAGTGGCTCTTCCTGAACTACCTGCAGGGGGTCGAGCGCAGTCTGCCAGCACTCGAGTCGAGTCTGCTGCTGTGGGTGCCTCGCCCCTGGGCCCGCATGATTCCTCAATCGGCGCCGGACTTTTGGCGCTGTCGCACCGCTGTGTTCGAATTTGAGGGCGACCCCACTCCGCTACCCATCGCGGCGCTGCCCCAGTCGACGGTGCCAGCCAGCATTTTCCTTCAGCCCCAGCGACAGTCGCCGCTGCCCCCGGCCGGCGCTTCGGGCGCTAGCGATCTCTCCCCCGATGAGGTCGCCCTACTCAAGTCTGAGCTAGCGGTGCCGCCGCTCCCCGATGCAGATAGTACGCCTAGCAATCTAGATCCTGCGGCCCTGCCACCGTCAGGCTCTACGGCTGGCGCGATCGCCGCCGCTGCTGACCACGCCTTGACTGGAGCCCCGTCCGCAGCAAATGGATCTCTAGAGGGGGACAGTGTGGCGGCGTCAACGCCGCCAGAACCGCCAGAGACATCAGGCGTATCAGACAGCTCAGCCCGACCGACAATACCGCCGCTTGACGAGACTTCAGGCAACCAGGCCCCAGCGACTCAACCTCCAGTGGCTCAGACAGAAGACTTGAGCCAAGCGCTGCGAAATTTACTCGCCGAGCCGCCTCACCTTGCGGAAGACGCAGGCGTTGACAGCTCAGACGACGCTTCAATCAGCCCTTCCGCTGACCCTGAAGACACCGTAGATCTTCAGGCCGAGCAAGCGTCTATTCAGCCGGTAGATGCAGCCCCGTTAGAAATACCGCCAGAACTTCAGTCTGAACTAGCTGACGCGGTCTCGTCTGAAGCCAGTCCCGCTGGCGATATATCCAGCAGCGATGTATCGAGCAGTGATCAGGCGAGCAGTGATCAGGCGAGCAACCCATTTTCACCTCTAGTAAGCGATTCTGGCACAGGTATCGATGATGACGATATTGCGGCAACGTCAGAAGCGATCGCGGAGGACGACGATGCGTTCAGCGTTACCCTAGGTCTGCCGCCGCTCACCGATACCTTCACGCTAGACGACCTCGACCTGTTTGACCCTGTAGACCCAGCCCTATCTGAAGACGACACCCCTCCAGCACCTCTGGGTGACCCCACAAAAGACAGCCCTACCGAAATCCATGGGGATGCGCTAGACAATAATAATCAGGGCGAGGGGGAGCTAGAGATTGTCGATGCCCCCGCTCACTACGTCTATTCCGGCACGGTAGACCCTGGCGCAGTAGACCCTGGCGCGGTAAATTCACCGCCTCGGTCGGCCAACGGTTCAGCCGCAGAGTCTCCATCAGATTTCATGCAGCTGTTCGCCGATGAGGCCAGCGATCCGCGCGTTCTCAACGTACTCCAGCAGATTCGAGGGTTAGAGGAGCAGCAGGCCCCGCCGACGGTATTGGCAGGCGCTTATCGGGCGCTGGGCAACCTGTTCCGCGATCGCATCGAACAGGGAGAAATTTCTCCGTCCACCCTGCAGCGCGCTATGGCGGCCTACCAGAAAGTTCTGCAGCACACCCCTGAGACCTCGCCTATGCGGGCTGAGGTACTCAACGACATGGGTAACTTAAGCTGGCTCCTCTCTCGCTGCAGCCAGGGCCCAGAGCAATCCCTGCCCCACCTACACCACAGCATTCAGTTTTACCAGCAGGCGCTGACGCAGATTGCCCCAGAGACCCATCCCCAAACCTATCCCATGATTCAGAACAATCTGGGGGCGGCCTACGGCGATCTAGCCCGCTATCAAAACCCGGCCGATAACCTGCAGCGGTCAGTCCAGGCTTATCAAGAAGCACTGCGGTATCGCAGCGCCGACCAGGACCCAATGCGCTATGCCTCGACCCAGAATAACCTAGGCACCACCTATTGGAACCTAGCCCAGCACCAAGACCCCATTCACCACCTCAAGGCGGCAATCACCGCCTACGACAGCGCCCTCATCTACTACAAGCCCGAACAGGACGCCCTCAACTACGCCATGATCCAGAACAACCTAGGCACCGCCTACTGGAATCTGGCCCAGCATGAGCATTCTGAAGAGTGGCTGCGCCAGGCCATTAAGGCCTACGAGCTTGCCCTCGAATACCGGACTGTTGACGCTGCCCCCGCCGCCTTTGCCGCCACGCAAAACAACTTGGGCACGGCACATTGGCACGTGGCCAACTACATCGACGAAGCGCCCCAGCCTCGCTTCAAATCGCTGCAGCAGGCGATGCGGGCCTACGAAGCCGCCCTGCAGGCCGTAGAATACCTCCGGCAGAGCGATCGCCCAACGCCGCTCAATTTCGACGTGACGGCGACGCAAAACAACCTGGGGCTGGTTCAATACCAAACGGCCACCGACAGCCAGTTCGACACCTCTGAGCTGAGCGAGACCTACTTAAATACAGCCCTAGAGCACCACCTGGCCGCGCTTCAGGGATGGCAAGGCCGGCCCGAGCTACGGCAAACGGCGCTCAACTGCGTGATCCAAACGCTGCAGGCCATCTACAACGTTAAGGGACTGGTGGGTCAAAACCTGGCGCTCTCTAATGTTCCAGGGCAGCTGCTGCCTGAAATCTTGCCGAAGCTATAGTTAAGCCAAGACTTCAGCGTGTGAAGAGACATTAGAGCGCTACCGACATGCGATCGCATGTCGGCGTTGGTACAGAATTTGACATCACGCTGCCTGTACCATCTGACGAGTGACGCAGGCCCTAAGGGTGAACTTCTTAAATCACTCTATAGATATCACAGGGGTACCGCTGTCGCTGGCGCTATCCTGCTTAATAAGCTCCCCGCGCCCTGCACATTCTCTCAACGCATCGTTTACTGGCCATGGCCGCGTATTCACTCAACAGTCCATCCCATAGCAAATCCCCCTACTTAGGCCCGCCCCATCGCGGTGAACCTTACGACAGCACGTCCCATACGGAGCCCACCCACCAGAGCTTTGACGCCGAGGACCCGCTTTCAGTTGAGGGACTGACCCGCTACATTCATGACCTGATTGAAGAAGACCAGCAGCTCCGTCAGGTTTGGGTTGTGGGGGAGGTCTCCAGCGCCAACAAATACCGTAGCGGCATCTTCTTTACGCTGCAGGACCCCGACGCCGATATGGCGATCAGCGCAGTGGTTTGGAATAACCGCATCCGGCGGCTGGCCGTGATGCCCGAACCGGGAGAGCAAATCGTGGTGCTGGGTCAGGTGAGGGTGCATCAAAAGCGAGGGACCTACCAGCTCAACGTCTGGCAGGCGCTGCCGGCCGGAGAAGGCCTCAGGGCGCTGCGCTATCGACAGCTGCGGCAGCGGCTCGCGGCTGAAGGACTATTTGACCCTGAGCAGAAGCGATCGCTCCCGCCCCATCCGCACCACGTCGCCGTGGTCACCTCGCCTCAAGCGGCCGCCTGGGGCGATATTCTGCGCACCCTCAGACGGCGCTATCCGGGCCTGCGCGTACTGTTCTCTCCGGCCCTTGTGCAGGGAGACCAGGCCCCAGACTCAATTGTGCAGGCCATTGAGCGCGTCCAGAAAGACGGACGGGCTGAGGTGCTCATTCTCTCTCGGGGGGGCGGGGCCACTGAGGATATGACCTGCTTTAACGATGAGCGGGTCGTGCGGGCGATCGCCCAATGCCCAGTTCCTATCGTGTCGGGGATTGGGCATCAGCGCGATGAAACCCTTGCTGACCTGGTAGCGGATCACTGCGTGCACACCCCCACAGCGGCGGCAGAGCAGGCGGTCCCGAAGCTGTCAGAGGTTGCAACGGTTCATCACGAGCGCACGGTAGCGCTGCGACAGGCCGCAGAAGCCTACTTGCAGTCACATCAGACCCGGCTACAGCAGCTGCGATCGCGGCTCCGCTACCTACAGCTGGGTCAGCGCGTCCAGCGAGAGCAGCGCACCGTCAGCCGTCAGCGCCTCATTCTGCTGCAGGCTACCGCCTTGCAGCTGCAGGAGGCCGAGCACCAGTGCCAAATGCTGTCTCAGACGCTTTCATCCCTCGACCCTAAAACGGTGCTCAGCCGGGGCTATGCCCTTCTGCGCCATAGCAGCGGTTCAGTTGTGAGATCGGCCAGCGACCTGTCGCCAGGGCAGACGATTGAGGTGCAGCTCGCAGAGGGCAGCGCCCGAATGGAAGTCATCGAGGTTGACCAGCCTAGTAAACTTGCTCAATAAGCGCCTCTCAATAAACGCCTCTTCAATCAAGACCTGCCTACCCAACCTCACTTCAGTAAACGCTATGGCCAATCCAACAGATGCAAGTCCGCCACCCCTGCCACCAACCGATCCCGGATGGAACTATGAAGCGACGGTTGCCGAAGTAGAACACATCATCAATCAGATCGAGGCGGGCGAGCTAGAGCTCGCCGACGTATTTAGCCAGTTTTCAGCGGCGGCCGAGCGCCTGCAGCAGTGCGAAGCGTTTTTAGGCCATCATCGCCAGCAGGTTGATCTGCTCATTGAAACGCTGGATGCTGCAGACACGGGCTGATGCATAGCGGGGCCTCTTTGCGGCGTAGCCCGCCTAGAGGGTCGCGAAGCCAAAGGTGACGTCAAACTGCCGGCACCAGATCACGGCTGACGCAAAATCTTCTACCGAGACGCCTTCAGGAATCTCATAGCGCTGGCTGCCCTCGGTGGCCTGCAGCACGCCTAGGTTGATAAACTGATCGGAATTATAGCTTTGGGGAACGGCTTCTTTGTGGAGCAGCACAAACAGGTCCGGACCATCGCTGGACTCGAAGGCCTCGTCAAACTCAAGGTAGCGCTTACCGTCCGCTTCAATAACGGTCGCGGTGCCTAGGGTAGGGTGATCGACCCCTTGGAAAGCCCCGGTCTGGGCTGTGGCAACATCGGCTCCAGCGCAGGGGTTGGCGGCGCAGGGGTTAACCGACGCACAAGGATTGGCCGCGCAAGGCTTGGCGGCGAACGGATTGGCTTCACAGGCGTGAACCAAAGCACAAAGATACTCCGCAGAAGACATAGCTACATCGGTCAGG
>JBHJHD010000163.1:0-39953 GCA_050331115.1 Elainellaceae cyanobacterium
GAGGGTTAGTGCTGGCAGGGCCTCCCGCCTGGCCGGTGGTGACCACCCAAACACCCACTTGGCAAAATCGCCTGCTGTGGAGCCTGTTTGACTCACCTGTGGGGCGGCTGTTCTACCGCTACGCTCGCCGCCGTAAATTTCTAGCGTCTTTTTCTAAGAAGCAGCTGTTTGCCCAGGCAGAAGACGTGACCGACGACTGGCTTACGATGCTGGTGGCGGGCGCTGCTGACCCAGACAGCCGCCACGCCGTGTTTTCATTTCTGGCGGGGTTCTGGCGACGGGACTATGAGGCTGACCTAGAAGCGCTGCAAACGCCGACTTTAGTGGTTATGGGGACGACCGCCTCTAGTATCAGCCGCTCCGGCAAGTCAGAAACGCCACAGGAGCGGCTGCAGCAATACCTTGAGCATTTACCTCAGGGGGAAGGTGTTCAGGCAGAGGGCCGCAACGTGCTGCCCTACGAGTCAACGTCCCAGTTCGTTGCGGCGATCGCCCCTTTTATTGCGGCGCGGGGCTAGGCCCCTCTATCGGTTGCCGTTGGCCACTGCTTCTGTGCGGGGACTCGTCTCGTCCTCCTGCTCAAATTCGAAGTGCTCAAAGCTGAGGCCATTGGCGATCGCGCTGCCGACGCCGGCGACGATCGCGCCCTGCTGGACGGCGTCAAACGTGAGGTACCGAAGCTGATCGGGGCTGAGCTGCGTATTGATGAGGATAGCGCCGGTAAAATTGGTCCGTTCGACAAAGGCGTGGAGCAGCGTCGCCTCGGTAAAATCAGCGCTGCGGGCGTTGGTGCGCCTGAGGTCGGTCCGCTCTAAGTTGGCCTGCTGAAAATTGGCGTTGACCAGCTGGGCCTGCTTAAAGTTTGCGCCGACAAACAGAGCCCTGCTGCAGTCTGTGCGGCTCAGATCTGCGCCCGTGAGGTTTGACTCAACGCAGTCGGCATAGGTGAGCTTGGCGCCGAGCATCGCGCACCCGACTAGGTTAGCTGCCATGAGCTGCGTGCCGATTAGCCTGGCGCCAATCAGCGTGGACCAGCTGAGATCGGACCCCGCCAAGTGGGCGCCAATGAGATTGGTGCGCGTCATGTTGGCTTGGCTGAGCCGGCACCGATAGAGATTGGTAAAACTCAGGTCGCTGCGGGTAAAGTTAGTGCGACCGAGGTTGAATCCTGATAAGTCGAGTTTGGCGAGGTTGATTCCGCTTAAGTCAGGCTGCGTCTGGTAGCGGTCTCGCCACTCATTCCACAGCGGTGCCCCCTTTGTGAGCAGAATGAGATGTTCCCAATTTGCCATAGGCCTTCTCCAGGCGAAATAACGATTGAGAAGCGATCGCGCATTCAGTCCTCAATATTATTCCGCAGCGGTCTGAGCAATCCGGCCCGCGCAAATGAAGAGGGCGTAAAGTCATGCCAATTACTCATAGGGATGTGGCGGCTGTGCCCAGGCTGTTTTAGCCAGATATCTCAGCCAGATGTCTCAGCCACATGGTGATGTGAGAGATGCCCGCCTCTTCAAATACCCCGCCTTCCGCCTCGAATCCCAAGCGCGCGTAAAAATTTTGCACCTGAAGCTGAGCATTGATTTTGACCGCCGTCACCCCCTGCGATCGCAAATGCTCAATCGCCGCTACCATGATCTGTCGCCCAATGCCGCGGCCTCGGTAAGCGGCCAGCACGGCCACGCGCTCGATCTTGGCCTTGCCGTCGCTCAGTTTGCGCGTGCGCGCGGTGCCAATCGCCTGGGTCTGGTCGTAGGCCAGCAGATGAGCGGCACCGTCATCTAAGCCGTCAAACTCCAGCTCAGCGCTCACCCCCTGCTCCTGCTGAAACACCTGACGGCGAATGGCCTGAATCTCGGCGATCGCGTCACGGTAGGCGATGACCTGAATTGTGGTGCTTGGAGTCATCACACGCTATATCTGCCGTAGGGTGGTCCGTCTATACTCTACAGATCTCTACGAACCAGTTTGAGGCTCGGCTGCCCATGGGGTTAGAAATGAGTGCCCAACATTCCGCCGGCCGCTCCACTGCCACATGCCGCTGCCTAGGGCCGGCGTAAACGCCGCCTGACCCGCCAATCTCGCCTGATTGTCGATCTGTCGCCTAGGCTGCCGTCGATTTGCCATAGTTAGATTTGCCATAGTTAGATTACGCACTAGATTGCGCAATATACCGCTAAATTTTAGTCGCAAATTTAGGTAGCGGGCTCGCATAGTCTCAGAGTCAAAGTCAAACCAGTGGCCAACCGGTAGCGCACCGAGCCAACCGGCGGCGATCGCAAATCATCGCGCTTTCCCAAATCCGCCCTAAAATAGCGATATTGTATCCCCTCCGTCCGCCTCGCCCACCCGCAGACCCCTATGCCATTATTGATCAATCTACTGATCCTAGCTGCGGTTAGCATCTTCTTGGGCAGCCTGCCCCTCACCGGCTGGATTACCACCTGGCTCACAGGCCAAAAGCTGGCGGAGGTGGGCACTGGAAATATCAGCGTCTCCGCAGCCTTCTACCACGGCGGTAATGCAGTGGGCGTTCTGGCGGTGCTAGCCGAGGCGCTCAAGGGCATTGGCGCCGTGCTGCTGGCGCGATCGCTGTTTCCCCAGGAGCCCGCCCTCGAAATCTTCGCCCTGATTATGCTGGTGGTGGGGCGCTACTGGGTGGCGCGGGGCGCGGGAGTCACCAACGTCGTTTGGGGTTACTTTGTCCACGACTGGCGCGTCGCCTTTTTTGTCGGGTTCATTGGCGGCATCAGCTTCACCATCTTCCGCGAGCAGCAGCGCGGGCAGCTCGTCGTACTGTGTCTTTTACCCTTAATGACGCTGCTGTTCCATGCCAATGACGGCCTGCGCGGCCTGATGGCAATGACCCTCAGCGCCCTAATTGGCTTCATCTACTCCCGCATCCCCAGCGATTTAGACCTGTCTCCCAAAGACGCCTCCAACAGCTCACGACAAATGTTTACCTTTTTTCGAGGCGATCGCGCTTTAATTAGCCTTGAGTCACCCCTCTCCGCCGATAAAGTGGGCGGTAAAGCCGCCGCGCTCGCCCAGCTACGGCAGTGGAACTATGACGTGCTGCCGGGGTGGGTGCTGCCGCCGGGGGACGACCCGGCGCCGCTGGTCGAGCGCCTCGATCCAACGCCAGAGGCTCCCGTGATTGTGCGCTCGTCGGCCATTGGCGAAGACAGCGCTACAGCCACCGCCGCCGGACAGTATGACTCTATCCTCAACGTCACCAGCCGGGCCGAGCTGCAAGACGCTATTCTTCGGTGTCAAGCGTCCTACAGCCGGCCCGCTGCCAGTCAGTATCGCGCCCAGCGCGACGCGCCCTCGAACGGCGGTATGGCGGTGCTAGTGCAGCCCCAGATCAAAGGCGTCTTTTCGGGCGTGGCCTTTAGCCGCGACCCCATTGCCCGGCAAGGCGACGCCGTACTGGTAGAAGCCTTGCCCGGTGATGCCGCCCGCGTGGTCTCGGGCAAGGTGACGCCGGAAACCTACCGGGTGCTGATCAGCGAAGACGTTACCGATGTCGTAGACGACGCGGGTCAGGCCATCCCCACCGAAATCAGCGCGCCTATCGAGGGCAGGGGCGATGTGCCGTCCGGCATTGTGCAGCAGGTGGCCTACCTAGCGCGTCAGATTGAGCAGCGCCACCACGGCATTCCGCAAGATATCGAGTGGAGCTATGATGGCCAACGGCTGTGGATTCTGCAGGCCCGCCCCATCACGACGCTGCTGCCCATCTGGACCCGTAAGATTGCGGCGGAGGTGATTCCCGGCGCGATTCGTCCCCTTACCTGGTCCATCAATCGGCCCCTGACCTGTGGCGTCTGGGGAGACCTGTTCAGCCTAGTGCTGGGCGATCGCACCCGCGACCTAGATTTTATGCAGACCGCTACCCTGCATCACTCAGCGGCTTACTTCAACGCCTCGCTGCTCGGAGAGATTTTCAGGCGGATGGGGCTGCCGGCGCAAAGTCTAGAATTTCTCACCCAGGGGGCCTCTTTTACCCGGCCGCCGCTGCGGGCTACCCTGAGGGCTGTTCCGGGCCTGCTGCGGCTTCTAGGGCGGGAATGGCTGCTGTGGGAGGACTTCGGTGAGGACAACCGACAGCGATTTGAGCCCCAGCTGCAATCGCTGCGGGAGAAGCCTGCCCAGGATTGCTCGCCCTTGGAGCTGCTAGAGCGCATCAACGCTATTCTCAACACCCTAAACCGGGCCACCTACTACAATATCTTGGCCCCGCTGAGCGCCGCCCTGCGGCAGAGCGTGCTGCGGGTTGGCGACGATGCCCTCGACCAGAGCGTTGTGCCTGAGGTGGCGGCGCTGCGATCGCTGCAGCAGATCGCCATCAACTGCCGACAGCTGTTGCCTAACCTCAACGCCGATTACTGCAGCACTTCGACGGTGTTTACCGCGGTTGCTGAAGACGTCAACGGCGGCGCCATCCTGCGTCAGGTTGACCAATTTATAGCGGAGTATGGCTATCTCAGCGAAGTGGCGACCGATATTGCAGTGCCCCGCTGGGCCGATGACCCGCGTCCGGTGCGGGACTTGCTGGCCCGCTTCGTTTGCAGCCCCTTAGATCAGCCAGCGTCCCCAGCGTCAGATGCACCAAAACCCGCAGGCGATCGCAGCTGGCGATCGCAGCGGGTTCAGTCTCGGTTAAGCTTAAAGGCCGAGGTTGCTGAGGTTTATAATCGACTTCTAGCGGAGCTGCGCTGGAGCATCCTAGCGCTAGCGCGTCAGTGGCTCGATCAGGGGCATCTCCAGCAGGAAGGCGACGTTTTCTTTTTGACCCTAGACGAACTAAAGCAGCTGATTACCCAGCCCGATGCGTCCAGCATTCAGGTTCTGTCTTCTCAGATTGACGCGCGGCGATCGCAGTGGGAGAGCGATCGGGAAGCCGCAAACCCGGCTCAGCTTGTGTATGGGAATGATCCGCCGGAGCCAAGTTCGGTTAACGTTGTTAAATGGTCTGGGCAAGGACTTACAACGCTGCGCGGAATTGGCGCGAGTCCCGGTCGGGCTGTGGGGCGAGTGCGGGTGCTCACGACGTTGACGTCACCTGCTCAGATCGATAGAGAGACTATCCTTGTGGTCCCCTACACTGACGCCGGCTGGGCTCCCGTGCTGGTCCAGGCCGGTGGCATTGTAGCCCAAGCTGGCGGACGGCTCTCCCACGGCGCTATCATTGCTCGGGAGTACCAAATTCCAGCCGTCATGAATGTCCCCAACGCCATGGAGCAGCTCAGGGACGGGCAGCGGATTCAAATCGATGGCCTGCAGGGGACGGTAGTAATCGTTTAGTTGTACCAGCTGAATTGCGACTGTGATTATTTTTGACTTTGATGGGACAATTGCAGACTCCTTAGAGGCGCTAATCGCAGCGTCTAATCGCCTAGCGCGGGAGTTTAACTATACTGAAATTAGCTATAGTCAGGTTCGTCAGCTGCAGACCCTAAGCTCGCGGCAAATTATTCAGCAGTCCAAAATACCGCTCTTCAAAGTGCCGTTTTTGATGAAGCGCCTGCGAACAGAGATGGGTCACGAGATCAAAACTATCAAGCCTATCTACGGCATCGAGAAAGCCCTAGCTCAGCTCAAATCCTTAGGATATCCCCTCGGTATCGTCACCTCTAACTCAACCGAGAACGTGGCCGCATTTCTCAGTCACTACCACCTCACCGGCATTTTCGATTTTACCCACTCGGCCGCTACGCTATTCGGGAAGCACCGGATTCTTAAACGGCTCATGCGCGAGCGTCGGCTCGACCCGGCCTCGACAATTTATGTCGGGGATGAGACGCGGGATATTGAGTCCGCCAAACGCCTGCCGATCAGCGTGATCGCGGTGAGCTGGGGATATAACTCTAAAGAAATTTTGCAGAAGCACAATCCTGACTCCTTAATTCAAAACCCCAGTGAGCTGGCGCTGGCGGTGCGTCGGCTGGGTCAGCGCCCCTAGCGTGCAGCCTGTTATAGACTGGTTCGATCGCCAGGGCTGGCAACCGCTTACGTTTCAGCAGCAGGTGTGGCAAGCCTATCGCTTAGGGCGCAGCGGCCTAATTCAGGTGCCTACCGGGTCGGGGAAAACCTACGCTGCGGTGATGGGGCCCATTGCCCGCATGCTTGAGCACCCCGGCAGCGGGCTACGGCTGTTATACCTGACGCCGCTGAGGGCGCTATCCCGAGATGTTGAGCAGTCGCTGCTGCTGCCGATTGAGGCTATGGAATGGCCCCTCACCGTACAGTCCCGCACAGGAGATACCTCCTCCGCCCGCAAGGCAAGGCAGCTCAAGGCCATGCCCCATATCCTAATCACAACGCCAGAGTCCCTGACGGTGATGCTGTCCTACAAAAGCGTCCAGAGCTGCTTTGCCAATCTGGAAACCGTCGTGCTGGACGAGTGGCATGAGCTGTTGAGCACCAAGCGCGGCACTCAGACAGAGCTCTGTCTGTCCTACCTACGCCACTTGCGTCCCGGCCTGCAGACCTGGGCCATCTCCGCCACCCTGGGCAACCTGGATGAAGCAGCCCAAGCGGCAGTCGGTCCCGCTGATGAGCCCGTCATTGTCCAGTCGAATCTGCAGCGGGAGACGAAGATTCACAGCGTGCTGCCCCACCGCGTGGATACCTTTCCCTGGGCGGGTCATCTGGGGCTGCGGATGTTTCAAGAACTCGTAGACGCCCTCGACATTGAGGCCTCGACGCTGATTTTTACCAACACACGCTCCCAGGCGGAGCGCTGGTATCAGGCCCTGAAGTACGCAATGCCGGAGCATGGCGATCGCATTGCTCTGCACCACGGCTCGGTGGACGCGAAGGCGCGATCGGCCATTGAGGCGGGGGTGAAGACAGGAGAAGTTAAGTGGGTAGTCTGCACCTCGTCGCTGGATTTGGGGGTAGACTTTCAGCCCGTAGCGCGGGTGGTGCAGGTGGGCAGCGCTAAAAACCTGGCGCGGCTGCTGCAGCGGGCAGGGCGATCGGCCCACGTGCCGGAGGGGACCTCTGAGCTAGTGTTCTTGCCCACCAACGCCCTAGAGCTGCTGGAAATCTCGGCGTTTCGACGCGGGTTAGCGGCAGGGGCAATTGAGTCGCGCCGTCCGCTGCACTGCCCCTATGACGTGCTGATTCAGCACTTGGTGACCCTGGCCTGCGGCGCTGGCTTTGAGGCTGAGGCAACGCTAGCGCAGGTGCGCCAGACGGCGGCGTTTGCAGACCTAACCAACCAAGACTTTGACTGGATTTTGACCTTCATTGAGCAGGGGGGGAAATGCCTCAGCGCTTACCCCCACTATCGCAAGGTCACGCAGGAGGCCAATGCGCCTTTAGAGCCAGCCCGCTACCGGATCGCCGACGCCAAGCTGGCCCGCATGCACCGCCTCAGTATCGGCACGATTACGTCTAATCCACTGGTGCGCATCGCCTACACCAACCGAAAGGCGATCGGCACCGTAGAAGAAAACTTTGTCTCCCGCCTAAAGCCAGGGGACGTGTTTTTTTTTGCGGGGCGGCAGCTAGAGTTCTGGCGCATGCGGGATATGGTGGTCTACGTGCGCAACACCCGCCGCAAGTCTACTGTTACCCCCACCTGGCGTGGCGGCACCCTAGCGTTTTCAGATACCCTCAGCACCTATCTGCGTCAGGAGATTGACGCAGCCCGCAGTGATCCTTTAGGCAACAATGAGCTGGAGTGTGTCTCCCCAATTCTAGATACCCAGGCCTACTTATCCCACTTGCCCGCTGAGAATGAGCTGCTGATTGAAACCTGCAAGACCCGCGAAGGTCAGCACCTGTATGTGTTTCCCCTAGACGGGAGGGCGGTACACGAAGGTCTGGGCTTTTTGTGGGGATATCGCTTTGCTCAGCAGCAGCAGGCCACCTTCACAATTTCGGTGAACGACTACGGCTTTGAGATTTTGGCGCCCAAGGGCTACCCGTTTCAGGCGCTGTTTAGCAATCAATTTTTTAACCGCGATACGCTGCAAGCCGACATCAAAGCCGCTCTTAACATCTCAGAGCTGACCCAGCGGCGCTTTCGCGGCATCGCCCAGGTGGCGGGCTTGGTGTTTAAGGGCTATCCGTCCTCCCGCAAAACGGTGAGCCAGCTGCAGGTAAGCTCGTCGCTGCTGTACGAGGTGTTTTGCAAGTATGAGCCAGATAATCTGCTGCTGCGTCAGGCAGAGCAAGAGGTCTTGCAGCAGCAGCTCGATGTAGAGCGGCTTATTCAAACTTTAGAGCGGCTGCAAAACTTTACGGTGGTTTGGAAGCAGACCCGCCGTCCGTCACCGCTAGCGTTTCCGCTACTGGTGGAGCGGCTGAACTCGCGGCTGTCGAATGAGAGTCTGATGCAGCGGATTGAGCGGATGAAGCAGCAGTGGGATAAGTAGGTCTCAACAGGACATGACCTACGCTCGCTTTAGAAAAAGTCAGTAGTCCCCTCAGTCAAATTTTATTCTTTAATTGCAAAAGCTTTACGTAAAAATACAGCCAAATCAAGTAATGAAGGATAGGCTTAAAAAGTAGAGCTAGGGAACAGTGAATGTTCCAGTTCTTCACAATTTTTTATAGGGTGAGCTCGCCACAAATCAAGCCTTGAGCCTTGCATCGCCGATCAAATTTTGTCGGCTTTGGCAGCCCGGACTGACTCAGAAGATCACCACGCATCACCAAAGTCGCTGCCGGACTCAGATATCTACACGACCAAGCTTCTGCTAGCTTGGCCCCTGCGACCCTCGCGAGCTAATTCAGCGGGGGTGCTGTAGGTTCAAGCTACGCTCTAAAGACTACTGCGCTCCACAACCTAAGTAGAACCCTATTAGACAGCCATCTTGACCATGAAAACGGAACCTATCAACAGTGTCCTCGATACCCGAGAGGGCTTTAACTCCCATGAGGTCTCGGAAATCAATATACCTGGGCTTACCCAAACTCGTACCCCAAACCGCAGTGCCTCGATGGACAATGTAGACGACAATCAGCCTTCTAAAGGCAAGCGATCGCGCGCCGATAAAGACGCAAAAAAAGCTAAGGGAATTATTGCAGGTACTGCTGGTGACGACGTGCTCACCGATACCGACGGTAATGATACTATCCGCGCCGGTGCCGGTAACGACATTATCAGCATTGGTAGCGGTAATGACGTAGTCAAAGCCGGTGCTGGTCATGATTCCGTCAGCTCTAGTGTAGAGGAAGAGGCAGACCGACTTCGAGACGGCGGCCTCAGCACGATTAAACTGCGCTCAGGCAATGACAAAGCCTCTCTTGTTCGCGGCAACAGCCGCGTCTTCGCTGGAAAAGGCGACGATACTATTCGCATCGGCAACAGAAATAACGTTGTTAGAGCGGGCAATGGCGATGATTTTGTTCATTCGACTGCCGGTGCTGGAGCATCGAAAGCGCGCCGGCAAGAGGCATCAGCGCCCCTGGTCCGTCGCGGGGAAAATACTAATAAGATTTACCTAGGAAAAGGCAATGACGAAGCTTTGCTGGAGGGTGGTGACAACCTCATTTTTGCAGGTAGGGGTGACGATACCGTTGGTATTGGCCGCGGTAACGATACCGTTAGAGCGGGCGCAGGCGATGATCTCATCTACTCGGTCAACGGCGGCGGCGGCACTAACACAGTTTATGTTGGCACTGGCAACAATGAGGTCATTCTAGAGAGCGGCGACAACACAATAGCTATCAGCATCGGCAACGATACGGTGACCACTGGCGATGGCGACGACTTTGTTTATTCCGTTCGTGGTGGTGGCGGTACTAATACCGTTAAATTAGGTGGCGGCAATAACGAAGCCTATCTAGAGGGCGGCGATAACGCTATCACGGCTGGTGCGGGTCAGGACTCAATTGGCATTGGGACTGGTGATGATACCGTTAAAACCGGCAGCGGCGATGATTTTGTCTATTCCGTCGGTAACGTTTCGGGCAGCACGAACAATATTGACCTAGGTCACGGCAATAACGAAGTCTTCTTGGAAAGCGGCAGCAATACCATCGTGCTTGGCCGCGGCAACAATATCTTGACCCTAGGCGAGGGAGATGACTTCATCTTTGCGAGGCCTAATGGCGGCGGTAACAACCAGATCAAGCTGGGCGACGGATACGATAAAGTCTTTTTAGAGCGCGGTAACCACACCATTTCAGGGGGTGAAGGCAAAAAAGAGATCAGCGTTGGCAATGGTCTCAACGAGATCAATATCTCTGGCAGCGGCGACAATGTGATCTACAGCGTGGGCGGTGGCGCAGGCCGCGACGTTGTTACGACCGGCGCGGGTGACGACTATATTGAGACAGGTGCGGGTGATGATGTGCTCGACGGTGGTTTAGGCGCATTGAATACGCTAGTTGGCGGCACGGGCGCGGATATCTTTGTCCTGCGGGATAGTACCTATAACTATATCGAAGACTTCGCGCTCGGCGCTGATATGATTCAGCTTACCGGGGGCGTCAGCTTCGATGAGCTGACTATTTATCAGGGCGGTGGAGACGACGCGAGCGATGCCTTCATTGGGATAGACGGTTCGATTGTTATGCAGCTGAACAACACAGCCGCGATCGCAATTGATGACGTAAACAACTTCGCGGTCTAAATGCTGAAGCCTGGGTCCACTTCATAAAGCCACGTCCTGACGCCCATGGCCCATGCTGTAGCGCCTACCACCGCTACAGCATGGGGGACGTCACTGCTTAAGCAACTGAACTTTGATTCACTGCCAGTGAACCTGTCGGCTGAGCTGAAGCTAAATCTGCTGAATTGAAGCCCTTAAACTGGAGCGACTGCCCCAAAAACCAGGTCGCCGATGTACATCTCCGGCATGGCGTTGAGCGGAACGTCGACGCCCATAGGGACTTCAGCTTCTGGCAAATCGGTAATGAAAATCGGGATTGCAGAATCGATAGCGCCATCTGTTGATTCACCAGTTGGCAGCAGTTCCGCTGGAACTGGGTAGACCAAGACATCAGGATTTTGTGCACTGGCCTGAGCAGCGGCTGTAGCTAAGCTGCCGTCAACCAGAGCGTAGTCGACGCCAACGGCGGCGATTTCTCCGGTAAGCTCATCAACGATCGCCATGGCGATGACTTCTCCGGTGGGATCTTCAAGTCCGACCGCAATGACGCCGAGCGGCTCAGCGGACACCAAGTCTGCTGCCGCCACAGTGGCCTCGCCCGGAATAATGCTGGCAAGCTGGCCGCTAGTGACTACCGCATTTTCAACGCTCATCACCGCTGCTTCGGCAGTGATAGCCTCAGCTGGCTCGACTAGGGCAGCCCCATTTCCGACCGGAGTCGCCTCGCTTGGGACAGCCGGCCCAACAGCCTCTCCAACGGTAATGACGGCAGCTGGCTCTTTTGGAGCTATGCCCACCGCTACCGCACCATCGCTCATGGGGGCAGACTCCAGCGGCAGATCTGTCAGAAAATCGGGGAGCACCGCCACGGCCGCTTCGTCAATGGGTAGCTCTGGCTCGTCGAGCGCGGCCAAGATGGACAGCGCATCCGCATCAGCAAGCTCTCCTGCTGTCTCGAGCTGAATGGGCGTGGCGCTGAGCGCGATTAGCGTGACCACAACGCTGTGAACGACGCCAGCATCTCGAAGAAGCCCGAGCATCAAGAGCTCGACTGCCTCCAGGGAGATCTCGTTGATTGGTTCAATCGGCGGCTGTGGGGCCACCGTCTGGGGAACGGCGAGGGACTCAGGGGTGGCGGAAGCTGTCGTGGCGGAGGTTATCATAAGTGGCTTTTTAGAAGGTTTGGCATATGCGGCGATCGCTACACCTCTCTTCGAGAAAGATGACGTAGATCGGGATGTTTTCTGCAGTTGCCCATGGAACTGGGAACAAAACCACCCCGATTGCCGTGTTAGCTCCGGCTCTTGCGCCTCTACTCGCGAACCAGCGTTAGGTCAGTCTCCGAAAACGTCTCGCCGTCCAGGCTGGCGCTGGCGCTCACCTGATACTCAGTCCCCGACCCCGCAGTAATGCCCCGCAGCGGCACCTCGACACGAAATTCTCCTTGCTCATCTGCAGCGATGCTCTGGTCGAGGATAGTCTCCCCTAGGCTGACCAGCCCAAAGACCGAGCGGCTGGTCTGCACCATGACCTCTACCTCGGCCCCAGGACGGGTCTGCCCCAGGAGGGTAATGCGATCGCCCGATACGGATTCGCCATCTTCATGGCTCGTAAACTCCAGTCCTGCGAGGGCCGTGGTCTCCGTCGCCTCCTCAGCTGCGGGCGTCGCCTCCTCAGCCGAGGTCTCCACGGCGGGGTCAGCCGCAGCCCCGGCGGCGGCGCTAAACTGCAGCGGCTGTTCTGCAACCCCGTAGGCCTGCTGGCTCTGCTGCTGCAGCCGGCCCACCACCACACCTTCGTCAACCTGGGCCGTCGGCACGGTCAGCGTGGCCACGTACACCCCCGGAGACACTTCCTCAGTCGGCAGCACCTGCACCGTCAGACCGTCTTGCACCAAGAGCACCGAGGCCGTGGCCCCCGACGTGCCGGTGACGGTGGCGAGGAAGTTATCGCCTGGGGCAATGGGGCTGCTCGCGTTGTGGGTAACCGACTCAATGGCGATCGCCTGCTGTGGGGGCTGCACAGCGAAGCTCCAGGAGGCGGCCCGCATTTCTCCGGCGGCGCTGCTGTACTCCACCCGGACTGTTACCGCACCGGGGGAGAAAGGCTGACTCGGGCGATAGCTAAAGAAGCTGTCGGTGATGGTGCTGCGGGTAGTGACGTCTTCACCGTTGACCTGCAGCCGCACAGAGCTGGGGTCGACGGTTTCGCCCGCCGCCGCCTCAAACTGACCGTAGATGGAGGCATCGGGCGAAATATTCTCGCCATCTACCGCCGGGTTGACGCCGACGACGCTCTGGGCCAAAGCTCTAGAAGTGACGCCGGGGGTGACGATGAGGGGGAGAGTGGTGAGGCCAGCGGCGATGATGGACAGGGCAATTCGTTTCATAGGACCTTTTAAACGTTTGAGTTTAGAGATTTTATTCAGACTCCGATTGTATTATTCACAGGTATGCGCCAGCACCAGGAGAAGGCCAGTTTTATAGCAAATGCCCTAATGTATACCTGTTTAGCGTCTCGGAAGCCCCCCCTAGCTCCCCCTTGCTGAGGGGAAGAATTACGCTTTAAACACGCACCCTAATGGATTAGGACACTTGTACGCCGCGTCGCCTATGCATCGCCGCGCCTTGAGCCCGAGGCGTTGTCTCAAGCGATGTGGCCAACGCTATAAAATAACGGCAGCGATTCTAGCGCCTATGGATATTCAGATTCACCCTCTCACCCTACAGCTTCTCGCGGAGCGGGCGGTTTACCTGCCGGCCCAGCGAACGCTGCTGGTGGCCGACCTGCACGTGGGCAAATCCGAGACCTTCCAGCGCTTCGGCATCCCCATCTCGACCCAAGTCAGCCAAACCACTCTGCACCGCCTCATGCAGCTCTGCGATCGCCTGCAGCCCGAGCGCCTGTTCATCCTCGGGGACTGGTTCCACTCAAAGTTTGGGCTGGTGGAGGAGGTGCTGACCCCCTGGTCCGCTTTCCTCAGCCAAGCGGACATGGCCGTCGAGCTTGTGGTGGGCAACCACGACCGGCAGCTGCTAGAGGCCTGTCTGGCTGCGCTGCCGCCGCACCTAACTGTGGTTACCGAAACCGCGTTTTCTGGGCTGTGGCTCACCCACGCCCCCGAAGCGCTCCCCAGCCCCGATTTACGGCTCAACCTCTGCGGCCATGTCCACCCCTGCGTACGCTTACGCTCGGCTACAGACCAGCTGCGGCTGCCCTGCTTTTACTGGGATAAGCGATCGCAGACCCTGATTCTGCCCTCTTTTGGGGAGTTTACCGGGGCCTACGAAATGCCTTTGACTGGGGAAGTAACGGCCTATGTCGTCGCGGAAGGGCAGGTGGTGGCGTTTACGGGAAAGCAGGTGGTGGGCTAGAGTGCCTTGCCTAAGTAAGCGTTTAAGCGGGCCCTATCGTAAACAGCCCTTACGGCCTGCCCTTGCTCCCGTAAACCAAAATCGCCTGCCAGAGCGCATCGGCATCCTCACCCATGATCTCAACCGCCTGGGCCAGAAACGCTTCGTCGCGGCATTCGCGATAGACTCGCGCGATATTTTGCATCGAGTCCTGTAGCCCTGCCTCGTCCTGAAACTCGACGGTGATGCGCAGATCTTCGAGATAGAGCTCTACTGCAGTCGTCCAGTCCCCCTTAGCTTCCGCCACGCGACCCAGCCGAGCATAGACCCGCGCTTGGTTGTAGCGATCGCCATAGCCGACATAAATTTCGAGGGCCTGGGCGTAATAGGTTTTGGCCTGGTGCCAGCGCTGCCATTCCTCAGCCAAAATGCCGAGCTGAAAATAGGCGCGTGCTTGACCAGAGCGATCGCCGTACTCGGTGTAAATGGTTAGGGACTGACTGAAGTAGTCTGCCGCCTGCTGCCACTGGCGCTGCTCTCGCAGGACGACCCCCAGGTTATAGCAGGTGCGCGCCTGGCTCGTGCGATCGCCGCGCTCAGCGTAGATTGTGAGGGCCTGACTGTAGTGGTCAACGGCCTGCTGCCACAGCCGCCGCTCCTGCGCCACGACGCCTAAGTTGTGATGGGTACGCGCCTGACTGGCGCGATCGCCATGCTCAACGTAGACATCAAGCGCCCGACCGTAGTCCTCTGCAGCCTGCTGCCACAGCCGCTGCTCCTGAGCAATTGCGCCTAGGCGGGCATATATCCTAGCCTGATCGGAGCGATCTCTGTACTTAATCTTGATCGCAAGGGCCTGATTGAAGTAGTCGAGCGCCTGCGGCCACTGCCGCTGCTCCTGAGCGACAACGCCGAGCTGATAGTACGTATTGGCTTGACTCGGAAAATCTCCGCATTCGATTTTAATCGTTAGCGCCCGGTTAAAGTAGTCGATGGCCTGCTGCCACTGCCATTGCTCCTGGGCAACAACGCCAAGCTGATGATACGTATTTGCCTGGCTACTGGTGTCGCCATACTCAATTTTAATGAGTAGGGCTTTATTAAAGTAGTCTTTAGCTTGCTGCCACTGCTGCTGCTTTTGCGCCACTATTCCCAGCTGATGAAAGCTTACCGCCAGCAGCTTGAGCTGCTTCAGCCTTTCGTCAATTCCCGTCAGCTCATGGGCAACCGCGATCGATTCCTGGTAGAGATTTTCCGCCAGTAGATAATCTTGCGACAGCAAATAACAAGTTGCCAGATCGCCAGCAACCATAGCGATATCGATCCCCAGCTTACCCGTTCTAATTTGTGTAGGGTACTGGGCTTGAATGTCATAAACCTGCTTTGATAGAGCCAGCCAGCCGCTGAGGTCGTTACTGATTCTTAGAAAGTCCCTCAAGCAATAAAAAACGTCGATGGAGTCTTGCTCATCTAAACCAATCTGCAGGACCTGGTATAAGTTTTCATATTCCAAGCGGCAGCAGGCCAACCCCGTGCGGCGTTCATGCCCGGCTTTTGAGTTGATGAGTTCCCGATAGTCGTCGCCCATTTCCCTGTAATAGGCATTAAACGCTAGCCGCAGACTGCGCTGGGTCTGCTCATCGAGCGCCCTCATCTTTGTGTCCAAGGCGTAGGAAAACGCTGGCGATAGCGCCAGTATGCTAGGGACGTCTTCCTCTAGTCGCGACAGTAGCCCTTCTCCAAGCGCGGCAGCAACCATCTCATCAAGCTGCTCAAAGGGATAATCTTTAAAGGCGTCCTGCTGCTGGAGCTGCCGGATGTACTGCGGCAGGCAATCTCGTCTGAATACGGTCTTAAACGGAGCCAGGCACAGAAGCAGCTTCTGCGCCGCTGACGACAGATTTTGGCCGTAGGAATAGGCCACGCAGTTGACGATATGGCCTGTCTGCGGGGCAATCGCCTCGCCTGTTGGCGTTGTCCCCTGGGCCTGCAGCGCCGCCAGCACGGCTTCTGGTTGCTGCTGCCGTAAATTGGCCAGTATCACCTCCATCGCCAACGGATATCCCGCTAGCAGCGTCATCAGCTGCTTAAAATTTGAGTCCTGCAGCAGCTTGGCAATCGCCTCGGTATCCTTTCCCTGTCGCGCCAAAATAGCCTGGGCTAGATGCGATCGCGCATCTGGGTCTAGGCCCGGAAGCACGTAGCGATTGACCTCCCGGGAAGGCGCGGGAGCGGGCCCATGGTGATTGGGTCCACCGCCGTTAAGCACTGGCTCTAGCCACTCCTCTGAATTGCGTGAGGCCAGCACCACCTTGGTCCCCCCCCCCTTCAGCGTCTCTAAGAAAGTCTTCAACGCCTGCTGCTGATCCGGCTCAAGGGAATTTGCAATCACTAGAGGCTGCCCCGTCGCTGATTCTAGGCTGTCGAACATCAGCACGTAGGGACTCGCCTTGAGCAATTCGCTTAGCTTGTCAATTTTGTCCGGCAGCGGCACGGTCTGGAAATCGTCGAGCTCAAACGGGTTGTAGACCTGGTGGCTTATAGTAAGGACGATTTGCTCTACCGTCCAGGCCTGCTGGTCGTAGCTGAAGTAAAGCACCTTCTCGGCGAAGCGGGTCGTTTGCCACCAATTTTGCAGGTGCTTGAGCAGCGTAGTCTTACCCGCGCCCCCGGCACCCTGAAGCAGCACGATGTTGTGGCGGTCTAGGGAGCGCTCTAGCTTGAGGATGTCCAAATCGCGCCCCACAAAGCTGGAATTCAGCGCTTTGGGGATCGTATTGGCTTCATCCGCAAAGAATTCTGCCTCCTGAGCGGTGAACTCCCGCAGGTTGAGGTCCACATCTTCGCGGCAGTAAACGGTAGGCAGCAGCCAGTCTTCAAGGTCTACGGCCTGTCCGGCGCAGGACTGCTTCGCCTGACCGTTGTCCTGCCTGTGGTTGTAAAGCGATCGCCGCGCGTCGCGGACGGCGTCGGGCAGCAGTCGGTGGTCTAGCAACTGTGCGTACAGGCGCTCCAAAAATACCGTCGCCGCCGTCGTCGAACAGCCTGTTGCCACCACCGTGCGCAGCCCAGCGGCCACTAGACGGCTGGCGATGCTGGTTTCACGGACGGCGGTAATGGGCGGGGGGACGTTCTGTGCCCCGGTCTCTTTCGCCGAAAATATTGGCTTTCCGGGCCGGCTCGCGTTGACCAGGCACACGGGTACCCCCTTGTCCCGCAGCAGCCCTGCCAAGGTATTGACTTCGATGAGGCTGGCCATGCCCCGACGTCCCCCCTCCAGCAGCAAAAACGCCCGATAGCCTTTGTATCCGGGAAGACCTTCCTCGCCCTGCCTGCCTCCCTTTCTGAGCGCCTCTAGCTGCCCGTGGCTGAGCAGCGTCCCATGGGCATCAAAATGGACGATGTGGTAGTAGTTTTCTCTGGCCTGCAGGTGCTTTTCTAGGGCCTCGTAGGTGGCGGGCCGCAGATGCGTCACCCGCACCGGCAGCTGAGCCCGATCGATCGCCTCAGTCAGCGGGCGAGCTATGGTGCGGTAGCCCGCGTCGTCCTCTTCTCCCGGCCGCGCCGTCACCAGCAGCATGTCGAGATAGGGCGAAGGCGCCATGCCGTCGTACATCGCTTCGGGGGGAATGAGCCTACGCACCATGGTGCACTGCACCGCTAGCGGCTCGTCTAAAGCGGGGTCCCACAGGGCCTCCCAATGCATGGCCTGAAACTCAGGGGAGCGGCTTTCGATGCTGATTTCGATCTGGCTGAAGCGATCGCGCAGCTCGCAATACTGGGTATAAACGTCTTCATTGCTGCCAAAGACCTGCTCAAAGAGCTGTTGGCCGTAGTCCTTGACGCTGTCGGTCGCCTGTGGGGCGCTGCCGTCCTCAGCGGACGGGGTGCGGGTCCACTGCTCGAAGTACCAGGCTAAGGTTGCCTCTTCTACCCCGCCAAACAGGTTCGCGACCGTAATTCGATGCTCGCTCTCTGAGTCAAAGCTCACTGCGGCTTCAAAGCCCTGATCGGTTTGATGGCGATCGCGAATCGTGATGATGTGCATAGGATTCTGCGGATAGGGAGCTTCAAAGGGGGCGATGCTCTGGGGGGAGCCGCGATTATGGGTCCACTACCCTATTTGCAGGTGATTTCTCGGTCCTCAGGATTAGTTACTGCTATTGAGGCCCGGGCGTAGCCATTTACACGTCTTGATCAAACAGCGCCTCTAGCCTTGAGCTGCTCTGCGGCAGGTCCCCACGGCCAAGCGATCGCTTTTCGCCATGGCCGCCTATCAGTTTAGTCAGCGCGCCCTAAATTCACGCAAATACTCGGTGCTGCAGTGAGGGCATCTGCTGCCGCACCTGCTGCAGGCGCGACTGCTCAATGGCAGCAATGGCGACGCCAGGCTGCTCTCCTGCGTCGGCTAACACGACGCCCCAGGGATCGATAACTAGGGCATGGCCGTGGGACTGCCGCCGCCCATAGTGCCGGCCGGTTTGGGCTGGGGCCACCACGTAGCAGCTATTTTCGATGGCGCGGGCCTGGAGCAAAATTTTCCAGTGGTCCTTGCCGGTGTAGGCGGTGAATGCAGCGGGAATAAACAGCACCTCAGCGCCTTTGCTAGAGAGGTGACGATAGAGTTCGGGGAAGCGAACGTCGTAGCAGATAGACAGGCCCAGGTGGCCCAAAGTGTCAGAAGAATAGACCGGCGGCAGCGACTGGCCGGCAAGCACGGTGCGCGATTCTTCATAGGTGTTGCCGTCGGGCAGGTTGACGTCAAACAGGTGCACCTTCTCATAGGTGGCCAGCCGGTCGCCGTCTGGCCCTACCAGCAAAGCGCGGTTGTAGACCCGTCCACCCTCGATGGGCACCGGAAAGCCGCCCCCCAGCAGGGTAACCTGGTAGCGCTGCGCCATGCGCTTGAGGAAGGCCTCCGTCTCGCTAGCGATCGCCTGGGCCTGACGAACTTTGTCGTCCTCATCCCCCAAAAACGAGAAGTTCTCGGGCAGACAAACCAGCTCTGCCCCCTGACGAACCGCAAGCTCGATTAGATCTTCCGCTTGACTGAGGTTAGCAGCCAAATCGGGTTGACTGTTCATCTGAACTGCTGCCGCAAGATATGAATTCATAGAGAATGCTCAACGAAACCGTTGCTTGTGTCGGGCCTGCTCGCCGTCACTTAGCCTAGCGACAGCGACGCAGCAGCGCCAATAATCAACGCGCCAATAATCAACGCTAGGATATCAGCATTTGAGCAACGAGGGGGCTACCCCGTCGCGTTTTGCTTCAGGTCGCCGAGCGAGACATGCTCTAGGGCCGAAGCGTGGGTGGCCGCTAAAGCCACTTTTGGGGCCATGCCCGCGTCGAGGGCTTCCTGCCAGCGGGAGGCGCATAGGCACCAGCGATCGCCCGGCTTCAGGCCCGGAAAGCTGTACTCAGGGCGGGGCGTACTCAGGTCGTTACCCTGGGCTTTGGTGTAGCGGAGAAAGTCTTCGGTCATCTCGGCGCACACCACGTGCACCCCCATATCCCCGGCGCCAGTGTCGCAGCAGCCGTTGCGGTAAAAGCCGGTCATGGGGGAGGTGGAGCAGGTTTCAAGGGGGGTTCCTAAGACGTTCTTAGCGTTTGACATCGCGTTACTCCTAGCAGTGAGTAGATATATCGTGAAAAATTATCTTCTCTAGCTTAGGAGGCGATCGCCGGTTGGGGGCATCGGTCATCGGTATTGGGTTCCGCCAATTTCAGCGCGCTGCTTTGGTGCCGGGGCGGCAAATATAAATTCTGCAAGAGAAAAGCTGACGACGGGAACAACCGTGGAATTGACTCATTCTTTATTGACAAGCCTAAAAATTGTCAAGTCTAGAAAATTAGCAACCGTAGATTGAGAGCTAAATGATGACAACTATTACATTTAAGGTTGGCGGCATGATGTGTGACGGCTGCGCCACTAACGTCAATCGCACAATCACCAGCATTCCGGGCATTGCCAGCTGCAGCGTCAGCTACGCCAGCGAGCAGGCCACGGTTCAATACGACGCTCAACAAGTGGGGGCCGCTGATATTCAGGTCGAGGTCGAAGAGATGGGATTTACGCTGCAGCGCCTATAGGTCAAGATGGGGCTATCCCGCCGCTTTGAATCATTATGACCACCCTCACCCTCGACATCAGCGGCATGAAGTGTGCCGCCTGTGCCGCCTTCATTGAGCGTAAGCTGTCCAAGGCAGCGGGAATCGCGCAGTGCACCGTTAACTTTGGCGCGGAGCAGGCTACGGTTCAGTACGACGCTGCTCAAATTGACCTGCAGCGTATCCAAGGCGCGGTGGAGGCAGCGGGGTTTAAGGCCTACCTGCCGGTAGACGCCCCAAATGCTGGGGCCTCGGATATTGGGGCCTCAGATGCCGCGTCACGGACGACGGACCAAACGGCCGAAGCTCGTCAGCTGCGCCGCAAGCTAATTTTGGGGGGCGTCGCTAGCCTCATTTTGGTCGTTGGCGGTCTGCCCATGATGCTGGGGGTGGCGATTCCGATTATTCCGGCATGGCTACGTAACCCTTGGCTGCAGCTCGCTCTGACGACGCCGGTGCAATTTTGGTGCGGCCAGTCGTTTTATCGCGGGGCCTGGAAGAGCCTGCTGCACCGCAGCGCCAATATGGATACCCTGGTGGCCTTGGGCACCAGCGCCGCCTATTTCTATTCCCTTTTTCCCACCGTCTTCCCAGACGTGCTGCTGCGTCAGGGGCTGCGCCCTGAGGTGTACTACGAAGCAGCCGGGGTGGTGATTACCCTAGTGCTGCTGGGCAAATCCATGGAGCAGCGGGCGCGGCGGCAAACCTCGGCAGCGATTCACGCCCTGATGGGGCTACAGGCCAAGACCGCGCGGGTGATTCGCGACGGCAACCCCGTGGATGTGGCGATCGCCTCAGTTGGCGTCGGAGAGCAGGTGGTGGTGCGCCCCGGAGAAAAAGTGCCGCTGGATGGCGAGGTGATCGCCGGCGTCTCCACCATTGACGAAAGCATGGTGACGGGAGAAAGTCTGCCGGTGACCAAGCGCGTGGGGGACGAGGTGATTGGGGCCACCTTAAATAAGACCGGCAGCGTTACAGTCCGCGTTACCCGAGTCGGTAGCGATACCGTCCTAGCGCAAATCGTTAAGCTGGTGCAAGCGGCTCAGGCCTCCAAAGCCCCTATTCAGCGGCTTGCTGACCAGGTCACTCGCTGGTTTGTGCCTGCGGTACTGGCGATCGCCGTAATCACCTTCTGCAGCTGGATGCTGCTGACGGGTAACCTCACCTTAGCCACCGTGACCACGGTCAGCGTGCTTGTCATCGCCTGTCCCTGTTCCCTCGGTCTGGCAACGCCCACCTCGATTATGGTAGCCACCGGCAAGGGGGCGGAGCTGGGTATTTTGATTAAAGGTGCGGAGAGCCTAGAGCTAGCCCACCGGCTGCAGACCATTGTGTTGGATAAGACCGGCACCCTGACTGAAGGCAAGCCCCAGGTCACCGACTTTGTCAGAGCCCAGGGGGCTATAGGGCAGCGGTCGGCGCGGCTGCTACAGGCCTCCAGCCTCAGTGGTGCGGGCACCGTCTTTTTTGAGATGCCCAAGCTTTTCGAGTTTAGCCAGCCCGACCTACTGTGGCTAATATCGGTGGTGGAGGCCCAGTCCGAGCATCCTTTGGCTGATGCCATTGTGCAGTATTATCACCGCGTGGCCACTCCGGCAGGCGATCGCGGCGCTGGAGCGGCGAGGCCAGAGACCCCAGCACTGCAGGATTTTGAGGCCGTTCCCGGCTGCGGCGTTCAGGGCTGGGTCAACGGCTATTTCGTGCAGATTGGCACCCAGCGCTGGATGAAGGATTTGGGCATTGGCACCGAAGCGGTAGCCTCGGCTGGACAGTCTCTCCATGCGCTGCAAACCCAGTGGCAGCAAGGGGGAAAGACGGTGGTCTGGGTCGCTGTTGATCACGGCATCCAAGGCATTTTGGGCATTATGGATACCCTGAAGGCGTCCTCGGCCCAAACCCTAGACACGCTACGGCAGCTAGGCCTTGAGGTCGTCATGTTGACTGGGGATAACCATCGCACTGCGGCGGCGATCGCCCGTCGCGTGGGCAATCCCAAAGTATTTGCAGATGTAAAGCCGGGGGAGAAAGCCGCCATTATTGCTGCAATTCAGGCGTCACGCCCGAAAAAACGGCGGGTGGTCGCGATGGTGGGAGACGGCATCAATGACGCCCCAGCCCTCGCGCAGGCTGATGTCGGTATCGCCATCGGTACGGGCACCGACGTGGCGATCGCCGCTAGCGACATTACGCTCATCTCGGGCAGCCTGCAGGGCATTGTCACCGCGATTCAGCTCAGCCACGCCACCATTCGCAACATTCGACAGAACCTATTCTTTGCCTTTATCTACAACTTGTTAGGCATCCCGCTGGCGGCGGGGCTGCTGTTTCCCTGGAGCGGCTGGCTCCTCAATCCTATGGTGGCCGGAGCCGCAATGGCTTTCAGCTCTGTGTCGGTTGTTACTAACGCGCTGCGGCTGCGCCGTTTTCAGCCCCAGCGGGCCCAGATGGAGAGCCGTTCACACAGCCGCCGTAGTGTTCTGCAAAATTCTCTACAGTAATCTGTGGCAAGATTTGAAATTAGTTGAGGTTTAATTCAGCGTCATAAGCGGTAGTCCTAGATGATTCGAAACACAAAAAACCTCAGCTGCTAGTGTTCTCAATATTGAAAAAATATACTGAAATGTCTGACAATATCTGATATAGTTCAACCAGATTTCAGTACAGTTCAAATATTAGTTGAGGGTGTTATGCTACTACTCGATACGACGCCTAAGATCTTGATTTCTGGAGAGAACGCTGTCGCCGTTTCTCAGCTTCCGACATCGTGGCAGGCGATCGCCAACGGCAGCGCTGATGTGGGGCTCTCTGAGCCGCAGAGCTATGTAGAAATGGCGCAGCTCTTTCAGTACAAGCTAGAGCAGGGCGACGTCGATCTATTTCAGGAAAACCCAGCGCTGCTGCACCTCAAATCGGCTTTTGGGGCGCTATTTGGCCAGCTTGCTCGGGAGACTTTAGAATACTACGGCAAAGACTTTCAGCGGCAGAGCTACCCCGACTTTGACGGCATCTTAAGGAGTTTAGAGGCTCAAAGCGATCGCGGGCAGAATGTTGAAAATGAAGTTAAGGTAGCCCGCATCGTCAAAGCCTTTTTTGAGGCGTTTGGCTACGATTTACCCGCGAGCGTCTACTGGGTTAACCTCGCCCCCATCGAGCGAGACACTGTGTTTGAGGAGCGGGCGCTGCGCTTCGACCCTCGCGACCAGGCCTATAAGCGACCTTGGGATGCCGCCCTGCACGCAGGCAAGGTCTACGCAGTGCAGATGAAGCTACAGAGTATTGCATCTCAGTATGGCTTTACCTACCACCACGGCTGCGGCTGCGAAAACCACATGTCGTCTATCGACGCGGCACAGGGCGCGTTTGACTATGCGCTAGATCCACAAAAGCGTCAGCGCTGGATTCGCAGCTTTGTGTGGACGGCTTGGTACGAGTACGCCTTTTTCCCAATTGTGCCCAACACGGTGTACCTGACGGAGTAATACCAATTCCGCATGTAGTTGTACTGTGGCATTTGGAGCGAATGCTTCTGTCATTCGCTCTAAGACGCCCCTCAGAACGTAGCTTTACTGCGGACATGGCAATTGGTGTGCTGAACCCGGAAACCTCATTGAGGCTCGCTTCGTCAGAAGACAAAGTGAGCCTCAATGAGGTTTGATTACATGCTTACAGTCTTGACGGCAGCGCTTTTCCAGCGGCATATTTTGAGACTAATCTTCTTGCGCTTGTCCTGCTCTTAAATTGAGACGAAACTATAGTTACTGCCTTAGCAAAGGCAAATAGCTATTTATACTCTTATTTCTATAGATCTCTAAAATTTCGGGAGAAAAGCTTATGCTTAAAGCAACAGCGCTTGCTGTGTTAACAGCTCTTATACCAGTCAGTGTAGTCAGTGCAGAGGTGCCTTCAATTATTGGGTCACCGACGATTGACAGTCCAATGCTGCTAGATTGGCCAACAAGCTTTCCACCCGCAACCCCAGACTTGACAGAGCCAACCAGTAACCGAATTTTCGATCTACATATGACGATGGGTCGCCGTGATTGCGAAGCAATCGACCTAATTCTATCTACTGCTGGGAACTATCACATGGCCCTAGGTCAGCTGTGGTATGAGCATTTATTACCATCAACTCCGTCAATTGAGTCTTACTATTACACAACAAGCCCGCCTATATCTCCAGAACAAGTTACCAACGAAACGCTTACGTTTGCGAACGTGAGGCTAAACTGTCGACCTCACGTTGCCGTTGGCCCCAACAAGCTTGTGACGAGGCTGCAGGAGTTGGGCGTAACAAGAGGGGAACCAACGCCTTTTATTCGCAACCGCGGCAACGTGATGCTAGTCAAAAGAGGCAATCCAAAAAATATTCAAACAATTTGGGATCTCGGTCGCCCTGACGTGAAAGTTGTTACCTCAAACCCGGATACTGAACCGGGCAGCTTCGGAAACTACAGTGGGTCAATTTACAATATAGCTGCTAGCGATCCCAATCCACCAGATCCAAGCTTTACCGCCGAAAATCTATTCGACAGCATCTTTAATGCCGACACTGGCAAGTGGCTATCGGGCGCTCGCATTCATCATCGTGAAGTACCCCATAGCATCGCTTTTGGAGATGCCGACGTTGGCTTAATGTTCTATCACTTAGCTTTATTTGCCAAGGAAACTTTCCCAGACGAATTTGATATAGTTCCGCTAGGCGGTACTGCTGAGAACCCGCAGCCACTTCCGGGTAACCGTGTTGCAACCCTCTTCTATATAGAGGTTGGTACAGAGCTCAGCGAGACTCAAGAACAGTCGGTCGACAGTTTAGTTGAGGCCTTCAACTCACCGATATTCACTGACATTCTTGCCTCCTTTGGGCTAGATCGGCCTGAATAAGATTTTACCGCAAGGTATTACTGGTGCGCGTTTGGGCTATTCGACGTCGCATAAGCCGCTAAACGCGCATCTTTAAGCCTATGAGGCGAAGATTGCTAAATCCACTCACTAATCTTCAGCAGTCTCACTGGACCTCTGCACTCGGTAGATTCAGCGATTCAATCAGGACGTCGATTTGGCTGTAGTCTACGGGAGATATCAGCTGCTCGAATCCCGATGCGGCCAAGGCTTCGTGGCCTGCAGGAATGTCAAGCATAGCTTGGCGCATCTGCTCTACGAGAGCTTCAGGGGTATCTTCGAGTGCTGCAACTGCCCAGGTTGGGTAAAGCTGTGTTGTGCGTGTCGTTGTGAAATCATCTTGGATGGGTTCTAGAACTCTTACCTCATCTGAGCTAGAGAGTAAGCCTCGCTTTATCATCCGTTCTAGCTGACCTGTTCTTACGAAGCCAAAGTCAGTCTCCCCATCAATAACGGCCTGAACGATCTTATCTTGAGACGGATTCTCTTCAATCAGGATGTTGTTGGAGATTTCGAAGGGATCAACGTCTTTTTGCTGCAGATGATAGAGCTGAAATAGACATCCCGCCGCCGCTGTACGCATGGAAACGCACATTCCTTTTTTGCCCCTCAGATCAGCGATGCTCGTGATGGGGCTGTCGGGCCTAACTACAATCAACCCACCAAACTCTGGCCCTGTTTCCTGCAGCGAGATAGTTGCCAAAAATTCAGTGTTGTAAAGTCGGCGTATCTGCACAGATGCTAAAGGATTTGCAATGACAAAGTCAACTTTCCCGGCTTTGACCATGTCAAACTGAGACTCTTGTGGTAAAGAAACAAAAACGACAGGCTTATCTATAGCTGCACTAAGCTCGCTCAGCAGTGGCCCATATCGCTCTCGAGTTGCTTCAATACTGTCAATTACTAGCACTCCAACTCGAACTGGATTCTCGGCTTCATTGGGGCTGATAGATTTAGTAGAGTTAATCGTTCGATTGTCGTTGCATGCTGAAATCCATGGAGATAGCGTCAAACCAAGGCCCAGCATCAAGGCAATTGGTTTTAGTCTAGAAGACGAAAGAATAGACATAGAGCGACCTATATAATAGCTGAATGGGAATGGCTTAGAAATGCATTTTCTGCTAAATTTCAAGATAAGCTAAGCATCTAATTGACTAATATTAATTCCGTATGTGGCTGCACATATTAAGATCCCCCTATAATCCTCCTTAACAAGGGAGATGGCGACAGCTGGGGGTGAGCCACAATGTGCATCTTCATATTCATCTGGTATAAGATACTCTCACAAAGCTTATGCTTAGTATGTAATAAATCTCAGAGTTAATCGAGAAGTTCGTTGAATTCTTTGGCGTAGAGCTAAATAAACTAGGCCTTATTCCTCTGAAGTCGCCGTAAAAGCGACTGTGTTACGAGAAGTAATACATGCTCATATAACAATATTGTCAACCTACAACAACGCAGACAGGATTGCGGATTAAGTTTCACCCAAGCTTCAAGATTGGCTAGCAATTGTAGACGAGAACGTGGGTACGGCAGTGCAGGTACAGCTAACTCTATTTGTTAGGCTAGAGCACAGTGCAAATTGCGCCGCATCGGGCTGGTAAGTTTTCCATTGGTAAGCTCGAATTTTATAGCGCCGCCAGAAAACTCAGCCCCCTTTTACCATGTCAGTTGGGTTGCGAGCGCTGACCATCTCGGACAAGAATCACGCCAATAATAAGGGCGATGAGGTAGGCCATATCCAAGAGCATCCTGTAAGCCAGAGGTATAACGCCGAAGGCTGCGGACTTGTAGTCTTTGAAGTGTGGTTAATGCCGCGAAGCACTGGTCACAACATCTTCATAATCATTCGGTATAACCTTGCAAAAACTTCATAAAAGCAAAAAGCAGGAGGACGTTTTCTGCTGCTTTTTGTTGCGTATTTTTGCTGCGGAACAATTGTGACCGAAGCAAGTCATGACTAGCATACAAAGCCTTTTGAAGGTTTCATAAAATCAGGCGCATCACCATATTCAAAAACAATAAAGATATGGTGTCATGGTCTCACAACTCGCTCAACCGCCTCGTTCTCTCACTCAAAATCTATTAGACGATCGGCTCGCCCCCTCACGAGATCAGATCAAGCAGATTCTACGAAGCAAAATTCAAAACACGCTTTCCATTGCCAAAGGGCTGCCGCCTCAGCTTTGTCTTCAGGTGGTCAGAGAGAGGCTGATCAGCATCCAGCGCTACTGTGGCTCAGTCGGCAAAACCTTCATTATGGTGGAAGAGGCGATCGCCTGTGATCAGTTTAGTCTAGGCGGTCTGTGTCAGGATACGGCGACCCTGTTTCGCGGCCCCGATGAAAAAGCGAGCGTCGCCATCTGCGTGACTCGCAAGGGTTCGCTGCTGCACCGCAACGACTCTGACTGGACGGTTTATCGCAACGCTGGCGACGTTTTTGTCGCTGGGTTAGAGGCCGGTGAGACGGCTTCTGAAACGCCACTAGCTCTAAAACGCTAGCTTCAAGTCATCTGCTGCGATCGCCATTTATGACGCAATAAACTCATTCCATTTCTGGACAAGATACGTATTCTCGCCCATGGTCGAATTCCAGACGACGATGTTGCCAAACCGCTCCTCAAACGAGCCCCCATCCCGCACGGCCCCTGCCTTAGCCAGGGTTTTGCCAAACGGGTCTACGATATCTTCCGGCGCAGGCTGCCCCTCATACCAGTAGGCCCACTCTGCATCAGACATGTAGGTTTTGGAGTTTTGCGGCGCGGCGCTGTAGTAGCCCTGGCGGCCCAAAAAGGCTCCTACCCAGCCCTCCAGCATCCAGTTTAGATACTCGTAGGCCGCATCCCGCTCGATGCCCTGCAGGTTCTTAGACAGCCCCACACCGCCGCCCCAGCCGCGGTAGCCTTCCTTCAGCGGTGCGTAAACGCAGTCGATGCCCTGGGCCTGTACCGCCGTCACTGCCGGCGACCACATCGACTGCAGCACGACCTCCCCTGAGGTCATCAGGTTCACCGATTCGTCAAAGGTCTTCCAGAAGGCGCGAAACTGGCCGCTGGCCTTCTGCTCTTTGAGAATCTCGGTGAGCTGGTCGATCTCGGCTTGGGTCATGTCGCCTTTGTTGGCAAAGGTCATCAGCCCCAGGGCCTCGGCCACCATGGCCGCATCCATGATGCCAATTTGGGGAATGTCGAGGATGGAAGTCTTGCCGCGAAACTCTTCGCCGAACAGCTCGCCCCAGCTCTCAATCTGGCGGCCCACTAGGTCAGGGCGATAGCCCAGGGTGTCAGCGTTGTACTGGAAGGGAATTAGGGTGGCGGAGTCGGTAGGCGTGGCGGAGAACTCAGTGGAGTCTGGTCCCTGCAGGTACATTACCCTGTAGGGCGCGGTGCCCTGGGAGGCTTCGACGGGCATGCCCTCAAATTCGCCCGAGGTGAAGAAGGGCACAATTTTGTCCCAGGCCGTAATTTTGGTGACGTCGATCGCCTGCAGGTTGCCCGAGGGAACGACTAGCGGCAGGCTGAAGTATTCGCCGTCAAAGATGTCGTACTGGTCGGGCTGTGTGATGGCGATTTGGTTATTCTCCTCGGTGCTGAGGGCGCGCATCTCCAGCTTGAAGCCTAGGTCTTCCTGAGCCTTGTCGCGAATTTCGTTGATCTGGGAGACACCGGTGCCGATGAGCCGCAGGGTGACGTCTTTGCTCTGGTTGGTGTTTACCTCGGGGCCAGCGGCCGGGTTGTTGGGGGTGCCTTTAGGGGCGGCGCACCGGGAGGTGGCCACAGCAGCGCCAGCGGCGAGGCCAGTGTAGAGCAGCTTACGGCGGGTAATTCGGGTCATGGTCGTTTCCTCAGATGGGGTCTAAAGCTATCTAAAAATTGGGACGCTTTTCGTTGATTCGGTCAGTGAGGCAGGAAAACGCAGTCGGTGGCAGGCCACTGGACCGATACGATCTGGCCCTCTTGAAAGGCCAGCCTGCCCCAGTCCGCAGTCCGTAAGGTATATAGCAAATCCTGCCCAGTGGCTTCTGCTACCAAAGATACGCGGGTGACATAGCCCGTTAGCTCGACAGCGGTGATGCGGGCGGTGACGCGGTTGATGTGGCCCGCCACCGGACTCTTCTGCGGCAGGGTTTCGTCTGCCTCAATGCTCAGCAAATCAGGCCGCACTGAGCAGGCTGCCTCGCTGCCTATGGGGACGCCATGGCCCGTGGCGACCAGAGTCCCAAGCTCCGGCACCTCTAGCTCCACGAGCTCTCGCCCTGCCCCATCCGGTACACAGCGCCGCACGTGGCCCACAAAGACGTTGTTTTCACCGATGAACCGGGCGACGAACTGAGAGGCCGGGGCGCTGTAGAGCTCGGCGGGGGTGGCGACCTGGTCGATGTGGCCATGGTCCATCACGACCACCAGGTCCGATAGGGAAAAGGCCTCCTCCACATGGTGGGTCACCTGAATAAAGGTGAGGCCAAACTGCTTTTGTATCTTGCGCAGCTCTCGCCGCATGCGGACGCGCAGGTTTTCGTCTAGGGCGCTAAGGGGCTCATCTAGCATCAGCACCTGGGGGCGGGTGACGAGGGCCCGTGACAGGGCGACGCGCTGCTGCTGCCCGCCGCTGAGCTGATGGGGTTTGCGATCGCCCGCGTGGCTCAGCCCCACTAGCTCTAGCATCTCGTCTACCCGCTGCCGCCGCTCGGGGGGCGGTACCCGCTGCATCTTTAGCCCAAAGGCCACGTTTTGCCGCACCGTAAGGTGGGGGAACAGGGCGTAGTTTTGGAACATCATGGCCGTATTGCGCTTGGCTGGCGGCAGGTCATTGACGCAGCGATCGCCGATCAGCACCTGCCCCCGCGTCACCGCCTCATGGCCAGAGATTAGCCGCAGCGTCGTGGTTTTGCCGCAGCCGCTGGGGCCGAGCAGGCAGCAGTAGCTCCCGGCGGGGATGTCCAGCGTTAGATTTTCGATGGCGACCACCTTACCGTAGGTTTTGGTGACGCTGCGCAGCGCCACCTGCGCCGCTGCCCCGTGGGACAAGGGTGCGGGGGGCTGGGCCTTGGTAAGAGAAGGCTGATTGGTGCTAACCGCCATGGCTGCCTATGGGTGTCGAGTTTACTGTATCAGCGCTGGTGCCTGGCTGCGCTTCGTCGTACTGGTAGTGCTGGTCGAGCCGCAGCAGGGTATTCAACAGGACGTTAGCCCCGGCGACGCACTGCTCTGGCGTGGTGTATTCGGTCTCCGCATGACTGATGCCGCCCTGGCTAGGGACAAAGATCATGCCCATATCCGTGAGGCTCGCCATGATCTGGGCATCGTGGCTGGCGCGGCTGGGCAGCGGCTGGGCATCTAGCCCCAAATCACCACACACCTGGGCGATCGCATTGTAGACGTGTGGGCTGACGGGCACGGGTTCGTTGCGGAGCTGGGGAGTGATGCGAATATCCGTCTGAGTCTCGGCGGCGATCGCCCCCGCCTCCTCTTCCAGCATGGCCGCCATCCGATCTAAAGACTCATTTGATAGATCTCGCATGTCAACCGTCAGCTCTACTCGACCCGGCACGGTATTCACCACGTTGGGCGTCAGCACCATCGACCCCACCGTCGCCACCTGATCGCCGCTCACCATATCATCACAGAAGCAGGCAATCCGATTGACCGCCAGCGTCATCTGCGCCGCCGCCACCAGGGCATCCTGCCGCATGCCCATCGGGGTTGTGCCGGCATGGCTGGCCTGCCCCACCACCGTAACTAAATATCGCCGCTGCCCCACAATTCCGGTGACGAGGCCAACCGGGACCCCGGCCGCCTCCAGCACGGGACCCTGCTCTACGTGCAGCTCTACAAAGGCAGCCAGACTGTCGGGCGGGCGCTGCGCCGTAGAAAGGACGGCCCAGCTGCCCCCTATGGCCGCCACGCTGGCTTGGATCGGCGCGTAGTTGGGGTGGGCGTAGTGAGCCGCGTCTGGGCTGGCTCGCCCTGTCATAGCCTTGCTGCCAAGCATCGTGCGCTCTTCATCGGCAAAGACGATGACCTCTAGCGGGTGGTCTAGCTGTAGACCTTGCTCATGCAGGGTGCGCACCACCTCTAAGCCAGCCAGCACCCCATAGGCCCCGTCGTAAATGCCCGCCTTAGGGACGGTGTCGAGATGGGAGCCGGTGGCTAGGGCGGGAGCCTTGGGGTAGCGACCGGGATAGCGACCGACAAGATTTCCGGCGGCGTCGATGGCGGTGCGCATCCCCACAGCCCGCATCCAGTCCCCAACGACGCGCCGGGCCTGCTGATCTTCAGGGCCAAAGGCCAGCCGCCGCACGCCACCATCGGGCAAAGCCCCGATCGCGCCCACGATGGCGATCGCCTGCATAAGTCGCTCACCGTTGACCGCTAGCGTTGCTGCAGTGGAAGTTGATAAAATGTCTGCCATGGAGCGTCCGTAAAGTTTCCCAACAGCCATTATCTGTTAGTGGTGTCGTAGCTGACCTCAGCTAGGCATGAGCGATCGCTCTAAATTTCAGATTTCTTCTGACCATATTTGGCGCAGGACCTTCTCTTCTGTCGCAAGAGATACCGTCTTGCTTTGAGGGGTCGAGCAATCGAAAGATGAATATGAAACGGTCCGGTCTCGCAAACCCTATTAGCTTCGGTTGTTTGGCTATCTGGCTAAGCGCTGCGATCGCTCGGCTCAACCCCCGGAATTGTCGGTACCGCCTCCCTAAGCATTTCCAAAAAGCTAAGCAGCCTGCGGGGTCGATGACGCCCAGGGAAGTATGCCGCGTTGATTGCCAATTTTGGAGCCTGCCACTGGGGCAGTAGGTTGACGAGTCGCTGACTTGCCAAATCCTGCTCCACAAACCAGCGGGGCATCACGGAAGCGCCCAGCCCGACCACAGTAGCTCGGTATAGGGCAAAGATATTGTTCGTCGTCATCCGGGCCGTGGGGGATAGAATGGCCGACTTATCTCCCCCGCTAGTCAACGGAATTTGACTGCCCTCAAAGGGGTCAAGGGCAACCCAGGGCAGCGCTTCCGCCGCCGCAGGGGTTTTGGGCTGGCCGTGGGCTGCGAGCAGCGCGGGTGCGGCAACCACAATGCGCTCCACCTGCCCTAAAGGCTCGACAATCAAGGCGTCGTTGGGGACGGCGCCGATCTTGATCCAGCAGTCGCAGCCCACTTCAGCAAACCGAATTGCGTGGTCTTCTAGCTGCCAGGATAGGGAAATCAAGGAATGCTCTTGCTGAAACGCGATCGCCATTTCAATCAGGTGCATCTGCCCCAGGGCGACGGGGGCAACCACCTTCAGGCGGCCGCGCAGCGTCTCCTCTGAAGCAATGTGCTTTTCCTCTAAAGCTTCCCAGTCATCCAGCAGGCGACGGGCATCGACCAACAGCTTAGCGCCAGCCTCGGTGAGGGATAGGGTGTGGGTGGTGCGCCGCATCAGCTGAGCCTTGAACTGTGATTCTAAGTAGGCAAGCTGCCGACTAACGGACGGCTGCGACAGCCCTAAGTCGCGGGCGGCGGCGCTGATGCTGCCTGCTTCGGCAATGCGGACGAAGGTTTGAAGCAGCGTGAGTCGGTCTAGGGATTTGCTCATACTTAATATGAATATCAGCTATTTGTGTTACTCGTCTACCAAATATCTGGTGCGCCTGCCACACTGAATTTACAAGGCAATTAAAAGCTCAGGAAGCGAGCATGATTACTAACAAAACCTTTCGCCTCGGCGGCGAGCTAGCGGTCAATCGAATTGGCTACGGCATGATGCGGCTCACCGGGCAGCCCGGGAACTTTGGCCCCTATCCCCAGTGGGAAGACGGCAAGGCTCTGCTGCGCCGCGCCGCTGAACTTGGCGTGACCCTATTCGACTCGGCCCGCTCCTACGGCCCGCTGTGGACCGACAAGCTGATTGCCGAGGCGCTTCATCCCTACCCCACTGACGTTGTAATTGCCACCAAGGGCGGTGTGGACAAACCCGCCCCCGGCCAGATCGAGGTCGACGGGTCGCCAGCGACCCTGACCCGGCAGGTTGACGAGGCCTTGAGCAACCTCAAGGTGGAGCGAATTGACCTCTTCCAGCTGCACCGGGTCGATCCCAACACGCCTCTTGAAGTCTCCGTTGAAGCTTTGAAAGCTGCCCAAACGGCGGGGAAGATCCGCTGGATTGGCCTTTCAAACGTCGATCGCTCCCAGCTCGATCGCGCGCTAGCCGTGGCCGACATCACCGCTGTGCAAAATCGCTTTAACCAGGCAGAACCCGACGATGCGCTGGTGGACTATACCGCTGCCAAAGGCATCGCCTTTTTGCCCTATGGGCCGTTGGGCGCTAACCCCATGAAGCGGGGGGCAGCCCTACCGGCTCAGGAGGCCCTGGCGTGGCTCCTGCAGCGATCGCCCAATATCATTGTCATTCCCGGCACGACCTCTATTGCCCATCTCGAAGAAAATCTGGCCACTTGGTCGCAGTTTAAGTGAGTTCGCTAAAGTAGGTGGGTAGCAAATCCGCTTTGCCATGAACGAGCTACATCCCAGCGAGATTGAGCGCCAGTCTCTAACCTGGAACGGGCTAGAGCTCTACCGTATGTCTTCCCCCCCGCCAGAAGACCGCGTTGCCTACCCGCCTGAGCCCAACCATTGCATCACCTTTCACCTCACCAACGACGACAATTTGGAGCGCCGTCTCGATGGCGGTAAGCTGCTCAGCGGCACCTCCCATCCAGGCAACATGAGCTTTGTGCCCGCCCACCAGTCTCCCGAGTGGCTGTGGGATACGGAGGTGGAGCTATTGGAAATCTATCTGCCGCCCGCCGCCCTAGAGCAGGCAGCGATCGCCACGTTCGAGCAGTCGCCGCAAACGGTTGAGCTTATTCCTCGCTTCGCCATTAGAGATCCCTTTATCGAACAGCTGGCCCTGGCCTTTAAGCAAGAGGTAGAGCGGGGCGGACCGATCAACGGCCTCTACCTAGAGTCGCTGCAGACCGTTCTAGCCGTCCATCTGCTGCAGAGCCACTGTGCGATCGCCCCGCGTAAGTCAAACTCGTCAGCGGGGCTATCTCAAACGCAGCTTAGGCAGGTGATCGACTATATTCAAAGCCGCATGGACCAAGAGATTTCTCTAGCCGATTTAGCTAAAGTCGCTGAGATTAGCGCTTATCAGTTTGGTAAACGATTTAAGCAAAGCACGGGACTGCCGCCCCACCGCTACGTGATCGAAAAGCGGATTGAGCGGGCTCAGGAACTCCTCAAGCAAGGTGATTTGGCGATCGTCGACGTGGGCCAGCTGGTGGGCTTCTACGACCAAAGCCACTTCACCCATACCTTTAAGCGCCGCACGCGGTTTACCCCCCGGCAGTATCGCGATCGCCTTTAATTTCGATAAATTAGCCTCGAAAAATCGACTAGAGTTTACAAAGCGGCCCACAAATTTACAAGATTCTCCTATAAGGTCCGTCCTATAGTGCAGGGCGATAGTCTGGAGCCCGATCTGACCCGGCTGACGGTGCCGACGCTGTTGGTCTACGGACAGGACGACCCGCTGATACCCACCCGGCGCGATCGCCTTTCAAGGCAGCTTGCGGCGGCTCAGCTTCAGATTATCGATCGCTGTGGTCAGCTGCCACAAATTGAGCAACCTTTGGCGCTGAGTGAGGTGCTCTGCCAGTTTTTGCTTCCTTAAAGAGACTCCGGTTGATTCCGTTAGTCACCAATTGGTGACCATAACCCAGTCGTGATAAAACCTTGAGAGTAAATGGAGCTGCGTCAATGAGCTTAGACAATAAGTTAGCGATCGTGACCGGCTCATCGAGCGGCATCGGACGGGCGATCGCCGAGCGCTTGGCCAAAGATGGGGCGACGACGATCATCAACTATGCCCATAGCGCCGATGACGCCCAGGAGGTCGTTAGCGCCATTGAGCAGGGGGGCGGTAAGGCCGTCGCTATCCAGGCCGACATGGGCCAGGTTGCTGAGGTTCGCCGGTTCTTTCAGGAGGTGAGCGATCGCTTCGGGCCGCTCGACATCCTGGTGAACAACGCCGGGGTGGCGGAGCGAGGCGCTATTGCAGAGGTGACGGAGGAGGACTACGACAAGATCTTCGCCATCAACGTGAAGGGCGTTCTATTTTGCCTGCAGGAGGCGGCGAAGCGAGTCAAGGACGGCGGCAGAATCGTCACGATTTCCTCTAGCGTGACGGTGTACCCAAATCCAGGGCTGGCGGTCTACGCGGCTAGCAAGGCAGCGGAGAAGATGTTCACTGAGGTGCTGGCCAAGGAGATCGGCAATCGCGGCATTACCGTCAATAGCGTCATGCCCGGTCCGACGCTACCCGGTATGTTTCGGGGGGCGGACGAGGCGACGAAGGAGGAAGCGGCAGCCCTGTCGCCGTTCAACCGACTGGGCGAGCCGCAGGACATTGCCGACGTGGTAGCGTTCCTCGTGACCGAAGACGCCCGGTGGATTACGGGGCAGCACATTCTCGTCAACGGGGGCGCGACGATATAGCATCTGGCGATCGCGCTTAAAGAATCGAATTTAATCAAGGGAAGAAAATATGTCTCAAAGCAAAACAGCGCTGATCACCGGCGGCAATCGCGGCATTGGGTTTGCTATTTGTCAGGGTTTGCTCGAAGCGGGATTTGGCGTTGTCATGGGCGCTCGTTCTTTAGAAAAAGGTAAAGAAGCCGCCGCCAAGCTCGACTCATCTAGCGCTCAGGTTCAAGTCCTAGAGTTAGACGTCGCCAGCGACGCCAGCATTGACCAGGCCGCCCGTCAGCTGAGCCAGCGCTGCGATCGCCTCGACGTACTGATAAACAACGCGGGCATCTACCCTGATTCAGGCGTAGACATCCTCACCATTGACCGCGACTTGCTCATGAAGACGCTCAACGTCAACACCTTAGGCACCATTCGCATGACCCAAGCCTTTCTTCCCCTACTAGAGAAAGCCGACGGCGCTCGCGTGATCAACTATTCCAGCGGCTATGGTCAGCTTGGGGGGCTGTCTGCCGGGGTGCCGAGCTACTGCCTCTCCAAGCTGGCGGTGAACGGGGCAACGATTATGCTGGCGGACGCACTGCGCCCCAAAGGCATTACCGTTAACGCCGTCGACCCTGGCTGGGTAAGCACCGATATGGGAGGGGAATCGGCACCGCGAACGCCCGAGCAGGGCGCAGATACGGCAGTCTGGCTGGCAACCCATGACGACTTAAAAGAGAGCGGAAAGCTGTGGCGCGATCGCCGCGAGACAAACTACTAATACTGCAGTAGCCCTAATGAAGACAGGAAGAAGACAGCGCGGCAATAGTTTTAATCGATTACGGTTACCCTTACGGACCTCCACCTACTGTCATGTCAAACACATCAATAGACACAAAGTCTGCCATTGCTCCTGCCGCTACTGACCAGAGACAACCCTCAAAGTGGTGGATCTGGCTCATTATGGGGGCATTAGGACTCGCCGCAGGATGGCTGATTTGGAGCCTGCTGCGCTCGGAGGAAGAAGCCGCCCCGGCCCCGCAGCCCACGGCAGTCGAAACCGAAACCACGCAAATCGCCGAGGTCAATATCGCCTCTGAGTTTGTCGGCGCTCTAGAGGCCGAGGACCGCGTCATGCTCAGGCCCGAGGTCGAAGGGCGGATCACGCAAATATTTGTGGAAGACGGCGATCGCGTCTCGGCGGGGACGCCCGTTTTGCAGCTGAACCCAGAGCGATCTCAGGCGGTGGTCACCGGGGCGATCGCCGACATCGAAGCGGCCAGAGCCTCCCGCAACACCACCCAGGCGGAGCTGCTGGCAGCCCAGGCCGACCGGGATAGCGCGATCGCCGAGCAGACCCTTCAAGACACGGAATACACCCGCGCCCAAGGGCTAGTGGAGGAAGGGGCGCTAGCCCAGCAGTCCCTGGACCAAATCACCCGCAGCCGAGACGCCGCAGCGGCAGAGCGGCGGGCGGCGGAGCGGCGCATCCAGGCGGCCCAGGCCAGCCTAGAAGAATCGACGGCGTCGCTGCAGCGGGCCGAGTCGAGCGCCGACGTGGCCAGTGAAGACCTCTCGGACTACCAGGTGGTGGCCCCCATCGACGGCGTCGTGGGCGATTTCTTCATCAAGACCGGGGACTTTGTCGGCGCGGGCGAGCAGCTGACGACGCTGACCCGCAACCAAACCATGGACCTGCGCTTGTCCATTCCCGTCAACCGAGCGGGGGAGCTGCGCACCGGGCTGCCCGTCGAGCTGCGCACCGAGGAGGGTACCGAGCCGCTGGTGGTGGGCCGCATCAGCTTTGTGGGGGAGCGGGTCGCTAGCGGCGCTCAGTCGATTTTGGCCAAGGCGACGTTCCCCAATCCGGGTGGGGTGCTGCGGGACGAGCAGTTTGTCCGCGCCACGGTGGTTTGGGACCAGGAGCCGGGAGTGCTAGTGCCGACGACGGCGATCTCTCGGGTGGGGGGGCAGAGCTTTGTATTTGTGGTGGAGCCTTCCGAAGAGGAAGACGCAGGGTATATCGCGGTGCAGCGTCCGGTGCAGCTGGGGGTGATTGAGGACAATCGCTACCAGGTAACCAACGGGCTGGAGCCGGGGGAGACCATCGTGACGGCGGGGCTGCTGCGGCTTTCTGACGGGGCGGCGGTAACGCCAGAGTAGACCAACCCAGAGTAGACCAATCAAGCACATCGGCACAAAAATCATGGACTTACAGCTCACAGACAAGCTCGCGCTTATAACGGGCAGCACAGCAGGAATCGGCTACGCCATTGCCGAAGCTCTCGCTTCTGAAGGCGCTAGCGTCATCCTCAATGGGCGTTCCCAGGACTCGGTGGATGAGGCGATCGCCAAACTTGAGCCCAACGTTTCGGGAAAGGTCTTAGGGTTCGCTGGCGATCTCTCAACCCAGGATGCAGCAAAGGCGCTCGCTCAGCAGTACCCCGATGTAGAAATTTTGGTCAACAACCTGGGAATCTTTGAGGCCACCCCCTTTAACGAGATTTCAGATGACGACTGGCGGCGCTTCTTTGAGATCAACGTCCTCAGCGGTGTACGTCTCAGCCGCCTCTATTTACCTAGTATGAAGGCCCGCGGCTGGGGGCGCATCGTGTTTATCTCTAGCGAGAGCGGCGTCCAGATTCCGACGGAGATGATCCACTACGGCATGACCAAGACCGCGCAGCTGGCAGTATCTCGGGGGCTGGCAGAATCCGTTGCGGGAACTGGCATCACCGTTAACAGCGTTCTGCCCGGTCCGACGCGCTCTCGCGGGGTGAATGACTTTGTGGAGCAGCAGGCCGAGGCGGAAGGTGTCTCCACTGAGGCTATCGAAGACGAGTTTTTCAACACCGCACGTCCCAGCTCACTGATCCAGCGATTTGCTGATCCGAAGGAAGTGGCATCGATGGTGGCTTACGTTGTCAGTCCCCTAGCCTCTGCCACCACTGGAGCAGCGCTACGAGTGGATGGTGGCATTATCCGCAGCGCCTTCTAGCGCTCGACAAAAGTTGATCCTTCATCAAAGGCTACAAAACGTCGTATGACCCAATCTAATCCTTCCAGTGACCTCAGCCAGCAGCTCTCCGCCATCCAGCAGGCCCTCGGCCAAATGACTGACCAGATGGCCACTATGCGCCAAGATATGGGTCAACTCTCTAAGCTACCTGACAAAGTCGAGCAATTAGAGCGCCGCCTCATGGTCGTGGGCGATCTCTACCGCTACGACACCCTGCACGAGCAGCTCGCCGCCAAAGAGTGGTTCTACGCCGACCGGGAGACCGTCAACCTGATTGCCGCGATCGCCAACGTCTCTGAGCTGGAGGATCTCAGCCCTCGGGATATCCGGGGCTTTTCCTGCGGCGAGCTACAGGTGATCGACCGCCTGTGGAGCACCTACAGCGAGGGGCGGTTTGGCTTTAGCGTCCAGGTGGAGATTTACCAAGAAATGGGCGGCACCCTAGAAACCACCATCGGCGAAGACCAAGATCTGATTCAGCGGTGGGGTGCGGCCCTGGGCTGGCGCAGCGGCGTCACCGAGCAAAAGCCGGGGGGCGATCGCTGGCGTCAGTGCGATGAGCTAGCGTTTTCCCTGGAGGCCCCTCGGGGCTGTCACCCATCGCGGTGGTGGAATTCACCCTATGGGTCGCGGATGACGAATTATTTTCTGCATCGGTTGATTACTTGTGAGCTGTAATTAATGTTTGTCGAAACCTTCATTCGCCGTCCCGTCTTCACCATGGTCTGCTCCATCATTATCCTGATGGTGGGAGCAATCAGCATACCGACGCTGCCCGTCGAGCAGTACCCCGACATCAGCCCCGTTCAAGTGGTGGTGAGCGCCAACTATATCGGCGCTAGCTCTGAAGTCGTCGAAGAAACCGTGACCACCGTGTTAGAGCGGGAAATCAACGGCGTCAACGGCATGCGCTACCTCAACTCCACCAGCAGCGACGACGGCAGCACGTCTATTACCGTCACCTTTAACCAGGGCTACAACCTCGACATTGCGGCGGTGGACGTCCTCAACCGCGTTTCCATCGTCACGCCCCAGCTGCCCCAAGACGTGCAGCGCACCGGCGTCACCGTGCGTAAGCAGTCCAGTAGCGTCGTAGTGGGCATGGCCATCTACAGTGAGGAAGAGGGGCTGTACGACGACAACTTTGTCAGCAACTACGCCGACCTCTACGTGCTGGACGCCCTGCGGCGGATTGACGGCGTGGCTCAGATTCAGCCCTTTGGGGAGCGGCGCTACGCCATGCGGCTGTGGCTCGACCCGGCGAAGATGGCCGCTCGCAGCATCACCGTTCAAGACGTGGTGGACGTGGTGGAAGAGCAGAACCTACAGGTGGGCGCCGGCAGCATTGGGCAGCCGCCAGCGGAGGAGGGGCTGGCGTATCAGCTGACGCTGCGGGCCAATGGCCGCCTAGAAGAGGTCTCTGAATTTGAGGACCTGGTGATCAGAACTGGGGACGACGGCACCCTGGTGTATTTAAGGGACATAGGGCGAGCCGAGCTGGGGGCGGAAGACTACGGCACCTTTGCCCGCTACCGGCGGCAGGG
>JBHJHD010000164.1:0-23631 GCA_050331115.1 Elainellaceae cyanobacterium
TTAGCAAACGCTCTTCCTCAGGCACAGGCGACATAAAGCTCCTCACGCCAACCACGCACAAGACCGGGGTAAGCCAAAACCTCTGGTGTGCGGGCGGTAGAACTGATGCTGACGTATCTCTATTCGGACCACCACTAATGACATCTAGCAATCTAGATCTGACGACTCAGTCTGACCTTGCTTCTTCTGAGACCGCCCAAACTCAGGCCAATCGACTGGAGCAGTCCCTCCAATCTGACCGCCCTGGGGATCACAGTAATCCGAACTTTGGGGATCATGCGCATCAGAGCGCCGAAGCGGCGACGAGCCACGGCGTCTACGTCACGGGCCACGGCCACTTCTACCAGCCCCCCCGAGAGAACCCCTACCTCGACGCCATCGAGCGGCAGCCCAGCGCCTCCCCCTTCCACGACTGGAACGAGCGTATCCACTACGAGTGCTACCGCCCCAACGCCTTTGCTCGCATCCTCAACCACGCGGGCGAGGTAATGGAAATCGTCAACACTTTTGAATACCTGAGCTTCAACATCGGCCCGACGCTGATGAGCTGGCTGGAGCGCTACGACGTGGAGACCTATCAGCGCATTATCGAAGCGGACCGCAAGAGCTGCGATCGCCTCAATGGCCACGGCAACGCGATCGCCCAGGCGTATAACCACATCATTTTGCCCCTGGCCAACGACCGAGACAAGCGCACCCAAATCCGCTGGGGCAAGGCCGACTTTAAGTCCCGCTTTGGCCGCGATCCCGAGGGCATGTGGCTAGCGGAGACCGCCGTAGACTATGCGACGCTGTCCATCCTGGTGGAAGAGGGCATTCGCTTCATCATCTTGGCCCCTTCCCAGGCCCAGCGCTGCCGCACCCTGCCGACTGGCGACCAGCCCCACCCCGAGTGGGTCGAAGTAGGCGGCGGGCAGATCGATCCCGTGCAGCCCTACCGCTGCTATGTGCCTCAAAGCGCAGAAGGCAGTGGGACAGAAGGCAGTGGGACAGAAAGCAGTGGGACAGAAAGCAGTGGCGCAGGCGATCGCCCCTATATCGACATCTTCTTCTACGACGGCCCTATCTCCCGCGACATGGGCTTTAACGAAGTGCTCACCAGCTCCCAGCACTTTGCGGGCCGCGTCGGACAGGCCGTGCGCGGGGATCACCGCGAAGCGCAGCTAATCTCGGTGGCCACCGACGGCGAGACCTTTGGCCACCACAAGGGCGGCGCAGAAAAGGCCCTGGCCTACGCCGTCACCCACGAGTTTCCGGCCCAGGGCTGGACCGTGACCAACTATGCCCAATACCTCAGCCTCCACTCCCCGACTTGGGAAGTGGAGCTGAAGCCCGTGACCGCCTGGAGCTGCTCCCACGGCGTCGATCGCTGGCAGGATGACTGCGGCTGCGGCGGGGGCGGCACCTGGAACCAGCAGTGGCGGCGGCCGCTGCGGGACAGCTTAGACTGGCTGCGGGACAGTCTGGTGCCGATATACCAGGAGATAGGATCGGCGCTGTTCCGCGACCCTTGGGACGCTCGGGATCGCTATGTGGGCATTCTGCGCGATGGCCAAAGACCGGTCCCACAGGACCACCGCAGCGCCACGGCCCTAGACGCGTTCTTTGAGCAGCACCAGTCTCACCCGCTAACTCAGGCCGAGCGGATAGACGCCCTGCGGCTGCTGGAAATGCAGCGCCACGCCCTGCTGATGTACACGAGCTGCGGCTGGTTCTTTGACGAAATTTCTCGCCCCGAAGGCACGCAAATCTTACGCTATGCGGCCCGCGCCATTGAGCTAGCGGGTGAGGTGGCCGGCGTACAGCTGGAGCAGGCGTTCGTAGCGCGCCTCAGCACCGCCCCCAGCAACGTGGACTGCTTCAAGCACGGCGGCGACATCTACCGTCAGCTCGTCAACCCCTCCCGCATTAGCCTGGGCCAGGTGGCGGCCCACTACGCCATCAGCGCCCTATTCAACCACTACGACCCCACCCAGCGCCTCTACTGCTACACGGCCCATCGCCTAGACTACCAGCACCAGCGCATCGGCCCCTTGACCCTGGCTTTGGGGCATGTGGAGCTCACCTTTGAGACCACCCAGGAGACGGCCCACCTGGTGTTCGGCGTGCTGCATCTGGGCGGCTGGGACTTCCACTGCTGCATCCAGCCGTTCCAAGGGCGGCTGGCCTACGTGCGAGACAAGTCGGCCCTGTTTGAGACCCTAGGGCGGGCCAGCGTCGCCCAGCTCATCGTGGCGATGAACCGCATCTTCGGGGACCAGAGCTACAGCCTGGAAGATCTCTTTGCCGAGGAGCGGCACCGAATCATGCGGCTGCTGAGCCAGGAGACGCTACAGCGGCTAGACCAGCTTTACACCCAGACCTACCGCGACAACTACAGCATTCTAGCGGCCTTCCACCGCGATGGCCTGGAGGTCCCCCAAGAGCTGCAGGTGGCCGCTGACATTGCCCTCAACTACCGCGCCATGACGATGATTCGCCTGCTGGAGCAGGAGGCGAGTAAGGGCGTGACGGCGCTAGCTGCAGCAACTGCGGCGATCGCTGAGCTAGAGGCGATCGCGGCCGAGGCGGAGCAGCTCCACTGCCGGCTGCAGCTCTCAGAGGGCAAGCAGATTTTACAAGGGCTGATTTTACGATCGCTCTGGCAGCTGATGAAGGATTTCCAAACGGACACTGTGGCGGCTGAGGCAGACTGGCTGCAGCGGTTGATCGACGTGGGCGATCGCCTCAAGCTCGGCCTATCACTGGACCGGGCACAGGAGCTCTATTTGCGCAGCCTGCGAGATAGCCTGGTGCCCGAGCTGCTGGGGCAGCCCATAGCGCAGCGGGAAGCCGCCTTGGAGGACTTAAGGCAGCTTTTGCAGCTCGGCAAGCGGCTGGCGGTGGATGTAGATCATCTGCTAGGGAAATTGTGTTAGGGGAATTGGAACAGTTGCGGCGACGATGGTCTATACTTGAAGACCGTGTTGGATATTCCATCCACCGAGCGGATGTGGCGGAATTGGTATACGCGCACGCTTGAGGTGCGTGTGGCATTGCCTTGCGAGTTCGAGTCTCGCCATCCGCATTGTCTTTAGGAGTCATCCTAATACTTACACTGTGCCGCAGGGGACGCTGATTGCACCCCTGCGGCTTTTTGTTTTAAAATTTTCAGGCGATCGCCTATCGACCACAGGCCATCACCCACAGGCCTATCCCCCCCGCAGCGCCAGCCTCGCCCTAAAATACAGCCGCCGCAGGTGGGTCAACGGATTCAAATATCGCCGCATCAGCGCCGGAATATCGAGTACATCGGGCGATCGCCACTCGCTCAGCACCGCTAACTCCCCGCTCAAATAGCGATCGCGGCAGGCCCGTCGCTGAACCTTACCACTAGAGGTTTTGGGCAGGCTGCCGGGCTGCAGCAGCGCGATCGCCTGCACATCCACAAAGTGCTCGTCAAACAGCGCCCAGCGCACCGCCTCCGCCACCGATTCCGCCGTTAGCCGGCTGCGATAGGCCCGCTCCACCTCCTGCAGGATAACGAGACGGTCTCGGCCCTGCAGCGGCACCGCGATCGCCGCCCCGCTGCCCGCCTTGAGCCCTGGGTGGCAGGCTGCCGTCGTCGCCTCTAGATGCTCGGGGTAATGGTTGAGCCCCCAAAATACCAGCACATCATTGAGCCGCCCGGTGATGAATAGCTCATCATCGTGCAGGAAGCCCAGGTCCCCCGTGCGCAGAAATGGGCCCGCCGACTCACCCTCCTCACCTGCAAAGCGGGCGTTGAAGGTGCGCTCAGTCGCCTCCGGCTGCTCCCAATACCCCCGCCCCCGCCCAGAGCCCGAGACCCAAATCTCCCCAACTTCGTTAGGAGAACAGCGGCGGCGGGTTTGCGGGTGGGCAATGGCAATTTCTCCGTCCAGCCAGGCATGCCCACAGCCCACTAGCGGCCGCCGCTGCCCTGACGGCAGATTGCTCCAGTCCACGCGGCCCGCCGTCAGGGCTACCTCGTCCACATAGCCCACCCGAGGCGGCTCTGAAGCCTTGCCGCCAGAAATAAACAGCGTCGCCTCCGCCATGCCGTAACAGGGATAGAAAGCCTCTCGGCGAAAGCCCGCGCAGGCAAACTTAGCGGCAAACTGCTCTAGGGTGGCGGCCCGCACTGGCTCAGCCCCGGTAAAGGCCACCCGCCAGCGGCCCAGGTCGAGCTGCTGCACCTGCTCATCTGTGACGTAGCGGCAGAGAAGGTCGTAGGCAAAGTTAGGGCCGCCGCTGGTGGTAGCCCCGCAGCGAGAAATCGCCTGTAGCCAGCGCACCGGCTTTTGCACAAAGGCAAGGGGCGACATGAGCGTGCAGGTAGTTCCTAGATAGAGGGACTGCAGCACGTTGCCGATCAGCCCCATATCGTGGAACAGCGGCAGCCAACCCATGCCCACCGAGGCCTCGCTGTGGTCAAACGCCAGCTGGAGCAGTCGCTGATTGTAAAGCAGTCCGCTGTGGGTCACCATCACCCCCTTAGGCAGCCCCGTAGAGCCAGAGGTGTACTGTAAAAACGCCAGGCCGTCGCCGCGCAGAGCGGGCCGCTGCCAGCCCGCCGCCTGTGCCAGAGGAATCTCCGCTGCCACAAGCCACTGATATTGATGGTATGGATGGGCGGCCGTCGCCCCCGCCTCCTGGAGCTGACGCTGCAGCTTGGGGCGCATTGACCGGGTCGTCAGCACCAGCTGCGCCCCTGAGGAGGCCAGCCGCCCCGACAGATCCAACACCCCTCGCCGGTTGCGGGCGGCGTGGGTCGGGGCAGGCACAACGCCGGCGTACAGGCACCCCAGGAATGCGGCAATAAAGTCTAGACCGGCCTCATAGGGGTAGACCAGAACCGCCCGATCGCCCATGGCAGTAACGGTGCCCAGACAGGCCGCGATCGCTCGCGCCCGCTGATCCAACGCGCCGTAGGTCAGGGTCGTTTCCGCGGTCTCTCCGTCTTCAAGAAATCGATAGGCGACCTGGTCGGGAACGGACTGGGCGCGATCGCAGGCCAGATCAACAAAGGTGTCGTAGGACGTGGTTTGCATTCCGCAGGCAAGTAGTGGGATAACGAGGGAATGTGGGACAACGAGGAAAGTAGAACAACGAGGAAAGTCGGGCTCCAGGCGATTTGCGGCTGGCGATCCAGACCTTATCCAATTTTCGCAGCATGCGCAAACTCATCACCAAATTCATCGCCGGTCTCGCTAGCAGGCATTCTCCATCGCCCCTATCCCTCAAAGCGCCCTATGTCGCCCTCAGTTTAGGTCTCAGCCTCATCACGCCCCTATACTTCGGCCTGGTGACGCTGATCTATACCACCACCTCCGGCCCCGTCATCCAGGACGATGCCCGCCTGCACGTCGTCTGGCTGCAGCGGCTGGTCGAGCCGGCGCTATTTCCCCAGGACGCGATCGCCCACTACTACACCGCCATCCAGTCCGCGGGGTTTCAGGCGGCCTATGGGCTAGCGGCGGCGCTGGGCATCGCGCCGCTTACCTTGGCGAAAATTTTGCCCCTGGGGCTGGCGCTGATTGCCACGGGCTATCTCTTCTGGGTGGCGCTGCTGATTTTACCGGTGCCCCTCAGCGGCCTGTTGGTCACCCTGGTCTTCAACCAGAATATCTGGCTCAAAGATGACCTCGCCTCAGCCACGCCACGAGCGTTCGTCTACCCACTCTTTGCGGCGTTTCTCTACTACCTGATGCGCGACGCCCGTGGCCTAGGCCTGCTGACCCTAGGCCTGCTGGGCCTGTTTTACCCTCAAATGATGCTGGTGGCGCTGGGGATGCTGACGCTGCGGCTGCTAGGACAGGTGCGATCGCCGCAGCGCTGGCGAGACGGGGCGTTTTGGCTGCTGGCGCTGGGTCTAACGGCGGGGCTGCTGCTGACGTTCTCGCACCGTACGGAAGCCCAGGTCGGGCCACTGGTGAGCCTAGATGAAATGTTGGTCATGCCCGAGTTTCAGGCGGGCGGGCGGCGGCCATACTTCGGCGTCCCGCTGCTAGGCTTTGCGTTTGCCGGGGCCAGCGGCCTGAGGCTGCCGCTGTTTCCGCCGATTATCGGCGTCGGCCTCTTGCTGCCCGTCCTGATCTGGAGGCGGCACTGGGGGAGCTTTCAGATTACGGAACAGGCGTCAGTATTGGTTCAGCTCTTAGTCGCCGCCATGGCCCTATTCCTGCTGGCCCACGGGGTATTTCCCCGACTCTACCTGCCCAGCCGCTACACCTTTTACAGCCTGCGATTTTTGATGGCGATCGCCTCAGGCCTCCTGCTTACTCTGGCCGTGCAGCAAACCAGCGTCTGGCTAGCGCGGCGCTCTAGCCCCTGGACCTGGCGCGATCGCGGTCGCGCTTACCTCGGTGGGGCATTGGCGATCGCCATAGTCGTCCTGCCCGCCATTCCCGCCGTTTTTTTGCCCTGCCACGGCTGGGTAGTTGGTCAGGCTCCCGGCCTCTACGAAGCGATAAAGGCTCACCCTGCCTCTAGCGCGCCCCAAAGCGTGGCCCCCAGCGCGGGCCAGGGCTCTAAAGATACGCTCGTAGCTTCTCTTGCCCCCGAGATAAACAACGTACCCGCCTTCGCGCAGCGATCGGTGCTCGTGGGAGAAGAGTTTGCCCTGCCTTACCACAGCGTGTTTTACGACCTAATGCAGCGGCGCATGACGGACCTACTGGCGGCGCAGTACAGCCCTGAGCCTGCCGACCTGACGGCGTTTATCCAGGCCTACGGCATCGATCTTTGGCTCTTGGACCGACGCTTCGCTGAACCAGACTACTTGATGCAGCAAGACTGGCTCATCAACAGCGCCGTTGGGGGCGAAGTCGCTGAGGTTGTCCGAAAACTACGGTTAGGTTTGCCGCTAGCGCTGGCCCAGTCCATACCCGCATGCAATATTTTTTCAGAAGCAGACCTGATTCTTTTAGACGCCGCCTGTATCGCTAAGAGAGCAAAATAGGGTGGATTCACGCGATCAATGACCTCATTACCCTATGAAGCGTGGCTGTGCATTTGCTAAATCGACTCACCTATAGAGAACCTTAGAGGGAAAAAGTATGACAATGACATGGCTGAGATACGGAACAATCGCCCTCGCGCTAGCGGCGATTGAGCTAGCGCTGGGGCATCCGGGGCTAGCCCAAGAGAGCGAGCAAGACGAATATGAGATTACCACCGACTGGGGGGCAGCGGGCTACAACTGGGCGGGCGACTTCAACGGTGACGGCATTGATGACATTGCTTCTGCCCAGCCCAGCGGCGACATGATCATGCGGCTGTCGGACGGGCGCCAGTTTGAGCGCGTCACCTGGTCAGTGCCAACCCAGTGGGGCGGCGCCAACTACACCTGGGCTGAGGACATCAACGGCGACGGCACGACAGACTTTGTATCGGCCCTTGAAAACAGCCTCTTCGTTCACCTATCTCAAGGTAATGCGTTTGAGAGCGCCACCTTGACCACCCCCAACCGCTGGGGCGAGCCCGGCTACAACTGGATGGGCGACTTCAACGGCGATGGCCTGCAGGATCTGGCCTCGGCCCACCCCAACGGCGAAGTAACCCTACGGTTCTTCAACGGGACAGACTTTGACCTACAGACCTGGTCTGTTCCCACCCAGTGGGGCGGCGCGCGCTACTCTTGGGCCGCCGACTTCAACAACGATGGCCTGACCGACCTGGCCTCTGCCCTAGAGAACCAGCTCTTCATTCACCTCTCCAACGGGGCAGGGTTCGACAGCACCACGCAGGAGACGGCGCAGCCCTGGGGCGACCCGGGCTACAGCTGGGTGGGCAAATTCAGCAGCGGCAGCGTTGTCGACGTGGTGACCGCCCTACCCGGAGGTGACATGATCATGCGCTTCTTTGACGGCCCCAGTTTCGAGGCGGCCACCTGGAGCGTACCCACCGAGTGGGGCGGCGCTAACTACACCTGGGCTGAGGACTTCGACGACGACGGCAGGACCGACTTTGTCTCGGCGCAGCAGAGCAGCACGTTCATCCACCTGACGCAGGACGATAGCTTCCAGAGCCAGACGGTTGAAATTGAGCGATGGGGCGACCCCGGCTATAACCTCGACGGCGATTTCACCGGAGACGGGCTGCGGGACATTGTTTCTATCCTGCCGGACGGTATCGTCAGCATGCGGCAGTTTACGGGAAGCGAGTTCATTGTCGTGAACTGGTAGATACCCCTTAGCGGCCTGCCGTAGACCCCTCTACAGACTCATCGGTAGCCCGTTCGGGCTCACTTTGGGGCTCACCTTGAGGCTCGTTTTGGCAGTCAAGACAGCCCTGCCGCCACAGAAGGCGGTAGGGCGCTTGCTCTAGCTGCCGGATGCCGCCTGCCTGCAGGTAGGGTCTATAGTCTTCCGCTTCAGCCAGGTGGACCTGGAAAAACGATAGGCTCAGCATCTGGTGATAGGTTTCGGTAATCGGTTTGATCGTCTCCCAGGCGATCGCCTGATTGGTGAGCCGATTGACCACATCTAGGGTCAGCCGGGCGTGGGGTAGCCCTTGGGTAATCACGAGGTAGCGATCGCTCGAGGTGCCCGCCTCAGCTGTAAGCCACGAGAATCCCGGCAGCTGCTCAATGGGCAGCGGCGTCAGCACGTCGTATTCCGTGGCCTCCCAAAACACCGGCCCCTCCACCTGGGCCAGCCCCTGGGGGCCGTAGAGGCTGCGGCCAAAGGGCACAAAGACATAGATCGCCTGGATGCGCTCGTCTTGGAGCGCCACCTGCGTCGGCGGCAGCTCTAGCGCCCGGCACTGATAGAGCAAAGAGATATTGAATAGCCCCGACCGCGTGGCGCAGGCCTGGCGTAAATGGTCGCGGTCGATGGTGGCTCCCGCTAGCGCCAGGGCCGTCGTGCCGCCAAAAGAGTAGCCAAACACCCCCGCACGCTCGGGGGCGAGGCGATCGCCAAAGCGCTCTCCATTAAGGCGCGTCAGCTCGTCGAGCAAAAAGCTCACGTCTAGGGGCCGGTCCACATACTCCGCCGCCTCAAAGTTCTCGGTGTGGATGCCCTGGTAAAACTCCTGCAGCCGCTGGCGATCGCTGCCGGGGTGGTCGAGCATGGCCACCGCGAACCCGTGGGAGGCCAGGTGGAGGGCGAGCTCGTCGAAGCGGCTGCGTCTGGCCCCTAGGCCGTTAGAGATGACGATTACCGGCAGCTGGCCCAGCTGGTCGTCGGGCGTATAGACGGCGTCGGGCGTATAGACATCGACCCCGAAGCGGCGATCGCGGCTGGCGTCGTAGAGGGTCAGCGTTTGGACGGTAGTGCTGCTGCCGCCCGTCTGTCGGGGGTCAGGAAGGGAGCTGAGATCGCCGGCAGGAGGGACGGCGTCTTCAGCGAGCTGCGCCATGGCGTCCTGGGACTGCGCCAGCAGGCCGCCGACGTCGCGGGCGATGCCCAAGGCGTAGCCGATATCGATGCGAATATCGGTGGGAAAGGCCTCTAGGACATTGAGCAGCGTCAGCCCTTCCGGGTCCGCGGACGCCAGGGTGAGCGCCGCCCGCAGACCGTATAGGCCATTCTTCCCGGACTCGGTGCGCACCAGCTTCCCCGCTTCGGTGAGCAGCTGCCGCCCCGAGGACGTATAGGAGAAGCGGTTGACCAGCACCGCATCCACGTCGTAGCGGGCCTGGAGGGCCGCGCGGACTTGGTCGCTCTGCCCAGCGCCCAGCCGCGTCAGCAGGGTCTGCAGCCAGCCGTCTGCCTCCCCCGTCTCGGCAAAGGTCTCTAGGTCTTGCCGCGTGATGGAGAAGCCGAAGGGACCGTACTGAAAGCGGATGCGCTCGGCGGCCTCGGCGGGCGGCATGGCGGTAAACGCGGCCAGCAGCCCGAGAGTCGCTGCGCCGACGGCCGTTCTGCAACGAGTCAGCCATTTTTGAGGGGCTGCCATCGGTCGGAAATAGGGCAAACTGGGCATGCGGTGAGATGTAGATTTGGGTGAAGGCATAGGGGCTTTTAAAGATTCGGTCTGCTGAGGGCACCTCGATTAGCAATATCCAATCAAGCCTAGCCTAGCCTCGAATTACCGTAATGAGGCGATCGTTAGCTAGCGCGGCGAAATTTGAGGGAGCGACGCCTGGGGGGTTCTGCTGAGCACCCGAGGAAGGACCTCCTGGTAAATTGGATTCGCGATCGACAAGCCGCCCTGAGGGCTCATGCGACACAGCCCCAAATCAATCAAAAACTGAATATCATCATGGGGGATATCGCCCAGCTCCCGCCCCGCCAAAATAGGCTGGATGAAGTCAAAGTAAACGCCCGCGCGATCGCATCAGCTTCACGGCGATCGCTCCGCCCACTCGCTCAGCGCCAGACCAACCCCCTGCCTCGGCGAAGTCTGCTGCCAGTCGGGCGGCTGAAGGTCGGCGGGCAGTCGAAACTTGGCGGCGTTTCGCCAGGCGGTAAGGATAGCAGCTTCGGCAGCGCCAGGGTCGTGGGGAAACGCTGCGCCCACTTCGACAGAAAGCATCACGGCCGCATGGTCTCCGCTGGCTGTGAGCTGCTGCGCTAAGGCCAGCATGGCCGTCGTTTTACCGGTTTGGCGGGGCGCGTGAATTACGAAGTAGCCCTGCTGGTCAATGAGCCGCGTGAGTTCAGGAAGACAGGCCAGCGGCGAGAGCATATAGTGGATGTCAGCTTTGCAGGGGCCAGCAGTGTTGAACCGCTTAAGCATAGAGGCAAGAGGCACGTGAGGGCAGTTTTTCTAATCTTACGAGACGATAGCAAAGATGCCTTCCTTGCTGATCATGAAACAACTACTAATACCGATGGCGATCGCCCTGAAGCAACAGGCCTGGGCCATCGTTACCGGGCTGAGCCTCGCCATCGCGCTCTACGGTCTAGCAGCCCTAGCGCTGCGGCGCTACCAAACCCGGTTCATCTTCCGGCCTTCTGCCACCCTCAATGCGACCCCCGCCGCTGCCCAGCTCGCCTACGAAGAGATTTGGCTTCCCGTGGGGGAGGGGCAAGTACACGGCTGGTGGATTCCAGCAGCGGCCGCACCCGCAAGCCGCGCGCAGACTACTCCTGCGCCCGCCATTCTCTATCTACACGGCAACGGCAGTAACCTAGGCGATCTGGTCAATCGCGCCCGGCGGTTTCACCAGTGGGGATACAGCATACTGCTCATCGACTATCGAGGCTATGGGCGCAGCTCAGGGCCTTTTCCCAACGAGGCGCGGGTCTACGAAGATGCAGAGACGGCCTGGCAATACCTCAGCCAGCAGGTCGCGGCCGACCGCATCGTCATCTATGGCCGCTCCATCGGCGGGGCGATCGCCATCCATCTAGCGGCCCAGCACCCCGACGCTGCCGGGCTGATCTTAGAGAGTTCGTTCACCTCGATGGCAGCCGTCGTTGAGCAATCACCGGTAGGCCTCGTCTTCCCGGCTGACCGGCTAGTTACCCAGCGATTCGACTCCCTCTCGAAAATCCGCTCGCTGCCAACGCCCCTGCTCCTGCTGCACGGTACCGCCGACGCCATCGTACCGCCCGAGATGAGCCAAGCCCTGCACGACGCGGCCTCCGGCCCCAAAGCCCTCGTCTGGATTGACGGGGCTGACCACAACGACGTGCCTGAAACGGGAGGCGATCGCTATGCCGAGGCCATTCAGACCTTTGTCGCCGAGTGGACTACGGCGCAGTGAGCCAGCTGAGATGCCGTATTATGGCCTGAGCTGATAGGCCACCATGACTATGACTCGCACAAAACCAGCCCTCCCGCAGCGCCACCTCTGGGCCACCGCTATGCTGTGTTTGATTGGGTTGGGGATACTGTTTCGGGTAGCCAACCTGGGCCAAGCGGTGTACTGGGTGGACGAGGTGGCGACCTCCATGCGCGTCGCAGGCTACACCTACGGCGAGGTCATCCAGCAGGTGGTGCGTCAGCCCCTCACCGCCGCTGACCTGCTGCAGTTCCAGCGCCTGCGGCCCAACGCCTCGTGGCCCGGCCTGCTCAGCGTTCTAGCGCAAAGCCCCGAGCATGCGCCTCTTTATTTTGTGCTGATGCGGCTGTGGGCCGAGCGGTTCGGCACCTCCGTTGCGGCCATGCGCAGCCTTTCTGTGGTGTTCAGCGTTATGGCGCTTCCCGCTATGTATTGGGTCTGCGACAGCCTGTTTGAGCTCAAGCCTTCGCCAAACAAGCGCTCTGTGGGCTGGACCAGCAAGCGCTCTGTGGGCTGGACCAGTAGGCGCTCCCTAAGCAGCCCCGTGGCCTGGACCGCCACGGGGCTGCTGGCCATCTCCCCCTTCTTTGTGGCCTACGCCCAGGAGGCAAGGCCCTACAGCCTGTGGGTACTGCTGCTGCTGCTGACGCTGGGGACGCTGTGGCGATCGCTCCAGTCGAACCAGCCGCTAGCCTGGGTGAGCTATACTCTGGCGCTGATTTTGAGCCTGTACACTTCCCTTCTCACGCTGCTAGTGGTGCTGGGGCAGGGGCTAGCGGTGGTCCTCTTTCATCCCCGGCGGCGGGTCTATCTGCTGGCGACGGCAGCAGCCCTAATAGCGCTGCTGCCCTGGGGATGGGTAGTGGTGACCCACTGGCAGGTATTGCAGAGCAACACCGTCTGGATGCGGGAGCCGATGCCCCTATGGGCAATTTTGGGAATCTGGCACTACAGCTTGGCGGTGCTGTTCTTTGATGTACCGGTGGCGGCGGGCCAGCCTGCGCTCTTAGGGCTGCAAATGGCGATCGCGACAGGTGTTGTGGCCCTAATGGGCCACGCAACGCATCAGCTGGCGCGCCAGACCCCAACGAGGTTGGGGTGGCTCTTAGCGCTAGGATCTCTGTCAACCCCAGCAGCGCTGCTGCTCATTGATCTAGTGCGCAGCGGACAGGCGGCGGCAACCCCCCGCTACCTGATTCCCACGCAGCTCGGGGCGCTGATCGCGGTAGCTTACTGCCTGAGCCGCGTTCTGATCTGGTCTCGCCAAAGGCGAGGTACCCCGTCCCGCTTCTGGCGATGTGTCGCGGCGCTGCTGCTGTCCATCAGCCTAGCGTCTTGCCTGATTGGCCTCACCCACGCCTCCAACTACCAAAAAAGCCGCAACCGCAGTAATCCGGCCATCATCTCAGTTGTCAATCAGTCGCCATCACCCCTGCTGATTGCCGAGGCGGACCATGTTCAGGACCTAATTTCTTTGAGCTATGGCCTGGCTCCCGATGTTGACATTTACATTGCGCCTCCCCGAAGCCCCGCAGCAGATGCAGCGGTGAACCGCCCCCCGGACTCCCTGGAGGGCTGGCTGGCAGCAACCCTGCGCCGCGAGGCAGATCGACTCACTCCCAACAGTGGCCCGGTCTTTATCTTTACGCCTTCTGAAACCATGAAGCGCGCGGTGCAGCAAAACCAAGGGGTACTGCGTCCGGTCTACCAACCCGTGAGGCTGATTTCCAGTGAACTGGGGCTAGAGCTTTGGCGGCTCGAATTTTTGTGAGCCAAACGCTTCAAAGCAAAGCTATACGAAGGTTTTCAGCTTGGCGACGCGCGCCCTTGAAAGCCAGCGTAGACTATGGCCGCCGCGACAACAGTGCTTCACGGGGCCGATCTAGCCCCGGCTTAAAGCGATTTTAGTTCTCGGCAGCGAGGCGGCAAGGGACGCTATCGAGCACTTTAATGAGCGTTGAAGCTTCTTGGTAGCAGCGATGTGACGCCTGAATTTCGCCTAGGTTCCAGTAGCAGAGCCCTAACCATCTGAACAGCCGCTGCTCAGCCTGCAGATCTCCTAGGGCAGTCCACATGGAAAGTGAAGACTTCAAGTAAGACGCGGCGGTGTCGTAGCTGCCTTGCTCATAATGGGTTAGCCCGGCTGTCTGTAGCAAGATGGCTCGAGTCTGTTGCTCGCGAATAGTAGAGGATCTGTTGGCAGCTTTAACGGCTTCTCGAGATCGGAGCCGGTCGATTAAGTTTTTCATGGGAGTCATCTCTTTCAGGTTTGGTGAGATATTGGCGATTTTCTTTGTCGTACAGCAATTGCCAGATTGGCAGAACATTGCACCGTACCCTGCCGCCTGGCGGACGCTATACCAGGCGCTAGCGTTGCCCAAGATTTGCAATCCCTGTGGCGAAACTCCTGCCGTGGTTTGAGTTGAGTTAAGCGTAAAAATTTTGGTGTGCAAAATCGCTACCGAGCTAAGCCAAGCTGCTTTAAGTAAATGGGACAATCTATCGGAAAATTTCTTCGGAGGTGGTTACAGAAACCTGATCGCTTTGCTTACGCCTGCCCAAACGACCCAGGGCTTACCGAATAACGCCATGGCAGTTTTCAGCAAGACAGATGGCAGGATTTAGAACAAAGAATGGATGGAATTTGTCGTGCGCCGCCTGCTTCCGGTCGACACGATATAGGAGAGTATCCCCAAGCGGTAGACTGTGCCCACCTGCTCACCAACCCGCCCTTTAGACCAAAGGTATCGCCCATGAACCGACCAGCATATTTCCAAAAGTCGGCGTATGCCCTAGCGACCCTGAGCTCAATAGCTGTATTGATGGCGACCGGCACCGCTGCGATCGCAGGCTACGTACCCCCACAGGGTCGCACTGCCCCCCGCTCCGGCGCTAACAGCACCAATATCTCTCGGGGCGGCGACTGCTCTTCTGCCGCAACCTCGGGCATCGTGCCTCTTGCCCCCCAGTCCCACATTGGGCAAGCGACCTCAGCGCAGCCCGCTTTCGTCTGGTTTACCCCAGAGACAGGCGCGGAGCGAACAATTGAGTTTCGCCTAGCTAAGCACTTGCCCGAGGGCGGGTTCGAGGTGGTTTATGCCACAGAATTTAGCTCTGACGAGCGCGGTCCCTCTGGCGTCATGACCTTGGCGCTGAGCGAGACGGACGTTCGTCTGTCTCCCGAAGCGATGTACCGTTGGCAGGTGGTGCTGGTATGCAACCCCAATCGTCCCTCAGAGTCCCTCGTTGCCGAGGCTGACGTAGCCGTCGTCGAGGGGGCTACCCACCTAGAAATAGCGCTGTCAACGACAGCTGACGCCAGCGAAAAAGCCAATCGCTATGCCGAAGCAAGCTTCTGGTACGACGCCCTAGAGGTGGCGATCGCCGACGGCCCCGACGGGTTGGCCGCGCTGACGCTGCTGGAGGATTTGGCCGCCATTGAACAGCAGGCAGAGACACAAGCCCAAGCGGAAGACCCAGCCCCCGAAAATGCCTACAGCGATCGCCTCCGTGAGGTAATCGAGGCTATGCGCTAGCAGGCTATTATTGCCAATCGCCAATCAGCAGAAACGGTGCCCAAAATCCGGGGCGAGACTGGCGATCGCCGCGCTCAATTGCCGCTACCTGTGCGGTCTGTAGCGCCTTCGCCTTGGTAAGGTTGGCGTCGCTGAGGGCCGCGTAAAAGTCGTCTACCATGACGGCGGTGGAAAGGTCGTCGATAGACCACAGAGACGCGATCGCACTGCGCGCCCCAGCCTGCACCGCAACCCCTGCCAGCCCTAGCGTAGCGCGCGTATCGCCGATGGCAGTTTTACAGGCGGTGAGGGTCAATAGGTCGATTTGGCGGGTGCCGCCGGTTTGCCGCAGGGCCGCCTCCAGTTGTCCAATGGTGAGCTTTTGCTTGTCGCCCGTCACCAGAAAGGTGTCCTCCGGCTCAGCGCCAAACTCGCCGTGGGTAGCCATGTGAATAATGGCGTAGTCGTTCTCCTGCAGCTCGTCCTGCAGGCTGGTTAGCGTAAAGGCGTCATTGAGCAGGCTGCGGCTGCCGGGCAGGCGCACTTTGATTTGCGCCAGCTCGCGGTCGACGCCGCGTAGCGAGGCAAACTCTTGGTTCCCTACCGTGGCGGATTCACTCAGGCCTAGGGCCAGCGCCCGCAGCTGCCGTCGGGGGGCAGGCGTTAGCGAGGTCAGCGACAGGCTGGGGGTGGTGGCGATCGCGTAGCGCTGGATGAGATATTGATCCCCATCGTAAAGGGCCGCCATAGGGATGCTGCGGAAGATGCCGTCTTGAACAAACACCAGCGTCTCCACCCCCGCCTCTTCCAAGTCTTTGGTAAAGGGAGAAATCAGCCGGTTGTACAGCGCGGTGGCTTGGGCCAGGTCGTAGCCTTCTAAGCTATATAGGCTCTCCTCCAGCCCGATGCGAAAGGCGTTTACCTCTTGGTTGAGAGTGGCCTCGTCTATCGGCAGCCACTCCACCCGCCGCCGCCCCTTGGGCAGGGTCAGGACAACGGCGGTGCGGCTGTCGGTAACAAAGGTGCTAAAGATAGCGGTATTAGGATAGCTGGCGCGGGCGGCGTCTTTGGCCGCTTCGGCGTCAATCGATGCCAGGATGATGCACTCATCCCCAAAGTAGTTTTGCAGCTCCGCTAGCTTGAGGGAGTCGATGGCGGTGAGGGCGGCGCCGATGTTGCGGGCGGCGACGTCATTTTGTGGGGTCACCATCTCATCGGTGGGAGCTCGCCCTAGCCGCAGCGTCGCCAGCTCCCGGTACACCGGCTCTACCGCATCGCGAAAGTCGAACTGGACGTCGCGGTCGGCTACCAGGATGTCGCCGCGAATTTTTTCGAGGGTAGTGGTCGCCGCTTCGTAGGCGGCGATGGCGCTGTCAGCTTGCTGCTGGGCTTTGAAAATGCGGCCAGTCTGCCACTGCCAAAGGTATAGACTGTCGCGGGATTGCAGGGCTTGGTCGGCGGCCCATTCAGCGTCTTGGGTGAGCGACAGCGCTTTGGAATAGTCGCGATCGCACTCGTATAGGTGGCCGAGCTTGCCGTAGGCAAAGGACTGTGCCCGGTAGTCGCCCGTGGCTTTAGCGGTGGCGATCGCCTGCAGCAGCAGCGCCTCTGCCTGCAGCGATCGCTGCGCCGGGAGACAGCTCGTCCCCAAAAGCGTTCCTCTGCTGGCGTCTAGGGTTTGGGTGAGGGGCAGCAGGTTGGCTAAATCAATGGCGGCATAGGCTTTGGCACGAGAGGCAGTCACCTGGTCGAGCAGGGCCACCGCCTGGCGATAGCTGCCCTGAGCCGCCGCCAGCTCTCCGGCGCGGTGGTAGACCGGAATCAAGCTGAGCCGGGCGCGTAGCTTATCCTGAGCACTTTGGGCCGCCGTCAAGCTGTCCTCGAAATAGCGGAGGGCGGTTTGGTTTTGGCTGATGGCAGTGTTCTGTAGATCTTCGGCGGCGTCGCCCCGCTGTAGCGCATCCGTAGCGCGGCGATCGCTGACGCGGCTGAGCTGCACGTAAATATTGCCCAAGCTGTTTGTGGCAGCGGCGACGTAGGCCGTGGCGTCGCTGTCTTCGGCCAGGGCCAAGCTCTCTTCCAGCCTCGCCGCCGCCTCGTCATACTTGCCCTGTAGCCGGTAGGCTTCCCCCAAGCTGCCCAGCGCCGCCGCTTCCCCCTCTCGGTCTCCCAACCCTTGGGCCATTTCCACGGCGCTGCCCTGCCGGCAGGGTTCTTCGTTGGCACCACACAACAGCCCCACTGCCTGACGATATTGCCCCAGGCGGGTGTGGGTTTGGGCCTGCTCCGTCAGCATGCGCCCCAGCTTTTGGCGATCGCCGAGCTGCGCCTGGAGCTGCACTACTTGCCGCCAGTAGGACAGCGCCTGATCGGCTTCGCCAAGGCGCTGGTGGGCGCGGGCCAGGTTTTCGAGGACGATGGCCTGATTGTCTTGGGTGCCGCCATCCTGGATGCCGCCGTCTTGATAGGTGGCTAGCGCCGCTTCCCAAAGGGCGATCGCGCTTTGGGTGTCGCCGGTTTGGTATTGCGTTACGCCTTGCTGTACCTGCTCGCGGGCGGATAGGGATGAGGCATCTTGAACGCTGGCATCTTGAGCATCGGCATCTTGGGCTGCACTAAGCTGGCCGAGGAGGAGGGTAAGGGTGAGGCCCAGGGCAAAGAGGCTGAGGGCAACACGGCGTAGGAGACGGGGCAGACGCAGCACGGGCTTTTCTCCCGGGGAAGGGGTTGACGTTGCTATTTCTTAGTCAATTCAGGCTGGAGCTGCTCCACCGCCACAATAAGCTGCTTCACCGTAATCGGGATTGATACCATAGCCAAATCCCCTCTTTGACTTCTTGGATTATAGCTGCTCCGCCTTCAACCACAGCGATTCAGAACCTGCGCCTCAAAAACCGGAAAGCAGACGCACAGCAAAAACACAGCAATCGCCATTCCGCCCAAAGCTATAATTACAGCAGTCACGCCACAGAACCATGACCACCGTAGCCGTCTCCCCATCTCCGAAGGCGATACGCTGCCATCAGAGTAGAAAGTAGAACTAGACCGCTTAGTTGAAGCCGAGCTAAGAGCCGCGACAGCTCATACCACCGCGCTGATGCAGCAAACAATTTTGTGAATCCCTACTACATGCCCGTTGACGGCGTAACTCTCAACACTTGACAGACCCAGCTACTCAGACTCATCCCCCAGCAAAACCGCAGTCATCCCCCCAACGCAAATCAGCATAATCCCTACCGCCACCAGCCAACCCGGCGTCTCATTGAAAAACGCCCAGCCAATAATCGCCGAAAACACAACCGACGTATATTGAAACACGCCCACCTGATGCGGCTCCGCATAGGCAAAGGCCCGAATCAGCGCAAACTGGATACTGAGAATCGCGATCGCCGCCCCACCCAGCCACAGCCACGTCGTCGTACTGGGCATTCGTAGATTCCACACAGAAACCACGAACGCCAGCACCATACCCACCGTCAGGTAATAGAGAACTTGGGTCAGGGCGGGCTCGCTTTGATTTAGCCGCCGCACCGTCAAAAACTCCACTGCCGCCGCGATCGCCGCCGCCAGGGCCAGCAAAATTCCAGGCTCGCTAAACAGCGACGCATCGGGCTGCACCACAACCAGCAGCCCCACAAACCCGATAGCGATCGCCGCCCATAGCTCTTGCGAAATATCTTGGCCCAGGGCAACCCAGGCGATGAGAGGAATCAAGATAGGCGTGGTGTTCAACACCACCGTCGCATTCACGAGCTCGACGAGCTGAACTGAGCTGAAAAACAGTAGAAAGCCAGACCCGCCCGCAGCACCCCGCAGCAGGTGGAGCGGCAGTACCTCCGTCTTGAAGTCCCGTCCCCTTCGCCACGCCACAACGGGGAGCAAAATCAGCAGCGCTAAGGAAAAAATATGCAGCGCGAACTGCGGCCCGCCGATTTCTTCTCGAACCACTTTGGCGATTGAGCCTTGCACGGTGTTCATAAAGAACGCCAGCGTCATTAGCCCCGCCCCAAGCACCAGGTTCGACTGCTGCTGGAACGCCGCTGGGCTAGAATTTTTGGCTTGCACCATAAGGTCTCCTAAAATGGCCGCTATCAAGCTGGAGCACCGCCGTCCAGCGCTTAACCGTTTCTACCACATCCGCTAGGGCGATTTCTTCTGCCTCACAGATATAGCAAATGTCCTGATGCATTAGGACATTTGCGCGCCCAGTTGCCTACGAAGCGTAAGGCTTTGAGTCATTCGCATTATTCTAAGCAGCTGGGCAAACGCAATAGCCCACTTCACCACCTTTCGCTACCTCCCCCTTTACCGATGCCACACCACGCAGCGCAACCGGACCAGCCCCTTGAGCCAATCCGGTTACGCTATTGCCGTACTTAACCAGCTGCGTTAGCTAGACAAACACGAAGTCCTCAGCGAGTAGGACATTCGTCGTATCTTGGACAACGCTAATCAAATCGTTCTGGTAGTAGACCAGCGTGTCCGATGCACTGCCGCCTGAGAGATTCTGGAAGCCTAGTGAGTAATCAGCCATACCGCCATGGACCTGAAACAGATCGCCCTCAACCCAGTAGAAATCTGTGACCGTCGCATAGCCTGACCCGAGGTAGTAGGCGTTGTAGACGTCGCCAAGCACAAACAAATCGCCCCCGTCACCAAAACTCTGCTGAGCAGTCTGCGCACCACTCGCGTCTCCTGTCAGAGTGTCAACCTCGCCGCTACCTCCGCCATAACCGTTGAGGGTATCGCTGCCCGCGCCGCCAATCAGCGTGTCGTTGCCGCTCTCGCCGTAGATCGTGTCGTTACCAGTCCAGCCGTTGATAGAATCATCACCGGTATATCCGTAGAGGGTATCATTTCCAGGCCCCGCATAGATGTTGTCATTACCAATCCAGCCGTCGATATAGTCGTTTCCCGCCCCACCTGTCAACGAGTTGCCAACCTCATTACCAATAATAGTATCGTTTCCAAAGCCGCCGATAGCCTGTTCAATATCGACGCCATTTGCAATAGTAAAGCCGCCGTAAACGCCTTCAACCGAAGAGATATAACCCCCCGCACTTGCCCCCACCAAAGGGGCTTCATTTAGATTGATTGTTGCGTCAGCCGCTGCGGTGGCGGCTGAAATGGCGTCGTAGCCGCCCGCATCCCAGATAGAAGAGTAGAAGGTGCCTGACGCATTATCCGTAGGCAAAACGTAGGTGTCATTTCCTGTGTTGTAGGCCATATTGGCACCATACAGATGTTGAATGGCGGCAATATCGAGCGCCATTGGCGTGCCTTGGTATCCATATTCTGAGCCGTCGAAAAGATCGTTGTCTTCCAATCCATCGTTGTAAGACATCGTGGTCCAGATCCCCTGATTTATGCCATAGTCTCCAGTATCTTCAGAATCATATACGCTATGAAAAATGCTCGACCCACCTCCGTCATCGTGGGGATGGGCAAGCCCTAGACCGTGACCAAGCTCATGAAGCAGCGTAACAAATCCATAGCCTCCCTGCTGCAAGCCAGCCGAGTTCCAGCCAGTTCCTTGCCAATTAAAGTAGCCGATGCCTTCACCAAAGGTTTCAGGGGGGTTGAACCCTCCCAGGTTATGGTCAAGCTCAAAATCGTTAACCAAAATAAAACCCAGATCAGCATTGTTAGCATCATCAGCGGTTTTAATAAAGTTTATGTCTGCTACATTTGACCAGGTTTCCAATGCTAGCTGCATGGCTTCAATTTCATAACCGAACCATTCAGTATCGATAAGGTCATAGTCATCGTATGAGTCGTCTAAAGACGCGTCGCTCCAAAAAGAGTAGGTAATCGGGTTAGAGTCCCAATGATTTCCTCCCCATAGAATTCCATCAATGTAAACGTTTCCGGTGAGTGAAGTAGTAGCCATAATGGTCCTCCTTTTTAAATCTAAGGCCTGTTGAAAGTCTTGGTGGATAGTTGATCCCCCTTACAACTAAGAGGATGCTTTAAAAGCATTGGTTAAAGCGTTATGCTCCTGCTTCACCCCCTTAGTCCCCCCTTGCAAAGAGGGGAAATTAGGTTCTCCCCCTTAAGCTTTGGCGTTAGCCTGCCCGCAGGGCGTAGGGGAGCTAGAGGGGGTAATGCAGAACTTTTTACACTTTTCAAACGCCCTCTAAAACTTACAGCTGCCCTCGTAAGCTTCCACGTGCAGTAGCTGTAGTTTAAGTTTGTAGTTTTCTGTCAATGCCTTGTCTATTTCTGCCTCCATAAAATGGCAGAAGACCAAAGTAGCTATTCCGTTAAATCTTTTTATTTTTGGTATTCAGACGATGAGAAACGCGCAATCGCTTGGAGGCAATACCAAAGAAGCAATTATTACCTGGTCTATCGGCTGCAGAGGTCTGTCTGACATGACCGATAGCTGGTATAGCTGAAACAGCAATTCCGTCGCCAATCCGTGAAAACACCGTGTACCATGTTCTGTGGTGGCCGCCACTTGCCTGCCCTTATCGCCAGTCGCGTGGCGGAACCATCAGGAAGACGAGCGTCTCACGACTGCGGAATACCGAATGAATATGAAGATGCCCATCATGGCTCACCCCTAGCTGTCGCCATCCCCTACGCCCTTCGGGCAGGCTTCGCCAAAAGCAAGGGGGATTACAGGGGGATCTCAATATGCGCAACTACATGTGAAAAAGTTTAAAACCTGGACAAACCTGTGATGCTAATGGCTTCTCACCGCGCTGTTTCAGTTTCGCTGTCTGCTTTGGGGATGTTGATGCTGCCTCTACCGGCGCTGGCCCAAAGCCTAATTGTGCCGGATGACACCTTAGGTGACGAGCGATCGCAAGTTCTTGAGGATTTTGGCACCTTTGACGGTCAACCCGTAGAGGTTATTCAAGGCGGCGCGCGGCGCGGTCAGAATCTATTTCACAGCTTCGAAGAATTCAATGTGGACGATGGGCGAGGGGCCTTCTTTTTTAGCCCTGCCGACACGGAGACTATCTTTAGCCGGGTCACGGGCAACAACCCGTCGAATATCTTAGGAGTCCTGGGCACCTTTGGCGATGCGCTGCCCGATTTGTTTTTCATCAACCCAAACGGCATTATTTTTGGGGAAAACGCCACCCTAGTGCTGGATGGTTCATTCGTTGCCACCACCGCCGACGCGATTCAGTTTGGCGAGCGGGGCTTCTTTAGCGCCAATACCCCTGAAGCCCCTTCAGAATTGTTGACCATTGATCCATCGGCGTTCCTATTTAGCCAGCCCTCCCCCGGCGATATCCTCAATACCGCTGTAGAGCCCGTGGTAGGGCTGAGGGTGCCAGACGGCCGCAGTCTTATCCTGCTTGGGGGAAACGTCACCTTAGACGCGAGTCAGGCTCCCGAGGCGGGCGACGGCGGCGTCAGCGCCTTGGGGGGCCGCGTTGAGCTTGGGGGGCTGCTGGGTACGGGCACCGTTGGACTTGACATTGAAGGCGATCTTTTCTCTCTCACATTTCCCCAAGATGTCCCCAGAGCAAACGTCTCTATCGTCAATGGAGCAGGCGTTAACGCCATTAATATCAGCGATGGCGATGGCGGCGCTATTGCGATCCGGGGGAACAATATCGATATTCTGGGGGAAAGCATCTTATTAAGCGGAATTAGTGCCAGTTTTGAAAATCCGGACGGGCAATCTGGGGATGTCATTATCGACGCTACGGGAGACATTACGATCGCAGACAATAGCCAAATCAACAATTCTGTCGCGGGGTTAGGCGATAGCGGGGACATCCGAATTACGGCGTCATCCGTCACCATCAGCGACGGCAGCGTTGTTTCTGCGGTCTTCGGCGAGGGGGATTCTGGGATTGTCTCCATAGCAGCATCTGATGCCTTGACGATGACGGGTGGGGGAACCAATATTGCTAGTACCGTCTCGTCGTTTACTTTACCTGGATTTCCCACAATCCCAGCGACAGGCGGTGAGGGTGAAATCAATTTTGAAGCCCGTCAAATCATCATTGAGGATGGCCCTCTAATCGCCACGACGTCAATTTCCGGCGAAGCCGATGTGGGTAACGTCAGCCTTGCGGCTACAGAGTCTATTCGCCTAGATGGCGCGGCAACCAACATTCAATCAGCGACCAGCGGGCAAGGCGATGCTGGGAACATTGTCATTACTGCGCCAGTGCTAGAGGTCCTGAACGGTGCATCGCTGTTCGCTGTCGCCGACGATGGAAGCATCGGTGATGCTGGTGACGTAATTATCACGGCGAGCGATCGCGTCACCTTTTCCGGTTTTGTGGATGGTGAAATCGCCGATTCAATCGTCAGTACTGTAGAAGTTGGGGCTGTTGGAAACGGCGGCAGTGTGATGATCACCACTGGAAATCTAGAACTCCTTGATGGATCTCAGATTCAAACGTCGACTAGCGGTCAGGGAAATGCAGGCCGCGTTGCCCTAACGGCCCGCGATCGCATCACCATCAG
>JBHJHD010000165.1:0-8515 GCA_050331115.1 Elainellaceae cyanobacterium
CCCCCCCCCCGCCCCCCCCCCCCCCCCCCCCCCCCCCCCCCCCCCCCCCCCCCCCCCCCCCCCCCCCCCCAGGGCCGCCTGATCTGATGCTGCCTGCTCGGCTGACGCTTGGTTAGCCAAGGTCTGGCCAGGCGGGGTCTGACCGGTTGAGACCTGTGCTGTGGAAGGCTGTGTAGTTTAAGGCTGGGCGGCGGCGGGCTGGGCCGCTGACGTCTGCTCCGTCGACATGGGCGGCAGGGCGGTGGAGGCGGCTGGAGAGATAGGGCGACCGGAATTGGGGCGTCGAACGGCTGGAGCGGCTGAGATGGGGAAGGGCCGGGCGGCCGAGCGGCCAGGCTGTGCTGGAGCGGGCTGTGCTGGGCCAGGTTGTGCTGGGGCGGGCGGGCTTGGTTTATTGGACTGCGCTATGGGCTGTGCTGGAATGGCTTGGGCCGGCCCAGACGGCGGGACCTGCTGAGCGGCAGGATTTGTGCGGGTCAGCTTGCGGATGTACTCCTTCGCCTCAGCAAGCTGCTGCTGCAAGGAGGCCATTTTTTCGACAGAGGCGCGAAGCTGGGCGATGTGCTGCCGCTGTTCTTGAACGACGGCCTGAAGCTCGTTCGACTTCGACTGTAGCAGGTGCTCACGCTGCTGCGACTGGGCGAGCTGTGCTTGGAGCGCAGCAGCGGCATTCGCACCGGCTGCTGTCTGGTCTGCTAGGCTTTGGTCTGCTGGGCTTTGGTCTACGGTCTTCCCAGTTGGGGTGATAGTGCCGCGCGCGGCAGAAGTTTCTGCGGCAGAAGCGTCTATTGGAGTCTCCACAGCAGAGACTTCAATCGTAGAGGCTTCAACCTCAATTGGCTCACCAGCGATCGCCTCGTCAGCCTCGGGAACGCCAGCTACAGCTGGGGCGATTGTCTCAGCAGCGATTGTCTCAGTAGCGATTGCCTCAGTAGCGATTGTCTCAGTAGCGATCGCCTCTTGGCTAGCTTCCGCTTGAGGGTCCTCGGGCTGATCGTCCTCGGTCGGCGAGTTCTCGACGGTCTGGCTGCTGCCAGCAGTGAGGGGGCCACCGTCTTCTACGGTGTTGTCCTTGCCATTCGACGCCGTGCTGCCCTGCTCTGCGCCATTGGCCTCCCGGCTGTCTGACGTTGGGGCACTAGCGGAAAATCCGTCAGCGACAGCTCCATCAGCGACAGCTCCGTCGCCTTTTGCAGGCTCAGCCCTGTCTATTTCACTAATCTCTATTTCACTAATGGCTGCTTGGCTAATGGCTGTCTGGCTAACGTTTAGCTCGCCTGCATCTAGCTCACCTACATCTAGCTCACCTACATCTATTGCATCAGTATCGGGGCCCTGCGCATCTGCTGCTTTTTCAGGAGGTAGCGGCTCGGCCTGCCGATCGTAAGCTGCCCTGTTGTCTGCCATGCCCGCTTCCTCAATAGTTCAAAATTGACTCAAAGGAGCTTAGTCGGCTGCTGAACATTGGCTGCTGCCAATCGCGCTGACTGTAGATGTCATTCAGTTAACTGCTCCTAAACCCATTCTAGGGTGATGGCCGGCATAATTAGGATTACACTGATAGATGGCATATCTATAGTTGTTTTAGATTTGCCCCGAGTCAGCGCTGCTCAGACGAGCACCCTAACCTTGGGCAGCGACTCAGCCGAATACATTCTGGGTATTCCTCGCCTGGGTATTCGTCGCCCCTTCCGGCATCGACGTCCTAGCATCGATGGCGATACCGATACCGCACCTAACACCTATGGCACAAGAATCTATTACGCTACTCTCCAGCCGAGAAATCGAGCAGATGCGTCAGGCTGGGCAGACCGCGGCTGAGCTTTTGGCTTACTTAGAGCCGCTCGTAAAGCCCGGTGTAACCACCCTAGAAATTAACGATGCGGCGGAAGCGTGGACGCAAAAGCGCGGCGCGAAGAGCGCACCATTGGGATATCACGGCTTTCCCAAATCCCTGTGCACCAGCGTCAACGAGGTCGTCTGCCACGGCATCCCCAACGCTAAGCAAGTGCTCCGAGATGGGGACATCATTAACATCGACGTCACGCCTATCGTAAACAGCTTTCACGGCGACACGTCCCGCACCTACTTTGTGGGTACACCATCGCCGGTGGCCAAGCACCTTGTGGAGGTCACCGAAGCGTGTCTAATGCACGGCATTGCTCAGGTCAAGCCGGGAGCCCGGATTGGTGATATCGGTGCCGCTATCCAGAGCTACGCCGAGGCCCAGGGCTTTTCGGTGGTGCGAGACTTTGTCGGTCACGGCGTGGGGCGCATCTTCCATACGGCTCCCCAGGTGCCCCATTACGGCAAGGCTGGGAAAGGCAAAAGGCTACGCCGCGGCATGGTGTTCACCATCGAGCCGATGATCAACGAGGGCACTTTTGAGGTTGAGGTTCTGGACGACGGCTGGACCGCTATCACGAAAGACCACAAGCTATCGGCCCAGTTTGAGCACACGATCGCCGTCACTGAGGACGGGGTCGATATTTTGACGCTTCTTCCCGAGCGGGTTGCCGCCTAGGACAGGCCCAGCAGCTTTTCTAGGGGGAAGGGCTCTAAAAAAAGTCCGGGAGCCATGGGGAGGGACCGACAAACAGCGACGCGGCGGTGGCGATCGCCGCATCGCTACCCGCCAGCAGGCCCATCTGCCGCATCTGGTCCGGTGAGAGCAGCCCAGAATAAAGCGAGGCCAGGGCGCTGACCGAGAGCGAAATTTGAGCCTTGCCTTCTTGATTCACCGCGCCCCGAGTCACCTTACCCCGACCGCCGCTGACCGAGAGCGTCCAGCAGCCGTGGTTGGCGGGCAGCGCCTCATCTATAACGTCAAAAGCTAGCTCTGCCGATACGCCCGCTGAATAGCCCCGCGCTTCTAGCGCTCGCGGAACGTTGACCAGCCGCAGCATCCAATACTCTAGCGTTTGCAGCTTGGCCGTGTGGTCAGGCAGCAGCATTGCCATGGGGTCAACGGCACCCCCGCGCCATCGCACCACCTCAATCTGGGTACCCTGCTGGGCGAGGAACCCCCAAAGCGATCGCCCCGCTGCTGCCGTTATCAAGGCCCAGTCTAAAATCTGCAGCGTAGGTCGCTCCCCCGATTTGAGAGAAAATACGATGTAGCCCTCTGGATTAGCCTCTGGGCCAAAAGAATAGGCAAAGTGAGTTTGACCCGCCTGAGGGCTCACAATTTGGGACCAAATACTCCGATGGCGATCGAGGTGCCCAGGCTGGTGGCGGGCGTATTGCTGCTGAATAGGGCGCAGCGCGCTGACCTCTAGCGATACCGGCCGAATTGACAGCGGTATTTCAGCAACGCCAATACGATTAGTCGGGACCTGCCAGTAGCCCGATGTTCCGCTGGCCCCGTAACCCATCTGGCGATATAGCGGGTGAGCGGCGGAATAGAGGGCCGACAGCGACATCTCCATATCGTATAGCTCTTGCAGCATCGAGTGCAGCAGCGCTCTGGCGTGGCCCTGCCGCCGCGCCTCGGGCACAACGCTGACTGAAGCGACACCCGCCATGGCAATCTTCTGACCAAGCCACCACTGCCCCTGGGGCAAAATGACCAGGCCGCCGACAGGCCGTGAGTCGTAGTTTAGAATGCGAAAGTTCTCAAGACCTATCCGTTCGATGTAGCGCTCGGCGTCTGCCGCAGAGCAGATAAATCCCTGCTGCTCTGCGCGAGCAATAAATTCGATATCTTGGGCGGTCGTCGCCGCGCGGTAGTCAGAATGGGCCATGGTGTCACGACTTCAAGCCGATTCGGCAGCTTACTGCGTTGGCGCTATTGCTCAGGACAACACAACTGAACAAAAGCCTTAAATATCGCAGGCATCAGCACATGCAATTGTTCTAGTGCATCAAGACAATTGCTATGGGCATCAGCAGGCAAGGATTTGCTAGAAAATAGCCGCGCCAAAACATCGTAAAGCGCGCTAGGGGGCTTTTGATGAGCCCCCTCTAAAGCAAACAAGCTGAACAGCAAACAAGCTGGGCTAAACGAGGCTGGGCTAAATAGACCCTTTACTCCTCGTCATCTTCCTCGTCGTCTGTAGGATAGACGAAGCTCTGCGATCGCCCAGTTAAGACGGACTTGCCGAGGGACAGCGCCTTTTGGGCCTCCAAAGCCGCCTGGCGCTTCCATGTAGCTCGGCGCATGCTTCGCTTCGACTTAGAGGTTTTCTTCTTAGGGACAGCCATGACCGAACCGTAATTCCACAACCTTTCGAATATAGAGCAAATATGCCTTAAAGACAAGGTAGATTTGTCCTAGCTTCTAGAAAGGCTGGACCCGCCTCTCATCCTGATGGGTCAATAGGGAGACTGTGACAAAGACCACAAAGCCCAGTAGCGGACTGAGGAGGGTCGGCAATCCATCGAAGTCGGCACCCAGAAAATTATTCGGCAGATAGAGTAGATTGTTGTCGATGCCAAACGCCGTTGGCGTGAGCACAAACAGCACGAGACGAGTCAAGGACCCAGCGACAATACAGGCTAGCGCGCCCGCTGCCGTAGCTTTGGGCCAAAAGAGACCGCCAGCCAAAGGGACAAGCAGTCCGGCAAACCCTAAATCGAACGCCAGCAGCAGCAGCAGTCCGTTTTGAGGAACTCGCAGCGCCAAGAAAACAGCCAACATCATGACCACAAAAGCCATGGTGCGCGTTGCCGCTAAAAGACGATTGCCGCCGCCAGTCTCCTCGATGTGGGAGACACCGACGATATTGTGGGCAATGACAGAGGCCGTCCCCAAGACAGCGCCATCCGCAGTAGAAAAAGACGCCGCCAGAATACCCATGACGACTATTAGGCTGATGGCGGCCGGCGCTACCGATTCTAGTAGGGTGAACAGCGTTGAGCCGTCAGCTTGAACGTTGAGCGGCTGCAAAATAGCGGGAGTCGCTAGGGTCACCAATGTATAGGGAATACCGATCACAACTGTGCCTAAAGCGCCGATAAAGCAGGCTTTTTGCGACGTTTCTGGACTTTCGGCGGCAAAGACTCGGGCCATAAAATCAATGGCGACAATATCACCTAGACCCAGCGCCAACAGGGCAGCCCAATTGACAAAGGCCCCAGCCGCCGGGTCGGTAAGCTGCTCGAGGGCGAGCGGACCCATACCGTCCGGCACGGTGAACCCAAAGTTGAGAAAGACGAACGCAAATAGAGACAGCGCGCCCAGCAGTGCGATTGTCACCTGAACGACATCGGTGTAGGCGACTGCAAGGAGCCCGCCGCCGATGGTGTAAACCAAGACGATGATTGCGATCGTCACAACACCGATAGCGTAGCTGGTCTTTAAAAAGGTCTGAAAGATGTAGCCCCCTGCCACTAGGTTCCCAGCCAGCAGAAACGAAAAGCTGAGCACCATAATCACAGAGGCTGCCACCTCAGTTGTCCGGTTGTACCGCAGGCGGTAGAAATCGGGCAGCGTGAGCAAACCCATGCGGTTGAGCGGTTTTGCGAAGAAGAGGCCTGTGATCAGTAGGCAGAGGGCCAGGCCCAAGGGAAGCGACGCCCCAGCCCAAAAGCCAAACTCTGATGTCAGATTTGCGTTGCCCAAGGTGGCATTCGCGTCTGCCGACTGGGCCATGAGGGTGGTGGCCGCCAGCGGCAGCGACAGCCGACGGCCTGCCACTAAATAATTGACGCTGCTTTCGTTGATTTTGTCGTTAGCCAGTAGGCCGACGCCTACATTGGCCAAAAGAAATATCAGGATTGACCAGAAAAGTAAGATATCCAGCATAGTAATGGTGCCTTCACCAAAGAGAGACCGCGGTAAGCTACGAGAGAAATCATCCAGCGCAAGGCTGGTGTAGATGTCGTGATAGCCCTGAGGTAGAATCCCTGGAGTAGAGCACCCGCTGCGTTGGCCTTACTGATAGGAACAACACGACGGGCTAAAAGCCTCATATTGCACAGGTAACAAAGCGCGCAGGTGTCCTAATGCATTAGGCCATTTGCTATATCGTCTAGGATAAAAATTTTGGCTCAAAGCGCTGTACAGGCGGTGTGGCGTACGGGCATCGCCCACATTAGAACATGTGCTACACCTGTGACGTAAGTCACCAAACTAGCAAAGGGTGCAACTGCGCGTCCACAGTACAGTACGGATTTTTGCTAAGGCTTTGACAACTGCTCACGAATATGAAGCTGTTCCCTAGCGCGGAACAGTGGGCGGTAAGCTAAGCCACAAATTCAATTATTTGAACCGATGGCTGGTCAAAGCTCTGATAGTCTTTGGCTTTGGTCTCGATACGCTGGAGCTGTCCTAGCGCTCGACTACAGGGAAACCCATATTTTTGCTGCACTCGCTCGCTCGCTAGGGTCAACGCGGTCCGCGATCGCGCCACAAAGGACTCTAGCCCATAGACTTCCCCAGCGGTCAGATAATCTTTCACCACCAAAGAGGGCGAATAGCAGACCTCTTGGGAGCCGTCAGGCCACTGGACCTTAAACTGAATTTCTGGCATGGGAAATCAACCCCTCCTGTTGACGGTTGGCGCAAAGCTGGTTGTACTCTCGCACATGCTGACGGGCGCTGCGCCCCCAGGTGTATCGCCCTAGAACCGACTGACTTTGATGCACGAGCTTCTCTGCCACCTGCGGATTGAGGGCTCGCAGCATTGCCGCCGCCAGGACCTCTGCGTCATGAGGATTCACTAAGCAGGCCTGCTGGGGCGACAGAAACTCTGTAAACGGCGGCTGGTCAGAGGCGACGATCGGCAGACCAGAGGCGATCGCCTCCAGCAGCACTAGCCCCCACCCTTCCTTGAGGGACGGAAAGACAAAGGCATCGGCGCAGCGGTAGAGGGCGGGCAGCACCGCGTCGGGAACTACCCCCGGTAGTATTAGGGCCTTTAGCGGTGCTGGGGCCTCTAGCGGTATTAGGGCCTCGCGCAATCCTAGCGCCGCCGCTAGGTCAAAGAAGCGATCGCGGTAGGCCTGATAGTCGAACAGGGTCGCCCCGCCGACGATCATCAGCTGGGCCGTGGGGCAATGACGGCGCACCTGGGCGAAGGCCTGCAGCAGCCGAATTGAATTCTTGCGGGGCTCGATGCCGCCGACGGTTAGAAAGACCGGACCCGTAAGACCATAGCGATCGCGTAGGGCCGCTTCTTCGCCGCTGCACCTTGGCGTAAACCGCTGTCGATCGACGCCGTTGACGACGCGCACCGCCTCGATGCCGTAGTCTTGCAATAGGGCCTGCCGCCAGCGATCGCTGACCACCAGACAGCGGTCGGGCTCGCGAATGGAGCGGTCCTGGCACTGCTGCAGGTAAATGCTCTCAAAGGCCTCCACGTGATGCACGGTGCGCACCACCGGGGCGCAGCCCAGCGCCCCGAGGGCGTTGGCGCCAATGCAGTCCTGGGCGTGATAGATGTCGTACTGGCCCGTGTTAGGCCGCAGCGCCGCGACAAATTCTCCAATTCGCTGGCGAATCAGGCCGTCGATGTCTACCGGGGCGGGCCGTGCGGGGACTAGGCGCACCTGGCAGGGGAGCGATCGCTCAAAGCCGGTGCCCTTGTCCAGGGCGTAAATGCAGACCTGGTGTCCCAGAGCGGTGAGGGCGGTGGACAGCTCCAGCGTATGGATGACGCTGCCTCTTGGCTTGGTGGAGTAAGTGAGCAGGGCGATGCGAAGGGGCATAGGACGCGCTTATCAAGTTGAAAAGCCCGTCAGGGCCTGCTGGCGCAGGTCCCAAAACTGGGCTGACTGGTGGCCTAAGGCGAGGGTGAGCGCCTGGCCCTGGGTCACCGCCCCAACCGCGGCGCAGGCCAAATCCCGCGACTGGAACAGCGCCTGTACGTCCGGCACCCGCTCGGGCCGCACGCTCAGCAAGAAACCGTAGCTGGGAAAGCTCAGCAGCCAGCGCGTCAGGGGCACCGTGTCAGGGCGGGGGACTTCGCCCAGGTTGAGCCTGGCCCCGACGCCTGAGGTTTCCATCAGCATGAGCAGCGTCCCCACGACCCCCCCCATGCTGATGTCTTTACCGGCGTCGCACCAGCCGCGCTCGGCCAGGGTGGGCAGCAGATCCAGGTTGGCCCGCAGGATGGCTCCGTCCTTGTGGGTGGCAGCGTTCCAGAAAGGATAGTCGGGGTGGGGCTGCCCCTCTAGGTCAACGGCCATCAGCAGCGCATCGCCAGGTCGGGCATTGAAGCTGGTGATTAGGGCCTTGGCCTGGCCCAGAATAGCGACCGCTAGGGCACCGTATGGGCTGTGGTGGTTCGAGTGGCCGCCGACAATGGGGACGCCAAAGGCCTGAGCCGCCGCCGTCATGCCTGCCCAGAGGAGAGCGGCGCGCTGGGGGTCTTGGCTCCACAGGGCGTCTACCACCGCCAGCGGTCGTCCTCCCATGGCGTAGATGTCGCTGACGTTGACCATCACGGCGCACCAGCCTGCAAACCACGGCTCAGCTTGAACCAGCTGTGGCCAAATGCCCTCGGCAGCCAGCAGCAAATAGCCGTTGTCTTGGGGAATGGCGGCGCAGTCGTCTCCTAAGGCAATGGGGGTC
>JBHJHD010000166.1:0-7925 GCA_050331115.1 Elainellaceae cyanobacterium
AATTATTTAAATAGTCCCCAAAAACCAATTCCCGGGTTTTTCCGGGTGGTTATGTTGGGGGGTTGGGGGCGCGGGCCCCCACCAACCCCCAAATCCGTACCTCACGTGACTGAAAATTGCTATAGGACTTATGCAAAAGAAACTCTTGCTGTCAAATAAATATAGCGCAGAGACCCCCTATCTCTTCACGTACCTCTATTTCTTCACGTAAAGGAGCTCTTCACGTAAAGGAGGGACCGAAGGTTGGGAGATTAAAAGACGCACAAGAAACGCTCTATATACGTAAGCCCTACCAATTTCAAATTCAATAATAAAGAACAGTAACTGACGCAGCCTATCGCTTCATCATCAATACATCTTCTCCACGATTCTTCCCTATGACAGATGTATCAAAGCGAAGCAAACTGCAATCATTTGTGTATATGAAACGCATATTAAATACGTTTCAGTATTATTGCCTATTGTTGTCAGTAATTGTCGCTGCAGGCATGTATTTTTTTGTAAAAACACTTCTCTGAGCGGGAGTCACCCTTAAGATGGACATACTACGTCTAATCATTGCCATATTTTTACCGCCCGTCGGCGTATTTATGCAGGTAGGGCTTACAACCCAGTTTTGGATCAACATCCTATTGACTCTGCTAGGCTACGTTCCCGGCATCATTCACGCAGTTTGGATCATTCTCAAGCGCTAGCGATCGCCAGACTCTGCTAGGCCAAAAGAGCTAGGCCAAAAGACGCCTTGCGAAAAGCGGTAAAGTTCTACCTAGAGTGCCTTTTTAACAGGGGGCACTCCATTTTCACCTGTTTATAGCGCCCTTATGACATTCGACTACGACTTTTTGGTAATTGGCGGCGGCTCTGGCGGCCTAGCGGCTTCAAAGCAGGCGGCCTCCTATGGAAAGCGCACCGCAATCGTCGAGCAGGCAGCCTATGGCGGAACCTGCGCTAATCGGGGCTGTATCCCAAAAAAGCTGATTGTCTACGCCGCTGACGTTGCGCTGGAGATGCAGAGCGCTGCTGCGTTTGGCTGGCAGCAGACCGATCTATCTGTGCACTGGTCCCAGCTTACCCAGGCCATTCAAAATCACGTGGACCGCATCGGTAGCTCCATCGCGTCTTCCCTCCAGGAAAAGGGCGTCGATACCCTTCGCGGGCACGCTTACTTTAAAGGCCCCCACACCATCTGCCTTGAGGCTGAAGATGGCGATCGCACCATCACCGCCGAAACCATTGTCATCGCCGTCGGCGGTCGCCCCACCCGGCTAGATATTCCTGGCGCTGATTATGCCATCGTCTCCGACGATATGTTCACCCTGGCCGAGCGCCCCCAGCGGTTTGCCGTCATGGGGGGCGGCTACATCGGCGTTGAGTTCTCTAGCATGCTGGCGGCCTTTGGAAGTGAGGTCACGATTCTTGACCCAAGTCCCCTCATCCTCAGCGGGTTTGACCAAAGCCTGCGCCAGGCGCTGCAGACAGCGCTCTGCGATCGCGGCATTAACGTTTTGGCAGAGACCGTCGCCGAGTCGCTTGAAAAGACAGGCAGCGGCATCGTGCTGAACCTGAAGAGCGATCTAGAGGGCCGTCCTAGCACAGTAGAAGTAGACAAAGTCTTGATGGCGGTGGGTCGCCAGCCCAACGTGGCGTCGCTAAGCCTCGAAAAAGCTGGCGTCGAGCTGAAGGACGGCGCGATCGCGGTAGACGACTACAGCCAGACCAGTCAAACGAACATCTACGCCATTGGCGACTGCACCAGTCGCTTGCCCCTGACGCCGGTAGCGATCGCCGAAGGGAAAGCGGTGGCCCATACCGTCTACGGGGACGAAGCGGTCCAGGTGGACTACCAGTGGGTACCCTCCGCAGTGTTCGCCCGCCCTGAGTCAGCGGCGGTGGGGCTGACGGAAGCGGACGCGAAGCAAAAGTTTGGCGATTCGCAGATTGAGGTCGCGACGACCCAGTTCCAGCCGCTGAAGCAGCAGTTTTCAGGGGAGGGCAGCCCGGCGCTGATCAAGGTGGTCTCAGACGGCGTCACGCAGCGCGTGCTGGGCCTGCACATAGTGGGAGAACATGCCGCCGAAATCGTGCAGGCGGCGGCGATCGCCGTCAAGCATGGCGTGACCTGCGACGAAATTCGCCAAACCATCGGCATACATCCCTCTACTGGGGAAGAGTTGCTAGATCTGCTATAACCGCTACCTTTAGTAATGTGATTATCTACAGAGGAGTTGCTAACGATGGCAATGACATTAAACGTTCCGTCTATCACCTGTCAGGGCTGCGCTGACACCATTACCGAAGTGCTAAAGACAGCGGACCCCAATGCGACGGTAGACGTCGACGTTGAGAAGAAAACCGTCAGCCTTGAGTCAGAGATGGCAGAATCTTCGGCGCGGCAGGCAATCGTGTCCGTTGGGCACGAAGTGAAGTAGCTACGACCGTAGCGATATTCTGAGGCAGGGCTGTAGGGCTCACAGCGCTCGACTAGCCCTCACCGGCAGCGTCAGCCCCCCGCTGCCCCTGCCCTGTCTCTTGCTTCAGCGGCAGCGCCATCAGCACCTCCCGCTGATTAATGACGTAGATGCTAACCAGGGTAACTGAGACGCCGGTCCACTGAATGACGCTCAGACGCTCCCCTAAAAATAGATTTCCAAACAGCAGCGCGAATACCGGCGTGAGAAACGTCAGGGCGGTAAAGCTGGTGAGATCGCGGCTAGCGGCAAAGTAGAAAAATAGACCATAGGCAATCGCGCTGCCAAAAATGGAGGCATAGCTGAGGGCCAGCCAGTCGGCCTCCGTAAGCTGCTGCCACGGCGCAGCCTCCTGCCAGAGGGAAAGTCCAGCCATCACAACGCCTCCCAGCACCATATGCCAGCCCGTCGCCATCACGGGGTCACAGTGGCGAGACACGTAGCGCACCATTACCGTGCCCACCGCCATCGACAGGGCAGCCATCAGCATCAGCCACTCGCCGCTGCCGAGCAGTCGGCTCAATAGGTCTAAGGCCGATAGGGAGCCGGCCGGCTGCAGCGCAGACCAGTCAAAGTGGGCGATCGCCTCAAACCCGGCCGCAAACCACTGGTCAGGAAGCCCCAGCAGGCTGATGCCCAACACGCCTAGAGCCAGACCCAGAGCCCCCCAACCGCCAATCAGCTCACCAAACAGCACCCGGGCCATCAGCGCTATGGCAATGGGCTGGGAATCAATCATCACCGACCCTAGACCCGCCCCAGTGCGCACTAGGCCCAGCGCCAAGAATCCTTGAAACAGCGCCCCGTCGACCAGGGCAAACAGAGCCACCCACAGCCAGGCTCGCCAGCCCCGCACCGCCGGACGCCCCAGCGCCCAGGCGGCACCAAGCACCAGCAGCCCTGCCGGCAGCAGCCGCAGGGTAGCGACAAATAGCGGGCCGGTGTGGGGCATGGCTCCCTTCATGGCGACCATGGCCGTTCCCCACAAAAAGAAGGGGACAATTAAAAGGAGTGATTTTGCCTGTGGGGACATGGGGCAGATACTGTAAAAAACTGAAGCGATATTGGGGGCGATGTTGAAAAATGCAAATTCGGGGCGAATCTGTATGTCCTAGTGTAACGAGCTGTTAAGTAAACGCACCGTTGAGCCATGGAGCCCGCCGCGAGCTGCAGGCGGGGCAATCCAGCAAGTACTTATACTTACTGAGGCCATTATTCTACGCCTAAAGTAGCGCTACCCCGCCCCAGGACATCGCTAAAACCGGGCGAGTAAGGCACACTAGAATACTAGGCTGACTTGTCCGCTGGGATACCTAATAGATAGTTAACTATGATTTGGCCGTTCAAGCCCCGATTCCGCAAACAGATTGCTCGCATTGAGGTTACTGGAGCGATCGCAGGCTCGACGCGCAAGCGAGTCCTCGAAGCATTAGACGAAGTCAAAGAGCGCAAATTTCCGGCGCTCCTGCTGCGCATCGACAGTCCTGGCGGCACCGTCGGCGACTCTCAAGAGATTTACGATGCCCTCAAGCGCCTACAGGAGACCGTCAAAATCGTCGCAAGCTTCGGTAATATTTCGGCATCCGGCGGCGTCTACATCGGCATGGGCGCGCAGCACATCGTCGCCAATCCGGGAACAATCACGGGCAGTATCGGCGTCATCTTGCGGGGTAACAACCTCGAAGAGCTATTGAACAAAGTGGGGGTGTCTTTCAAGGTGATCAAGTCGGGGCCTTACAAAGATATTTTGGCTTTTGACCGGGAGCTAACGCCCCCGGAACAGGATATTCTGCAGGAGCTGATCGACGTCAGCTACCACCAGTTTGTCAACACCGTCGCCGAAGCCCGCAGTCTATCGGTAGAGGCGGTTAAGGCATTTGCAGACGGCCGGATCTTCACGGGGCAGCAGGCCCTGGACCTAGGCGTTGTCGATCGCGTAGGAACTGAGGAAGACGCGCGGCGCTGGGCGGCAGAGCTCGCTGACCTAGACCCTGAGAAAGTCGAGGTAAATACCCTAGAGGAGCCTAAGTCCCTGCTGGGGCGCATACTCTCTCGAAATCAGGCCTACACTGCCGCCCTAACCGGCATCAACTGGCTGGAATTCGAGGTCCAAACCAGCGGGCTACCCCTGTGGCTCTATCGCCCATAGGGATGTTGCAAGTAGTATTAAATTGACGTTTGCTGGAGGATATGGGCGTGGAGTGTAAGGTCAAAGCAATTCGAGGGGCGACCACTGCCTCAGAAAATACGGTTCAAGCCATGCGAGAGGCGGTCACTGAACTCCTCACCATGCTGGAGTCGTACAACCAGATCGACCCTGAGCAAATTATCAGCACAACCTTCTCAGTGACCAAAGATTTAGATGCGGCCTTCCCGGCCGCGATCGCCCGTGAGCGCCCCCACTGGCAAGACGTCCCCATGATCGACCTGCAGCAGATGCACGTTGAGGGTAGTTTAGAGCGCTGCATTCGGGTATTGATTCACGTCAACGTTCCGACAACCGAGTCTTCGGTCCACCACACCTATCTCAGGCAGGCCAGCGACCTTCGTCCGGAGTGGAATCTTGCCCAGCTTAAGCGAGAGAGCAATCGTAGCTCTGTGTAATAAAACGCTCTATACAAGAAAGAAGCGACGACCAGATATCTCTAGTCGCCGCATCAACCTTAGACAATCCTAAAAAGCCTGAACAACCGAATTGCGCGCTAGAGCCGCAACCCTTTTGTAAGACTGAATAGAGCAGATGCGCTCTGACATAATGCCTCGGAGCTTTAACTTCAAGGACGCAGCCGGCATAGTTTTGTTTCAATAACCGTTCTTCTCACCCCAGCTATTGCTTCGGGCTACCAGAATTCGGGCTACCAAAAACTGATGGCAAAGAGGGCCGCCTGGGTGCGATCGCGGAGCTGCAGCTGACTCAAGATGCTCGTGACGTGATTGCGAACCGTGCGTTCAGAGATAAATAGCGCCTCAGCAATTTCGCGATTGTTACACCCCTGACTGATCAGCTTCAGCACGTCTTGCTCGCGGGGCGATAGGCCCAATAGCTCAGCCGGGGGCCCCGTGTCGGGACCGGCATCAAGACCGGCATTGAGACCGACGTGGGTTGGAAGTAAGGTTTTTTCGAACAGCCCTGGCCCCATATGGGTATAGCCCTGGTAAACGGCTCGAATCGCGATCGCCAGCTCAGCAATGGGGGTTTGCTTGAGCAGATACCCCTTTGCGCCGTAGCGCATCGCCTGCTGCACGTACCCATCATCATCAAACGTCGTCAGAACGAGAAGCTTAACGTCTGGAAAATCGCCGCAAATTTGCTGCGTTGCGGCGACGCCATCGACCTGGGGCATACGCACATCCATTAAAACCACGTCAGGCTGCTGAGGCGTGCCGTGAAGCGTCATCACCTGGTCAATAGCCTGCTGTCCGTCCTCGGCAGCGCCCACGACGGTTAAGCCAGGCTGAGCTGCCAGCAGGTTGGTTAACCCTTCACGAATAATCGTTTGATCGTCGACAATTAAAAGACGAATCATAGGTTTGAGTTAGGTCTCGCGACTAGATGCTGCGGCCCAACGGTCGGCCTGCACAGGACGTGGAAAGGTGACGCTGACGCGGCAGCCTTTTCCTGGCGCACTCCAAATTTGGCACTTCCCCCCCAAGTCATCGGCCCGTTCCCGAATGCCGCGCAGCCCAAAGCCCGTTGTATTTTTGCTGGGGTCGAAGCCGCGCCCGTTATCCCGAACCTGAATATAGAGGCGATCGCGCCGAGACGCTAGCTTGATTTTGACCCGCGTCGCTTTACTGTGCTTGACGACGTTTGTCAGGGCTTCCTGAGCGATGCGCAGCAGCGCGATGGTCAGCTCGTCAGGTAAGCGACCCGATATCCTGATTAGGCACTGCGATTCTATCTGGGATGGGCCACAAATGCCCTCGGCTAACTTGGGAATAGCGTCTGGTAAAGACTTGCCCTGCAGCGGGTTGGTCCGCAGGGCCGAAACCGAACGAGAGACCTCACGCAGCGCCCGGTAGGCGGAGTCTTTAGCCTCGACGACGTAGCCCTTAGCGCGGTTGGCCGTGACCGGCAAAAAGAGCAGCGCATTCTCTAGCAAAATCGTCTGGGCGGTTAGGGCGTGCCCCAGCGAATCGTGAATTTCGCGGGCAATGCGGTTACGCTCTTGCAGGGTTGCTTGGCCTTCGACTTTAGCGGCATATTGCCGTAGGGCTTCATGGGCCTGGGCCAGCTTTTGCTGATTTTGGTGGGCCGACAGCAGCGCATTGACGAGTAGGGAGACAAACACCAGCACCAGGGAGAAAAAGAGAAGGGTGTTTGCCTTGAGAAGGATGATCTCTCCCTGGGCCTGGGGAGAATTGAGGCGCTGCAGCAGCTCTAGATCGACGATGGGGACATCAATACGGGAAAACGTGGTCAGCAGGTGTAGCGCAAAAACCAGTCCCAAGACGACGATTCGCCCTCCCGTTTGAAACAGCTGACTGCTGCGAATTACAACCACAAGGCCTAGCTGCGGCGGCAGCCTGATCGGCAGCGGAGCAGGGCCCCCAATTACAATTAGCAGCCCCAGCAAGCAGAGCTGAACGGCAGTGTAGCCTAGCTTGTGCCACCGCCGCTTGGGTAGACGCAGCCCCATCACAGAAAATAGCCCGACGATGAGCAGCCTGGGCCAAAGCACTGCAGTGCCTGAGACGAAGGGCGCTATGGGCAGGGTGACGAACACCGCCATCCCCAGCAAGACCCACTCAACATACAAGAGCTGCCGCAGGGGAGAGTGCGATCGCGCTAGATCTAACTTCATTGGGGGCAGCTCCCACAAACTATCGATTCGCTTCAATGCTACACGTAGGCCCTAGAGGCTAACAGAGCCTACTGTCCTAATTGAGCGGCATCACCAATAGGACAATTATCCCAATGACAAACGGGACATTTTCCCTAATCAGTTTGGGAGGTTTGCTTCAGGCGAAGCGCGGCAGTCCCTACCTAAGATGAGGCTGTTCTGTCCCAGAGGTGCACCAGAATGTCAGGGCAACCGTCAACGCCGTCACAAATCCTGTCACACCACTACTCAGCAAGGCCCCCCATGACTCTCAAAACCATGACCTATCAGATCCTATGCGTCCTCATCGTCAGCGCCAGTATGACAGCCTTTATGGCCGGAAATCCTCAACTCGTGCAGGCAGAACCAAGCAGCGCATCCGCCGCCCTTCGAGAATTGGACCTCAGCTTTTCCCAAATGCGGCAGCTCCGAGACATCATGCAGGACTACCGGCAGGAGCTAGAGGTGATTTTGACGCCGGAGCAGCTAGAGCAGCTAGAAAACATCAACATAATGCCCTACTAGGAGCGATCGCCCTATCACCTGAATAGAGACCCTTCACAAGGCTGCGCGAAACCATAATGCACCATCAATCAATAGCAACGCGATCGATAGCGACACGACCGCGCCTGCC
>JBHJHD010000167.1:0-28720 GCA_050331115.1 Elainellaceae cyanobacterium
GCAGTCTGGTATCCCTGAGCGCTCACATCGCTTGCATACTGGTTTTCCTATATCGCCCGTCCTGGCTCTAGCTGCTGCACGCAAAGGTACACGCCCTGTAAAATATCCACCGGCTCAAACCCCGTGACCACGATAGGTACATGGTGTTCTTGAGCGATCGCCCGATACCCCTCATACCCGGTGACGGTGCAGACGTGCCCTGCCGCCAGAAACCCCTGCACCCGGCATTCCGGGGACGCCAGCAGCGCTTCCATTGCTGGAGGGACTAGCACATGGGCTACGAGCACCGAGAAGTTGTCGATGCGCTGCTGCTCTGCCTGATGAACCGCCATGGCGGTGGCTGGGGCCGTGGTCTCAAAGCCGACGGCAAAGAAAACTACCTGCCGCTCTGGGTGTTTCTGGGCTAGGGCCAGCGCATCTAGGGGCGAATAGACCATACGCACGTCACCGCCCTGAGCCTTGATGCTGAGCAGGTCGGTGGTGGTGCCGGGCACCCGCAGCATGTCGCCAAAGGAACAAAAGATGACGTCCGGATGGGCCGCTAAGGCTAGGGCCTGGTCGATGAGGGCCGTGTCGGTGACGCAGACCGGACAGCCTGGACCGTGGATGAGGGTAATTTCCGGAGGGAGGAGCTGGTCAAGGCCATATTTGACGATGGCGTGGGTCTGGCCACCGCAGACTTCCATCAGGGTCCAGGGACGGCTGACGGCGGCGGCGATCGCGCTGGCGCAATGCTGGGCGATCGCGCTGCTGCGGTACTCGTCAACGTACTTCATGGCACTTGCTCAGGTGAGGAGCCGCAGGTTCCGCCGACCCGAACCGAGGACCGATATAAATCCCCAGCTCCCGTGCCGTCTGCACCCACAGCTCATCCGGCTCCACGGGGCGCGTGCACTGGTGGGCCTGGTGGCGCTGCTTGATCAGCGGCATCACCACCTCCAGCGGCTTAGCGTCCACCTGCCCCTGGGACCAAATCACCAGCTGCTGATACTGCTCCGCCGCAATCAGCTCAATCGCCTTACAGCCAAAGGCCGCCGCAATCAGCCGATCTGATGACGACGGGACGCCGCTGCGCTGAATGTGGCCCAGCACGGTGGCGCGGGTTTCAATGTCTTTGAGGCAGCAAAACTCGGGTCGCCCCGTCTGACAAAGGCGATCGCTGTAGCGCTGAATCTCTTGGGCCAGCACGTCGCCGATGTATTTCTCCTTTTTCCCAGACGCATTGCGCACCCCCTCTGCCACCACAACCAAGGCAAACTGGCGGTCTACCTGCCGCAGGGTCACAATGTGCCGGCAAATCCCATCCAAAACGCTGTCACTTAGCGTCGGGGCCAGCTCGGGAATCAAAATCACGTCCGCGCCGCCCGCAATGCCGGACTGTAGGGCGAGGTGGCCCGCATCCCGCCCCATCACCTGCACCACAATGATGCGGCTGTGGCTAGCAGCGGTGAAGGTGAGGTCGTAGAGCGCCTGGGTAACCGTACCGACGGCGGTGTCAAAACCCAACGCCCGTTCGGTGAAAGGGACGTCGTTGTCGATGGTTTTGGGGATGGCGATCCAGTTCCAGTTTCCCTGCTGCGCCAGCTCGTCGATGATGTCCAGGCTGCCGTCTCCCCCCAAGGCAATCAGCGCATCGAGGTTCAGCAGCCGGTAGCCGTCGAGGATCTCTTGAGCCACGGCAGGATCGCTGGGGTTGCCCTTGTTCAGGGCTCCTAAGATGCTGCCGCTGAGAAACTGAAGGATGTCAATGCCGTGAAGCAGGCCCGGAATGTCAAACCCGTGGTCTTGAAGCCGCAGGTCCTGGCTGTGACAGTTGCCCTGCTCCAGGTTGATTAACCCCTGGGTGCCGTAGGGAATGCCGTAGACCTCCCAGCCCCGTCGGCTAGCCGATTTGACGATCGCCCGAATGACGGCATTCAGGCCGGGGCAGTCTCCACCGCTGGTGAGAATGCCAATTTTCTTGAGGGGTGGCGAAACGGGCATTAAGCGCTAGGAACTGGGGTGGGCTGAATCGAATAGGTCTGAATCGACCTGATGTACTGGGCCCGCTCAAAGGCGCTGGGGTCAGGGCAGTTGACCTGGCTCATGCTGCCCTGGAGCTGCTGAATCGAGTCGTACTCGTGCTCCTCTAGCCAGCGGTGCAGCTCTTGATTCACGTGATTCAGATGCTCGATGCCGTGGCGCAGCAGCGCGCTCACCATCATTGTGACGTTGGCCCCAGCCATGAGCAGCTTGATGGCATCTTGGGCACGGTGAACCCCACCAGTTGCGGCAAAGTCTACGGGTAGGGTGCCATACAAGATAGCGATCCACCGCAGGGGTAGGCGTAAGTCCTGGGGTGTGCTGAGCAAGACCTGGGGCTCAATAGACAACGTCTCTAGGTCGATGTCAGGCTGGTAGAACCGGTTGAACAGCACTAGGCCGTTAATACCGCAGTTCGAGAGCTTGCCCGCAAAGTTGGCCAAGTTAGTAAGGTAGGGACTGAGTTTGACGGCCACCGGCAAGTTGACTGAGTAAGTGACGTCCCGCACGATGTCTAGGTAGGTCTGCTCAATCTGAGCTGCTGTTTGTGTGGGGTTGGTGGGCACAGCGTAGAGGTTGAGCTCCAGTGCGTCCGCCCCCGCCGCTTCGATTTGCTTGGCATAGCTAGTCCAGCCGCCCGGCGTCGACCCGTTTAGGCTAGCAATGATGGGAATATCTACCATCGCCTTAGCGGAGCGAATGTGCTCCAGATAGGTCTCGGCGCTGACGTGGAATAGGGGCTGGTGGGGGAAGTAGGTCAGGGCTTCGGCATAGCTCTCGGTGCCTTGGGTGAGGTAGTAATCTAGCGCTAGGCGGTCTTTTTGCAGCTGCTCTTCAAAGAGCGAGTGCAGCACGATGGCCCCGGCTCCGGCGTCTTCCATCTGCCGCAGGCGGCTGAGCTCTTCGGTCAAAGGGCCACAGGCTCCCACCACGAGGGGGGAGCGGAGGGGTAGGCCCAGGTATGTTGTGGAGATAGTCATGGTATTAGGTTGGTCGTTAGGGGCATGGCAGTGCCACGCCCGTGTAGATGGTAGGGGCATAGCACTGCCATGCCCTTACAGAGGTTTATTCCGTTTGATGTTCCAGCCGATCCAGCGTCAGGGCAGTATCCGTCGCGTGGCGAGTGCCGTAGCGCACCAGCAGCGTCGCCCCAAAGCCAAACAGGGCAATCAGGCTCACCAGCATCCCTCCGATCATCGGAATCAGGCTGACGATAAACAGCAGCCCTAGCCCAATCCAAAAGTGCCGGAAGTGAGCTTCAGGCTGACGCTTCTGGAGCTGCTTACCCAGCCAGACACAGACGGCAATGCTCCCCAGCAGGGCGGTCAGCAGGGCCACCAAATTTGCCAAGGGAATGGCGATCGCCCCCAAAGCGCTGCCCCCCGTGAGCACGGTGAGTATCATCAGGGCAGCCACGCCGCCGACACCATAGACCAGGCTCGTCAGAGGTCGGTCATGCACAGCAGAAGCGATCGCATCCACGTGGCCCGGCAGCAGCAGCAACACCAGCAGACCGGCGATCGCCCCCACCACAAAGGTTGCGACCCAAAAGGCCACATTGGTGAGGTAAAGCGCGCCGATGACGCCAAAGCGCTCAAATAGGCCACTCGCCGCCTCTAGGAGAGTGAACTCGCTACCGTCTACTACAGCGCTCTCGGCGCGAATCACCCGTCCGCCAATGGCAAAGGTATCGCCTTTCACCTGGACGTTGTCCTGCAGCTCGACGGTGCCGCCGATGGCGAAGGCATCTCCCTGAACGATGACGTTGGGCTGTAGGGTGAGATCGCCGCCGATGGCGAAGGCGTCTTGCACAACTTCGGATTCCGGAATAACCAAATCACCCCCTATCTTGAATAGGGCTTGGTCAGTTTCATTAGCCTGCGCTGGGGCGTAGCCGCTACTGACCCAAAGCGTGAGAAGCAGGGCCAGGAGGCCAATGATCCACCATTTCAGGGGTTTCCATTGAAGAGAATTCATGGGTCTGTCTCCTAGGTTGATAGATTGAATAGGGGATAACCGTGTCCTAAGAAGGCCGTGCTGCGATCGCTATCGAGGTTGTCCACGTTCAAATAGTCGCCTTTGATGTGGAACGTATCCTGGTACTCGCTGGCCTGCGCCAGTGTGCGAACGTTGCCGACCCAGAGGGCTAATAGCATCGCGAGTAGGCCAATTAGCCAAAGCTTCAAACGTTTCCATGTAAATAATTTCATTGAACTCTCTCTTGAGAAAAGGTGTAGATAGCGATTGCTACAAATGGGGCTCTATTGTTCACTTGCCTCCCCCCAATCGGCCAAATAGTGATACAGCTGCCAGCGGGTTTGCACATCCTGATGCACCTGCCGCAGCAGCGTCTTTGCGGTTTCAGGATGGCTGTGGGCCAGCATCTTGAAGCGGTTTTCTGCGTACATAGACTGTTCCACCGGCAGCTTGGGGGCGCGGCTGTCAACAACCAAAGGGCTTTGGCCTGTGGCGTGTCGCCGGGGGTCATGGCGGTAGAGGAGCCAGCGGCCTGAATCGACGATCGCCTGCTGGTGGTGCATGGCGGTGGCCATATCGATGCCGTGGGCGATGCAGTGGGAGTAGGCGATGATCAAAGAGGGACCGTCGTAGGACTCGGCCTCTAAGAAGGCTTTCAACGTATGCTCATCCCGTGCTCCCATGGCCACGCTGGCCACATAGGCGCTGCCGTAGGTCATGGCCATCAGGCCCAGGTCTTTTTTGGCGGTGGTTTTACCCGCAGCGGCGAACTTGGCCACGGCGGCCTTGGGGGTCGCCTTGGACTGCTGTCCACCAGTATTGGAGTAGACCTCCGTGTCCAGGACAAGTATGTTGACATTGCGATCGCCGCTCAGCACGTGGTCCAGCCCGCCGTAGCCAATGTCGTAGGCCCAGCCGTCGCCCCCCACAATCCAGACGCTCTTTTTCACCAGGGAGTCGGCTAGGGAGACCATCTGCTGCACCTCGGCCACGGGAGCGGCCTCACGGCGTCCCAGTTCTACCAGCATTGCCTTCAGCTGGCCTACTCGCTCGCGCTGCTCCACAATGTCGGCCTCGTCATGCTGCTGGGCCACGAGAATCTGCTGCGCTAAAGCGGGCAGCGTCGTCTCCCGCAGCGCTTCGTCTGCCGCCAATCGCCGCAGCAGCTCAGCGGCGTACTCCGCCTGCTTATCGATGGAGACCCGAAAGCCCAGACCAAACTCGGCGTTGTCTTCAAACAGCGAATTTGACCAAGCCGGACCGCGCCCTTCGCTATTTTTGCTCCAGGGAGTCGTGGGCAGGTTGCCGCCGTAGATGGAGGAGCAACCCGTGGCATTGGCCACCAGCAGGCGATCGCCAAACAGCTGGGTGAGTAGCTTCAGATAGGGGGTTTCACCGCAGCCCGCACAGGCTCCAGAAAACTCGAATAGGGGCTGCTGCATCTGCTGCTGGCTGACTTTTTGAAGGTTGAGGGACTGGCGATCGGGGTTGGGGAGAGTCAAGAAAAAGTCCCAGTTGGGCTTTTCCTGCTGCCGTAGGTCGATGACTTGAGCCTTGCTGTCGCTTGACTCATCGCCTGAAGCTTCAAAGGCCGCTTTCTGGTAAACCGGTGTCATATTGATAGCCTTGAGCCGAGTAATCGACTTATTCTTCGCTGGGCATACATCCACGCAAATGCCGCACCCCGTGCAGTCTTCTGCCGCCACCTGAATGGTAAATTTCCGCCCCTCCCACTCCCGCGCAGCGGTGTGCTTTAGGGTCATAGGTGCGCTCGCAAGCTGCTCCGGTCCATAGACCTTGCTGCGAATCACACTGTGGGGACAGACCATAACGCATTTACCGCACTGGACACAGACATCTGGGTCCCACACCGGGATAGCCTGGGCGATATTGCGCTTTTCCCACTGGGCGGTGCCGGTGGGGTAGGTGCCGTCGCAGGGCAGGGCGCTGACGGGCAGTGCGTCTCCCTGACGCTGCAGCATGGAGCCCAAAACCTCTTGGACGAAGGGCGGCGCGGCGTCAGAGACAGGAGCCTTCAACGGTGGAATTGAATCCGCTGTGGCCCCCGCCGGGATTGGGATTTCGTACAGATGCTGCAGCGCCTGGTCTACCGCCTGCAGGTTCATGGCCACGATCGCCTCTCCCTTCTTGCCGTAGGTCTTTCGGATGGAGGTCTTAATGGCGGCGATCGCCTCTGCTTGGGGCAAGACTCGGGAGAGGGCAAAGAAGCAGGTCTGCATTACCGTGTTGATGCGGCCCCCCATGCCCGCTTCTCGGGCCACCTGGTAGGCGTTGATGGCGTAGAGCTTGAGCTGCTTTTGAATAATCTGCGCCTGGATGCGATCGGGGAGCTGGGGCCAGGTCTCCTCGGGGGAGTAGGGGGAGTTGAGTAAGACTGTGGCTCCCGACATGGCTGACCCTAGAACATCCAAGCCGTCCAGCAGCATCCACTGGTGGCAGGCGACAAAGCTGGCCTGATTAATCAGATAGGGGGCGTGAATCGGCTCTGGGCCGAACCGCAGGTGAGAGGTGGTCACCGAGCCAGACTTTTTCGAATCGTAGACGAAGTAGCCCTGGGCGTAGTTGTCGGTGGCTTCCCCAATGATTTTGATGGCGTTTTTGTTGGCCCCCACGGTGCCGTCAGATCCCAGGCCATAAAACACGGCTCGCACCGTCTCTGCCGCTTCAATCGAGAAGGTGGGGTCGTAGCGCAGGCTACTGTGGGTGACATCGTCGTGGATGCCGATGGTGAAGTGGTTCTTGGGTTGGGAGAGGTTGTCCCGACCGTCGAGCAGCAAATCGTCAAAGATGGCTTTGACCATCGCGGGCGTGAATTCCTTGGACGAGAGGCCGTAGCGTCCCCCAACAACGATAGGAAACCCGTTGCCTGGAGACATAAACTGTTGCTCGACCAAAGCCATAAGCACATCAAGGTATAGCGGTTCTCCCCCGCTGCCGGGCTCTTTAGTGCGATCCAGCACGCTAATCGCTTTCACAGTTTTAGGTAGGGCTTCAACAAGCCGCCGCGCGTCAAAGGGGCGATAGAGGCGCACCTTGAGCACTCCCACATTTTCCCCTTCATCATTGAGGGCATCCACCGTTGCCTGAACCGTCTCACAGCCCGACCCCATCAGCACCACAACCCGGTCAGCATTTGGGCTGCCGTAATACTCAAAGGGTGTATACTGCCTTCCAGTCATTCGGGCGAAGGTGCCCATCACTTGCTCCACGATGGCGGAGCAGCCCTGATAGTAAGGGTTGACCGTCTCCCGCGCCTGAAAAAATACGTCCGGGTTTTGAGCCGTGCCTCGAATGACGGGATGCTCTGGGCTAAGGGCGCGCTGGCGGTGCTGGGCAATCCACTGATCATCAATTAGAGCCCGCAGCACCTCATCCGCCAGCACCTCAATTTTTTGGATCTCGTGGGAAGTGCGGAAACCGTCAAAAAAGTGGATGAAGGGAATGCGGCTCGCTAGGGAAGCCGCCGTGGCGATCGCCGCCATGTCTTGCGCCTCTTGCACGGAAGCGGAGCAAAGTAAGCCAAAGCCCGTACCGCGGGCGGCCATCACATCGCTGTGATCCCCAAAAATAGAGAGTGCCTGAGCTGCTACCGAACGGGCCGCCACGTGAATCACGCAGGGCGTTAGCTCTCCCGCAATTTTGTAGAGATTGGGCAGCATCAGCAGCAGCCCTTGCGACGCGGTAAAGGTGGTGGTCAGCGCCCCCGTCTGCAGCGCCCCATGCACGGCCCCTGCGACCCCGGCTTCACTTTGCATCTCCACGATGGCGGGCACCGTTCCCCAGAGGTTGACCCTGCCGCCGGCAGCCCAGGCATCGGCCCACTCCCCCATGGGCGAGGCCGGCGTGATAGGGTAGATTGCGATTACTTCATTAAGCGCGTAAACCACTCGGGCAACTGCTTCATTGCCATCCAGGGTGACGAACGTAGGTCGAAGCGAAACAGAACTCGTCATGGGCTGTGGTCCTCAAGCAGCTTTCACGTACCTTTGAACGTCAGCTTAGAGAGAGAACTTGGGGAAGTTATGAAGAGGATAAGCGAGACGTCCATACAGCAACAGCTCAATTTGTTCTCTACTTCCCTTCACCAAAAATCTCTATATATGGCAGCCTTCCCCCTTTATGTCAAAGCATAAAGAACTACAAAATATGATGTAATTCGTCGTATAATATAGGCGTAAGAAGACATCGTTCATCTCTCTGGGGAGATACCACAAGCTACGCTAGAAAAAAGTGGGCTTCAGGAAGACGGAAGTAGGAATTTTATCCGAAGGAACGCGCCTTAAATTGCTTCATCGCTACAAGGAGGCAAGAGACTATGAGACTTATTTATCGCGGTGTTCGATACGACTATACGCCTGCTCTAACTCCTAGGTTTGGCCCTGTATTTGCAACAGGGGTTTATCGAGGTGTTCCTGTAGCGTTCCGTACGGTGGTAGACTCCCTCAAACAACCGATGCTGAATTTGGTATGGCGGGGTGTTGCCCACAGGACAGGTCCAACTCCACCGGTGCCGCAGCCAATGCCTGATACAGCGTCTGCCGCTCCCCCCGCCTCTGGGCCAGCTACAACAGCGCCAGAACCAACTGTTTCTGAGCAAGCTCGAGCTAGCGTTAGTCAACGTCATCAAGAGCTTCGACAGCGAGAACAGGCAATGCTAGCTCGTTCTGGTCAGGAAGTGGGGCTAAGTGAAGAGACAGTGACTCAGTACAGGGCTCAGAGTCAAGGTAAAGTTCCCCATGACTTTGAGGGTTATGATCGAAGCCCTGCCGCCATGAGCTGATAGGAGTGTCTCTTTGATTCAGCGGGCAATCGCGGCTCTGATGAAGTCATCAAGCGCTGTAAAGGCCATTACACGACCCCTCAGTCAAATCTACGTCCTGGGTTTGACTGAGGGGTTGTATAGTCGTGGAGTGTCTCTAGCACCCTATTCGCCTTTGTTTACTTTTGGTATACTGCCTCGGACAGAGTAGGTAAGGTATCCAGTGGCATACGTTCACCTCACCAGTTTGCACCAGAGACATCGTTGTCAGTAAGCACATTTAACTGGTTCCAATTTTTGTTGGTCAGTTAAAAACTTAGTTATGGTTTTTTTGAGGGTTTATGAGAGTTGCCGTCTTCAATTCAAAACCTTTCGATAGGCAGTTTTTGGAGAAAGCTAGCGCTGACTTTAGCCACAATCTGAGCTTCTTTGAAACCCGATTCACGGCAAAAACTGCTCCACTTGCCACAACCTTTGAAGCTATCTGTGTTTTCGTCAACGACCAGGTCGATAAAGATGCCTTAATCATTCTGAATGAGCAAGGCGTTCGGTGTGTTGCGCTGCGCTGTGCGGGTTACGATAATGTTGCCCTTGACGCGGCAAAGTCCCTCGGCATCCGCGTTGTCCGCGTTCCAGCCTATTCCCCCTATGCGATCGCCGAACACGCCGTCGGCCTCATCTTGACGCTTAACCGCAAGCTGCATAAAGCCTACAACCGAACAAGGGACGACAACTTCGCACTTCAGGGGTTGCTAGGATTTGACCTCCACGGCAGGACCGTCGGCATTGTAGGCACCGGAAAGATCGGAGAGTGCTTTGCTCGCATCATGACTGGTTTTGGGTGTCGCCTACTGGCCTACGATGTGCGCGAAAACCCAACCTGTAAGGACATTGGCGTTGAATACGTTCCGTTTGAGCAGCTCCTTGCCTCCTCTGACATTGTCTCTCTGCACTGCCCTCTAACGCCATCAACCCAGCACATCATTAACGAAGAGTCCCTTCGCCACCTAAAGCCAGGGGTGATGATGATTAACACCAGTCGGGGTGGTCTGATTGATACCCGCGCTGCCATCGACGCCATTGAGGATGGCACGATTGGCTATTTTGGCATCGACGTGTACGAAGGGGAGGCGAACGTCTTCTTCGAAGACCGTTCTGACACCATCATTCAAGATGAAACCTTTCAGCTGCTGCAGTCGTTCAGCAACGTCGTGATTACGCCCCACCAGGCCTTTTTTACCCGTAATGCTCTAGAGGCGATCGCCCACACAACGCTTTCTAACCTCACCGATATTGAGCAGGGCAAGCGCTGTCCAAATGAAGTCTAGTTTAGTTCACCGTAAGATGCGCTGTAGGCTAGCCTAATTGACAGCATCCATGTCCTGAAAATGCATACCGTTCCGTTATCAGCCAGCGGCACCAATCGGTTTTTAATTTATACTAATTCTCTATAATGCTGCATAGCATAAGGCTTCCAGGATGAAATCGTAGCTGATCAAAGAAATTTCTTCTGGCGTTAGCCTGGCATGGTTAGGCCAAAGAGCTCGCCTGAGCTCGTCTTTTATTCAGGTGGAGTTACGTCATGCCTTCGCCATTTCCCGGAATGAACCCGTATCTTGAGCATCCAGATCGATGGTCAACGATTCACAATCGGCTTACTGTCGACATAGCAGACGCGTTGACGCCTCAGCTACTACCTAAATACCAGGTCGATATTGAAAAGCGGGTATACGAAGTACTGGGGGTCAACTCTCTACTAGTAGGACGACCATTCCATCTTTTACGCTACCGCTCCAGAGTGGCGACGAGGAGCCGGTAGTGGTGCTTCAAGAGCTGCTCGATGGGGTGTATGAGCGGTCGGGCTACGACTACTTTATAGATTACAAGATTGACCCATTGCCGCCACTGTCGACTGAGGAGCAGACCTGGATTGATGCTGTGCTGCGCGACCAGGGCTTACGCAGTTCCTAGGACGCGATCGCAGCAGCAAAGGCAAAGGCTGCACCCCCCTAAAATTTACGCAAAGGCAACGAATTATCGGTCCTATAAAAAACCCCTACCCCGCTATCTTCAGATCGCATTATCCCGGCCAGTATCCCGACCAGCATCATGGCCATTGCCATCCGACGCCGAGTTTGAGCCAGGGTTTTGCAGCAGTTGCCCCACCTTATTCACCACATTGCCCAGCTTCCCCTCCTCCAGCAGCGTATTGATCAGCGCTAGCCCGCTCGTGGATAGCAGCAGCTTGTTGATATCCTCCGCCCCGCTGCCGCTGCCGTTAGCGCCCGGAAAGGAATAGATGCGCGCATCCCCCAGCACCCCTGGCTGCGGGGCCAAAGACTGCAGCACATCGGGGAGCTGAGTCGCCAGCTCAGGCCAAATCGCCTGCAGCACATCGGCAGAAAGGTTAGCGTTACTGATCACATTGCGGGCCTCTACCCGGGCCTGAATGCCCTCCGCTTCCGCCAGCGCTTTGTCCTTCTCCGCCGCTGCCAAAGTGCGAATCGCCTCTGCTTCCAAATCCGCCGCCTCTTTGGCGATCTCGGCCTGCCGCCGCCGCCGAAACACGTCGATCTCCACCACGTTCTGATCCGAAATGCGCAGCTCTTGGGCCTTTTGCTCCGCCTGAATCACCGCTAGCTGCTTGGCCCGGTCCGCCACCTCCAGCTCGGTGGCCGTCTGCACCGCCGCCTCAGCCTGAGCGCGGTCGGCCTCGGCAACAAAGCTCTCCTGACGCTTGCGGGCGATCGCGATCGCCACGTCCTCCTGGGCGATGCGGGCCATCCGCTCCGACTCGGCCACCTGCACCTGGGCTTCTAAAGACTGAGAGTCGACGGTGCGGCTGCGGTTGATCTCCGCCAAATCTGCTTCCTGTTTCTGCAGCGCCTGGGCTACCTTGAGCTTTTTGTTGCGCTCCTCTAGCTCGATATTGGCTTCAATCTGGCTTTGCTCCACCGACAGCTTGCGGTCAATTTCCGCCAAATCTGCCTGCTGCTGCTGGAGCGCCTGGGCCACCTTAAACTTTTTGTTGCGCTCTTCTAGCTCGATATTGGCCTCAACTTGGCTCTGCTGCACCGACAGCTTCCGCTGAATCTCGGCCTCCTCCACGTCCTTCTCTTGCTGGATCTGGGTCTGCTGAGCTGCTGCCGTCTCCCGGGCCTTAGCCTCTTGAATCTCCCGCTGGCGCTGGGCCGTCATGGCCTCTACCTCTAGGTTCTGCTCGAGCTGCGCGCTGGCCTTCTCCTGGGCAATCTGCAGCGATCGCTTATCAGCGTCCAGCTCCTTCTGCTCGATAGCAACCTGGGTCGTCAGCTCTACCTCTCGCTTCTGCTGAATCGACCGCTGAATGGTCTCCGTACGCAGCCGCACGCCCTGAGCGTCGAAGAAGTTGTTTTCGTCGTAGGTATCGCTCTCCTGAACCTCCGAAATCGCGATGTTGTTGAGGGTGAGGCCAACTTTGCCCAGATCCTGCTGCACCAAATTGAGCACCTCTTGCGCGAACCCCAGCTTATCGGCGTCGATTTCTGCCAGACTTTTGGTTTTTGCCGCCGCCCGAATAGCGTCATCTGCCCGCTTCTCTAGGGCGTTCTTGATATCCTCTGGGGTAATTTTGCGATTTTGCGACAGGCGAGCGGCGGCGGTGAGGACGTCCTCCTCGACGCCGTTGATACAGACGTAGAATGTAACCCGCATGTCGGCCCGCAGGTAGTCTTGAGTGCGTACGGCTAGGTTGCCCGTGCGCTCGACGTCGATGGAAATCTCCCGCAGGGGTACGCGGGTCAGCTCATGGAAGCCCGGCAGCACGACGCAGCCGCCGTAGAGAATTACCTTTTTCTGCTTGACGAAAATGCCCCCGGTGCGCACAAACGCTTCGTTATTAGGGGTAATCACGTAGACGCGGGTATAGGCCCAGACGCTCAGCAGCAGCAGCACAACAATGCTGACAATGACTACTGGAAAGACAATCAGCCCACCTGACACCTGCCCGAGTACAGGCTGTTCCACAGGACCTCTGGTGAGGGAGCCTCTAGTACCCGAATAAGACAAACTTGACACATTTGAAGGGCTCAGCGGGGCTGGGTTGTGAGCAACTGTCCTGCTAGCGTCAGCGATCGCCAGGTCAGCGATCGCCAGGCCTGTAGCTGGGGCAAACTCAATCGCGCTTAGGGAAGGGAGGGACTGAATGAAGGTGAGCCAAAACAGCATGGTGAGGGGCCTCTCAAAAGGGGTTAAAACTTATTTTGCACCGTCAGCTGGGGCATGAGCTAGGACATTTACTGAAGCAGTCATGGGCTAAAATGCCGCTACTTTACGGCGGCGAACCACTGGGCTTCGTCAGCGCTATCTTTTGCAATCACGAGGTAGAGGGGAGGAACGTCAAGTCGCTCGATAACCAGCACTTTGTGGCCAATTTTGGGGTGCACCGTTGCCCAGTTTGGCAGGGCGGCGTTGACGGTGACGCGGTTTTTGGCGGGGTCGAGGACATCCACCTGAGCGATTTTGGCGTTGGACAGCGCGTAGAGCCGCGCCGAGCTTACCACGCCGGGGCAGCCCACTAAGCGATCGCCGCTAGCGCTCTCCCCGAAGGCGGCAAATACTTTGCCAATGGGCCGCGCCGCCTGCCCACCCAGAGTCAGCGCGATCGCCATCGACCCTAGCAGTATCGGCAGCCCCAGCGCCTTGGTGAGGGCCGCGCCCAATATCCCCCCCAGCGCTGCATTGGCCATCCAGCCCAGCAGTCCCCATAGACAGAGATCTAGGGCCATCAGCAAAATCAGGGGCGCTTTGCCCAGGCCAAACCAGCTCAAAACTGCGGTAACGGGGCCGGGGAGACGCGCCGCGCCGTCACCGTCAAAGGCCGTTTCTTTAGCGGTGGCGCTCCCGTCTGTCTCTAGGCCAGACTCCAAATCGGCGTCTAGATCCGTGTCGAAGTCTGCATCTAGATCGGCATCTAGATCGGCGTCAAAATCGACATCCGCGTCAGCATCATCGCCGCCCCCCGACACAATGACGATGCCGAAGAGCAGCGCCCCAGTGCCTAAAAAGATCCAGTAGGGAAGATTTTCAATGGCGAACAGCATAGCGGTAGCGACACTCACTTGGCGAAAAAGTCAGTTCAGAGATTTGGGACAGTAAAAACCCCTAGCAGGTAAAGGATAACGAACCCGCTTATCCTTTACCTAAACCGCTCAGGTTAACCCCTGCAAGGTAGCTCAAAATTGCAAAACGAACAAACAATGTAACCGGATAAAAGCTTTTTTAACGGATTGATGCAGCGGAGCCGGTGCGCTGGAAAACGGTAGCGTTTACGGCCTATTTGCCCTCCTAGGTTTACGACTAACCCTATTGAGTCAGTGGCGCAGAAGCGTTTTATGCTTTTTGGCGCTGAGCACCAAAAGCTTTTTTCATAATTTTGAACCGCTGAGCCGATATGTTATTACGCTGGCCCAGTTGCTTAGGCCAGTTGCTTAGGCCAGTGCGATTGGCTCAAAGCCTTGAAATCTCCTAGGCAACTGGGCGCGCGAGAATGTCCTAACCAGTCAGGACATTCGCTATAGCGACTTACGCGTGGCCCCAATACAGCGCCAATATTCCCTGTTAAAATCGACCTTAGCCAAGGTATCAGCTCCAGCATACACATCGCTCTAAGATACATCGCCAGTGGATAAGCGACTACGAGACCTCATTCGTCAGGCCTGCGATGCAGATAGCTCAGACCGAGAGCGAAAGCGATCGCTGCACCGATTACTGATTTTGGTGCAGCGGTTGCCCAACCTGATTCGCTCGTCCCATCCCGACTATGCGATCGCCCTCAACCAAACTCTAGACTGGTTTTGCCGAAATCTAGAGTCATTTGAAGAGCGGCCCCCTTCCCTTCAGCGCAGCCTAGAAGTCTGGGTCAATGGCTACCTGAAGTGGCGTATCCGAGACCTATATATCGACGACCAAGCTCACCAAAAGCGGCAGACCAGTTTAGACAGGCCTATTGGCGATTCAGACGCCACACGCCTTGACCGGCTCGCAAGTCCCACGCCCTCGCTCAGCAACCTAACGACCTATATCGAGGCGATTCAAGACCAGCAGCGCCAGCAGCTGGGACGGCAGATTCAGGCGCTGATCGAGCAGGACCCAGACGGCGTGCTCAGCCGCTGTCACCCGCGCAGCGCGCCCGACTGCAACTGCCAAATGCTCACCATTCGCCTCCTGCTTCGGGAGCCTCCCGAGCGTATCTCTACCCTTGCCCGAGAATTCCAGGTCAAGGATCAAACCCTCTATTCTCATTGGAAGAAAAAGTGCCTGCCCTGCCTCTTTGATATTGCTCAACGGTTTTCGCCATCATGACTTTCACCGACGATCTTCTCAACATCCCGATAGCGCCCGACGCCCACCGGTTTGCCGCCCAGTTTGCTGCTGAGCAGACATCCTCTGATAAGGGGCAGCGCGTTTACTTGAATACGCTGGCGGTCTGTGCGGTGCACACCTACCTAAACTGGCTCTCGGTGGACGCAACGCTGCATGAAAGCGACTGTTGGCAGCCGAGCCTGAGGGCCTTGTTTAACGCCGCCGATGTTCTAATTCCCCAGCTTGGGCGGGTGGAGTGCTGCCCCGTCTTGCCGACCGACGACGTTCTCAGGGTGCCCCATGTTCGGGAGACGCCGCTGGGCTACACCGCCGTAGGCCTCAGCGCGGACCTGACCCAGGCTCAGCTCCTAGGGGTTGTTCCCCAGTCAGCGCTGCCCCCCACAGCAGAGACGGTTCCCTTGACCCAGTTACAGCCTGTTGAGGCGCTAATCGACTGGCTGCCCAACGGCGCGGCAGCCCCAGTTCAGCTCTGGCGGTGGTTGGAGCAGGCGTTTGAAGCCGATTGGCGACCCGCTGAGCCATCGCTAATTCCGTCTTTTCGCAGCGCTAGCCCCCTGCAGGGTGCGGAACCGTCTGCCAACATCAGCCGCAGTAAAGCGATCGCATTTGGCGATGTCGCATCGGTCGTCATTGTGGTGATGCTGTTGCCCACCGAGGCCGAATACGAGATTGACTTTCGGGTGTTTCCGGGGGAGCGCGGCGGCTCGCTGCCCCTAAGTCTACAGCTGACGCTGCGGGATGATTCGGGGGCAAGCTGTGCGGCGGTGACGGTCCAGGACAATGACGACTGGATTCAGCTAGAGTTTACCGCCCAGCGCAGTGAGCGGTTTAGCGTCGAGCTGGTGCTGGGGGAAACCACGGTCGTCGAATACTTCCAATGCTGAGATCTAAGGCTAAGACTTAAGGCTAACATTTGGGGCTGACCTTCAAGGCTGAGCATATGAGCGGGATGCATCAGGTCAGCCATTTTATCTACTCTAAAATAAAAACGGACAAGCACTCTGTACCCCCAGGAGATAAGCTATCAATGGATTGGGTCAAAATTCGGCTGAGGCAGGTCGTCGACCACGAATATCACGTCACCTTAGACTATCGCGAGGCGCAAGAGGGCGTGCTGCCCGCAATCCCGCCAGAGCTGCCGGAGGCGTTTGGCCATTGGCGATCGTCCTACCGAGATCTAGAGCGGGTGAGGTCCTGCATCTCCGCCCCGCCTCAGGCCCAGGCGGCCCAGGAGGAAGTACCATCTCAATCCGCGCCGTCCCAGCCAGAGCCATCGCAGCCAGAATCCTATCGCCTCAGCGTTAAGCACGTGCAGCGCCACAGCCCTGGCCATCAGCACGTCGAAACAATCAAACAGTACTTGAACCAGTGGCTAGACACCAGCGATCCGCGCTGGAAAAGCATCCGTGAGAGCATGATTGCGCTCACCAGTCACCCTGAGCAGCAGGACGCGGTACTGCCCCTGTTCCTAGATGCCAGCACTCTGCAGCTAGGCCGCCTGCCTTGGCAAGAGTGGAATTTATTTGACCAATATAGCCGGCAGCCTGAGATTGCCCTCAGGGTCAAAGGCCACCCCGGTCAAACCATCCGCCCCGTAAAGCCGCGATCGCGGGTGCGGATCTTGATTGTGGTAGGGCGCAGCGATGGCATTCAGACCCAGGCTGATTTGGACATTGTGCAAAGGCTCGAAGCGCGGGGTGCTGACGTCGTGACGCTTCTGCAGCCTAGCCCCCACGAGCTGAGCGATGCCCTGTGGGATGCGGAGGGCTACCACATCTTCGTGTTCACGGGCCACAGCGGCTCCCAGCCTGACGGGCAGATTGGCTGGATTGAGCTGAGCCAGACCTGCAGCTTGAGCATCAACGAGTTTAAGCACGCCTTTGAGGCTGCTGTGGACCGGGGCCTGCAGCTGGCTCTGTTCAACTCCTGCGATGGTTTGGGGCTCGCTCACCAGCTGGCTTTGCTCAATTTGCCCCGCAGCATCGTCATGGCTGAGCCCGTTCCTGACGACGTAGCGGTGACGTTCTTACAGTGTTTCTTTGATGCCTTTAGCCAGGGTAAGACCTTGGCCCAGTCGCTTCATCAGGCGCGGCGGCAGCTGGAGCACTTCAATATTCCGCAAACCGGAGGCCCCTTTTACCCCGGCGTGATGTGGCTACCGACGCTGTGCACCCGGCAGTCTGCCCTTGAGCAGCCCTTGAGCTGGCAGAGCATGATTGTCGATGAGGCGAAGCCGTCTGGGCGGCGCTGGCAATGGGTGGCAGGGCTGCTGGGGGCGGCATTGGCGTCAGCTGGGGCGATCGCCCTCGTGCGCCCCGCCGCCATTCAGCCCCCGCCGCCTGGCTCGGCTCCGGCAACGGCCCCTATTGCAGACCCGGCGCTGTTGTCCAGGCGCGGCGGCGACAGCTTCGAAGACGTTGACGTTCCCCAAGGGCGCTGGCGCTATGGCGGGAGCACCACCTGGGCCCCGATTCGCAAAGTCGTAGATAGCGCGATTGAGCAGACGTTTCCTGAGTTTGATCTGATCTACACCCAGCATCCAGTCCAATTTAACGGGTCAGGAACCGGGATCGAAATGCTGCTCAATGATCAAATTTCCTTTGCCCAGTCCTCCCGGCCGCTCAATAATACCGAGTACGAGACTGCCGAGCAGCGCAGCCTGCAGCTCAAGCAGACGCCGGTGGCCATCGACGCGATCGCGATCGCGGTCAATCCTGAGCTTGATGTAGACGGTCTGTCTATCGAAGAGATTCAGGGCATATACGACGGTAGTATTACAGACTGGCAGCAGGTTGGCGGCCCCGATTTACCCGTCGTCCCCTACTCTAGGGAGCCGCAGGCAGGGGGCACTCCCAAGTTCTTTGCCAACAACTTGCTGAACGAGCAGGGCACTTTTGGATCGGCAGTCCAGTTTGTGGGCAGTACGACCGAAGGGCTGCGGCGAGTCGCGGCGGCACCTGGCGGCGTCTACTACGCCTCTGCGCCGGAAGTCGTGGGTCAGTGCACCGTCAAGCCGCTGCCCATTCGGGGAAACGCCAGCCAAACCTTCGTGCCGCCCTATGCAGGGGAGTTGGCTACGCCAGACGCCTGTCTGACACAGCCGAATCAGGTCAATTCAGACGCCTTTCAGCAAAACTATCCGCTGACGCGCCGCCTGTTTGTGATTACGAAGCAGAATGGGCAGAGCGATGAGACCGCAGGCGAGGCCTACATTGCGCTTTTGCTCTCTGCCCAAGGCCAGGCGCTCATTCAGCAGGCGGGCTTTATTCCGCTGCGGTGAGCGTGTGGGCGCGGCGATCTGGTCAATTAGCGATCGGCCTAATCAGCAACCTGGTAGGAGGCCCGCAGGCAGTCAATTAAATGCGCCTTTGTAGTCGTTGGGGCGTAGATCGCTGGCTGCTCAGGCGTTTGACAGGGCTCTAAGCAGACGACCTGGGCGTCGATATTGGGCCGGTAGAAGTAGATGACCGAGTAGCGCGATCGCTCGGCAGCCGGGCGCGGCGGAACCACCACCCGATGCTTCGTCGAGCGAAGCTGGTTGTTTGTCCAGCGCTCCATCAAATCCCCAGTATTGACGATCACCGTACCAGGAATATGCGGGGCCGAAATCCACTCACCCCCATGCAAAATTTCTAAGCCGCCGACGTCATCTTGAAACAGCAGCGTTATGGTGCCGTAGTCTGAGTGGGCCCCGGCCCGAACGGTGCCTGGCTCTACATCATCCTCCACTGGGGGATAGTGGAGCAGGCGCACTGTGCTGTAGTGGCGGTCGTGCTGCGGTTCAAAGTAGGACTGGGGTAGCCCATAGGCCAGGGCGAACGCCTGCATAATCTGGCCGCAGACTTCACCCCCCACCCGGTAGAACTCTAGCAGCGTCTCGTTCAACGCCTGCTGATCGGGCAGCCATTTCTCATCCGCCCCCGGCTGCAGAAGCCCAATGTTGTAGGCTTCCATTAGATCAGCCCCGCCGCGGGGATCGAGGTGCTGCTGCTGCATGGCGATATAGCCGCAGTTGCATTCGGGCGAGGGCCAGGGAATCTGGTTCTTAACGCTCAGCGGCAGGTCGAAGAAGGCCTGCGATCGCGTAAACAGCTGCGCCGAGAGCTCAGGCGAGACGCCGTGATGCTTGAGGTAAAGAAACCCCACGTCCCGGCAGGCCTGCTGCACCTGCTGAGCGATTGCATGCTTTTCGGATTCGCTTCCGGTTTGAAAGCCCGCAAAATCGACAATAGGAATATTGAGGTGAGCAGAATTTTGAGCGCGTGATTTAGCCTCTACGACGACCTTATCTGACATAATGCCGGCCCCTTTGCCCCTTTTCAGCAGTTAGTTGGTAAGCTACTAATCAGCATCATCCTATCTCAGATTCTCGTCCACCTTTTGTGAGCATTACAACAGGCTAGCGCTTTAGACAGCGCAGCCAATAAAGTGATTCAGCTCACACAGTCTATGTGTTTGATGTCAATTTAAGTTTTAACGTTTTCAAAGGAAAGAGACCTATGACCTCCGACAATCGGCAGTGGATTGGCATCCGGCGGCGGGACCTATTGCGCGGCGCGGCTGGCTTTGGAGCCGTCGTGATGGCCGCTGGTCTAAAAGGCTGCACCCCGGAGGAGGGCTCAGAAGGGTCCTCAGATGCCTCATCAGCCGCCCCACAAGAATCGGGCGGCACCGCCGCGGGTGAGCCTGTAAAAATTGGTCTGGTGGCGGCGATCACCGGTGGGTCTGCCCTCTCTGGTGAAGCGATTACCCGAGGGCTCACCGTCGCCATCGAGGAAGTGAATCAAAACGGCGGCGTGATGGGCGGACGCCCCCTAGAGCTGGTGATTCGTGACGATGAATCGACGCCGGCTAAAGGGGTTACGGCGGCGCGAGAGCTGATTGAGCGAGAGAACGTAGCGGTCGTGTTTGGCGGTATTGACTCCCCGGTATCGCTAGCCATGCTGCCCGTTTTTCAGGAGCTCCAAACCCCCTACATGGGCGTGTGGGCTGCGGCCACGGGCATCACCCGCAACGGTAACGACCCCAACTATGCCTTCCGCGTCTCCGCCAACGACAATATCGTGGACCGCTTCTTGGTTAAGCACATCAGCGAGACTTACGACACTGAGAAAGTTGGCCTGGTGCTGATCAACAACCCTTGGGGTGACTCGAACGAGAAGGGGCTTCGGCAATGGGCCCCTGAATACGGGCTGGAGATCGTCGGGGTCGAAAAGTTCAACAACGATGATACCGACATGTCTGCCCAGCTCGGTCGCCTACAGGCGGCGGGTGCTGGGGCGCTGCTGCTGGTGGCCAATGCGGCTCCCGGCGCTCAGATGATGAAATCTCTTGCCCGTCTGAATTGGGATGTGCCCGTAATTTCTCACTGGGGCATTTCCGGAGGGCGTTTCTCGGAGCTTGCCGGCGCAGATGCCAACAAGGTCGTATTTGTTCAGACCTACAGCTTCTATGGCGATCAGGGTCCCGTGGGGGAGAAAGTGCTGAGCGATCTCCAGGCAGAGTTCGACCTCGAAGGCCCCAGCGAAATTCTGGCCCCTGTGGGGACGGCCAACGCTTACGACGCCCTTCACCTGGTGGCCTTAGCGCTGGATGTGGCAGAAACGACCGATGGTCCCCAGCTGCGGGAGGCGTTTTATAACCTGCCGACCTACAGCGGTTTGATCAAGACCTATGAGCAGCCCTTTACCCCCGAAGACCACGATGCCCTAGATGAGAATGACTACATCCTGGTGCAGTGGGACGGTATCGAAATTGTGCCGATTGAAGCCTAGCGGCTTGGCGGCCTGCAGTGTGAGCTGCCTCAAGACGCGGCTGTCGCGGCTTGTTCCCTCACCACCAGCCACTTCTCCAAAACGGCTTCTAGATCGTCTAGCCGAATGGGCTTGCTGAGATAGTCGTCCATTCCAGCCGCAAGGCACTTATCGCGATCGCCTACCATAGCGTGAGCCGTGACGCCAATGATGGGCAGATGCCGCTGTGGTGACTCGGTGCTGCGGATGCGGCGGGTTGTCTCGTAGCCGTCTAACTCGGGAAGCTGGCAGTCCATCAGGACGATGTCGAAGGGCTGCTCGCTGATTTGCTTAAGCGCCTCTTTGCCGTTGTTGGCAGCGCTCACGCTATAGCCAAAGCGCTTGATCACCGTCAGCATCAGCTCCTGGTTCGCCGGGATATCTTCGACAACGAGCACTCGCTCTTGGTGCTGGCGGGGGTGGATCTTCAGCACGGCACCGGACCCTAGATCGGCGCTGTAGTGCGATCGCGTCAGGGCAACTTGAAACCAGAAGGTAGACCCGACGCCTAGCCGGCTGTCTACCCCAATCTCTCCCATCATCAAATCGATAATTTTTCGGCAAATCGCCAGCCCAAGACCGGTTCCCTCGTACTGCCGAGAGGCAGAGTTTTCTACCTGAGTAAACATGTTGAAAATCTGACCTTGATGCTCAGACGCGATGCCGATGCCGGTGTCGCGGACGCTGAAGCGCAGCTCGACGGTGTCTGATGCCGTTAGCGGTCCGACGGGTCGAATTGCGATCTCGATTTCTCCAGCCTCCGTGAACTTAATAGCATTGTTCAACAGATTGGAGAGCACCTGCCGCAGTCGGTCGGCGGGTCCTCGCAGCCGCTGGGGAATATCCGGGGCGATCGCCAAATGAAGCTGCAGTCCTTTTTGGCGCGCTTGGGGCGCAAGCTGCCTCAGCAAGTCTTTAACAACAATCCGTAGATCGAAGTCAATCACCTGAAGCTTTAGCTCCCCAGCCTCTAGCTTAGATAGATCCAAAATATCTTCAATGATCATCAATAGCTCCTCGCTGCTTTTGGTAATGGTGTTTAAATACGACTTCTGCTGGCTATCAAGAAACGTCGTTTCTAGGAGTTGAGAGAACCCAATGATTGCGTTCATTGGCGTTCGAATCTCATGGCTCATATTGGCGAGAAATTCACTCTTTGCTCGGTTAGCGCGCTGAGCTGTAATGGCTGCCGTTTTTAGGTTGGTCCGGGCGGCTTTTGCCTCACGCAAATACGCTGCAATTTGACGCGCATGCAGACACAGCAGGAGCGCTGACAGTAGGGATGCGACCGCTGTGGCGATATGGCTGACGGTAAGCACGATGAACTGGACCTGTAGCCCCATCATCAAATGTCCAATGCCGCAGAGGAGTACGAAAGCAGCACTCAGGCTGAACAGCCAGGTGAAGGGAATCTCGCTGCGCAACAGAATCCAGGCCAGCGCGATGGGAATAGCAAAGTAGGCCAGTGCCGTGAGTAAGTTGGCGACCGTAAATATGAGATGGAGCGGCGGGTCGGTCAGTAACACGATGACTAAGGCTGCGGTATGAAGTTAGTAAGAAATCTATGCGCCAGTATATACAAGCCGTATCGCAAATGCCCTGATGTATTAGGACATTTACGCGCCCAGTTGCCTACAAAACGTCAAGGCTTCAGCCAATCGCATTGTCCTAAGCAACTGAGCAAACGCAATAAACATATTCTCCGCAAGGCAAATTACTACATCAGTATATTCTCTCAAGTATTGATGAGGCATCAAGAGTACGTGAAGTAAGCTATAGGCGTCCAGAGCGAGCGTAAAGTTTGCGCGACTTCTCCTCAAGACACCCGCATTAACTAGGGACGGTAGCCGAAGCGCGATCGCCCGCGCGGCTCGTTTTCTAAACCTGCTCTTATAAACCTGCTCTTAGTTTAAATACGTCAAAGTAGGCTAAATGGATTCAAAGAAGGCGTAAAGTTAGCTCGTTTAGAGATAAAGATCGAGAATTATGGGTAAGGGGAACGCAGATTGGCCCCCTCGCTCTAGCTCAACAAGGCGATGCAGCCACACCGCGCCGACTGCCTGAGACGCCTCTAGACGCCATGGAGCATCGGTAAGCCCTCTAAAACTAGGACCATTGAGTGGCTAGACTTTAGCAGGGGCAGAACCCTGCTCCAAACCCTCAATCGATCGCGGCACCTGCACCCCCAAAATAACCGCTCGCACCAGCATAAACGCTGCCATGGCCGCCCACAGCAGCGCGTTAGCGCTTAGCCGCCAGCTGGCGATCGCCAGCGGCAAAAAGCCGAGCACCGCCGCCAGCGCCATGCTGTTCCGTAAGATGGGGCCATTGGCTAGCCCCAAGAAGTAGCCATCCAAGATAAACGCCAGCGCCCCGAACCCGAGCACCGGTAGCAGCCATAGCACGTCGTGGGCGATGTGCTCCACGATGGCGCTGTGATTGGTGAGCAGGGCAAATAGCGGACCGGGAAACGTCGTAAACAGGGCAGCAATGCCGAGCCCCAAAACCAGCCCTGTCCCCCCCGCCATCTGCAGCAGCGCCAGCAGGCGATCGCTGCTTTTTGCGCCGTAAAAGCTGCCCGCGATACTCTCGGTGGCAAAGGCGAGCCCGTCGATGAAGTACACCGCTAAGATGACCACCTGGAGCAGCAGCATATTGGCCGCTAGGGTGATGGTGCCCAGGGAAGCGCTCCAGGCCGTAAACAGGGCGTATACCGTAGTGAACAGCATACTGCGCAGCCAGATATTGCTGTTGAGACGAAAGGCAGCCGTCAGCGACTCTGGGTTGAGAATTTGGGGAACGACGGCCCAGCGGTGCCGGGGCACCTCCCACCCCACCAGAAGTATTCCAGCCAGCAGCATCGCGTACTGGCTGAGGGCGGTAGCTAGCCCGGCCCCAAAGCTTTGCCAGCCCAAATGCACAATAAACCAGTAGTCCAACGCCACGTTGCCCCCGTTGCTGAGCAACGACAGCGCCAGCACACGTCCCCCCTGCTCGCGCCCCAAAAACCACCCCAGCAGCACAAAGTTGAGCAGCGTTGCCGGAGCATCCCAGATTCGGGCGCTAAAGTAGCTGCGCCCCGCCGCCGCCACGTCAGGGGTGACGCCAAACAGGGCGAACCCAAACTTTTGAAGAGGCGCTTGTAGCAGCAGCAGCAGCCCTCCCAGGACCAGCGCAATCGCGCCGTTGCGCAGCAAAATTAGCAGCGCCTCGTCCGGCAGATCGGCTTTTGACTCGGCCGCCGGAGGCCGCGCTTCAGCGCCCTGACTGGCCTCAGCGCCAGCGGCTTGGTTTGCAGAAGACGCGATCGCCTGAGCCGTGGGCCCAGTGGTGCCCATGCGAAGGAAGTTGCAGGGGCGATAGATGTAGTTAAATAGGGCCGTTGCGATCGCCACCCCGGCCAGAAAGCGGATGTTGCTCAGATGCCCCAAGAAGGCCGAATCCACGAGGCCCGCTAGGGGCACCATCAGGTTTGAGAGGACGTTGACGGCAGCCAACCGCGAGAACCGTAGCCAAAGCGGGGGCGGGGCATAGACCTGCGAGGTATCTTGAGGGTTATCCATAGCGACTATGATATCGGGTCAATAGCGTTGGCCGAGCGGTTTGGCCGGGTTACGGGTGGTTCTGGGGATTGTCCGACGGCATGAGCAGAAAAATGAGCGCCAGCGGCAGGGCGGCGCAGACGTAAAGCCCTGGCCGATAGCTGCCAAACGCTGCATTAAAAGCTGCCAGCAGGGAAGGGCCAACAGCGCTAGAAATCACCAGGGTCATCATCTCTACGCCGGCGATCGCCCCTAGGTGCTGCCGGCCAAAGTAGCGGGGCATAGTCACCGTCGACAGCGTGCCGAAACAGCCGCCGCTGAGGCCTAAGCCCACAATGGCGACGATCCGCAGCGACGGACTGTCGAGATGGCCTATCCCGACGATGCCCATAGCCTCAAACACCATCATGCCGATAAACAAGATCTTTAGCGGGACGCGATCCGAAGCCATGCCGACCAAATAGCCCGCCAGCGTGGAAAACCCAGCGATGGGAAGGAACAGGGCCACGGTCGGCTTCTCTGACAGCCCAGCGGCGGCGCCGATATCTACGATGTGGAAGGTGATGCCGGTGATGGTGAGGGCTTGGGAGGCTAGGGCAAAGGTGACGGCCCAAAAGGCTAGGGTCCGCAGTGCTTCCCCGCGGGTGAAGTCGCGGGGGGGCTCAGCCACGGTGACGCTGGCTGACGTCGGGGCCGAAGCGGCGCTGATCGGCGCTGCTGTAGGGGCTATTGCCGGCGCTGCTGCCGACGCTGCTGCCGGCGCTGCTGTAGGTGCTATTGGCGGAGGAACAAGGGCGGCCCCATCCATCCTCAAGCCGCACTCCTCTGGATTATCGCGATATAGCAGCCAGCCTAAGCTACCCATGCCCAAACCCACTAGGGCCGCTAAGCTGAGCCAAGCGCCGCGCCATCCCAGCCCGTCGATAAAGAAGAGCAACAGCAGCGGCGCCGCCGAGAAGCCGAAAGAGGTAAACACACCGGCGGTACCAGACGCCATGCCGCGCCGCCGGTCAAACCACTTACCCAAGGTCGTGCGGCTCACCAGGGTCAGCATGCCCTGGCCGCTAAACCGCAGGCTAACAAACCCAAGGCAAAGCAGCGCGAACGCTACGGGCAGGGTGGCTAAACCGAGGACCTCGGCTAGCCACTGGGCCAGGCGATCGCTAATGCTCAGGTAAACCAGCGTCAGCGCCAGCCATGCTGAAGCGCCCACTACCACCAGCCGGGCCCCAAACCGATCGATGAAGACACCGCCAAAGGGCAGCAGCAGTCCGCTGGTAAAGGTGCCGATGAGGTAGGCGTTGCTGAGGGCAAGCCGCGAGAGTCCGGTCGCCGCGATTAGGTCGTTGGTGAACACGCTGACGCCTGCGGTCTGTCCCGGAATGCTCATGAGGGTGCCGATTGTCGTGGCCCCCAAAATGACCCAGCCGTAAAACACGGGCAGCTCGCCAGGCCGAAACGGGAAACCGGGCTGCATGAACCGGGTCCGGTTGAGGCGCTCAGGCAGACGGCCCAACTGCAGAGAGTTATGAGATTTCAGAAGCACCTACCTACGGGCGATCGCCACGGGAAAGCGGGATATGCGGCACCCAAACACCATACCTTGAAGCTTTGAGGTTTGCCTGGCGTTTAACCGGCCTTAGGGGTCAAGCGGCGTATTGTGTAGAATTGCGCCGCTGCGTCCGGTCGCCAGCCAAAATGCCGCTCGACCTGCATCTCGCAACGCCCTCAGCCGCGACTCCTGCGGACGCTCTGACGGCACCGAGACTGGGGTAAAAGCAATGCCGCGACTGCCCAAAACGAAGAAGGCGATCGCGCAAGCCCGGCGCATGTGGTAGTCAGAAGTGACGATGTAGACATGCTGAATGTTGGCCTGCTGAAGCTCTGTTAATAGGGTCGTGAAGTTGGTCACCGTATCCACGGCGCGGCGATCGAGTCGAACCCGAGATAGGGCAATATCAGCCGAGCGAAACACTTTTTGGGACAGCGTATTGGAGATGCCTGTGGAAACCCATATGGGAAGTTGAGAATGGGCCTGAGCCATTTCTGCCGCGTGGCGCTCTCGCCCTAAATCGCCCCCCAGCACCAGAATGGCCTGAGGAACCGGGGTCTGCTGATACGCGATCGCAAGGCGACATTTTAAGACCGCCAGTAGGAGACTAAACAGACCCAGCACAGCGCCCAGGGCCAATAATCTGTAGGACCATCGGTTAGAGAAAGACATCCCTATGCCCCGCCCCGGTAAATGGTCCACGCGCCCCACAGCGCCAGCCCAAAGGCCACAACGGTAGACCAAACAGGATGGTTTGCGGTGCAGGGCCGCCTGCCGCCCGCCGCAGTTTGAGCCGTAGTTTGGAGGCTCCCCCTAGCGGAGCCCGCCGGGCTAATGCGCGCGACGTCTACCCAGGCGGTGACGCCCCGATGTAGCCAGCCCTTCACCGCGACGGTCTGACCCAGGAGAGCGGCGGGTGAGTGGCCCAGAAATAGATTGCCCCCCGGCCCGAGCGCCGAGGTAAACGACAGCCGAATAAGACCGCCACTGGCGTCGAGCAGCAGGTTTTGCCCCAGCGCGATTTTCAGACCCTCTGGCCCAACCAAACGGCCCTGAAGCGCGATGGGAACCGCCTGCACCGGGGCCCCTAGCGTCTTGAGCAGCTCGCCTGGATTAGCGGGCTCTGTGCTGGCGGAAATATCGGGGAAGTAGGCGTTCGCCCGGGCGAGCAGGCCCATGCTGCCCCCAATCGCCGTCAAGCCGTATAAAATAGCCCGATCGCCCCATAGCCAGCCTAGCGGGCTGCCCTGCCCCGCTACGCCGCCAACCCCCCAGAGCAGCAGCGCCAGGCAGGCCCCCGCTGCCCCGCCCCAGTAAGGCGCAGCCTGCAGCAGCATTTGGGCCGAGGAGAGGGATGAGCCAGTCTCAAAACGGGGGATCTCCGGGGCGAGCCGCCACTGCGCTGCCAGGCTCATCAGCGATCGCAGACGCTCATCCAGCGGCGGGTGGGTGTGGTTTAGGGTTAGCCAGGGGCGGTATTTCAGAGCGCAGGGCCACTGCAGCCGCTGGCCTAGGTCACCATAGAATTCAGACGGGGCTTGGCGAGCTAAGCTTTCGAGGAGCAGCGCCGCCTCGGGGTTTACGGGCAGCAGCGATGCCAGCCCGTTGAGCCAAGCCGTTTCCGGATAGCGGCGCTGCTCAGTAGCTAGGCCGACAGAAACGAGCACTAGGGCCCGCGCTAAAGCATTGGGGTTGCCGGTTAGTCCCGTAGCCAGGCGATCGCCCTCCCGCCGTCGCCAGCGCGAGAGCCACAGCCCAGGCCAGCGCAGCACCCAAAATAGTCCATAGCATAGGGCTGCCGCCGCCCCAACGACGCCCTGCAGCGGGGGGGCGAGTCGATTGCCCCAGCTGGCAAGACTCCAGTAAAGAGTATAGGGAATTTGGGTCGTCGCTAGCATTAGGGTGAAGCAAGCCGTGGTTATCGACCGCAGGTGGGTCAGCTCCGCCGCCACCAGCGCCGCTATCTCTTCATCGCTCAGCTGCCTCAGCCCTTCGCTCACCACGAGCCAAGATAATCTGGGGTGGAGCCCAAAGCTCAGGACCAAGGGCGCATTTACCGGCAGGCTGTAGAGCCTAGGCTGCATCTGCTGACGCTTGAGCAGCCGCCCTGCCTCTGGGCTGATTTGAGAGAGGCGATCGCTAGCCAGGGGCTTTGCCCCCCGGAGCTGCAGCACCCCCTGTAATATCCAGGGCGAAGTCGCCCACAGGGCCAGCAGCACGCCGCCAATAACGATAGTCAGGTGGCTCTGCAGCCACCACCAAGGCCCAAAAAAGGAGCGCAGCATGAAGCTCTGAACGGGCGAGCCTGGAGCCGTAATTAGCCTAAATAACACGCTCGGCAACGCTACGAGGCACATCAGCGTCCAGAGAGAAATAATCCCCTGCTCAAAAAGCGGGGCGGCGGTAGTGGGGGGCCAGCGCTGGGCGCGTTCGGCCTGTCGCCAGGGTAGCGAAAGGAGGGAGCGGCCTGCTGGAGAAGCTTTTGCCGCGGCCTGTTTTGCCGTGGCCTGTTTTGGCACGGTTTGTTCTGACGTGATCTGGTCTAACGCACTCGATTTTGATGGAGCCTGTGTTGAAGCAGTTCGGGCATCTACAGTTTGGGCATCTGCAGTTTGGGCATCTGCAGTTTGGGCATCTGCAGAATCTGCTTGAGCAACAGGAGGGACTGGAGAAGAAGGATGAGGTGTTGCTG
>JBHJHD010000168.1:0-8061 GCA_050331115.1 Elainellaceae cyanobacterium
GGTCCGCGCGAGCGGCAGGTACTCGACCCGCACGCGGCCGTGGAGCGGCGGGATGCGTCGGTACGGCACGTCGTAGAACGGCATCTCGCCGGTCGACTCGTCGACGGTGTCGTCGTACTGCCGGCCGCGCTGCCAGGCTCCGCCCAGCTCGAACGCGAGCCCCCGGAGTCGTCCGTCGAAGGCATGTCGCCCGCGCCCTTCGCCGCCCATCACGACCACCTTGCCCTGGTTCTCGCGGAAGTACGCATCCTCACCGAGCGTCGCGCTCGCGTCCGCGTCGAAGCGTCGCCCGACCACGTCGGAGATGTCGTGGTGGTAGGCCGCCAGTCCGAACGCATCGCGCTCGCGCACGACGTCCACAGCGACCTCGCCAGCAAAATTCGGCAGCAGCTCGCCCCCCGGCTGCGGCCAAAATATATCGCTCGCCTAGAGGTTTACCTGGCCGAAGACCCGTTTCCCGAGGGAGAGATTGGGATTCTCTACCCCGACGTTGAGGTACTAAAAGCCCGAGAGCAGCCCACGCCCAAGCCCGCCAGCGAACCAGGCGATACTGCTAGCGCCAATACCCTGACAATCACGCCCCCGGGCCTAACCGTCCCTGTTCCCAAGGCCCTGCAGGTTCGCCTCATCAGCGTAGAAATTCGAGATACAGCCCGCAACCAGCTGATTACGAGTATTGAAATTCTCTCTCCGGTCAACAAGCGGGAGCCAGGGCTAACAAAATATCGCCAAAAGCAGGTCCGTCTTTACCAGGCCAAAGTTCACCTGATAGAGATCGACCTACTGCGCCGAGGCCGGCGGCCCTTTGCCTATTCTCCTCAAGCGAATACCGCCTACTGCGTCGCGCTGACCCGCGCGCCAGCAGAGCAGATGGATCTTTGGCCCATCTCGCTCTCGTCACCATTACCCGTCATTCCAGTCCCGCTGCAAGCGCCTGACAAGGATGTACCGCTAGACCTGCAGGCAGCGCTGGCCAGCATCTACGACGAAGCCGCCTACGATTTATCTGTGGACTACAGTCAGCCTCCGCCCCCACCGGCACTTTCGCCAGCAGAGGCAGACGTTCTCCAGTCAGCTCTTGCCTAGCGCACCAGCTGATACCGCTGCGTCAGCTTATCCAGCTGCTGCACCAGCAGGCTCAAGAATAGGCCCACATCCGTCACCACCCCCACCGACTCCACCGAGCCGCGATCGCTCAGCTTGGTAACCACCGCCGGGTTAATGTCCACGCACACCATCTTCACGCCCGACGGGGTCATGTTGCCGGTGCCGATGGAGTGCAGCATGGTCGAGAGCATCAGGATCATGTCGGCCCCCTCAATCAGCCGGGCATAGTCCGCCTGGGCCTTGAGCAGATCCATCTCGGTGTCGGGCAGCGGCCCGTCGTCGCGGATGGAGCCCGCCAGGGAAAACTCGGCATTGTTGCGCACGCACTCATACATAACGCCGCTGGTAAGCACGCCCTGGTCTACCGCCGCGGCGATGCTGCCGCAGCGGCGAACGGTGTTGATGGCCTTCAGGTGGTGGCGGTGGCCGCCGTGCACCGACACCCCCCGCTTCATATCCATGCCCAGGGAGGTGCCCATCATCGACTGCTCAATGTCGTGGACGGCGATCGCGTTCCCCCCTAGCAGCACGTTCACGTAGCTCTCGCGAATCAGCTTGGCGAGGTGGCTGCCGCCGCCGGTGTGAATCACCACCGGCCCCGCCGTTACTACCACTTTGCCGCCCTGGTCGCGGATGCGGCGCAGGTCCCAGGCAATCTGCTCCACAACGATCTCCACCCGCCGCTCGCTGGAGACCCCCGAGCCCATAAAGCTAAACTCCTCGGCGCTGCGGGCCTCCCGCGACTCGGTCTTGCGCACCGTCCGCAGGCCCTCCACGCCCACCACCACGCGATCGCCCGCTTTCAGGTCCCGCAGCAGGGAACAGTAGGGCTGGCCCGCTTCAGGCACCACGATGGCGGCATCCATGCGCTGCCCCGTCACCCGGTGCCAGCTGCCGCCCACCCGCACTTCGGTGGGGTAGATGGTGGTGACGTAGAAGTCGTCGGGGGCAACCCCGGCCTGGGCCACGGTCTCCATCTGCGCCTCAGCGTCGTTGGCGGTGGCGATCGCCCCCATGTCGATCAGCTGCGACATAATTTCTGCCATCACCTCGTGGTCCGGGGCAGAGACCTTGATATTTGCAATGGAGGTGTCCTGGCGCTGGTTGCCTAAATCGAAGTTGAGCACCTGGAAGCTGCCGCCGCCCTTAACCACGGAGTCTAGGGCACGGTTGATGAGACCTGAGTCGAGCAGGTGGCCTTCCAGCTTCATGGTGCGGCTTTCGACAGCAGCGCTAGAGCTCGTGCTAGGCATGATGGGCTCGGTGGTGCGCAGGGTGAGGCACTTAGCCGCCCCCCCGGCCTTGAGAAATTCCGTCAGCGGCGTCTCGACGATGGTGAAGCCCGCCTCGCCCATGCGCCGCTTCAGCGCGTCGGTGGCCTGATTCACTACCACCGTTTTATTGACGTCTACCGCGTTGCAGGCAAAGTTCACCGCGTCCACCTCGCTAATGGGAATGCGCTTTTCAGCCGGGACGCGCATTTCGATCAGGCGGTTAGAGTAGGCGTCGAAGGCGGGGGGGTAGTAGAGCAGGTAGCCGTCGGTGAGCGGGCAGAAGCAGGTGTCGAGGTGATAGAAGCGCTCGTCAATCAGCCGCAGCGATAGCACTTCGATGTCGAGCCACTCTGCCAGGTAGGGGTGGGAGTCAAGCTCAGAGCGGAACCCATACCCGGCCCACAGCCAGCGACCGCCTCGGTCTAGCAGGGCATCCCCAGCGCCTTCAAACGGCAGTCCCTCAGGGAGCTCATGTACGACGTAGCCCTGCTCCTCAAACCACTGCTTAAAGTGGGGCTCCTCTCCCTGACGCTCGGGGTGAAAGAACCGGCTTAGCACCACTGTTTTGCCTAGCATCAGCCCGGCGTTAGCGGTAAACACCATGTCGGGCCAGCCCTGCTGGGGCTTTACCAGGTCTACGGTGGCGTATTCGGTGAGTACCTGGTAGAGCTTGTTCCACTGCTCTTCAGCGCGATCGCGGGAGGAGCGATGCACGTTGCCTTCCATCCAGGGGTTGATGACGTAGTCGACGTCGTAGTGGTGCGGGGGGCACATTAAAATGCGAACCGATTGAGTCATGGTAATGCCTGGATCTGAGCGAGGGTTGACTGCGTGATAAGCAGGTAGACGATTATAAATGACTATTGGGTTAAGCCAGTATTAACCATCAGGATTTCCGGACAAATTACCCGGCGGACTGAGGCTCAGCAGGCTGAGGATAGTACGGGTTCTGCGCTGCTACCTACGGCGCTACATTACGTTCTTTGAAGTTTCGCAGGCATTTGCAAATGTTGGCGGAGGCGCTGCTGTAGACTGGGAGCAAATTTGAGCGGATTATAGAATTTCGGCTCAGCAGCGATGGCCCTCTGAAAGACTGCCTTTTAGCCATTGCTAGTTTGGCAGTGTAGAACGAAGGCCCTGTTTAAGGGCTGCACCCTAGTCAACACGTTTGCGCAGCATGCCCGTAGGGTAAACGCTGGCGCAGCCGCCAAAGTCACGATAATAGTTTCTGAATAGGAGCTTCTATTTAATGTCTCATTCTGTCAAAATCTACGATACCTGCATCGGCTGCACCCAGTGCGTTCGAGCCTGCCCCACTGATGTCCTTGAGATGGTGCCTTGGGACGGCTGCAAGGCGGGTCAAATTGCGTCTTCTCCCCGTACTGAAGACTGCGTGGGCTGCAAGCGTTGCGAGACGGCTTGCCCAACGGACTTCCTGAGCATCCGAGTTTACCTGGGCGCTGAGACAACTCGCAGTATGGGTTTGGCGTACTAAGCGTCTGGCCTATTACGCGCGAATTTCTTTCAGTTTATTTTTCCAAATCCGTCGCGGTTGTGCGAGGAGAGTTTTCGCTCCTTAGGCGATCGCGACATAAAACTAAATCGGGGATGAGACATGTCTCATCCCCGATTTTTCTTGTTGCCTGTGGCAAATATCTTGATGCATTAGGACATTTGCTTGCCCAGCTGCTTGCGAAACGTCAAGGCTTTGAGCTAATAGTGCTGTCCGATAGCGACTGGGCTAGCGCAATATCCTTACACGAAGTTCGCTACACGAAGTTCGCTTGGCTCTCTAACGCGGCTGCTGAGGTATCGGAGACCTGCGCTAGCGTTTTGTCTCCCATCGAGATAAAGGCGTCCATCGCCGTATCTCCGGTTCCCTGGGAGAAGCCCAGGTTGCTGAAGTCTATACCTTTGAGCGCGATTTGGTCAACGCCAGCTTCAAAGTCGCCGATGAAGTTGTATGCATTGCTCTGAACTGTAAAGACGTCAGTCCCAGCGCCACCGTATAGGGTATTGAGTCCAGCACCACCGTCGATCAGATCGTCCCCGGCCCCGGTTTCTACATAGTCGTCCCCGGCCCCCGCCCTGATGTTCTTATCTCCAGCTTTGGCTGCGTCGACCATGTAGACCACATCATTGCCGCCGCCTGTGCTGACGGTGTCGACACCAATGCCTAGGCCAACAGTATCGACCCCGGACCCAGCGGTAATTTTATAGCTACCGCCCTCGACCCAAACCGTGTTGCTGCCGCCGCTTAAGTTGAGGGTATTACGGCCGCCGCCACCTTCGACACTGTAAACAAAGTCGTCCCCACCGGCAGTCTTGACGCTGTTGTTGCCGGTGCCAATACCAATGGCGTTGTCGTCGCTGCCAACGATGGTATTGTTGCCGGTGGGTGACCAGAAGCTGTCGCTGCCGCGGCCTAAATCGATGGTGCTGCCGCCGCTGTGGTCTTGAGTTGAGTAGACTAAGTCGTTACCGGAGCCAGCCTTTACATCGGCGCTACCATCGCCAAAGTCCATAGTGTCGTTGCCGGCAGTTCCGCTGATTGGCGCTGGCATAGGGTCAGGCGCATCGTCTGCTGGGGGTGCCGGGGGTGCTGCCGGTGGGTCGTTTGGCGTCGGGGCTGGCGCAGGGGCCGGGTCATTGTTTGAGCCAGCGCCGGGCAGATTTGTCTCAGGGTTGCGATCGCCGCTGCCAAACACCTGCGTCCAGTAGGTATTATAGTTAACGCTACCGGTGTCGTTTTCAAGGAGATGATAGCCCACCCCAAGCTCGGTGTAGCTCGGGTTGAGTAGATTGGCCCGGTGCCCAGGGCTATCAATCCAGCCCTGGACGACTTGCTCAGGACTACGCTGTCCCGCCGCAATATTTTCACCCATCCTGTTGGCCTCGTAGCCAAAGGTCTCGGCGCGGTCCCACGGCTTCGAGCCGTTTTTACCTGTGTGGCTGAAATAATCCTGCTGGGCCATATCTTTGGAGTGGGCCTCAGCGGTAGCATCAAGTTCAGCATTAGCGGTTAACGGGTCCAGTCCATTTTGCGCCCGGAAATCATTGGTTAGGCGAAGAACGTCGGCGATAAATTGAGCTTCCATAGTTGCTAGATGATGTGGTTTACCAAGGCCATTAGTCAGTCAATGGCCGTCACTTGGTAGAGCCCTGTTGTAATCCAGCAATTAGCCAGGATTACTTCAATAATTCAACTTGGGTGTGGCTCACGTTTGAGCCGCGCTGCGCAGCGGTTGTCTGCAAAACTGTAGTACTTTTGACGGTTTACTCAGAGTGAGGTTCCAAGGAACAAAACGAGACGACATTGAACACCTGCCCACAATGAGTAGAAGGCCATAGATAAACGAGGCTACTATTGGGTTCACCTCTCGCCGGGGGGCGAACCCAATACCGTCTACCTGTGGCCAGCCACTTAAGACGCATATTTATCGCAAATGTTCTAGCACATTAGGATATTTATGCGCCCTGTCGCCTAGGCAGATTGAGGCTTTGAGCCAGCAGCATTGTCCTAGGCGACAAGGCCAACGAAATAAAAAAAATCCTCCCTTGCGGGGAGGATAAAAAGCGAGCCAGCCATATGCCGCGCGTTCGTGGTCTAGTTACTGTCTGGCCAGACGCTTAAACGTTACCCGTTATTGAGCGTCTCTCTGTTCTCTTCTTCAAACTCAGGGCTTAGGCCTTCGCCATCAAACTCACCGTCAAATTCCTCAGACACAGCCTCACCGCCGGCGGGTTTAGCGTCTTCCATCTCGGTCATGTCGGCGTCCATTTCAGAATCCATTTCAGCTTCATCCATCTCTAAATCTGCCTCAACCGTCGTATCATCGGTTTCGGCAGCATCATAATTTGGATCGGTCGTATCGCTGTCAGTTACGGCCGGGTCAGCATTCTCGGGGGGAGTGCCTTCAAAAAGCTGAGCGTTTGCCTTGAGCGCGCTGATCGGAGATGCGACAATTGCAAACGTAAAAATGGAAAGAGCTGCAAGCGTTATGCGCTTCATAAATGTCCTCTGTTGGGCTGATCGCCCGATGGACTTGTCCCGTCAAGACTACTGATACCCGGCGGCCTGCAGCGCAAATAAATGCGCGTATCGTCCGTCTTGGCTCAGCAGCTCCTCGTGGCTCCCCTGCTCTGTCAGCCGCCCCCGATTCAGCACGATGATTTTATCCGCCATGCGAACTGTGGAAAAGCGGTGGGAAATTAAAATTACCGTCTGGTTCTGGGTGGCCTCGCGCACGTGGTTAAACACCTCCACCTCCGCTTCTGCGTCCATCGCGGCGGTCGGCTCGTCCAGCACCAAGATATCGGCCTGCGATCGCATAAAGGCCCGCGATAGCGCAATCTTCTGCCACTGCCCGCCGGATAGCTCTCGCCCGTTGCGAAACCACTTGCCCAGCCGAGTGTCAAAGGTCTCCGGCAGCGACTCGATGAAGGGGCTGGCGATGCCCTTCTCCGCGGCCTCCTGCCAGCGATCGCGGTCGGTAATCGCCGTTACGTCCCCCACGCCAATGTTCTCCCCCACGGTGAACTGATAGCGGACAAAGTCCTGAAAGATCACGCCAATGCGCTGCTGCAGCACGTCTCGGTCCCACTTGCTCAAGTCCAGCCCGTCTAGCGAAATGCGTCCGGCAGTGGGGCTATACAGCCGCGTCAGCAGCTTAATCAGCGTGGTTTTTCCGGAGCCGTTTTCCCCTACGATCGCTAGCTTGTCCCCCGGCTTCAGGTGCAGGGAGACGTCCTGCAGGGCCGGCTCGTCGTTGTCGGGGTAGGTAAAGCTGACGTCCTCAAAGCGGATGCCGTCGCCGGGGTCAGTGCCCCGCGTGGCATAGCCCATAGATTGGGGGGTCTCTTCTTCTAAAAAGCTGTAGAGGGTGGAGAGGTAGAGGCTGTCTTCGTACATGCCGCCCACCGAGGTGAGAATATTGGCAAAGGTGCTCTGCCCCTGGCGGAACACCACCAGGTACATGGTTAGGTCGCCAAGGGAAATGCGGCTGGCGATCGCTTCCAGCACAATCCAGGTGTAGGCCCCATAGAAGGCCAAACTGCTGACCAGGCCCAGGCCGTAGCTCCATCCGCTGCGCCGCACGGTCAGGTCCCGGTCTTCAGCGTAGAGCGTTTGAAAGATGCGCCGATATCGCTCTAAAAATAGGTCCCCGAGCTGGTAGAGCTTCACCTCTTTGGCGTAGTCTTCGCGGGCCACCAATACCTCTAGGTAGGTCTGCTCGCGGGTTTCCGGGGCGCGCCAGCGAAACAGCCGAAAGGCTTGTTCAGCAAAGCGGGTTTCGGCCACAAAGGCGGGCACCGAGGCCAGCATCAGCACCAGCACCGCCCAAACCGAGAAGCTCAGCAGCAGCCCCGAGAATGTCACCAGCGAGACCACGTCGCGCCCTAGCCCAAAGACGCGGCTCACCATGCTCAGCGGGCGGCTAGAGGCTTCCCGGCGGGCACGGGACATTTTGTCGTAGAACTCCGAGTCCTCAAACTGCATCAGACTCAGGGTGAGGGCTTTTTCTAAAATCATCTCGTTCACCCGCTGGGCCAGCAGCACCCTCAGCAGGTTGCGGCAGAGGGCGATGCCCTGCTGAGCGCCGCTGAGGAGGGCCACCAGCAGCGCCTCGATACCCAGGTACTGGAGGGCTAGCCAGCGGTCTGCCGCTTGCCCCGACTG
>JBHJHD010000169.1:0-13068 GCA_050331115.1 Elainellaceae cyanobacterium
CCCGCTTCTTACTATCTTATTTATTTTAGAACGAACACCTCCACACCCAACTCCCGGCCCGCGGCGTGCTGCATTGCGGGGGGGGCGCGCCGCCCCCCCCCCCCCCCCCCACTACCCGTACTCCATCAGCATGGGAAATGCTGTAGCAGGACCTAGGGTCTGACTTTAATGAACTGCCCAACGCGGGCCTGAAGCACCTCGCTCGCTGACCTGCCGTTGGCCGCGACTTCCACCCACCCATGGCTGCCGACCAGCGCCACTAGCTGCCCTGGGGCAGCGCTGCTGTAGCTGGTCCCAAAGGGAATGCGGCGATCGCCAATCTGGGCAAACCGCGCCTGCTCGGCGTCCGCAGCGGCAATGTTAGAGATCAAGTTGCCAAAGCGGTCAATGTGCTGGATGACGCCATCTTGTCCTGGACTGACGGGCCTCAGCTCAGGGGGCTGCACGAGGGATGCAGGAGAAATCGACTGACCCACCTGATTTAGAGCTGTCCCTAGCGCCAGGCGGGCGGCCACCGGCGCAAAGATGTCCCGCCCGTGGAACGTCCCGCTCGGGGTCGGGGTCCGCCAATAGGCAGCGTGAACCAGCGCCACCGCATGCAGCGACGCTGGTCCGTGATGGCTCAGCAGACCAGTGAGCAGACCATTGTCCGGGCAGACGACAGTGCCCCAGGGAAACTGAACCGCCACGGCGCGGCGATCGCCCCCGACGCCGGGGTCTACCACCACCAGGTAAATCGTTCCGGCAGGAAAGTAGGGGTAGGCCGTCATTAGGTGAAACTGGGCCACCAGAATGTCCTGGGGTGGGACGGCGTGGGTGAGGTCGATGCAGATAACCTGAGGGGCGATCGCCGCGATTACCCCTTTCATGACGCCGACGTATGCATCCTGGGTACCAAAGTCTGTGAGTAGAGCAATGGGCGGCATGGCGGCATCTGTCCAAAGGGCTGAGAGAACCAGCTCAGACTAGGCTGGCGCCGTCGGAGGGCAGGACCTCAGGGGACAAGAGCTCAGAGGGCAAGATCTCAGGGGGCAAGATCTCAGGGGGCAAGACTTCAGGGGGCGCGTCCCGCGCGCAAGCCTCGATCAGTGCCTCCACGTCGCTGACAACGTAAATTGGCGTTTGCAGCGCTTCAGCGACCGCCTCTACCGTCATGTCATCCAAGAACCTGGCCTCGTCATGCTTGAGCATGAGGGCGGGGAGTAAAATGCCGTCGCCCAAGTCCTGTCCCTGGAGGGTCAGTAAATCCTGCCCCGTCAGCAGCCCCGTGACGGTAATCTCCTGTCCCCAGTAGCGGCTGCGCAGTGGCGCTAGGTGCACCGCTAGGCCCTCTACCTGGTTGAGGCGCGCCGCCAGCGGGGCAAAAGCATATTCCACCGCGTTGCCCACCACCCAAGTCAAGCGGCGCGCCTCTCCTGCCGGCAGGGCCGTTGGTAGGGCGGCAGCCGCTTGGTAAAACTGATCTAAAAACTGGTGGATGGAGCCCACCCCGTTGCCAATTTGCGGATAGTCCTCGTAATGCTCTGCAGGCGGCAGGTCCAGTCGCCCAATCAAAAACCACTCATCCGCCAGCCAAACGAAGCGAGAATTATGCTGCTGCAGAAAAGTCTCCTGCAGGGCGCTCACCCGGGCGATGACCTGACGGGCCGTCGCGGGGTCTACAGGAACCAGCTCGTCGGCGTCGGGGCGAAACCGCGTCAGCCCCACGGGCACCACGGCAGCAGAAAGGACGGTTGGCTTTTCTGAGGACTCTTCCGGGGCGTGAAACTCAGCGAGATCTCGCAGGGTGCGGGTGAGCTGCTCGCCATCGTTGATGCCCGGGCAGACCACTACCTGAGCGTGGATTTGCAGCCGGTGCTGCCGAAACCACCGCAGCTGGTCTAAAATCTGCCCGGCCCTGGGGTTCTTCAGCAGCCGCGATCGCACGTCTGGATCTGTGGCGTGCACCGAGACGTAGAGCGGCGAGAGCCGCAGCCGGGCGATGCGGTCCCATTCGCTGGGGGGGAGGTTGGTCAGGGTCAGGTAGCTGCCGTAGAGAAAGCTGAGCCGGTAGTCGTCGTCTTTAAGGTAAAGGGTTTGGCGCTTGCCGGGGGGCTGCTGGTCGATAAAGCAAAACGGGCAGCGGTTGTTGCACTGAATTAGACCGTCAAATAGGGCGGTCTCGAACTCCAGCCCTAGGTCGTCGTCTAGGTCCTTCTCAAGCTCTACCTCGTGCAGCTCATTATCACTGTCGAGCACCTGCAGGATGAGCACCTCGTCAGCGCAGAGAAACCGGTAGTCAATTAGGTCACGGGGCCGCTCGCCATTGACGCTCACAAGGCGATCGCCCGGCTCAAAGCCGAGGTCTTCGGCAATGGAGTCGGGCAGGACATAGGTAACAAGGGCAGGCTGAATAGGCATAGGCTAATTTTACCGCAGCCGATTTTACCAGAGCGATCTTACACCAGCGCGATTTTAGAGGTCCCTTTTTGACGAGAGCTAGCTATTTTCCACAAGCCCTAAAGCGATCGCCGCCAGAATCACCACCCCAAACCCCAGCCGGTACCAGACAAATACCCAAGTGTTGTGGTTCTGCAAATACTTGATCAGCCAGGCGATCGCCGCGTAGGAGGACGCCGCCGAGGCAATCAGACCGGCGATCAGGGGCACCAGGCCGATACCGCCAAAGTTAGACTCCAGTAGGCCAACAAACTCCACCAGCCCCGCTAGGGTAATGGCCGGAATGCCCAGGAGAAACGAAAACCGCGCCGCCGTGGAGCGCTCTAGCCCCATGAATAGGCCCGCCGTCAGCGTAGAGCCCGAGCGAGACACGCCGGGAATTAAGGCTAAGGCCTGGGCGCAGCCCATCAGAATGCCGTCCTGGGTACCCAGCTTCTCTAAGTTACGGGTCCGCTTTCCCACCTGCTCGGCCAATGCCAGCAGTAGGGCCATCACAATAGAAGCCGCAGCGATCGCCCCCATGCTGCGGATGGGAGAGTTGTCCAGGTCGGGAATCAAGGCCTTCATCAGCAGGCCGCAAATGACAATGGGAAAGGTCCCCAAGAAAATGCCCAAGCCGATGCGAAAATCCTGAGACTGGTAATCTGACTTGGCGATCGCCCGCACCGTCCCCATAAGCACCTGCGTCAGATCGTCCCAAAAATACCAAATGATAGCGACAATGCTGCCCAGCTGGATAATGGCGGTAAAGGCGACGCCGGGGTCTCCCCAGCCTAGGGCGACCGGCACCGCTTTCATGTGGGCCGTGCTGCTGATGGGCAGAAACTCCGTCAGCCCCTGCACGATTCCCAGAACAATGGACTTAAAAACGTCTAGCTCGGCAACGCCGCCGTCCGCAGACCCGGTCGGGCTCTGAAGTAAAAAACAACTGCGAAATAAAAAAGGCATATAGGTATCCAGTCAATTGTTGAGCCAGTGTTGAGTCAATCAACTCGCTTCTAAATTTAGGTCGTTCGTATAGCTCAAATCAGGCATGCGACTTCAGATCTCTCTTCAGTGGGTCCAGCTTAGGAGCAGGACATCACAGCAGCAAGCCACCGGCGTGAATTTCAGAAAAATTTCATATTTTTACGGGTAGCGAGGGCGAAACCGGCTCTGGCGCTCATTTAACCCGGGAAAGATGATTTTTACGAAAATTCGCACTACACTGCGTATATACCCCCCAGGGGCATATTACCGAACCCCCCGTTGCGCGCGCTTGTAGTATATTAAGAAACGTGAACCGAATCTCATCTCCACCCTTGGCCTACACAACTCTGCCCCAGCATTCCCCAATCGATCTCGAGGTGCTCCCGGTTCGCCCGGCGCTGCGCCAGCCCTGGCTTATCTTTGCAGGCGCGATTTTTCTGGTCTCTGTACCCGTCTTTTTTCAGGCTCCTTTGGTTCGCGTTGCCCCTTTCCTGAGCTTCGACCTGCTTTTAGTTTGGTGGGCAGTGGCACTGCTGCTGAGGTCTCGCCCCTCGCTCGCGTCTTGGGGAGATCTGGTCATGGGGTTCGCCTGGACCTGGCTCGCGGGCACAATCTACTGGGGCTGGCTCAGGTGGGAGCCGCTCTTGCATCTGCCCGTCGAGGCAATCGGCCTGCCGTTTACGGTTATGGCCATCCGGCGGCGCGACGTCCATATTGGTCACTGGTTTTACGTCGGGTCTCTGTTTGGGACGGCGCTGACCGACGCCTACTTCTATCTAGTTAACCTCATCCCTGACTGGCGATCGCTGATGGTAGTTGAGCCTGATTTTGCACAGCCCGTGCTCAGCGCGGCAGTGTTAAAGGTTCAAACGCCCTGGGGTCTGGGATGCGCCACCGTTCTGATTGCCGTTCTCTTAGCGATGGGCTGGCCCCCGCTAAAATCCTCACAGCTGTCCCGATGGGCCTTCAGCGGTGCCGTATTAAGTACTCTGTTGGTGGATGGTCTATTCTGGATAGCCGCCACCGCTGCAGCATGAAAGATGTGATGATGTGACTTAAGCTTCCGCGGCTTGGTTATAATCAGCTTGTGGTTTTCGGCCTTCGATAGGATGGTCGAGCCTGATTGAGGCTATTTCAGTCAGTTAGAGCGTCTAGCAGCGCTCTCGACCACCCAGGGCCCGCATTAGTTTGAGACATTAGCGGGCTACCCGTCAGAATGCATCTTTACCACAAGCGGGAAATGGAGACATAACAGCGGCCTACATCTGCGGTGAATTCACAATCTCTTCCCCATCTAATTCTTCATACTGAGTCAGGGAAGCGCTATATTTCCCTGGCAGGTAGCAATTGCTGGACGATTGGGCGCGGTGACGACAACAACTTCGTGTTGCCCGATCGCTGGATTTCACGCAACCACGCAATGCTCCAGCGCATGGAAACTGGAGAGTTTTACCTGATTGATCTGGGCAGCCGTAACGGTTCCTTTGTCGAGGGGCGGCGCGTTACGGTGCCGGTGACGCTGAAGAACGGCGATCGCCTCACGTTTGGTCAGACCCATCTAGAATTTCACAGCCCTCGCTCAAGCTTTTCAGCCGACGAGCCAGGATTCGGCGACAGCGGTTCCCAAGACCATACCGCTACGGCCATGCTGCACGTGCGCCGCATGATCTCGGTGCTGGTAATGGACATTCGCAACTTCACCGGCATGACCCGCGAGCTCGATGAGACGGTCCTCTCTGAGACGATCGGGACCTGGTTCCGCCGGGCCGGCGATATCATCCGCGACTACGGCAGCTGGGTCGATAAGTACATTGGCGACGCCATCATGGCCGTCTGGATCCACGGGGCCGAGACCGTCAGCCACGAAGAGATGATGGAGATCGCCAAGGCCATCAACGACCTGCACAAGATGACGAGCGAGCTGCACCTGCTGTATCCCCTCAACGCTCCGGTGAGGGTTGGGGCGGGGCTCAACACTGGCTATGCCATGGTGGGCAACACCGGCACTGGCGACCACCCCGACTACACGGCGCTGGGCGATACGGTAAATGCGGCATTTCGCCTGGAGTCATCGACTAAGCAGCTCGGCGTTGACATCGCCTTTGGCGAAACCGCCTATCAATACCTCAAGGGCGATGACGCTATGTCTATGGACACATCAGAACTGTTCAAGCCCTACAGCCTAAGTCTCAAGGGGTACGACCTGCCGACAAAGACCTATGCGGGCACGTTTGCCGATCTCGATCGGTTCCTGACTCTGGGCAGAAAGCTTTAGATTCAGCGCTTCAGGCCGAGGCTTTAGGGCTAGCGCTATTGACTCATTGCGGCGTACTGCGTATAAATAGTCAGACTCGCCCGTAGATTTCTGACTGTAGGTTTTTTCTACACTTTGGCGCTATAGGTACAGTCTGCTCTGTCGCCCTAAATTTTACGGTGTGCCATGAAACAGCTCTTCTCTCGACTGGCGATCGCCTGGGGCTTTGGCTCAGTCACCAGAGCAGCTAGCCTGGCGACGCTCGCCGCCGTCGTGGCCGTTCTGCCGGCCTATAGCGCTCAGCTCGTTCGCTGGCGCTTTGACCCCGAAACCCGCCAGCTTGAGATCGTCACGCCGGGAGGCACCCAGCCGAACTACTTCATTTTGGCCCAGCCGCCTCGTATCGTGGTCGACCTGCCAGAGACGACGGTAGGCCCGGTTATTGCAGAACAGACCTATTCTGGCGTAGTGCGCCAGATTCGGGTCAACCAGTTTCAGCCAACTTTGACCCGCGTAGTCATTGAGCTAGAGCCCGATGCAGAGTTTACCGCCAGCCAGGTGCAGCTGCAGTCCCTAGATGGGAACGGGCGCTGGATTATTCGGCCCCTGCTAGAGGGGGATGCCCCCATACCGGATTCACAGACGGCAGCCGGCGGCTGGAGAGACGACTTGGCTGATGCTGCGGCACAGGAAGAAGCCAGTCAGGCATCTGAGCAACCCGACAGGGATGAGAACGAGGAGGTAGGCGATCGCCGAGCTGACGAATCCGTCGACGTCCTTGAACCAACCGATGAACCAGCCGCTGAACCTGTAGACGAACCTATCGCCGGGCCTGCAGACGAACTCGCCCCAGCACTGGAAGAAGCGGACGAGACAGATGAGCCGACCGAGGCGCTGAGCCCGGCAAGCCCGAACGAAGTTCCGCCTCTAGAGCCGGGCGCGCTAGAGATCGCCGTCGATCTAGATGTGCTTCAAGACAATGTGACTGATGCAGGCAGCGATGAATTGCCCTCACCCATTGCTGGCGAGGTCGGGGCAGCGGCGGTATCTGAGCCGGAGCGAGAATCAGCGGCATTGAGCGTGACGCCATCTGGTGCGCCTAGCGAGGCTGATAGCGATGCCGACACTGACAGCACCGATACGGCTACTGCTCTAGAAGCGGCTGACCCAGAAGCGGTTATCCCAGAAGCGGCTGACCCAGAAGTGGCTGACCCAGAAGCAACCGAATCAGCGATCGCCACTACATCAGAGCCAGCAGCATCAGAGCCAGCAGCATCAGAACCAACAGCATCAGAACCAACAGAAACCGCCAGTCCAGCCGCTGCGCCTGCCCCTGCTGCCGCAGCCGGCATTCAGCCCGCTGCGCCCCTAGACCCAGCCAATCTAAACCGGCCCGCTCCCGGAGCCCAACAGATTGCCGGCGATAGTGAGGAGCCTAGCCTAGCCCTGAGCGATCGCCCAGCAGAGGACTTAGCCTCTTCAGCACGCGAAGGTGGACCTGACGCGGCCACAAGCTTAGGTGATGCAGAAGCCACCGCAAGTGCGGAACCCGCTGAGCCTTCGCCAGGGGCGGCCGAAGACGATATATCTGATACAGAACCCGCGAGTCCAGAAGCTACGAGCGCAGAAACCAGCAGCACAGAGGCTGCGAACACAGAAGCCGCGAGCACAGAAGCTGCGAGCACAGAGTTGAGGCAAGAGGCTGCTATTCTAGGAAGCCTAATCGAGGCGGCCCGCCCAAATGTGACCCCATCGAGCGACCTGCCGGCTCCCGTCAGCGTAACCCAGGCGAGTCCGACCGAAGCTGAAGCCGAGATAACGGTACCTGAGGCAGCAGTACCCGAAGCAGCAATACCCGAAGCAGCGATCGCCCTTCAGCCTACAGAGCTTTCGATCGATGCGGTGGAGGTCGAAGCTGCCACAGAACTTTTAATTGATCCGGTAGCGGCCGAAGCTGAACCGCCGGCAGAAGCCGCTGAAGCGCCAGAAGCCTCACCTGCTGCCCTAAGTGACCCTACCCTAAGCGACCCTGCCCTAAGTGACCCTGCCCTAAGTGAGCGGGTCGCCTTGCGCATCGACGCCTCCGAATCAATCTTGATTCCTGCCGGGACGATCTTGCGGCTGCGCTATCCTCGCTCGTTTGCCCTAGCGCTATCTACCGGGGAATCTCGACAGGAGATTTTACTGACGACACAGGTGGTGCAAGACCAGCAGGGCAACGTTCTTCTGCCCGCCGGAGCGCAGGTCATTGGCCGGTTCGAGTCGGGCGATGGCGAGGGACGCTTCGTAGCCCAGGCGCTAGTCTCCGCTGACGGCAACCGCCCGCTCACGGGCGTGAGTGAACTGACCCTCGACCGGCGGCGGCTGCAGGTTGAGCCCAATCAGACGGTGGAGCTGCAGATTGGGGATGATCTACTCAAGGAGTAGGCCCCGCTTCAGCAGTATGATAAACTCGCCTCTGCCCGCATCGACCCAAGTCCATGACTCCCGTTAGCCTCGCTCAAATTCTCGCCGCGATCGCCAGTCCTTCCCTCACTGATGCGCCGACAATGGCCGCCAGCAGAGCGTCCCCGATTGAGGCATGGGGCAGCATCGAGGTCTGCGGCAGCGTCGATGGCTCCCTATCGGTCGTGGGCTTCTCTACAGATAGCCGCACGGTCGCCCCGGGCGAAGTGTTTGTAGCCCTAACCGGAGAGAACTTCGACGGCCACCGCTTCCTCGGCGACGCTGGCAAGAAAGGGGCCACCGCCGCCATTGTGTCGCGGCAGGTCGACAGCGACTTACCCCAAATTCTCGTCTCTGATACCCTGACGGCTTATCAGGCGATCGCCCGCTGGTGGCGGCACCAGTGCCCCGCCAAGGTGGTGGCGGTGACCGGCTCTGTCGGCAAGACCACCACTAAAGAACTGATTGCGGCAGTGCTCAGCGCCCAGGGGCAGGTCCTTAAAACCCGAGCCAACTATAACAACGAAATCGGTGTCCCCAAGACGCTGCTCGGGCTGACCCCAGAGCACGACTACGCCGTAGTTGAAATGGGTATGCGCGGGCCGGGAGAAATTGCCCTGCTGAGCCAAATTGCCCAGCCCGACGTGGCTGTAATTACCAACGTAGGCACGGCCCACATCGAGCGACTGGGGTCTGAGGCGGCGATCGCCCAGGCCAAGTGTGAGCTGCTGGGGTCGATGCCGTCTGATAGCGTGGCCGTCCTCAACGGCGATGACCCCCGGCTGCTGGAGACTGCGGCGACGGTATGGTCGGGGAAAACGGTGACCTATGGCTTGGAGAGTGGAGACGTTTGGGGCACCCTCGACGGGGCTCAGATTCAGGTGGCAGGTCACGTGCTGCCGCTGCCGCTGCCGGGTCGCCACAACGCCCTAAACTATCTAGCGGCGATCGCGGTGGCCCAGGCGCTGGGTTTAGACTGGACAAGCCTGGAAGCCGGGGTCTCCGTGACGCTGCCTGCAGGTCGCGCTCAGCGCTACGAGCTGCCCAATGATGTCGTGCTGCTGGACGAAACCTACAACGCGGGCCTAGAGTCTATGGTGGCAGCCCTCACCGTACTCTCCGAAACGCCAGGGAGCCGGCGGATCGCCGTCCTGGGGACGATGAGAGAGCTGGGGGACTACTCCGTGGCGCTGCACCAGCGCGTGGGGGAAGCGGTCAAGGCGCTGGGGATTGATTGTCTGCTGATTCTGGCGGATGTCCCAGAGCAGCAGGCCCTGGTGGCTGGCGCTACTCCCATGCCGTTGGAGACGTTCGGCACCCACGCAGACTTAACGGCCCGACTGGCGGCGCTGATACAGCCAGGCGATCGCATTTTGTTTAAGGCGTCCCGCGCCGTTGGCTTGGAGACCGTGGTTCATGCCCTAGTCAAGCAGCTCAGCTAAGCCGTTTAGCTCTCCTCAAGGCTGAAGTTTACATCAATTAATATTCTAAAATTCATTCGCAAGAACGATACTGGGTGACTGAAATGCGATATAAATTTGGGTGTTAGTGAGACTTAGTCTGACTAATAGATGTTCTTTGTAGGCTGTTAAACGGGTCTGCAACAGTCTGTAGCGTCTAAGTGCTTTGTCGCGCTTGAATATAGGCTAATCCGACAGACCGTTAATCGTTTCTGATGATAAATCTACAAAGTCTTCTTCGAGCATAATCAAAGAGGAAATGACGATGAAAATTATTCGGTTTATTATTGCTGTTTTTACCTGCGGAATCCTGCTGTTTTCCAGCGCCGCGCCGGCATCGGCTATTAGCGCAAGCGCCAAAAGCAGCCCTACTGAGGGTGAGGCGCAGCTAGACGGCGTCTACAACCAAGCTAAAGATTCACTCAAGAGTGAGCCGCTTCCTGACCAAAATGAGCAGCGGGCTGTGGGTATCCGCGACCTAAACGTTGCCCAGCAGGGTGAGAAGGCTGAGACCAATACGCCGGAGAACTCTCGGAGAGCGGAATCGGTTGAAGAATCGGTTAAGGAAACGCTAGAAAACCTGCTTCCTTAGGTCCTTCCTTAGGTCAGCGATCGCGCCATAGTTCGGGCATGAATAGACATAGATAAACCTTGTCTAGTTGGGAAGTAAACCTCCCACCGGGAAGAAACGCTATTCCTTGAAACAGATCTGATTTATAGGCCGCAGGAAACACCCCGTTTCCTGCGGCTTTCGTCTGCCTAGCGCCTCAGAGCGCATAGCGAAACGCATCGTCCCAAAGCTGATCAAGCACCATCAGCGCCTCACCGAGTGGCAGCAGCTGGCAGCGCCCCTGCTCATCGTACTGAAGCAGCGCGCAATGCTCCTTTAGGACTGGTTTATTTCCACCGGGGGGGCTGCGCCAATAATCATCGCCACTCTCAGAAGCCTTTTCTACAGACGATTTAGGGATATCAGCCGCTAACTCCGCTAGCTTTCGAGTCGCATCGGCTACGTCAAAGTTGACGCTGGCCTTTAGATGCGCTGTCATCCAGGCCTCTATTTTCTGATCTAATCTGGCAGGCGTCAGGGCGCTCTGGCTGGTAAGCAAGTGGTAGTACACCAAAATGACTTCCTTGCATTCTTCTTCTTCCGCCAAATCAATCAGCAGCTGAAACACCGCCGCGTTATTGGCCAGATTACGAAAGAAGAGGGTATCGGTCACGTTCTTTTGAAACGTCAGCTTCTTCGTTTTGTAAGAGCTGTACTGCTTGTAGGCAAATCCGCCTAGCGCTACGCAGAGGGAGCCCACGGCAATCAATACGGGCATTAGGTCTACGACCTCGCCCCTGCTGGTGTTGAAATAGTCCAGCACTTCCGGAAGACCTATCGCCAGCATAATAGCGCTGAGGACGATGAGCAGCTGCGGCAGCACCTTAATGACGATAGAAGCGCCTGCTACCAGTGCGGGAAGGCTCAGCATAGCGATATCCTTCCAGGTCATTTTGGTCTTGACGTTGGGAAACAGCAGCTCAACGTCGTGCTTAGGGATGTGCTTATAGAAGTAGACGTAGGCTCTGCCGGGGATAAAGCGCCGCAGCGCCGCATCTCTATTGGCGTCTCTCGTTTCGAAGTAGGCTGCATCTTTGAAGTGAATCAGCAGCACCACCCGCTCAAACAGCTCGACCTGCCGCTCTCGCTTCCAAAACCAGCGCCCGGTCGTAACGGTAGTAGACGCGTCACCTCGGTAATAGCAGAGTATCTGGTCAAAGTCGTCAAAGTCGACTTCGGTGCGTAGTTCAATCAAGGACTTGGCTTCAAGCGATCGCCTCAGGCTTCCCTGGGATAGCTCGTTGTAGTTGGCTCTCTCCAGCAGATGGCGCACCTGGTCTATTAGCTCTGAGCGCATTTTGTCTAAGTCGCCCACCTCAGAATCGCCCATACTAAACAGCGGCACATCCACATTGGGATCAAAGGGAGCATAGCTCTGCTTGATAGTTTCGCTGACGCGGTGGAAGCGGAAGTGATAAAGGGCAGACAGCAGGGCGCAGAACTCTCGGAACTGCTGGGATGCCGCATCGTCAAGCTTCCCCGACTTGAGGCATAAATCAATCAGATCGCGGCGGCGACAGGGGATGAAGGCATCGCGATGAGGAATGGCGGCATTGGCGGCAGACATGGCAAACTTAAGCGGTATCGGCTCGATAGATAGCGTGAAGCGAGAGGGGCAAATAGCGGCAGGGGCAGAACAGCGGCAAAGTCTGTCGCCATAGTCCCACAGGCTGTAGTCCCACAGGCTATAGTCCCACAGGCACCACAGGCCATAGCTCCAAGTAGCCCGCGCCCGCGTTTAGCCCATGGACAAGCGATGCACAGGGGCTGACGGTCGTTTTCAAGAAACTCAACAAAACGACACATAACGAAGAGCGGCTGAGTTTACTTAAACAAACTTTCCCTAAAAAATGTCTCGTTTTTTATATCAAATTGTGTCAGATGGCGCGATACATGGAATTCTGCCTACGGATTTTTGATACAAACAACAGGTGAAGGAGTGGCCTGTCCGCGCAGCACCAGACGCGAAGGAGACCATCAGCAGCTCTTCGCCGCAGCCCTTCGCCGCAGCCCCGGCCACTGCACTCACATCATCTTGAAGCAGGAGACTTTTACTGAATGTTTACCCACGTCAAGCCCACCGTCAGACACATTGCGCCGGATGATCTCAAGGGACGTGCTCTGATTAACGTGGTCTACGTCGTGCTGGAGCCGCAGTACCAGAGTGCGCTGTCGGCTGCCGTCCGCTCCATCAACGCTAACAATCCTAACGTCGCCGTTGAAATCAGCGGCTATCTCCTCGAAGAGCTGCGCAGCCCCGAAAACTACGAGGCCTTTCAAAAAGACGTCGCCAAGGCCAACATCTTCATCGCCTCACTGATCTTTATCGAAGAGCTGGCCGAAAAGGTGGTTGAAGCCGTGCAGCCCCACCGCGATCGCCTCGACGCCGCCATCGTCTTCCCCTCCATGCCCCAGGTGATGCGGCTCAACAAGCTGGGCAGCTTCTCCATGGCGCAATTGGGCCAGTCGAAGAGCGCGATCGCCTCCTTTATGAAGAAGCGCAAGGAGAACTCGGGCAGCAGCTTCCAGGACGCCATGCTGAAGCTACTGCGCACCCTGCCCAAGGTGCTGAAGTATTTGCCGGTGGAAAAGGCCCAGGACGCCCGCAACTTCATGCTCAGCTTCCAGTACTGGCTGGGGGGCTCTTCGGAGAACCTGGAGAACTTCTTGCTGATGCTGGTGGATAAGTACGGCGACGTCCACGCCCCCGACGGCTCCGCCATTGGCTACCAGGACCCCGTTACCTATCCCGACATGGGCATCTGGCACCCCCTGGCACCCGCCATGTTTGAGGACGTCAAGGAATACCTCAACTGGCACCAGTCTCGCCCCGACATTGGCGACGACCTGAAGGACCCGCTGGCCCCCTGCGTCGGCCTGGTGCTGCAGCG
>JBHJHD010000170.1:0-4627 GCA_050331115.1 Elainellaceae cyanobacterium
AGGGCTTACTAAGAGCCGACTAAGATTAAATCAGTCCAATACCGTAAGTCTCCAACACCGTAAGTCTCCATGGCCTTCATCCACATCCCCAAACCCTGGCAGCTTCCAGAGCGCCGCGTTACCTTAGAAGCTGCCTACTGGAACCGCCGCCGCTTCCTCAAGAGCGCTGTAGGAATGGGAATTGGAGCTTCGGTCGTATCCGCCGTGGGCTGCGATCGCCTCCACACCGACGAAACAGAAGTCCAGCCCAGCTCCCCCCCGGTAGCCTTAGCGGACCTCAAAGACCTGACCTTTAGCGCCAACGCCGCCTTCGCTAATCTAGAACGACCTTTGACCAACCGCCAAGTTGCCGCTACCTACAACAACTTTTACGAATTTGGCGGCACCAAGAATATTTGGGAAGCGGCTCAGGCCTTACCCACCGACCCTTGGACTGTGAAAGTCACCGGGCTGGTCAACCAGCCCAAAACCTACGATCGCGACGAGCTAGCCCGCGCCTTCCCCCTCGAAGAGCGCGTCTATCGCTTTCGCTGCGTCGAAGCCTGGTCTATGGTGGTGCCCTGGATTGGCTTCCCGATGCGATCGCTCCTAGAAGCGGTGGACCCCAAGCCCGAGGCTAAGTTCGTCCGCTTTACCTCCTACTACGACAAAGCCGTCACCACCGGCCCCAGCTTTACCACGATGTTTCTGCCCTGGCCCTATACCGAGGCCCTACGCGTCGAAGAGATGGCCAACGAGCTGGCCTTCTTCGCGGTGGGCATCTACGGCCAAACGCTTCCCGAGCAGCACGGCGCACCCATTCGCATGGTAGTGCCCTGGAAGTACGGCTTTAAGGGAGCCAAGTCCATCGTCAAAATCGAGTTTGTGGCTGAGCAGCCCGCCACCTACTGGAACACCATTGCCCCCAATGAGTATGGTTTTGAGTCCAACGTTGACCCCAGCAAGCCCCATCCCCGCTGGTCCCAGGCGGAGGAGCGGCTGATTGGCCCCGAGCCGGAGTTTACGACAACGACGGTGCCGACGCTGCCCTACAACGGCTACGGGGAATATGTCGCCGATCTGTATGCATAGCCTGATCTGTAGCCTGATTCATTCGAGGCATTGATATTAGATCCGCCGCTGTCAAATCTGCCGCTATCAAATCTGCCGCTATCAAATCCGCCATTATCAAATCCGCCACAAATAAACCGTAGACTCCTCCTCAGAGTCAGGCAGCTTCACCACCCGCTCCGGCTCCCAGTCCCCCATGTCAAACTGGTGGGACACAACGCGGGTGCCGGGGCGAAGCTGGCGCAGCCGGGGCCGCAGCCGCAGGTTGAGGTGGGGCAGCAAATAGATAAATACAACAGTAGCGTCGTTGAAGGGTTCGTCGTAGAGGTTACCCACGCGAAACAAAACGCGATCGCCCACGCCAGCCTGCGCCGCTAGCGATCGCCCTTCTTCCACCCGGGCCGGGTCGATATCGACGCCCACACCCCGCACCCCATAGCGCTGCGCCGCCTGGATCAGCAGCCGCCCGTCGCCGCTGCCCAGGTCGTAGACCACATCGTCGGGGGCGATCGCCGCCAGCTTCAGCATTACCTCTAGAGCGTCCTGCGGCGTAGGAATAAAGCCAATGTCGGGGGAGATGGATTTGTTGCGGGTCATCAGCAATTATCCTGGTGGAACTTGGTGCCTCATTAGGATAATTGCTGATGCACTATTGGGTTAGCACAGTTGCTTAGGAGCCTCACATGGCAATGTTGAACCCGCAATTGCCAGTGTTGGGCGACTGATATGCTAGAAAAGCTGCAGCTTCAAGGTTAGCCGCGATGATTCAGACTGCAAGGCTCTCCATCAAGGAATATCACCAGATTGTGGCGTCGGGAGCGCTGGGGAGCCGCCGCATTGAGCTGCTAAATGGGGAACTGATTGAGGTGAGCCCAGAGACGCCCTACCACGCCAACCGAAATAACCGACTATTCAAGTATTTGCTAGCGCAGTTTGATAGCCTAGCCGATGTGCGCTCAGCCCACCCCATCACGCTGATGGATTCCGAGCCGCAGCCGGATATTGCCCTAGCGCAGCTTCCCGAGAACCGCTACGACACGAGACACCCTGGGCCTGGGGATTTGTATTTGGTGCTGGAGGTGTCTTACTCGACGCTGGAATATGATCTGGGGCGCAAGCGGGAAATCTACGAGGCGGCGGGCATCTGCGACTATTGGGTGCTGGATTTGCGCGATCGCAGGCTGCATGTGTTTGGAGATTTGGTTGAGGGTACGTATCAGCAGCGGCGGGAGCTGGTCACTGGGGCAGTCTCTATGTCGGCGTTTCCCCAAGTTCAGCTCAGCGTGGCGCGATTGATAGGAAGTTGAGGCGTGGGTTATCAAAAGGAAGAGAGTTTCGAAGATAGGCATTGATGCGCTACGATGCCCCAAACTCAACGTCGTCGTATAGCTGAGCAGCAGAGCAGGCAAAGCTAATGCTCTCGAGTGCAATATCTTCACCCTCACTGTAAGGCTGATAGAGCCAGAAGCTGCCTTCCCTACGGCGAAAGCACTCCACGCTGACTTTTTCAGCGCTGATGAGAACGTACTCCTCAAGGGTGGCTAGCTGGCGATATTCGGCAAATTTATCGCCCCGGTCTATGCCTTCTGTGCTGGGTGAGAGCACTTCTACAATTAGCTTTGGGAAACGAATCGCGCTGGAGGTGCCGCGGTCTCTCTCGTCGCAGCTCACCATGAGGTCAGGGTAGCGGTAGAGCCCTGCTGCGTTGACCTGCGCTTTGACGTCGGCGACGAAGGCGCGACAGCCTTGGGTGCGGACCGAGCTGCGGATGGTGCTGTATAGATTGAGGGCAATTAAGTTATGGGCGATGGTGCCGCCGGTCATGGCCTGTACCTGTCCCCAGACAAATTCGTAGCGCAGATCTTGCTGGGGTTCCCAGGCAAGGTAGTCTGCGACGCTCATGGCTTGGGGTTGGGGGTTGGCAATCATGGCCGGTGGCGTGGCGGCATCTATGGCGTGGCGGTGCTTTAAGTTTAGCGTTGTGGTTTGGTGGAAGGGAGACAGTAGGATGGGCAATGCCATCCTACTGTCTTCAACGCGATTATCCTGCAGGAACGTCGAGGGAGCGTAGCCGCATGAGGTAGTAGAGAATTTGTCCCTCCTCGTGGGTAATCTGGACGCCGCTGGGGCCAATTTTGACGGGGCCAGTCCACATGGCCTGCTCCACGTAGCGCTTGATGTGCAGCCGGTAAATGGTTTCGCGAACGGCTTCAGGGGAGCCGATGAGGATGTGACGGACGACTTCGCCACTGGGTCCAGGATCGGGGGCCGTCAGTCGCACTGGTGTAGATTCAGTGGCCAGCGCGTCTGGTGCGGCCTCGGGTTGAGGTCGCTCGGGGTATAAGAATGTCATGGGTTTTCTCTTTTTTTGGTGGTAAGAAAACCCAAAAATAAGGTCATCCCTTGTCTTGGGCGTCTGGGATGGCTGTAGCCATTGAAATACAATGACTACAGCTCATCGACAGGTGACTCTGTCGAAGGGTCAGGGTGCGATCGCCGTTCTCAGCGACGGTCGTGCCCGTTTGACCAAATTTTTGGGGTTTTGTGCAAGCTGCATCGGGTCACAGCTTCTAGCAAACGAGTCTATCTGTATTAGGCCCCAAAGGCAAGGCCAGTAGTTGTTTTTTTTGACGCGATCGCCTGTCAGGCGCAATGTGGGCATTTGCTTGAGGGATGATGAGCAGCTAGATTCACTCTAGAGCAATAGCCAGCCAATTAGGAGCACGGCGACCAGCCCCACCACAACCCAGACAATCAGCGGTATCCGCCGCCGCTTTCGTGCCATGGGGGCTTCATCGCCGATGGTCGGGGCTGAGTTGCGGACTTCTACAATAACTTTGCCTAGATCCCGAATAGCAGTCTCGCATTTCTCAACTTTCTTAGGCAAATCTAAGGCTTGGTATAGCGATCGCGCCGCCTCATAGCTCGACTGAGCGTCCCATTTTTGGTCTGTTTTGGCGAGGGCATTACCTAAGTTAATTAGAGTGATTGCTTCCCCACGGCGATCGCCAATTTCCCGCGCGATGTCGAGGGATTGCTGATGGAAGTCTATGGCCTGCTGATACTGCCCTAAGGATCGGTATGCAATCCCCAGATTCCCGAGGGAGGTTGCTTCACCTTGGCGATCGCCAATCTCCCGCTTTATTTCGAGGGATTGCTGATAGAAGTCGATGGCAGGCTGGTACTCTTCCAGAGAATTATATGTGTTGCCTAGGCCGATTAAAGAGTTAGCTTCAAATTTTTGATTACCAACCTCACGCTGTATCGGCAATGCCTTTGAATAGAAATCAATCGCCTGTTGGTATTGACTCAAACTTTGATAAACATTGCCTATGTTACAAAGTGAGCCGCCTTCCCCATTGCGATCGCCAATCTCCCGTGCGATGTCAAGAGTCTGCTGGTGGTGGTTGATGGCCTGCTGATACTGCCCTAGAGAATAGTAGGCACTCCCCAGATTGCCGAGGGCGTTTGCTTCCCCAAGGCGATATACTATCTCCATCCCCATCTCTAACTAAAGCTGTTAAAAGACTATACAATGAACATACAGACATATAGAAAGATAGTCAATAAACAAATT
>JBHJHD010000171.1:0-18644 GCA_050331115.1 Elainellaceae cyanobacterium
ACGTACTAACAGACCGAGGGCTTGACCTCAAACTTTTGACTCGTTTGTTCCTCTGTGCAGTCCTCAGGGCTCTATTCGAATCAGTAAGCGAATAGACTCAACAGCTCTTCTGGTGTCTATGGCGCGGTGGAACCACGCTGACCCATCCCGAACTCAGTTCGTGAAACATCGCAGCGGCGAAGATACTTTGGGGGTAGCCCCACGGGAAAATAGCTCGATGCCAGGTGAATATTGCATGCTTAGCCCCCGTAGTCGTATTGATTGCGGGGGCTAAGTGTTATTTAGAGAGGATGGTTGGGAATGTTACAACAGCATCCCAACCATCAGGAGTATCACTATGGCTAGCGCAGGTTTAAATAAGTGGATCGTCAGCGGCAACCTTGCCGCAGATGCAGAGGTGAAAACCGTTGACTTGCGCAGCGGCGATCGCGCTCAAGTTGCGACAGCCACCCTCTACGTCCAAAAGCTTCGCGATCGCAAGGACTCCTTCACGGTCTCCCTCAACATCTGGGAAAGCTCGGCTGCGTGGCGCAAGCTTTCTTTTATGACTAAGGGCTCCCTGATTATCTGCACCGGCAGCGTCGAGCCTCAGCCTTACATTTCTAACGGCGACGGCAAGCCCAAGGCTGGGCTGTCGATGACGGTGTTGGACATCGATTTGGACGTGATTCGAGGCCTAGAGTCCAGTTCAGATTCTGAAACTAGCGCTGCTGAGGGCGAGGTTGCCCTGGCCAGCTAGCGATCGCGTGCCCCATTAGCTGTTCTATATGACCGCTCAGCACATCGGCATTGCCTTTGTCGATGTGCTGAGCTCACTAAATTGCGGGTCGATCGCCTTTACTATCACCCTTCCCGCCAGCGTGGCAGCGGGTGTCTCCCTTAACCAAAACCCCCACCCCCCGGCGTCTCGATGGCGATCGCATCCCCTGGCTTCATCTCCACCTGAGCATTTCCCCTTAACGCTTCTTCAAAGCCATCGCCCCGTAGCACAACGTTACGACCTACCTGACCCGGCGCTCCGCCGCTGAGTCCAAACGGGGGAACCAGCCGATGCCCCGACAAAATCGCCGCCGTCATTGCCTCTCGAAACCGGATACGGCGCATCACGCCATGGCCGCCCCGATACCGCCCTGCGCCGCCGCTGCCCTCCCGGATAGAAAACTCTTCTACCAGCACCGGAAACCGCCACTCCAACACCTCGGGGTCGGTGAGCCGCGAGTTAGTCATGTGGGTCTGCACCGCGTCTGCGCCGTCGAAGTCAGGTCCCGCCCCCGCGCCGCCGCAAATAGTCTCGTAGTACTGGTGGCGCGCATTACCAAAGGTGACGTTGTTCATGGTGCCCTGGCCAGCGGCCATCACCCCTAGCGCACCGTAGAGGGCATTGGCGATCGCCTGCGAGGTCTCTACATTTCCGGCGACTACGGCGGCTGGATAGCGAGGGTTGAGCATACAGCCCTCGGGAATCGTAATTTCGAGCGGCACAAGACAGCCTGCGTTGAGGGGAATTTCGTCATCGACCAGAGTGCGGAAAACGTACAGCACTGCGGCTTTGCCGATGGCCAAGGGTGCGTTGAGGTTGGAGTCCTGCTGAGGGGACGTGCCGGTGAAATCAACGTGGGCCGCGCGCCGCTCGGCGTCGACGGTAACGCGCACCTGAATGACGCAGCCGCTATCCATAGGATAGGTAAACTGACCCCCGGTAAGCTGGGCAATTACCCGCTCTACCGCTGCTGTCGCGTTGGCCTGCATGTAGCCCATGTAGGCTTGCACCACATCTAGGCCGTAGTGGTCGCTAATGCGCTGCAGCTCCTGAATACCGCGCTCGTTGGCGGCAATCTGCGCCTTGAGGTCGGCTAGGGTTTGTCCAGGGTTGCGGGCCGGGTAGGGACTAGACGTCAGTCGATTGAGGAGCGCCTCCACCTGTAGGCAGCCTTGGGTAACCAGCGGCACGTTATCCAACAGGATGCCCTCTTCTTCAATAGAGCGACTTTGGGGCGGCATCGACCCCGGCGTGACGCCGCCGATGTCGGCGTGGTGGCCCCGCGAGGCAACGTAAAAAACGGGTTGGCTGGTCTCCAAAAACACCGGCGTAATTACCGTGATGTCAGGCAAATGGGTGCCGCCGTTGTAGGGGTTGTTGGAGAGATACACATCCCCCGGCTGCATCTGCCGCGCCGCAATCAGGCTAGTGACGCTCTCGCCCATGGAGCCTAGATGCACGGGAATGTGAGGGGCATTGGCGACCAGCTGGCCCTGGGCATCAAACAGGGCGCAGGAGAAGTCGAGGCGCTCCTTGATGTTTACCGAGTAGCTGGTGTTTTGTAGCGTAATCCCCATCTGGTCGGCGATCGCCTTGAACAGGTTGTTGAAGATTTCTAGCAGTACCGGGTCGGGCTGGGCATTGACCTGGGCGATCGCTGTGGCGCGGACGGGCTTGGCCCCCTCGCTACGGCGCAGAATCAAGTGATTCTGCTCGGTGAGGGTTGCCGTCCAGCCCAGCTCGACCACGTTGGTGCCTGTGGCTTCTACAATCAGCGCGGCCCCGCTAATCTGATCGCCAGGCCGCAGGTCTTGCCGTCCATAGACCGGGGCCTCGCGCCAGGCCCCACCGCTGTAAAGCTTCACTGTCGCTACAGGCGTCAAGGGCCCAGGACGCTCTGGCGGCAGCCACGCCTCCGCTAAGGGGTCTGCTCTCCCAATCACTTCTACCGATACTGCCTCGACGATCAAAGCCGTATCGCTGGCCGCAAAGCCATAGCGCTGCCGGTGCTGCGCCTGAAATCGCGATCGCATCTCCGCCACGCTGCCCGCCTCCACGAGCAGCGCTGAGTCAGTACCGGGGTAGCGCAGGTGAGCCTTGTGCATGACGTGAATGCCACCGGGCACAATATCTTGAGCCAAAATCTCCTGCCGCCCTGCCGCGGCCAGATCCTCTAAAACTTGGTTTATTTGCGGCAGCGTCTCCGCCGACAGCGCCACTTCTACCGCTTTCTCCCGCAGGGCTCGCAGGTCCGCTAGCCCGATGCCGTAGGCCGATAGCACCCCCGCGTAGGGATGGAGAAAAATCTGCGTCATGCCCAGCGCTTCGGCAATCAGGCAGGCGTGCTGCCCCCCCGCCCCGCCAAAGCAGCACAGGGTATAGTCCGTAACGTCGTAGCCCCGCTGCACCGAGATCTTCTTGATGGCGCTAGCCATCTTATCTACGGCGATGGTGAGGTAGCCTGAGGCCACCTGCTCTGGCGCGCGCGCATCTCCGGTCTGCCGGGCGATCGCCGCTGCCTGTTCGACAAAGGCCTGCTCGACCCTTTCTTTATCCAAGGGCAAATTCCCTTCCGGCCCAAACACTTTGGGAAACAGCTCTGGCTGCAGCTTCCCCAGCATCACGTTGCAGTCGGTCACCGTCAGCGGCCCCTTTTGGCGGTAGCACATTGGCCCCGGCTGGGCCCCGGCGGACTCTGGACCCACCCGATAGCGCGCCCCGTCAAAGGCCAGGACTGACCCGCCCCCCGCCGCCACGGTGTGAATCGACAGCATGGGCGATCGCAGCCGTACTCCAGCAATCTCGGTTTCAAAGGTGCGCTCATATTCGCCGTTGAAGTGGGAGACATCGGTAGATGTGCCCCCCATATCAAAGCCGATGATGCGCTCAAATCCGGCCTGCTGGCTGGTTTTCACGGCTCCCACAATGCCCCCCGCAGGCCCAGACAGCAAGCTGTCCTTGCCCTGAAACAGCCGTGCGTCGGTCAGCCCGCCGTCAGATTTCATGAACTGAAGCTTGGGACTAGGTGCCCTGTCCGCCGCCAGCGCCCCCGCCGCCAGCATCTCCGCCACCTGGTCGACGTAGCGTCGCAGCACGGGCGATAGATAGGCGTCGACTACGGTAGTATCGCCCCGGCTGACAAACTTCATGACTGGGCTAACTTCATGGGAGACCGACACCTGCGTGAAGCCCACTTGACGGGCGATCGCGGCCACCTGCTGCTCGTGGTCCGGGTAGCGGTAGCCGTGCAGAAACACCACGGCACAGGCGCGAATGCCGCCCTGATAAGCGGCTTGGAGGGCGGCGGTAACCCGCGCAAGCTCTTGGTTATTAAGGGCGACTAATTTCTCCCCCTCAGCGGTGTAGCGCTCTTTTACTTCTACGACTTGCTCGTAAAGCATTTCCGGCAGCACAATTTCGCGGGCGAAGATGTCGGGGCGGCTCTGGTAGCCAATGCGCAGGGCGTCGCGGAAACCCTGGGTGGTGACCAGCAAGGTGCGATCGCCCTTGCGCTCTAGCAGGGCATTGGTGGCCACGGTGGTGCCCATCTTGACGACTTCAATCTCTGTTGAGGGAATGGGCTCATCAGCCCCGAGGCCTAAAATATCGCGGATGCCTTGAACCACCGCATCTCTGTAGCGATTGGGGTTCTCAGACAGTAGCTTGTAAATGATCACCCAGCGCTGCTGAGGGAGGGGCGTGACCTGAAAGCGATTCTGGCTGCTGAGTCGATGGATGATTTGAGGATCGTCGGTGACGGCGACTAAATCGGTAAATGTACCGCCGCGATCGGCAAAAACTTTGAGCATAGTCTGGGTAGCCTGAACGGAAGCATCGACAGAGACTTGGGTGCTGCTTGACGCGATCCTGATGCTTGAGCGTCGCTGGACTGCAGCTGTAGTGAGGATTGCTCTAAGGCTTTTAGGATAGCGCTGAGCGCGCCTCAATAGCGTTTAAAAGCGTTGGCAGAGGTCAACCTGGACCCAGCTAAAGCGGGATGGCGCATTTACGGCGGTTACCGCTTTAGCTTTTCTGAGAAGAACCATCACACTTATTCATCATGTAACTACTGTGAGTCGATCTGTATCGTCTTGTATCTCAGCACCCACAAATACCCATCAAGATACGCTATTGTCGAAACGTGTTTTCCCCCATGCACCTCCTACTTAGCGGCCGCGCTGCATCAATTAGCGCTGTGCTGCATGTCTATACGTCTTTAGTATTTCCTACTTTAGGAGGACTATCTCGATGACTCCCACTACAGTGCGAAAGCTTTGGTCTTTAATCGATCGCGCTCAGGCAAGCCTGCCCCTTGATTCGGACGATGGCAGCCTGTCTGACTGGCTGATCACGCGACTCCGTTCTGAGCATGTCCTCAGCGGTCAGGAAACAGTGGCCCTAGACGGCTATATTCGCTCGCGAGCGCTGCTTATTCGAGATTTGGTTCGGACTTGAAGGCGCAAAGACGAGACTGAAATGGTGCCTTATGATACAACCAGAATCGTGAACCGATGGAATGTTAAGGATAGTTAATGGTTTGAGGGCGGATTTAGCGGCCCTGCTGATTTGCGCCGAGCATAGTCCATCCATTACTGTTACACAATCCTAGTGAAACGCGAGTGAGATATCAAATGACTAAGTGGCGTTCCTTATTTGTGATTATGGCCCTGGCGATCGCTCCTATTGCCTCCTGCGCCTCACCGCCAGAAAGCTCTGCTGAGGGCGGCGAAGAGGGTGCGACGGCTACAGCAGCGGGATCGCGGCTTCAGACCGTCCTAGATCGCGGCGAGCTGATCTGCGGCGTTGAAGGCAATATTCCCGGCTTTAGTTTCGTGAATGAGAGCGGTGAATATTCTGGTATCGACGTGGACTTCTGCCGCGCCGTGGCTGCTGCTCTGTTCGACGATCCAGAAGCGGTTCAGTACCGTAACCTAGACTCAACTGAGCGCTTCACGGCGCTATCGAGTGGCGAGGTCGACATGCTCGCCCGCAACACCACCTGGACCACCAGTCGCGATACCTCTGTGGGTCTAGAATTTGCGCCCACGACTTTTTACGATGGTCAGGGCATGATGGTGAGAGCCGATGCCGGCATTGCTGGCTTAGAAGACTTCGGCGGCAAATCAATCTGTGTTGAAACGGGCACAACGACTGAGCTGAACCTGACCGACCAGATGAGCAAACTGGGCGTCGATTTTGAGCCCGTAGTCTTTCAAGACGCGAATGCGGCCTATGCGGCCTACTCGGAAGGCCGCTGCGAGGGCATGACCTCTGATAAATCTCAGCTGATTGCCCGCCGCTCTACCCTGCCCGATCCGGATGCCCACGAGCTACTGGAGGTGACCATGTCTAAAGAGCCTCTAGGACCGGTCACCATCAACAATGACTCTGAGTGGTTTGACGTGGTGAAGTGGGTCACCTTTTCGACAATCGAGGCTGAGGAGCTTGGGCTAGAGCAGGGCAACGTTGAAGAGGCGCTCAACAGCAGCGAAGACCCCAACGTTCTGCGCTTCCTTGGCGCTGAGGGTGATCTGGGCGAAGGCCTAGGTATTGAAAACGATTTTGCCTACCGCGTTGTTCAGAACGTCGGTAACTACGGCGAAATCTACAACCGCAACCTAGGTGAGGATTCTCAGTTTGGCTTGTCCCGGGACCAAAACGACCTCTGGACCAACGGTGGACTGCTCTACTCCCCGCCATTCCGTTAACTGAGCTTTGAGTTTGCTCCCTCGATGAGTAGTATGGCTAGCGGCTCTGGCCGCTAGCCAATTTTTTCGCAAGATTTAGAGCTTTTTCTTCGAGCTGAGATTTTCCACCTTAACGCAGAGTTAAATTACGTTACGAAGACAACATTTGCGATCGCCGCAATGGTGCACGATGACGTTAACTAAGTAATACGCGTCCATCTGTGTAGCCGTCACCCCAGCGCTAAGCCAGTTGCGGCCGATCAATTGCCGAACCTAACTATGACCAGCAGCTCCTCAGACTCCACTTCAAAGTTCTCATTTTTGCGGGATGAACGGTTTTGGAAACTCGCGTTTCAGGTGATTACCCTAGCGGTAGTTGGTGTCGTTCTCTACGTTTTGGCAACCAACCTGAGTCGAAATATGGCCCGTCAGGGCATCGACTTCGGGTTCTCCTTTTTACAGAATGCGTCGGGCTTTGCCGTGGGTGAAAGCCTCGTCAACCTTCAGCGTCAAGACCCTTACTTTAAGGTGCTGCTCGCAGGATTCGTCAATTCTGTTCGGGCGATCGCGGTGGCTATCGTGCTGACCACCATCGTCGGCATTTTGGCCGGTGTAGCCAGCTTTTCAGATAACTGGCTGGTCTACAAGATTAGCCGGGCCTACGTGGGGCTCATCCGCAACATTCCCCTGCTGCTGCAGCTGTTTTTCTGGTACTTCGCCGTCTTTTCCCAGGTGCCCACGCCCGATCAGCAGTTCAACCTGCTCGGCACCGTCATCGCCAATAAGCGAGGGCTATACCTGCCGGGGCCTTCCTTCAGCGATTCAAACTGGCTGGGTCTGGTGATGCTGGTGCTGTCGCTGCTTTTGGGAGGGCTGCTGTGGAAGCTAGTCAGCGATGTCCTCAATCCGCCGCCCGGGACCTCTGGCACCATCCGCCGCATTATCTCGGGGGCATTGGCGCTAGCGATTGGGGCTGCAGAGCTGTTCTTGATCTTTCGCGGCCTGGTGTATCTCGCAGACGGTGAGGCGGAGGGGTTCAACCTAAGCTATGGGGCCTGGGTTCCTGTAATGATCGTCGCGGCTATTGTCCTGGTGCTGCTGTGGCGCTGGCGGACGAAGACGATTGTGGAGCAGGGCATTTCGAATCAGTCCAAGATGCTGCGCCTCGGCATGGGGGCGATGGCGATCGCGATTTTGCTCATGCTGGTGTTTGGTTTGGGGTGGCAGACGCCGGTGGCGCAAGACGGGGGCGGCGCGACTGGCGGCCTGCGGCTCTCAGTTGAGTACGCGGCTGCCGTGACGGCGCTGGTCTTCTACACCGGCGCGTTTATTGCCGAGATTGTGCGCGGCGGCATTCAGTCGGTCTCTAAAGGGCAGTGGGAGGCAGCGCGCTCTCTGGGGTTGCCCTCCGATTTGGCCATGCGGCTGGTGGTATTTCCCCAGGCTCTGCGGGTAATTATTCCACCCCTCAACAGCGAGTATATGAACCTGACCAAGAACTCTAGCCTCGCCTTCGCCATCGGCTACCCCGATCTATACGCCATCTCTAACACTACCTACAACCAAACAGGTAAGCCGGTCGAAATTTTTATCGTCCTGATTGGCACCTATCTGCTGCTGTGCCTGCTGATCTCCGTCAGCATGAACCAGCTCAATAACTCTGTTCAGCTTCAGGAGCGTTAAGCATGACCACCGCGACCCCCGATCAGGTCTCCTCAGCCCCGCCTAAATCCTCCTCGCCGGGCCCTGTGGAATGGCTGCAGGAAAACTTATTCAACGGCTGGTTCAATAGCCTGCTGACGATTGTGGTGGTGGCTATCCTAGCCTTTGCGGCCTGGAGTTTGCTCACCTGGGCGTTTACCGCCGCTCAGTGGGCGGTCATCCCCAACAACCTGGGGCTCTATATGTCGGGGCTGTACCCCCGAGAGCTCTACTGGCGTATGTGGACCCTATTTGGTGTGGTGCTGACCCTCTCGGGGGTGACCTGGGGCGTCCTGACGCGCAACGCCGCCACCCTGCTGACCCGCCCAGCGCTGATTATCTTGGGCCTGCTGTGCGCCGCAATCGTGGTTTTTCCCCTCACCCGCGCCAACGCGCCCCTGCTCATTGGCCTACTGGCGATCGCCGTCGCTGCAGCCTTCGTCGGTCGCGCGGTCACGCAAAATGCACCAGGACTGTCCCAGTGGCTGTCTTTGGCCTGGTTTCTCTCCTACATTGCGGCCCTTTGGCTAATCGGCGGGGGGCTAGGCCTGAGATCGGTTTCTACCAACGATTGGGGGGGCTTGGTGTTGACGCTACTGCTTGCCGTTACCGGCATTGCCCTCTGTTTTCCGATTGGTGTGACTCTTGCGCTGGGCCGCCGGAGCGCTTTGCCCATCGTTCGCTGGCTGTCGGTGGCCTACATCGAGCTGGTGCGGGGTACGCCGCTGATTGCTATCTTGTTTATGGGGCAGGTGATGATTCCGCTGTTTTTGCCCGAGGGCCTGCGCCCCGATCGAATTATTCGCGCCATCATCGCGCTAACGCTTTTCAGCTCGGCGTACCTGGCAGAAAACGTGCGGGCGGGCCTCCAGTCCGTGCCCCAGGGCCAGACCGAGGCCTCCATATCCCTAGGCCTCAATAAGCCGCTCACAGTAGCATTCATTGTTCTACCCCAGGCCCTGAAGACGGCTATTCCGGCGATTGTGGGCCAGTTTATCAGCCTGTTCCAGGACACTACCCTGCTCGCTACGCTGGGGCTGATCGAGCTGCTGGGCATCAGTAATTCGGTCTTGGCCAACCCGAACTATTTGGGGCGCTACGCTGAAGTCTATCTATTCATTGGGGCAATCTACTGGTTTTTCTGCTACGCCATGTCTCTGGGCAGTCGCCGCATCGAGAAACAGCTCAATACGGGACATTGATTTGGGATATTACCTTGGTGCGAGCGACATGAGCGATCGCGCTGTTCGCTAGCAATTTAAGTTCTAGCAATTTAATAACTACATTTTAGGAGAAACAAATCTAATGGCTCAGTCAGCGAACACTGAAACCCATACAGAGAATAAGGCGGATCAAAACGGCCGCGGCAGCGCAATGATCGTCGCTTCAGATGTTGAAAAGTGGTACGGCAGCTTTCACGTGCTCAAAGGGGTCGACCTCACCGTTAACCGGGGTGAGGTGGTGGTAATCATGGGGCCTTCAGGCTCCGGTAAATCTACCTTCATTCGCACGTTTAACGCCCTAGAAACCTATCAGAAGGGCAGCATCGTCATCGACGGCGTCAAAATTTCCCACGACCTCAAAGACATCGAGAAGATCCGCCGGGAAGTGGGCATGGTGTTTCAGCAGTTCAACCTGTTTCCTCACATAACGGTGCTCAAGAACGTGACGCTGGCTCCCATTTGGGTGCGCCACTGGAATAAAGCCAAGGCGGATGAAGAGGCCATGCGCTTGCTGGAGCGGGTGGGTATTTTAGAGCAGGCGAAGAAGTATCCGGGCCAGCTTTCTGGCGGGCAGCAGCAGCGGGTGGCTATAGCCCGCGCCCTGGCGATGAAGCCGAAGGTGATGCTGTTTGACGAGCCCACGTCGGCCCTAGACCCCGAGATGGTGCGCGAGGTGCTAGACGTGATGCGGGGTCTGGCTGATGAGGGCATGACCATGGTCGTTGTCACCCACGAGGTGGGTTTTGCCCGCGAGGTGGCGGATCGGGTGGTGCTGATGGACGGCGGTGTCCTGGTGGAAGATGCTAAGCCAGAAGCGTTCTTCAATAATCCGCAGGAGGAGCGCTCCAAGAAGTTCCTGTCGCAGATTCTTTAAGCCGATCCTGGCGGACGGGGAAAGCGGTGGACAGTAGGCAACTTACCGCAGCCCACCTACTTACGGCATCGGAAACAGCATATCTCCCGACTCATTCAGCGCCGACAGCGTGGCGTCTCTGAGTACGGCCTGCCGTCTGGCGATCGCCACAGCATACAGCCGCTCTAGCTCTGCCTGCCGCGAGGCCGCATCACGCCTATCAAGCTTAGCCTCTAGCGTCGTACGATACGCCTTCACGCGGTCGGCCAAGACCCGCTTCGGATTGTCCGTCTGCAAGATGGTCAATAGCTCGCCTGCTGGAGATTGACTCGGCGGCTTCAAGCGCTTTAGCGTATCGATGACGGTTTGAGTCAGCTCATCGGGGTGGCGCTTTGCCTTCAGGGGGTCGGCGCCCTCTAACGGCTTAAAGCGGAAGCTATCCGGAATCAAATCTAGCAGCGCCTCCCGGTCCTTCGACAAAACCGGATTTTCCAAATCGATCGCCGCTACCGCCGCCACAAATTCAGGCGTGACGATACCCTGCCGCATCAGACGATCCACGAGGTCATTGTCGATGTGGCTCGGCTCAGGCACTAGCCAGGCAAACACCGCATCTCCCGGCGCAATGTCCCCTAGCTTCGTTTGAGAGCCGACGATTAGGTTTTTGTACTCCTCCGGAGACAGCTCCGCAGTACTGCTAAACGTTTGGGCCTCAGAAACTCCCAGGCCTTTATAGTTGAGTATCCTGCTGCCGCCGACCAGGTTGGCGTTGAGGAAAAAGCTGTTGGGAATTTGCACCGGCTGGGTCGGACCATCGGTATTCACTTCGGGGAAGGGATGTAGCCCCGACAGAATGCGATCGGCGCTGATGATGTTGTACTCGGTTGTTGTAAACAGAGGCTTGAGCAGCGCCTTACCGTTGGTCACCTCCTGAAAGCCGCTGGCGTCGGCGATCGGCTGCCCGCCGTCGTCGTGGCGAATCAGCTTGGCAATTTTCGCCCGGTTGAACTTTCGAATGGGGGAGATAATCAGGCGCTCTAGGGTTTCAGCCCCGCCCAATCTGCCGCCGCGCAGCTTACTGTCTTGAGAGACCCGCCAGGGCGGGGCATCCTCTGTTTGAAACCCCTGCAGGTAGGTGACTGGGAAGTCTAGTGAGTGCCAGTTGTTCCACGGGCGCAGCAGCTCCTTCATCACGGGAGCGCCGTTGATGTGGCACTGCATGCAGGTGCCGCTGCGCTGGGAAGCGGTCAGCGCGTCGGCGTTCTCAGACGAGCCGCGAAACTTCCAGGAGGGACTGCCCGTGCCCTGGCGGTCGAGCTTGTAGTAGTTGTAGCGGCCCCGCTCGTCGTCCCAGCCCAGGGCCTCAATTGGCTGTCGGTCTGGAAACTGCTCGGAAGTAAAAAATACGGAGAGCATCACGTCTGTGTTGAGGAGCTCTGAGCCGTTTGAGCCCGAGTAGGTCAACACCGCTCGTCTGCCCTGGCCTAGGGCTGGGTCGGCGATCTTCTCTTCAACGACGAAGGTGTGCCGCTGGGAGGGGCTGGGCTGAATGAGGTCCTCGACTTCAGAAAGGGAGGTCGCGTCAGCGTGCTCTTTCAGCACTAGGTTAAAGAACGGGTCGTCGAGCTCGCTCTGCTCCTCGGGGGTTAGAAACCGCACGGGGTCGGAGTTGGCGTCCTGGCGTAGCAGCAGGCCGCTGCTGTCTTGGGCTAGGGCTGGCTCAGCCATTATCCCAAGGGCTAAAATTACGCTCAAAAGCAAATTCAAAACTTTACACATTGCCGCTTCTCGATTAAATTTCCTCTGAGATCTCTAAGACGCACGCATAAACTCTCGGCCCATCCTCGCCCAAGTCGGCAATCCCGAGTCAGGAGCTGAAATCACGTCCGCTTCAACCTGAAGCTCGTTTGCCACCTGCGCGCCGCTGGTAATGACGCTGCCGCCGGCCGCGATGCTCCCCTTAGTCAGGTCTAGCACGGCGCGGCGCCCGTTGCGGCTAATCGTCCAGGCCCCTTTGCTCGTCGCCTCATCGTTGATATCGATCGCGACGTCGTCGAGATCCCAGCTGCCCAAGAGCGCCTTAATCTTGACGCCCACGGGGTCTAACAGGCTAATGGCGCGATCGGCGCGGGCCATGTTCTGTGAGGCCTGGCAGATGACGGGGTCCGAATTGCGGCCCGACCCGCAGGCCCCGCCCACCGCGCTGCACACGGCGCTCGCTGGAATGCCTGCCTGCTGGACGGCGCACTTATCCACCAGATTGAACAATGCCCCAACGGTATTGAACTGCTGAGTCAAGCAAAGAATTCCCTTTTCCCCATTGTTCCAAGGGTTGCGGGACAGGTTGAGCCTAAAGCGCTGGGCGCGGCCTTCCCCATTCAGCTGCCTTGGGTCAACCTCGTTGCCAAACATCTCCTCCAGGGTTGGATGCGCCTCTGGAATGGCGTCCTGAATCCCCGCGACTAGGGCGTCAACCCCTACCCGCGCCAGGGCCTGATAATATTCCGGGAATTCCGTGGTAAAAGTAATTCTCGCGATTTCGCCCGACTCAGATCGCTCCGTTCGCCATTCTACATACTCGTCCTGCCACCGGAAGCGGTCTGAGTCAATCTCCTCAAACGGCGCTGAGGCCGTAACCGGAAATGCTCGCCAGGGAATAGAATCGACTTGGCTGGCCCCCTCCAGAAGCGTTTCAAACGCATCTAGCAGCGCAAACCCGGAGTTGGGGACCTGGGCCGCGTTTCTATAAAAGCCATCGATGATAGCTCTGTAGTCAATCAACGCCCGCTGACTCTCCAGAATATCGGTGCCGGTGGGGTCTGCGTATGTAAACATATCAACAACTCGTCTAGTGCTGTGAGAAGCGCTGATCTAGCGCGCTACGAATCACGGCTAGGCCGCCCCATAGGAATTGAGACGCTGGCCTCTAGTCCGCTTTGCGGTAATACCGTACTTCTCTACCCTGCGCTACAGCGAATTCAGGGTGAATTACGTACGGCGGTGGTTGATCTGGAAGTATTTTTAAGGCAGCTAGACGAGTTTGTTGACTTCAATCGTGCTGCGGCGCTGCCACAGCACATCAGCAGCGCCAGGCTAGACCGTCGCAGGCTCCGATAAATTTTCTAACATAAGCTTCGATCGCTTCATCGGCGTCGGTACCTCGATCGGATATTCCCCCGTGAAGCAAGCCGAACAAAAGCGATCGCGGTCCTGGCGAGACTCATCCAGCATGCCCTCCCAGCTCAGGTAGGCCAGTGAATCTGCCTCGATATGGCGCTCGATGTCTGCCACCGACTGCTTTGCCGCAATCAGCTGCTCCTGGTTGTCGGTGTCAATGCCGTAAAAACAGGGGTGGGTGACCGGAGGCGACGAAATGCGCATATGCACCTCGGTAGCCCCTGCGTCCCGCAGCGCCTTGACGATCTTGCGGCTGGTGGTGCCCCGCACCACCGAATCATCAATGATGGCGATGCGCTTGCCGGTAAGCACGTCCCGCAGCGGGTTGAGCTTCATGCGAATGCCGGACTCGCGCATGGCCTGGGTCGGCTGAATGAAGGTGCGGCCCACGTAGCGGTTTTTGATTAAACCTTCGGCATAGGGAACGCCCAAGGCCTCGGAATAGCCGATGGCGGCGGGAATGCCCGAGTCGGGTACGCCAATCACGAGATCGACATCGGCGGGAGACTCTTGGGCTAGTCGGCGACCCAGCCGCAGCCGATAGCTATAGAGGGTCTCTCCGTCCACGATGCTGTCCGGGCGCGAGAAATAAATCATCTCAAATACGCAGAGCTTGCGCTCAGGCGCAGACCATTGAACCGATCGCAGCCCGGAGCCGTCAATCCACACCAGCTCACCCGGCTCAACGTTGCGGACATGCTTAGCGCCGATAATATCGAGGGCACAGGGCTCGGAAGCCAGCACGTAGGGGCCGCCCTCAGCCAGCTGCCCGATCACCAGCGGGCGGATGCCGTTGGGGTCGCGGGCCCCCATAATGCCAGCGGGCGTGCCCATGGTTAGGCTAAAGGCCCCGCGGCAGCGCTTCAGCGCCGCCGCCGTCGCGTCGATCCAGTCTAGGCCCTTGGCAATTGCCTCGGCTACCGCTAAGGCAATCATCTCCGAGTCGGCTGTAGTCTGCAGGTCAGCGCCGGCCGAGAGCTCTTGACGCAGCTCATGGGCGTTCACCAAATTGCCGTTATGAGCTAGGGCAAAGGGACCGCGCTCGGTTTCGACCAGGACGGGTTGGGCATTGGCGGTGTGGCTTCCCCCTGTCGTAGAGTAGCGGGTGTGCCCCACCGCCAGATTCCCCGGCAGGCGGCCGAGAACATCCTCGTTAAAGACCTGATTGACCAAGCCCGCATTTTTGTGTAGGTGGACTTTGTCCCCCTCAAAAGTCGCAATTCCTGCAGCCTCCTGCCCCCGGTGCTGCAGGGCAAACAGGCCGAAGTAGGTGAGCTTGGCGACCGCCTCTTCGGGGGCATAGACGCCAAAAATGCCGCAGGCCTCCTTCGGCTTGTCCGGGTCGGGCTTCTCAGGTTGCCCATTAGCCCCGTCTCCAGGTAAAAATCGCGCCATAGTGAGCTCTACGGAGTCGGGCTCCGGGTGACTGACAGCTGAGGGTGAGGACTGTGGCGATAGAGGCATGGTGATGCGGGTAGGTGGGTACAGGGCGAAGGAAAGCTGAATACTGGTAGAGGCACGGCCAAGCCCGTCGTGCTTACGTTCTAAGAAACAGTAGGCACAAGCTAGCAGAGACAAATTTGAGGCGTCTGAATTCCAAGCATCGGAACCTCACAGCGCGACGTAGCCGTAAACGATGCAGGTTCTTGAGTTTAAGAATACGTTAACAATTGATGCCTTCACAATACCGTAACAAGGGCCATCATAGCCAGACCGCTCGCCTTTCTACATCCCCTCAAGAGAGGAAGAGCTTTGAAAGATAACTAAACCGCATGAGACGCTTGGGAAAGCTGTGCCATTCGCTGCGGAATCGCGCTATGCCAGCGATCGCCCATGTGCTCTAAACTGGCGTCGATCAAAAGTTTGCCGTCGCTGGTAATTAGCCGCAGCGAGGCGCTCTCAGGGCCCACCGTACCCAAGCGAGACCAGTCGCTGCCCAGCTGGCTAGAGAGGTAGGCTTCCCAGCCCGCCGCCTCGCTGGCCAGCACCGAGACAATGATTTTAGCGCCCCCTTCCCCAAACAGCAGGACGTCCCAGCGGCGGTCGAGCTGGCCGCTGTCGAAGGTGAGCCGAATATCAGCGCCCCGCCCCCCGCTGAGGCAGCATTCCGCTAGGGCGATCGCCAGTCCGCCCTCAGCGCAGTCGTGGGCCGACTGGACCCAGCCCTGGGAAATGCCCATGCGGCAGGCTTCCTGGACCGCCAGTTCTCGGGCCAGATTTAGCTTGGGGGGCTGCCCAGCCACGGTACTGTGGAGCACGGCCAAATACTCAGACCCCCCCAGGGTCAGTCCCCCCGTATCGATAGGTACCGTGAGATCAGCCCCAAGGATATAAATTACGTCCCCCTTTTGCTGCCACCCCAGCCCCCGGGCCAGGGAAATCTCAGGCAAGAGGCCCACCATCCCCACCACGGGCGTCGGGTAAATGGCCTGGGGCTGGCCCTGGGGATCTAGGGTTTCGTTATAGAGGGAAACGTTGCCGCCGGTGACCGGCGTTCGAAAGGCGCGGCAGGCCTCCGATAGACCCCGACAGGCCTCGGCAAGCTGCCAGTAGCCCACCGGCTTCTCGGGGCTGCCGAAGTTGAGGTTGTCGGTGACAGCGATGGGCTCGGCGCCGACGCAGCTGAGGTTGCGGGCCGCCTCAGCCACGGCCAGCTTGGCCCCCTCGTAGGGGTTGAGGTAGACGTAGCGGGCATTGCAGTCTACTGTGGCGGCTACGCCCTTTTCTGAATCTACCGTGGCGGCTGCGCCTTTACCTGATGCGATCTCTCCCCGCTCCTCCCCTGGCCCGCTGGCCCGCTGGGCGTCACCTGCCTCCTGGGGGCGCACCCGCACAATGGCTGCATCGGCGTCGCCGGGGAAGACCACCGTATTGTTCTGCACCTGGTGGTCATATTGGCGGTAGACCCAGCGCTTCGAGCCCAGGGTCGGGGTATTGAGCAGGGTCAGGAGTACGGCAGTCCAGCTTAGGCGGTGGCCCTGCAGCTCGATGCCGTCGACCTGCGCCTCCGGCAGCTGAGACTCGTGCCAGGTCCAGGCCTCCTTGACATAGGCCGGGGGCTGCGCCAGCTTTTCGTGGTGATAGATGGGGGTGTTTTCCGACAGCGCCTTGGCCGGAATTTCGGCGGCGATCGCGCCCTGAAACAAAATCCGCACCACGGGCGCTTGAATGATGTGGCCCGCCACCACTGCCTGCAGCTCCCAGCGATGAAAAATGTCGATTAGCTCTTGCTCGCGGCCGGCTTGGGCGACAAACAGCATGCGTTCCTGGGATTCGGAGAGCAGGTATTCATAGGGCGTCATGCCGCTCTCCCGCACGGGAATGCGGTCTAGATCGAGCTCGATGCCGACCCCGCCCTTCTCGGCGATTTCGGCGGTGGAGCAGGTGAGCCCCGCTGCCCCCATATCCTGGGCGGCGACCACTGCTCCGGTTTTAAACGCCTCTAGGCAGGCCTCGATCAAAGACTTCTCTAAAAACGGGTCCCCCACCTGGACCGCCGGGCGATCGTCCATGGAGTCGTCGCTCAGCTCGGCGCTGGCGAAGCTCGCCCCGCCCATGCCGTCGCGCCCGGTGGTGGAGCCGACATAGAGCACCGGATTGCCGATGCCGGACGCCCCCGACTTGATGATTTCGGGCGTCTCCATCAGCCCTAGGGCCATGACGTTCACCAGCGGGTTGCCAGAATAGGCGTCGTCAAAATAGATCTCTCCGCCGACCGTCGGCACGCCGACGCAGTTGCCGTAGTGGGAGATGCCTGCCACCACGCCGCTAAACAGCCGCCGCGATCGCCCGTCTTTTAAAGAGCCAAACCGCAGGGAGTTGAGCACCGCCGTAGGCCGCGCCCCCATAGTGAAGATGTCTCGCAGGATGCCCCCGACGCCGGTCGCCGCCCCCTGAAACGGCTCCACCGCCGAGGGGTGGTTGTGGGACTCAACTTTGAACACCAGGCGATCGCCGTCCCCTAAGTCCACGACGCCCGCGTTTTCCCCCGGCCCCACCAAAACGCGATCGCCCGCCGTCGGAAACTGAGAGAGCAGCGGTCTCGAATTTTTGTAGCAGCAGTGCTCGGACCACATGACGCCAAACATGCCGAGCTCAGCGCGGTTGGGGTGGCGTCCCAGCCGCCGGACGATGTCCTCGTACTCGTCGGGCTTGAGCCCTTCGGCGGCGATCTCATCGGGAGAAAAAGGGGTAGACATGGGGTGGCGGCAGAAGGTGCAGTGTTCAGTATGACGGGAGCAGCCCTCATTTTATCGCCTTGCGCCGACCGATTATTGCATCAGCCGGCGGGGCGAATGCCGAGCGCCGCGTCCTACAGGATCGAGCGCCACAAAGTTTTTGTGAATCTACGCATAATCATGCAGCTAAAAAGTCATTTTTGTGCTTTCATAAATGCTGAGCCATGGACTATCTCTAGAGCAGCAGGCTGCAGAATTCCAGAGGTCAACTGTCGATATTGAACGGATTGATTCAGGAATCGTTGATCTAATGGCTGAAGCAATACGGTAACCAGCGTCCAGGGAGCACTATGGCCGACTTCCATACCGATTTGGAAACTCAAATTCGCCACGCCTTTGACGTGGGCGAGGTTTCTCCAGACCTAGAGCGCCAGCTGGCTCGTGCGGCCAGCGGCTGCTCTACTGACCGCGAACAAAAGCTGCTGCTGCTGCTCCAGGACGCGATCCAAAGCGGACACCTGCGTCGCGTATGCCACCGGAGACTCCGTTAGCTAGACATTAAGAGCTGTACCGCCTCGAAGGTCAGACTGCCCTGAGTCAATAGTAGAGATAGGGCCGTTTCGTAGTCGTTCCCTGAGCGTTCCCTGGCCGTTATGGTTTTTAGGAAGTTCCTATTCGGTAGCTGTTAGCACAGTCGCCAGCTCTATTGAGCTGCACACTACTTGATATAACAACTAACCACGGCGACAGCTGCGATTGCTGCGCTAGCTGGCTTTGAGCGATAAAGCATCGGCCTAGGTAGAGCGTGAATCTATCAGGATGTGCTGACAGTATCCAGAATTTTACTCAAAATAATTTCTGGTAAAACGCTTTCCCAATTAGCCATTCTTTTAGACAAGTATGAGGCCATAGGTAAGCGGCGCTGGCTGGGGTTTGGCCCCCCCCGGGGGGGGGGGCCCCCCAAAGCTGTTGGGGGGGGCCGGGGTTGTATCCACCGCCGTGTTTAATTTGGTCCAGGCAATCATTTGTGGGGGGGTTGGGGTGTGGTGGGGGGGGCCCCAATGT